>JAMOSB010000001.1 GCA_027068485.1 Sulfurovum sp.
ATGTAGGTCGCTGCCACTTTGAGTTTATTCAACCTCATATATCCTAACTCCCTTAACTTTTATCCTTCTTTATCTTTTTACTTCTTTATATCTTTCTACTCTTACACTATTTTTAGCTCTTGGCTTCTGATTAACTATCTTTTTTAAATCAAAACTTATTCTTTAGATAAATTATTCTTATATAATAAGATTTGAATAGTATTTTGGTTTTAGGGGTATTTTGACTGAAATAGTACTTTTTAAGTCCAAACTTAGTGTAAGTGTTTTAGACTATGCAGACATGTTTTGAATTAAAAGTATCGAGGATTCCTATTGTATACTTTAAACAGTTAAAAGGAGTAAACATGAAAAAAATCGTAACTGCATCACTTATTGCTACACTAGCATTAAGTCAAGCAAATGCAGTCTCTCATAGTGAGTTGGCTTCAAAAATTGACTCACTTGAGTCAGAACTAGCAAAAGTTAAAAAGAAACTCTCTGCACAAAATGTAAAGATCAATAAAGTCAAAGCACATGATGCTGCAGATAATATTAAGTGGAATGTAGATTTGAGAACGAGTATCGACACTATCAACTATGATATGGCTGATGGTTCAGAGAGAAGCAATGATGCTTTGATGACAACAAGATTATGGTTGAATATGGCATATGCTCCAGATAGTCAAAATATCTTTAAGGGACAACTCTCCTACAATAAAGCCTTTGGTGCAGACCTTGGTAATAGTAGAGGTTGGGGTATGGATACTTTTGATTGGATTACCAATGAAGCGTTGACAGGTAACTCTCTGAAGGTGAGACAAGCGTATTGGCTCTATCTTGGAGAGAATGCTTTTGGTGCAGATATTCCATGGACACTCTCCGTAGGACGAAGACCGTCCACAACAGGTTTCCTCTCTAGCCTTAGAGAAGATGATAAGGCACAGTCACCACTAGGTCACAATATTGATGTAGAGTTTGATGGGGCGAGTTCACTCTTTAATCTTAGTAATGTAACAGGTATTTCTGGAATGTCTTTCAAAATCTGTACAGGACAGGGATCTACCAATGCAAGACCAATGTTTAGTGCGGATACACGCTATGATGAAGATACAGCCGTTTTAGATGATGTTAAGCTTGTTGGATTTATCTTTGTACCGTATGATGATGGGCAGTATCAGCTTAAAACCAATGTCTTTAGAGCATTTGATCTTCCTGGTATGAATGCTGCGGGTGCAATGACTACACGCGGTAATATGGATGGTGCGGCTGTCTCTTTATTAGTTGATGGATTGGTTGAGGATACCATGTTTGAGGAGACTAAGCTCTTTGCGTCATTTGCATGGAGTAAGACAGATCCTGATAGTACACAATCAATGCTTGGATCTACTGATAGTGAGACAGGTACCTCTTACTGGGTAGGTGTACAACAGCCCTTACTTGGTGGTAATTTTGGATTAGAGTACAACCATGGAGATAAGTACTGGAGATCATTTACTTATGCTGAAGATACGATGATAGGCTCTAAGCTTGCAGCACGCGGTGATGCAATTGAAGCATACTATACCTATCAACTCAATGAAGCATTAAGTACACAGATTAGATATACACAGATCGATTATGACTATACAGGAAGTAATGGATTCTTTGGTGATCAAGGTACTCCTATGACAATGGCTCAAGCTAAAGCTGCTGGTATGGGTGCTATGGTTGTTGAGAAAGCTCAAGATATTCGTTTCTATATTCGTTATAGATTCTAAGCCTACTAGGTGTAGATTACAAAGAGAGTCTCTCTTTGTAATCGATTAAGCCATACCTCTCCTCCTCTTTTATCTCTTCTTCACTCTTATTGAATAACTTAATCAACTATTTTTACGATTTAGTATACTTGTAGTATAAATTTAAATAATAAATAAAAATTAAAAGTAGTTAGGTTATAATAGAAGTATGATTAACATAAAGGAATAACAATGAGACAGTTAATGAAATGGTTAGTGGTGACACTAGGAGTGAGTATAGGATTGATAGCAGGTACTGTAGAGGGGAATGATGTGCGTGTATTTACGGCAGATAATCGTGATGGTAAGATCACCCCGAGTAGTATTGAGCATGCCTTTAAAGAGGCAGGATTTGTAATCGCAGCCAATAATAATATGAATGCACCGTTTATGCGTGATTTTAATCAAACCTCTTTTGATGTCTATAATCTGATGGTAGTGTTTAGAAAAGATACGGCATTGGCACTGGCTGAACACTATCCAACCGTAGGACTCTTTACCCCATTAAGTCTCTCTATCTATACCAAAAAAGGTGAAAAAAGTATCTCTGTCGCCTCTATTGTACCTGCGGCGGCTGCTAAAATGATGGGAATACCACAAGAGAATGAACATATCGTAGCACTAGGAGAGAGAATAGAAGAGGCACTACGCACAGCGATGCCAAAAGGAACGTTTATTACACTTCCCTATACGATGAAAGCACCTGTTGGAAAGTTGGTGACTCAGATAAGTTATGAACAGAAAGGGGATGATTGGGAGGAGTCTAAAGATGATATGCAGATGCTCTTTGAAGGCTCTTTGGCTCCTAGTGGATTTGTCATGGCTGGCTTTAGTGATCTTAACTATGACTTTGAGGAGCATGATCAGGAGTGGTACTACTTCTATGATGTCTACTCAATCTGTAAGATCGCTGTTATCTATGAGATTGCTAAAACACATCCTGAAGCGGGAGCATTTGCACCTTGTTCTGCCTATATGTATCAAAAGACAGGTGAAAAGACTGTCCATATGGCATTTCCTAGTGTCTACAAATGGATTGCAGCATTGGGTATCAAAGAGCAAGCCTCTATTGATGTTCTACTTGAAGCACAAAGAGGATTTGAGTCTATCTTAGAAAAAATGAAACAGTAGTACCCTTTGCGGTACGCTACTTAGAGGAGATAGAGTCTATCTCCTCTTGCTATCTCCCCCTCCTGAATCACTTTTGCAAAAATCCCCCTATCATTTTTTAGAAGTTTTGGTATGCGTCTATCGATGGTCGCTAGATGTTTACAGAGCGTACAGTGCTGGCTTATCTCCAAGATAGCACTCCCTAGAGAGAAGCGTGTCCCCAGAGGGAGTGCATAGGGATTCAAGTCAAGTAGGATATTCTCTCCTAGGCTACTGTAGGGCATGGTTATCTCATACTGTTGTGCGAGTCTATAGCTCTCAATCGAAGTGAGTAGTATGGTGCGTTCGGATATTTTATTGTAGTGTTTATCCCCTATGATACCCTGTTCATCTACAGATATACACTCTTGGGCTATGGGTCTACTCTGTGTGGGTGGTGTAACAAAAAGTGATAAAACCTCTCCTTGAGATGATGTCAACATATAAACCTTTCTTCTATTACTCTATTTGATTATATTACTATAAAAATAGTAATAGGTCTCCAAATAGAGCTTATCAAATCTATTGATGGAAATATCTTATTTGACTGATTGATTGTAGTAAAAAGGAAGATTATGTATAGATTTTACAAATATCTAATGATAAGAAATAAGTTTTGTTAAATTATTCGATATTTTAATTTGTTTCCTATTACAATTAAAAACAATAGTAACTCTATTAAACTCACACCTGAGTTTTTCAATTAAAATAAGGAGGTTGTATGACTAAGATAAATGAAGCTTCTCACACTGAGATAGATCAGTCAAGTAGAAGAGATTTTTTTAGAAAAACAGCAGTATACTCTGTCAGTGCATTGGCAGCAGCGAGCGTAATGGCACCGATTAAGATTAGTGCCGAAGATGATAGGGCAATTATCGAAGAGAAGAAGTGGGGTACAACTTTTGGGTATCCTGTAACACATAATCTCTATGGACAGCCATCACCCTATGAGCATCATGTGACACGAAGAAACACCCAACTTCTTACATCAGGAAACTGGTACGCTTCCATTGCCATGTGTCCTATCCATGAACTCAATGGAATTATCACACCCAATGGACTCTTCTTTAGTCGAAGTCATGGTGGTACCGCGGAGATTGATTACAATGAACACCGTCTGATGATTCATGGATTGGTAGAGAAGCCTATTGTCTTAACCATGGATGAACTCAAGCGATACCCCTCTGTAAGTCGTATTCACTTTATTGAGTGTCCTGCCAATGGTGGACCAGAGTGGAGAGGTCCACAGTTCCCTTCGATTCAGTTTGCTAAAGGAATGATGTCTTGTGCGGAGTGGACAGGTGTCTATCTCAAAGATATTCTAAAAGATCTTGGACTCAAAAAAGAGGCACTCTGGATGCTAGCAGAAGGGGCAGATAACTCGCATATGGGACGAACCATCCCTGTGGATAAGGTCTTAGATGATGCGATGATTGTCTGGGGACAAAATGGTGAAGCATTGCGTCCTGAGCAGGGGTATCCTATTAGACTGTTAGTCCCTGGATGGGAGGGTAATCTCTGTGTGAAGTGGCTTAATAGACTAGAGTTTGCCTCAGAGCCTTTCTATGCTAAGGAGGAGACAGCCAAGTACTCAACGCTGAAACCCAGTGGAAAAGCGATACAGCACTTCTATGCTAATGAGGTAAACTCAATTATCACTTCACCCTGTCCTGACAAACCATGGACAGCGCTTAAGAGGGGTGATGTGGTTGAGATTGAAGGATTGGCTTGGAGTGGTATGGGGACGATTGAGGGGGTAGATATCTCCTTTGATGGTGGTAAAAACTGGGTTGAAGCGAGTATGAAAGGGTTGGTGCTTCCTAAAGCATGGAGCCGATTTAGTTTGATGTATCAATATGAAGGTAAACCACTGCTACTCTCAAGCCGTGCAAGAGATGATGCAGGACATATCCAACCTACCGTCAAACAAGAGAGAGAAGTGATGGGTGTGGAGTCTGTTTATCATAGAAATGGAATTGCTACATGGGAAGTGACAGCAAAAGGAGAGGTGAATAATGTTCAAGTCTTATCATAAGTTAGTATCAACCATACTCGTGGCTACTGTAGCCTCCACCGCACTATTATCCGCAGATACAGGTGCTTCAGGTACCTATATGAATGGGAAAAAGGTTATTGATGGGGGTGTGACTTATCCTATTAGACAAGGCAAAACTGCACTCTACTTTGTCAATGAGACAATCTCGACACAGCCGATTGTTCATGGGCGAACCCCCACAGCCAATGAGGTAAAACATTGGGATATTGATGTCATGCCTGATGGGACAGGGCTTCCTGAAGGGTCTGGTACAGTAGAGGAGGGGGATGAGCTATACGAAGAGAAGTGTGCCTCGTGTCACTTTGATTTTGGGACAGGGGGGGCAGGGTATCCTGCACTTCAAAAAGGAAACGCCTATGAAGGTAGAGACTCTTTGACCAATCAACGCAATAGTCCCGATGATGATGGTCCTATCCGTGTATTTGGTACCTACTGGCCTCAAGCGAGTACACTGTGGTGGTATATCAAGACAGGGATGCCTCACCCCTCACCGATGAGCCTGACCAATGATGAAGTCTATGCACTGAGTGCCTACATCCTCTCGATCAATGAGCTAGAGATTGAGGGTGAAGAGCTTGATGATGAGTATGAACTCAATAGAGAGAAGTTTCTTAAAGTTGTGATGCCAAATAGAGATGGATTTGTTCCTGTGATTGATGGACCAAAGGGACCTGATAATGTACGGGAGTTCTTTGCTGATACGACAAACTATGGTAACGGTACACGCTGTATGCATAACTGTTTTGAGGGTAAACCACTCTTAGCACGGATTAAGGGAGCAGGGATTAGTGATTATCAACCCCCTATCTCAATCAAAAGAGAGTTGCCACCTAAAGCAAAGACAACGGGTGAGCATGCGGGTAAGAAAACCTATGAGGCGAGCTGTGCTATCTGCCACGCAACGGACTCTATGGGGGCTCCTGAAGTGGGCAATAAAAAAGCGTGGGAGGCTGTCCTTAAAAAAGGACTCAATAGCGTTGAGCAGAATGCAATCAATGGTATGGGTGGGATGCCTCCAAAAGGGGGAACCTCTCTGGATGATGAAGCCCTCAAAGAGGTCATAGACTACATGATAAGTGTGAGTCAATAGAGTAAGAGTACGCTATACTAATATCCAAAGTGCTATAGGGTACTTGGGGTATTAGAATTTATCAAAAGGAAAGAGAATGGAAAGAAGAAAATTTTTAGGGTTGGGTGCAGTTGCGATGGTTGCACTCCCTGCGACATTAAGTGCATTGAGTAGTATCGACTTTAGAGTGACAAAGCCTGATACATGGAGAGCCCATACCGTAGAAGAGAGTATCAAAGCACTCTATGGTGAGGTGAAGTTTGAAGTAGGTGGTATCAAAGTAAAAGCCCCTAAAGTAGCCAGTAATGGTGGAGCCATTCCTGTAAGTGTGAAGTCTGATATTGCGGCAAAATCTGTTGCTATTTTGCAAGATGCCAACCCTGAGAGTACCGTAGCCGTCTACAATACGGATGCAGATTCGATTATCGACTTCGCTGTGAAGATCAAGATGAAAAAATCGGGTACGATTACCGCGGTACTTGAGGGACAAGATGGAAAGTTCTATAGAGGTACGATAACACTAGAGGTAGCACTAGGTGGATGTGAAGGATAACCCTTCTTCTTCCTAGCACAACACAATAGAGAATATAAAGGAATAGTATGGGAAATATGAAAATTAAAGCGAAAGCGAAAAATGGTATCGTCAAAGCAAAGGTTATGATCAAGCATGATATGCTCACCTATGACCAAGCTAAAAAGAAGGGTAAAGAGGCAAACTTTATTACCCATATCATTGCAAAAGTGGGAGATAGGGTGGTCTATGATATGTCTACAAGTCAATTTCTCTCTAAAGATCCATTGATTAAGTTCAAGTTTAAAGCTGATGGTCTTGTGAAGGGGGATAAGCTAGAGATGACTTGGCAAGATCTCTCAGGTAAACAGACTGTCGAGTCTAAAAAAATCAAGGGTAAGTTCTAAACTATTTCCTGTCGATACAGTGATACTGAACCCTAAGAGAGCCTCAATCTACCAATTCACACCGAGTTAATACCAGTACGCTACGCTACTACTATCAAAAATAGTAGGATTAGCGTATGGCAGACACACAGACAGACTCGACTTGGGTAGATAAGATACTGAGAAAACCACATATTATCATCTCCTTTTTGGCACTTTTTGTCATGGCGGGTATTATGGGGTATGGGAAGATACACCGCAACCTCTTCCCCAACTCCAACTACCCTGAGGTGGCGTTGGTGGTGGTGGAGTCGGGAGCTTCGGCGGAGAGTATCGCCTCCAATATCGCCGTACCTATCGAGGAGGAACTCTATACACTCGATGCAATACGCCGTGCCCACTCGACAACGATTGATGAGGTGACAGTGATCCGTGCGGAGTTTGAGTATATCAAGGATATCGATACCGCGGTCAATGATGTCACCAATGCCCTCTCCAAGATCCGTGCCAAACTCCCCAAAGATATTCGTGAGCCTCAGATTATCAAGATCACCGAGGCGACCGCTCCTGTGCTAGTCGTGGCGATGTCGCCCAAGGAGGGGACACCCCTCAGTCTAGAGGATATCCGTGATATCGCTAGTGGGGAGATACGCCACACCCTGCTCAAGACCCAAGGGGTCGCCAATGTCGATCTCTTTGGGGGGTATGAGAAGGAGTTGCAGATCATCATCGACAAGCAGAAGCTCGATACCTATCACCTCTCCCTAGGAGCGGTTATCGCCACCCTACAGAAGAGTGACAATGAGTACGCTGTGGGGTTTGTCACCAATGAATCCAACCGCTACCTCCTCAAATCGCAAGGTAAACGAGACGCAGTAGAGAGCCTCAAAGCGTTGGCACTCACCCCTGATGTGAAGCTTGCTGATGTGGCGGAAGTCTACTTTGGTCACTACGAAAACAGTGCGGTCTACTATGGCAATGGGACACCTGCGATTGCGTTGTCTATCCAGCGTGCGGTGAGTGCGGATGTGATCGGGACAATAGGGAAGGTCGAGGAGATGCTAGAGGGGTTTAAAGCCCGCTACCCTTCCATCAACTTCGAGGTGAGTGATACCCAAAAGGAGACGATAGAGCAGAGTACCATGAATATGTTTGATGCTCTGCGTGACGCGATTATCATGTCTACGATTGTGGTCTTTTTGTTCTTGGCGAGTTTCCGACAGATCTTGGTGGTGTTGGTGACGATACCACTAGTCTACGCCTCGACGATTGCGTTGATGTGGTTGGTGGGGATCGACTTCAATGTCGTGACACTTACTGCGATTATCTTGGCTCTGGGGCTACTGCTCGATGATACCGTGGTGGTGATGGAGAATATCGAGAGGCACTACCGTGAGCTGGGAAAGGAGATACGCAAAGCGGTCTTTGAGGGGACGCGTGAGATTATGTTTGCAGACTTTAGTGGGACGATTACGACGATGATTGCCCTCTCTCCGATGCTCTTTGTCGGGGGGTATCCACAGACGGTCTTTGCCCCGCTGGTAGGGACACTACTTCTCGCCCTCATCGCCTCCTATATCATCTCCATCGTCGCAGTACCACTTCTTTCGCTTCATATCTTGGCGATACAGAACCCTCTTCTGCTCAAGGTCGAAGATGGATTCCATGCAGTCATCGGGCGTGCCAATGATATGATACAGGAGTTTTTTTCCACACTGGTGCGTGCGATTACGGGTTCTCGTCTCTTGGGAGTGGTCTCTGTGGTGGTACTCTTGGCACTCTTTGTTACCTCGGTGAAGCTTGTTATGCCTGTGGTGGGGCAGGAGCTGATGCCTCCGATGGATACAGGAGGGGTTAATATCCGTATCACTACCCAAGCCAATCTCCCCATAGAGAAGTCTGAAGCGATTATGCAACAGGTCAATACTATCATCAAGGAGCAGGGGGAGCTACTGCGTATCTCTGGGAGTATCGGGAGTGAAGCGGGGGTGTTGAGTATTGGATCAGGCTCTGGGATAGACCACCTCGCTATCGTGGCGACCTATGTCGATCGCTACAAACGGCAGAAGGATATTTGGCAGATTGCTAAAGTCCTGCGTGAGAAGATCGCTACCATCCCCAATGTGAAGTATCTCGATGTCACACCGTATGGGGCGACGGCTCTAGCGAGTATCCGTGCCAATGTCGATGCGAAGCTCAGTAGCTCCGATATCACACAGCTTCAGTCTGCGGGGGCGATCGTCCAAGAGGCACTCTCCAAGACCCAAGGGGTCGTCTCTACGGCAACGACTTGGGATAGTGATAAGGTGGTCTATGATCTAGCTATTGATGAGGTGGAGGCATCACGCTATGCACTGAGTCGATCCGATATCATCACACAGCTCAAACTAGCACTACGGGGGGCTCCTGTGGCGAGCTTTGCCAAGGAGAATGCGATGGACTATACCGTACGCGTCTGGCTCCCTAAGCGACAGATTGAGAGCTTTGAGGCGATGATGAGTCTCCTCATCGACACCCCAAAAGGTAAGATACCCCTGCGTCATATCGCGTCACTTCAGCACCACACTGAGCCAAGCCTCATTACACGAGAGAATCTACAGTATACGCTAGAGGTCTATGGCGATCGTGAGAAGGCAGCGATCTCACATATCATGGCAAGCTTCGAGAAGCAGTTGGCAGGGATTACCCTCCCCGATGGGGTCACCCTAGAGCAGGTAGGGGATATCAAGCAGTTCAAAGCCTCTGCGAAGCGGATGGTTGGGGCGATTATCATTGCGGTGGTGTTGATCTTCTTCACACTTATTGTGATGTTTGGCAATATCAAAATCTCCTTGATGATTCTCTTCTCTATCCCCTTGACAATTATCGGGGCATCTTGGACGATGTTGAGTATCGGCTACCACACCTCAATGCCTGCGATGATGGGCTTCATGCTCCTCTCAGGGGTCATTGTCAATAACGCCATTTTGCTGATACACTTTGCCATAGAGCAGATACAAAAAGGGATGAGTAAAAAAGAGGCGATGTTAGAGTCTATTCGGATACGAACCCGTCCTGTACTGATGACTGCTTTTGCGGTAAGTGCGGGGATGCTTCCTGTTGCTCAGGGAGCGGCGATTGGGTTGGAGCGTTTGGCACCTCTGGGTGCGGTGGCGATAGGGGGGTTGGTCGTAGGGACCTTTATGACACTGGTCTTTATCCCGATAGTCTTTATCTGGACGGTAAAGGAGGAGGCGATCTTGGCATCTACTCCCCAAGAGGGGTAGATGCTAGTTGCTCTGAGGCTTGGGGTATAAAGGGTAGAAAATTTAATACTAATAATTCTTAGTTAGGGATAAATAGTATGTAGAGCCAAGAAGCTACCTCCCCTTCTATGCTCTATCGTTTAGAGGCGAGTTGGATAAGTCTATCAAACTGCTCTGCGGAGAGTAGACCTTGTATGGTATGGATACACGCTAGGTGTGTGTTAGTCATCTTGACTTTAATAGAAGCGATCTTCTCTACAAGTGGATGGAGTGGGAAATGGGAGGATTACCTAAGTTCCTTTGAATGGTTTGATAGGGGGAGTATGAATCAAAAATGAAATAGCACAAGGATACTACTACGGAGGTAGTAGTATCAAATTGTTAGTGACCATGCCCTGTTTGGGGGTAGATGCCGTTTTTGTCTTCGCCTAGGAGGCTATCACCTGCGACATAGCACCCTTCAGCAACCCCAAGGTTTTTGAGTCCCTTGTCAAACACCCAGTAGTGGGTGTAGCTCCCATTTCGTAGTACTTCAAAGGCTTCTAAGACATCCGTGGCATTGGAGTCTTGAGCGAGGGTGATATAGCTGTCGAGGTCATTGATATCGGTTACCTCTACCATACATCCGACCATCAACGCATCCTCTTTGGACTGTGTCCCTTTAGCATAGAGGGCATCGTAGAGGTCTTGGATCGCTTGGATACCATAGGTACCACGAGGCATAGTCTCAGGGGTGACGGTGTTGTTGGCTACAGCGGTGGTGATATTGGATAGGTCACTGCTAGTGAGAGCATAGCGTTGTGCAATTGATTGTACAATCCCAATATGCTGGATCTCTGATTTTCTTGCGATATTGTTGAGTTGCTTAATCGTTGTGGAACTGTTGGTAAGGTGGAAGTCATAGAGTGTGAGGTAGATATCATAGGCAAGTCGCTCCTCATTGCCCATATAGGCGATGGCATCTTTGAGTGGCTGTGTGAGGGTCGAGGTGGGGTAGATGGTGATATCAAAACTAGCATGGGACTCATTGCCTTCACTAGAGGTGGTACCATTATGGTCTCTATCTCTATCTCTATCTCTATCTCCGTTTCCGTTTCCGTTTGTCCCTCCGTTGCCATTATCGTGTCCGTTACTATTACTAGTGCCATTTCCATTATCGTGTCCGTTGCCATTATCGCTTCCATTAGCACTTCCATTGGTATGGCTCTCTTGGGTATGCCATGTCTGCATACTCTCATCAAAGTGTGTAATTGCCTCCGTCTCATCAACATCGATATATCCATCATTTTTATGGTCGAGATGTTGTGCGAGTGTACTATCGAGTGCAAGGAGTTCTGCCTCATCGAGTGTATGGATATCGGTAGGTGTGAGTGTCGTAAGACTATTGATGACAGCAGAGGGGATGGTGATACCATTGGAGGTGTTGCCATCCTCATCGAGTGCTTGAAGTGTACGCAAGAGAAGGGTGCGTGATGCTTCATCGTCACTAGAGAGTGTCGCAGGGGTGATGAGTCCATCGTTGAGTGGGTGTGCCTCCCCTAGACTCAAGTTACCAATATGGAGTGCTACACTATCGCCAATGTGGTACTGGAAGCGTCCTGCACTATCAGTGACTCCTTTGAGTCCTGAAGAGGTCTCATAGCTCACCCCCTCTACCGCTGAGTCGATAAAGTACCCTGTGGAGGTGATGGTCTCATCGGAGCTACTGCTTGAGCCACACCCGATGAGGAGTCCCGCGGTGATGAGTGAAAGTGTTGTGATGATAAGTGTCTGTTTCATTGTCTAATCCTTTATATCATTTTATATAAAGCATTATCCACTAAGTTTGTTACTCAAATGTTACTTTGGAGATATCTAGTGTGATGGTCACGGTGGTATCCTCTAGGGAGATGGATGTGGGGATGTTGAGTTGGGCAGAGAGCTTCTGGACGATATGAAGTCCGATCCCCAAGCCTCGCTCATGCTCTTTGTAGAAGCGTTGGAAGATACGGGAGGGGTGTTTGATGCCGTAGGAGCTGTTGGTGATGGTGATAGTGTGGCTATCGGCATAGACTGCGACAAACCCTTGGGCTTGGTTGTATTTGCACGCATTGCTGAGGAGGTTGTAGAGGATGCGTGCGAAGGCGTTTTTGTCACTGATGATGCGTGTGTTGTAGAGAGTGACACGCCACTCAAGGTGGTCATACATCGGAGCAAAAAAGGCGATCTGCTCCTCAATGACCTGCTGGGTATCAAACTGCCGTTGCTCATAGGTGAGCTCTTTGAGGTAGTTGTCGAGGTTGTGGTGGAGCATGGAGATGGTCTTGGTGCTACGGGTGATACTCTCGACCTCCTCACTCTGTCCATCCATCATCTTGAGTTCGAGGAGGATGGAGGTGAGGGGGGTGTTGAGGTCGTGGATGATATCTTTGATAAAGACCTCAAGGAGCTTGAGCGACTCTCGTAGGGGGTGGAGGACATAGAGAGAGAAGAGCAGGGAGAGGAGCATGGTGATGAGTGAGAGGAGGAGAAACTCTCTGCGTAGAGACTGCTCAATCGTCTCAAGTCGATCGTGATAGGCTTCAATGGGGTAGAATATCTTGAGGAGATCTTGGTCGTTTTGGGGGAGTGGGGTGAGGATATGAAGTGTTTGAGTATCTTGGTGGAGTTCATAGAGGGTGGTGTGTGGGGGCTTGGGGATGATATCGATATCGTAGGTATCACCCTCTAGGAGTAGGCTGTAGTTCTTCATCTCCAAGAAGATACTCTCCCTGAGATGCTCCTCCTCAATCTTCTCATAGTGGTAGAAGATAAAGCCTAGTAGCAGTTCGATACTCAAAAAGAAGAGGATAAAGCTCTTGAGTAGGGACTCTTTTTCAGATAATTTGATAGCCAACTCCTCGTATGTTCTTGATGGTGAGTGTGAGGTGTTTTTTGAGCTTGGCGATATTGACTCGTAGGGCGAGGTCGGTGGGCTTCTCTAGGAGGTCGAGTAGGGTCGCCTTGGGGACGGGATTGGGGTGGTGGCGTAGCAGTGCGACAAAGAGGCTCTTTTGTACCTCACTCAGATAGAGAGGCTCCCCTCTCAAGAAGAGTTCTTGGGTGGTGAGGTCAAGCGTGTAGTCGTGGTAGGTGAGTTGCTCTTTGAGGGTACTGGTCTTGGCTTTGATACGGATGAGAAGCTCTTCGGGGTCGAAGGGTTTCTTGAGGTAGTCATCGGCTCCTGCGATGAAGCCTTGGGTGATTGAGCCTACATCGACCAAGGCACTGATGATGATGGTGGGAGTACGATCCTCCCCATCTCGTAGGGCTTTGAGTAGGTCAAGACCACTAAGCCGTGGGACATTGATATCAAAGAGATAGAGGCTGTAGCGATGCTCATAACTAAAAGTGAGTGCCTCCTCTCCATCTCTTACCCAGTCGAGAGTGTAGCCGTGACGGCTGAGGTACTTGATGAGGCTCTTGGCAAGGGCGGGATCATCTTCGAGGAGGAGTAGCTTACTCAAAACTCACCCCTACACCGACCAAAAAGCGATGGTGGTAGTCTGAGCCTGCTAGCGTATAGCTGTAGCGTGTCGAGAGCGTGGTGTGGCTAGAGAGCTGGTAGAGGCTCTCTAGGGTGAGTGCCCGATAGGGCTCACTCTCATCCTCTTGGGACTCACTGGTGGTGTAGGAGAGGCTACTATACCATGAGGGTAGGAGGGGATAGCCTACACCTACACTCGCGGTGTTGAGGTGGTGGGTGGTGTTAGATTGGCTATAGGTGTAGGTATAGGAGCCAAAGAGATTGGTGTGTTGGGTCGGGTGGTAGTCGAGGGTGAGGGTGGTGTAGTAGTCGTTGTCTTGGGAGAGGGTGCTATTGGTGTAGTACTTCACACCGACCAAGAGCTGAGTGGTGAGGCTCTCTCTTTTTTGGGTGTAGTGGGTGACGAGGTAGAGAGCCTCTTCACTGCTTGTGGAGTCGTAGCGTGTGGTTGAGACCCCTATACCCCACTGCTGGTAGGTGTAGTTGAGGGTGAGGTTGTAGGTGAGGAGTCGCTCACGCGATGAGGCGACCAAGCGTTCGGCATCGAGTTGGAGGGTGATTCGTCCCCAGTTGGTACGGTTGAGATCACACCCCGTCGCATCGACTAGCACCTCAAAGGGGGTATTGGGACAGCGGTCGAGACTATCGGTTACCCCATCGATATCACTATCACTGTAGCCATAGAGGGTAAGTGGAAGTAAACAAGCCAGAGCGAATAGGCGCATCACTTCCCCCTTTGCTTTCTATGGCGTAGGCGTAGAGGGGCATCGTGTGGGTGGAGGTGTCGAGGGTGTGGGGTACCTCTAAGGTGCTTGGCGTGTGGGGTGGTGGAGCCTTGGGTGTGCCACGCCGTCTGTAGCTCCTTCATCACCTTGGTGCGTGAGGCGGTGTTGAGGGTGCGTAGGCGGAGTTTGAGCTGGTTGATGGCGAGTCGTCTATCTGGGGTGTTACTCTGCTTGATGGTGGCGATCAGCTTAGAGAGAGGGAGATCGGCAAGCGGGGCAGGCTTGACCGAGAGTGGTAGTAGCAGTAGGGTGATCCAGACAACAACAAATCGCATCAATTCGCTCCTTTTTGTAATGATAGTATAGTTTTGTTACCCTAATGTTAGTAAGTTTAACAGATAATTAACAGTAACCTAGCACAATACCTAAAAAGAGTTTAGAGGAGTTCAAATGTATGGTATACCCAAAGGAGTGACACTCTCCGTGGTCTGTTCGCTATGGCTTCAGGCGAGTCCTATAGAGTTGGGGGTGATAGAGGTCGAGACGCAGGTGGAGAGTGAGGTGATCCACGATGTCCATGGAGAGGATATCAAGTCCGCAGATTTAGCCGAAGCCCTCTTCAAGCAGAGTCCGAGTGTCGCGATGGTACGGCGTTCGGGGGTTGCCAATGATGTGATTGTACGAGGGCAAAAGAAGGACAATATTAATGTCACCATCGATGGGGCAAAGGTATGTGGGGCGTGTCCTAACCGTATGGATCCACCTGTATCGCATGTTTTGACCAATACCATTGAGTCTATCGAGATCAATGAAGGTCCCTATAGTGTGGAGGATTTTGGGGTGTTGAGTGCCGATGTCAAGGTACACACCCGCAAACCCTCTAAGGAGTGGCATGGAGATGTGACACTAGGCTATGGAAGCTGGAACTACCAAAAGGGTGCGGTGACACTCAGTGGGGGGAGTGAGCGTGTGCGTCTACTTTTTTCTGCGTCGACGGAGAAGAGTGAGCAGTATGAGGATGGTAATGGGGATGACTTTGTTGGGCAGATCCAGCGAGAGATCGATGCGGGGCGAGTGAGTACCACCAAAAACCCCCAATACCAAGCGAAGTATCAAGGGCTAGATGCCTATAAGAAGCAGACGATGATGTTCAAGCTCTTTTGGGATATCACCGATACCCAAGAGCTAAAGCTTAGCTACACTGCCAACCGTAGTGATGATGTTCTCTACCCCTCCTCCAAGATGGATGCCCTCTATGATGATTCTGATATCTACAACCTCACCTATACGATCAAGTCACTCGGAGCGTACTCTCAGAAGCTCTCCCTTCAGCTCTACCAGTCGGAGGTAGACCATCCGATGTCTACACAGTATCGTGAGATGGGCAAACCCACCCGTATGACCCATGCCCTCACCACCAAGATGCAAGGAGCCAAACTGACCAACCTGATGGGATACAAAACACACCGTATCACCGTTGGAGTTGACTACTCTCTTCGCAACTGGGATGGGGTATACTTGAAAAATGATCTTCCTTTAGCAGAAAATTTTCTTCATAGTATTTATGATGTTGATACTCAAAATGTCGCACTCTTCCTCAAAGATGAGATCAAGCAGGGGGATCTTACACTTGATTTTGGGCTTCGTTATGATGCTACGCAGATTACTACCCAAAATGCCTCCCAGCAAGACAACGACTATACCCAACTCAATGGCTATCTCTTTGCTACCTATGATAGGGGGGACTATCACTACTTTGGAGGGGTGGGGAAGTCCTCTCGTGTCCCTGATGGCAAGGAACTCTATTGGGTAGGGAGTCCGATGAAACAAGCTGATCGGACGATGAAAGCCCCTGTGATAGGGACACCAACTCTCAATGAGACGCTCAACTATGAGGTCGATATGGGGGTGGAGATGGAGTTTGACGATCTCTCCTTGAAGTTCAAAGGGTTCTACTCCTACCTAGAGGACTTCATCGCCTACAATGCCTCCAAGGCAAACAATCGCTATGAGAGTGTCGATGCGACCCTCTATGGTGTCACGATGAGTGGAAGCTATATCGCTACCGAGTCACTCTATGTCGACTATGGACTCTCCTACCAAAAGGGTGAAAAAGAGAGACCACTAGAGGGACAGAGTGGTACCAATATGCCAGAGATCCCCCCTGTGAAGTACAACCTAGCACTCACCTATGGGTATGATGAGAGCTTTGATCTTAAAGCAGAGATGGTCGGAGCAGGGAGCTGGAGCGACTACGATGAGGAGAATGGTGAGCAGGCGATGGAGAGCTACCAAGTCTTCAACCTCAAAACCACCAAACGCTTCGAGAGTGGGATTGAGCTAACCCTTGGGGTCGATAACCTCTTTGATACTACCTACGCTGTCTCCAACACCTATAAGGATCTCATCCTCCTGCCTACCGTGACGCGTAGTGAAGTGATGCTGATGAATGAGCCTGGACGCTACTTCTATACCCACCTTAAGTACACTTTTTAACCTCTTTTGGGGATGGTTTAACCACGCCGTGATAGGAATATAGCGTGGTAGCCCTTCTCCCTACTACCTCAAATCATACTTTTTTTAAAAAATGACATATTTTTGACATATCTTTGTGCTATACTTGAGTTAGAAGAGAGTTTGAAGTAAGCTCCAGAGTCTCTAGAAAATATCAGAAGGAGTATGTTATGAAAGCGTTTGCATTAAATGGATGGATGAGTATCGTAGTTGCGGGATTGCTTATTGGATGTGGTGGTGGTGGTACAGATGATGACGATCATCCAGAAACGACTAACCCAGGAACAACCGATCCAGGAACGACTAACCCAGGCACCGTCTCCACAGTTGATCTAGGTGGGACAACCTATCTTGTGCCTAAAGGGACAACCGCCAAAGAGGTCGATATCAATGGTAGTAAAGAGATGATGATCAGCTCTGGTAACAAACAAGAGGTAGGGGGATTTGTCCATCAAGTACGAGGGACAGCCACACCTAAGAGTAGTGATGCCTTGACCAATGCAAAACGCGTTGAAAAAGGGGTACAGACTGTCTACAGTGCATTGAGTGCGGATACCACAACGATTTCGAGTATCTCACTCCTCTCCTCTCAGAGTTATCAGACACCCTATAGCTTCACACTCGCAAGCTATAGTATCCAAACGATTAACTCAGAGTATCCACTCGATTTGGCAGCTAAAATTGTCAATATTATGAATGGTGGAGCAGGAAACAGTGGTATCTCTATCGCAGATCCTAGTGCCCCACAAGATACAGACTTTAGACTGTTGCTTCTCTATGGGGAGTATCAAGGCTCTATGTTCTATATCGCAGGGGTAGTCCCCTCAAGCCAATATGCACAGTATGCAACGGTCTTGACGACGATTATCAATGCGGCGAGAGTCTCCCCTACAGGAACAACACTCCAAAATACTTCACAAAGTTTCACTGTTTCGACAGGTAGTGGAAATGCGGACTTCCTCTTTGTGGTAGATGACTCAGGAAGTATGGGGGATGACCAAGATGCCTTGAGTAAAGCAGCCGATCAATTTACCGCAGAGATGCAAGGGTCAGGGGTGGCGTATCGTACAGCGATTATCACTACAGGGGATGGTGCAACAGAGCAAAACCTCTCCAACGCCTCAGAGTATGGTGCCTATAAAGTCCTCAAAGCGTATGGTATCATCGAAAACAATGCGTCACGCTTCAAAGAGCAGTTGGTACAAGGTATCAATGGATCATGGACTGAGACAGGGATCTGGAATGCAGAGCAAGCACTCCAAATAGCAGGTGAGAGAAATGCTACGGGTAATGGTGTCTTGACACAACTCGGTATGCCAGAATCTAATGCCAGCCTCTCTGTCGTTATCATCAGTGATGAACCTAGTCAATACCCCTCTCGAAGTACGGGAGGTGTAGAGTTCAATGTCAGTGATAACCTCTTTGTAGATAGAGATATCACCGTCTTTGCTATCGTTGACCCTGGCTATAACTATAGCACTTCAGGTATCTTTGATGAGTATAATCAAAGTCAGTATGATGACCTCGCAACCATAACAGGTGGTGCGATCTCTGATATTCGCAATACTAAAACAGAAGCGAATGGCTCTGTGGTGCTAGACTACAGCTATATCATGCATAAAATCGCTGTTGAAGCGGGTGGGGCATCGAGTAGCTTTGTCTTGACACATCCCGCAGCATCGATTAGTGCGGTCTCTGTCAATGGTACCGTCATCCAGCACGATACCACCAATGGATATACCTATGTACAGTCGTCTCAATCGATTGTCTTCCATGGTACGGCAGTGCCTCCTAATGGAGCCTCTATCGTCGTCACTTATGAGTACTATCAGTAACCTAGTGACTTTAGGGTTGTAGCGACTCTGGAGCAGGGGGTAGCCATTGGGCTACCCCTTTTGCTTTATCTCCCAAATCTCCTATCCTTCCCCCACTTTTTAAGACCCTTTGATGAAAATAGCTTAAAGTATTTTACAGTATACTAAGTGTAAAAAATTAAGGATTATTTGAATGAAAAAACTATCACGCTTTTTGGTTGTTGTGGCACTACTTGGTCTTGCTGGGTGTAAAGGTCCCTCGCTAGGTGGGGAGAAGGTACTCAAAGAGTACTATACAGGTGGGAAGGTGCGTTCGGCATTTACTTTGAGTGATAAGACCAAGAAAAACGGTACACTCAGAAAGTATGGCTATGAGGGACACTTGACCTCGGTTGTTGAGATACGCAATGGGGTCAAGCATGGTCTGGAGAAGTGGTATGATAAAAAGGGACGCATCATCCGTACGGTACCCTACCGCAATGGGCGTATCGATGGGACAATGAAAGAGTACTATAAAAATGGTGATATCCTCGCCTCTATCCCCTACCAAAGAGGGATCCGAAATGGGCAAGCCTTTACCTACAACAAAGATGGAAGTGTCCACAAAAAAGTCACCTTCCGCAATAATAAAATCATCCGTTCTGCGTAAGTGATGATGGATACCCTCTACCTACTCCTCTTTATGCTCATCATACTGGTGGGCTCAGTGGTCACCTATATCTACTATCTCAAAGATAAAAAAGAGCAACTCGATGCGATCAAGCGGGGGTTCTGTCCACGGTGTCATCACAATGCCATTGAACTCACTGATCAGCGTTCTGGAGGATGCTCTGCTCCGAAGATCCTCTCCTTTGAGTGTACGGCGTGTGGCTATGCCAATAGCTTCTCCGTGCAGGGTGGTGGAGGGTGTGGACTCTAGTCTGAAATCTCCCCCTCTTCTCTTATGATTTTCATTTCTTCTTATCCAACTTTTAGTTATAATAGTCGTATTTTAATTTCACGCACGGCAAAGTAAGCTGTGATACAAAGGGCTAATTTGAGCGAAAATCTTATAGGTTATATCGATGACCAAGGCAATATAGTAGATACACAGAGTGCGGGTGATGCCTGCAGTGCCACCCCTATTGAGTATGACAACTCTCCTGCGTCACTAGAGATCGTACGACACTCTACCGCACACCTTATGGCACAAGCGATTGGGATACTCTACCCTTCTGCGAAGTTCTTCGTAGGGCCTGTGGTAGATGAGGGGTTCTACTACGACTTTAGAGTCGATGAGCAGATCGGGGAGAATGACCTCAAAGCCATCGAGAAGAAGATGAAAGAGCTGATCAAGAAGAAGTTTAAGATCGAGAAGTATGAGATCTCCAAGGCAGAGGCGTTGGAGAAGTTTGCCAATGATGACTTGAAGCTCAAGGTGATGGAGCGTATCGATGATGAGATGCTCTCTATCTATAAGCAAGGGGAGTTTGAGGATCTCTGTCGAGGGCCTCATGTCCCTGCGTTGCGTTTCCTCAACAACTTTAAGCTCACCCGTGTGGCGGGTGCCTACCTTGGGGGTGATGAGAAGGCGGAGATGCTGACGCGTATCTATGGTGTGGCATTTGGTACCAAAGAGGCACTCAAAGCCCACATCACAATGCTCGAAGAGGCAAAGAAGCGTGACCACCGTAAGATCGGGGCAGAGATGGAACTCTTTATGTTCAATGAGGAGTCAGGAGCGGGCTTGCCGTTTTGGATGCCAAAGGGGGCGAAGCTTCGCTACAAGCTAGAGCAGATACTCCACAAAGCCCACCTTACCCGTGGCTATGAGCCTGTGCGTGGACCAGAGATACTCAAAGCAGACCTCTGGAGAACCTCTGGACACTATGCGTGTTATGGGGAAAATATGTACCTTACCACCATCGATGAGCAGGAGTATGGGATCAAGCCGATGAACTGCCTTGGGCATATCCAAGTCTTCAAGCAGACACAGAAGAGCTACCGTGACCTTCCGTTGCGTTACTATGAGTATGGGGTGGTACATCGCCATGAGAAGTCTGGGGTACTACATGGACTCCTTCGTGTAAGAGAGTTTACCCAAGATGATGCCCATATCTTCTGTGAGCCTCATCAGATCGCCTCTGAGGT
>JAMOSB010000002.1 GCA_027068485.1 Sulfurovum sp.
TTTTTTGGGTGGTGTAGTGAGCTGATCAAAAAGTGCTTCGATACGCTTAGCTTGTCGTGTTCTATTCTCCTCTTTGGATCGGATCGCCTTTTTGGGTGTCACTTTTTTAATCGGTTTCTTCTTAATAGGCTTTTTCTTTATCGGCTTTTTGGTGACTAACTTTTTTTTAATCAATTTTTTCTTAACCACCTTTTTTTTGGGTGGGAGTGGCTTTGGCTTTTTGGGTGGGAGAGGTTTGGGTTTTGTCACAAGAGCGGGTGGTGATGCCATCAAGGATACCGTGACCACCTTTTGATCTTTTTTGACATAGTGCGTAGGGGCTTTACGGGTATGGTGGGTATTGAAGTAGTAGACAAAGAGTGCAACAAGTAGGAGATAACTCCCTAGGGCAATAAGCCCAGAGAGGTATTTGGGTAGCGTAGATGGCTTCATGATGTAATAAGTGAGACCTTCACAAACCCTGCTGCTTTAACACTTTTGAGTAGATAGATCACATCCTTATACTGCAACTGAGCATCAGCACGGATATAGACCTCACTTGCTTTATTGAGAGTAGCCGATTGGTTGACAAAGTCATCTGCAAAGGTATCGAGTGTATAGGTGTCATTATTGAGATAGATTTTTCGTTTTCGGTCCATACGAATAGTAAGGTGTTTGGTCTGGGTTGCTTGGGTCTGTTTGGAGCCTTGGGGAAGCTCTATCTTCTCTTGGAAAGTGATTGTCGGAGCGGTAATCATCAAGATAGCCATCAAGACCAACATCACATCTACAAGCGGTGTGATATTGAGATCTGGACTATCATCCCAACTAAACACCTTAAACCTCGTCTGTATGTGCCAATATCACCTCAGATTGAGACGAGAGGAGAGAAGAGAGTTCATAGGCTTTTCGCTTGAGGATGAGATGAAAAGTATATGCAAAAATCGCTACAGCAATCCCTGCTGCGGTGGCGATCAGTGCTTCAGAGATCGCAGGAGCGACAACATTGAGTGAGGCACTCGTATGAGAGCCTAAGGTAGAGAATGTCTCTAATATCCCCACTACCGTACCAAAAAGCCCAATAAAAGGAGAAGTAGAGGCGATAATAGAGAGCCATGTCAACCCCTTGGTGGAGACACGAATCGCATCCGAAGAGGCAGCTTTGAGGATCGCCTGATTGGGTCGCTCTACACGCGTAAGATAAGTAAAAATAAGTGAATTACCTGCCACCGATTTTGACTGACCTCGATAGAGTGATTTAAGGGATTTGGATTCGGAGCGGATACGAGAGTTGAGGACAAGTAGTCTATCAAGAAAGACCCAAACTGTCGCGATGAAGTAGATAGAGAGCAGGAGCAACACAAAGAGTGTCACTGCACTGCTATCCATGAAATAATCAAAAAGAGAGCTCAATTTAAAGCGACTTTCCGATTTGCTCTACTTTAGATACTGCCGAGGCAATAGCTGTACTAGAGGACTCTGTACTTTGGAGCAACTCTTTGGCTGCCTCAAGTGCACGGGAGAGGTCACTATCTTCGCCAAAGAGTGCTACCGCACCATCAACGATACAAGTTGTTTTTTCCTCTTCAACTTTAACATACCCAGAGTTGATAGCAACTGCTATCTCCTTTGAGTCTGCTTTTTCGATAACAATTACGCCTGTATCAAGCAACGATACCAAAGTAGCATGCTTTGGCAAAACACCAAACTCACCCTCTGTTCCTGGTAGTGTTACTTGTTTGACTTCATCGTCAAAAATCACACCGTTTGGTGTGACTATTTCAAGCTTCATAAGTTCCATATTTATCCTTTATGAGATAAGAAACTAAGATTACTTAGCGTTTATCTTCTCGTTTTTAGCAATCGCTTCAGCCATATTTCCGACCATATAGAATGCCGCTTCATTCATATCGTCATACTTACCTTCAAGAAGTCCTTTGAACCCTTCGATAGTATCTTCAAGTGAAACATATACACCAGGAGATCCTGTAAATACTTCTGCAACATGGAATGGTTGAGAGAGATATTTTTCAATCTTTCTTGCTCTTTCAACAACAAGTTTATCATCTTCAGAGAGCTCATCCATACCAAGAATCGCGATGATATCTTGAAGATCTTTATACTTTTGAAGAATCTGCTGTACTCCATTGGCAATACTATAATGCTCTTCACCAACGATTTGTGGATCAAGCATTCTTGAAGTTGAATCCAATGGGTCAACTGCAGGATAGATACCTTTTTCAGCAATTGATCTGTTAAGAACTGTTGTCGCATCAAGGTGTGCAAATACAGACGCTGGAGCAGGGTCTGTCAAGTCATCGGCTGGTACATAAACTGCTTGTACAGATGTGATTGAACCTTTGGTTGTTGATGTAATACGCTCTTGCAATGCACCCATCTCTCTAGCGAGTGTTGGCTGATATCCAACGGCTGAAGGGATACGACCAAGAAGTGCTGACATCTCAGAACCTGATTGAGCAAATCTAAAGATGTTGTCGATAAACATCAATACATCAAGACCCATCTCATCACGGAAGTACTCCGCCATAGTAAGACCTGTCAATGCGATACGGTTTCTTGCTCCTGGAGGTTCACTCATTTGACCATAACAGAGTGCAACTTTGTCCAAGACATTAGACTCTTTCATCTCGTGATAGAGGTCATTTCCCTCTCTTGTTCTCTCACCAACACCTGCAAATACAGAGTAACCACTGTGCTTCATTGCAACATTGTTGATAAGCTCCATAATGATAACGGTTTTACCAACACCCGCACCACCGAAGAGTCCTACTTTTCCACCTTTTGAGTATGGAGCAAGAAGGTCGACGACTTTGATACCTGTCTCAAAGACTTCTGTTTTTGTACTTTGATCTTCAAATGCTGGAGGATCTCTATGGATTGACCAATACTCTTTTGCATTGACCTCACCCGCTTCATCGATCGCTTCACCAATAACATTGAAGATACGACCAAGTACCTCTTCACCTACAGGTACTTTGATAGAGTCACCAGTCGCTTTGACCTCTTGACCTCTTACCACACCCTCACTCATATCCATAGCGATGGTTCTTACTCTGTTGTCACCAAGTTGTGCTGCTACTTCCAAAACTAACTTTTGCTCTTTACCTTCGAACATGAATGTTGTCTCTAACGCTTCATTGATCTCTGGTAGGTAGTCTGTAAAGTCCACATCTAGAACGGGACCCAAGACTTGTACGATTTTACCTGTCATTTCTTCTCCTCTAATTATTTCATTGATTCCATACCACTGATAATCTCAATGAGTTCAGTCGTAATGGCTTCTTGTCTGGCTTTGTTATACTTAACATTAAGCTCTTTTACCATCTCTTTGGCATTTTTGGTTGCTGCATCCATCGCTTGCATACGCGCAGAGTGCTCTGCTGCCAAAGAGTCGATAAGTGAATAGTACATGGTATACTCAATATAACGCTTGACCAACGCATCAAGGAGTGTATCATCATCATCTGGCTCTACTTCAAGCTCTGAGGTAGAGACCGTATTAAGCTCTAGCTTTGATGTATCTACAGGAAGGAGGTGATCCTCTTTAACCTCTTGCGTAATCATATTGACATACCCGTTATGAACCAAAACAATTTTATCTGTTTCACCCTTAACATATCCCTCTGCGACTTCTGAGATAAACTCAGCAGACTTTTTGAAGTCTGGTGCTGCAGAGAGACCAATGATCTCGTTACTAAGTTCAATGTTATTGAACTTAAAGTAATCAATCCCTTTTCTACCAATCGCACGAAGACGCACTTTGACATCTTCAGCTTTATACTGAGCGAGAAGTTGACTGACTCTTTTGATTGTTTGTGAGTTGAACCCACCACAAAGACCTTTGTCGGCAGTCACAAAGACAATATCTACTTTTTTAGGGTTTTTCACCTCTTTAAAGTAGACATTGTCAATACCATCTGCACTTGACTGTTGCATCTTTTGTGCAATCTCTTCAATGAGTTCAGTCAATTTACTAGCATAGACCCGTGAACGCTTCGCAAGCTCTTCTGTTCTTTTCAGTTTAGCAGAAGAGACAAGCTTCATTGCATTAGTAGTCTTTTGTGTATTTTTAACACTGCCTATCTTACGCTTTATCTCTTTTAAATTAGCCATTGTTAGCCTCTCTTATGCCGAAAAAGATGCTTTAAAATCTTCTAGGGCTTTTCTAAGTTCATTATCTGTTGCGTCAGTGATCTTTTTCTCATTTCTGATACTATCAAAGATGTTAGCATATTTTGCTTCCATAAATGGCATGAGCTCTGCTTCGAATTTCGTAACAGCACTTGCAGGAATATCATCAAGGAAACCATTGGCACCAGCGAAGATGATTACAACTTGCTTCTCAACAGAAACAGGTGCGTAAGGTCCTTGCTTAAGTACCTCTACCATTCTTTGACCACGCTCAAGTTGACCTCTTGTATACTCATCAAGATCCGAAGCAAACTGAGCAAATGCTTGAAGCTCTCTAAATGAAGCAAGGTCAAGTCTTAGTGTACCAGAGACTTGCTTAGTCGCTTTGATCTGTGCTGCTCCACCAACTCTTGATACAGAGAGACCGACATTGATCGCGGGTCTGATACCTGAGTTGAAAAGATCTGTCTCAAGGAAGATCTGACCATCTGTAATAGAGATAACATTGGTAGGAATATATGCCGCAACATCTCCCGCTTGCGTCTCAATGATAGGGAATGCAGTGATAGACCCTGAACCCAACTCATCAGAAAGCTTTGCAGCTCTCTCAAGCAATCTTGAGTGTAGATAGAAAACATCCCCTGGGTATGCTTCACGACCTGGAGGTCTTCTAAGGATCAATGACATCTCTCTATAAGCTACCGCATGCTTAGAGAGGTCATCATAGAAGATAACCGCGTGTCTACCATTGTCTCTGAAGTACTCAGCCATTGTTACACCCGCATATGGTGCAAGGAACTGAAGTGCAGAAGAGTCAGAAGCACCTGCATTGACAATGATTGTATAATCCATTGCTCCATGCTCTTCAAGCTTTTTCACTGTTGCTGCTACAGTTGATTGTTTTTGACCAATCGCTACATAGATACAGACAACATCTTGACCTTTTTGGTTGATGATTGTATCGATAGCCAAAGTCGTTTTACCTGTTTGTCTATCACCAATGATAAGCTCTCTTTGCCCTCTACCAACTGGTACGAGTGCATCAATCGCTTTGATACCTGTTTGAAGTGGCTCATGGACAGATTTTCTTGCCATGATCCCAGGTGCTTTCTCTTCAACAAATCTATGCTCAGCTGCTTCAATCGCACCTTTACCATCGATTGCTTCACCGAGTGGGTTGACAACTCTACCCATCAATGCGTCACCTACTGGTGTTTTAAGAAGCTCTCCAACTCTTTTGACGCTCATACCCTCTACGATTCCAGCACTACTACCAAGAATAACGACACCTACATTCGCCTCTTCAAGGTTTAATACGAGTCCTTTCGCACCATTGTCAAACTCAACAACCTCTCCAGCCATAACATTGTTAAGACCATAAACGGTTGATATACCATCCGCAATACCTACTACTTTTCCTATTTCATTGATGTCTACATCAATCTCAAAGTTCTCAATTCTCTCTTTGATGATTGAACTTATCTCATCTGCTTGCAATTTAACTGCCACTGATACTCCTTTCTTTTAGATAACTATAGAGATTTCTTAATGAAATCAATTAGTTGTTCTTTAACTCTCTGCTTAGAGAAGTTAACCTCAATACCCAAATCATCAACTGAAACACGCAAGCCATCAAGCTCTGTTGTCTCTTGTGTTAGTTTGATCTGTGAACCTGTATAGCGTTTGAGTGCCTCTTCAAGCTTATTCAACTCCTCTTTTGGAAGTCTCTCCTTGCTCTTCAATACGCCCTCATACTCATTTGACTCTCTTTGAAGATCTGCATTCAATACTTTGGTAATCGCGGGGATAAGATCTAATCGTCTGTTCTCACCGAGTATTTTGATAAAGTTAGTCAAGGTTGTGTCACTCTTCTCACCGAGTGTTGCCAAGATCATCTCTGTCTTCTGCTCACTCGATACGATAGGAGAAGCAAGTGCCACTTTGACACTCTCACTCGCTACAGCTTCACTCAATACATTTAAGATTTCCGTGATACCCTTAACATCTTTACTTACAGATGAAAGTGCTTTTGCATATCGTTTAGCGATCAACTCTTCCATCTATGCCACCTTCTTTGAAATAATATCAACAACTTTAGCTTCAGTGATTTGGATATCATCATTGCTAATCTTCTCACTCAAAAGTGTATCGATCATCTCTCTTACCGATTTTCGCTCTTCTAAAGTCATCTTCTCATCGAGTTGCTTACTCATCAATGCTAGCTCTGCTACATTTGCCTCAGAGATCTTATTGGCTAAGAGTGTTGCTTCGTTCTGAGCATCCGCAAGGATCTCTCCTGCTTTTGCACTACTCTCATCGAGGCGTGCCTGTGCTGACTTCTGCTCATCTTTAGCCACTTGAAGCTTATCTTCGATCTCTTTCAGCTGTGCAGCGATACCCGCTTTTCTACCTTGGAAAAACTCTTTGATTGGATTAGCAAGCAAATAGTAAAGTAGTGCAACAAAGATGGTGAAGTTAACCACTCTAGGCCAGTAGTCACTCTCTCTACCTGTCTGTGCAAAGTAGCGACTCTCCTCACCATGTCCAGCAGATGCAAGGACAATAGCAGGTAGTACGAACAGAGCCAATACGACTAATTTTTTCATATCTATTACTCCCCTTTATAGTTTGCTTAACTTAGCGTTAAGACTCTCTTTAAAGAGAGGCATTTGAGAAAGGAGTTCTGCTCTGAGACTCTCTTTTTCTGAAGATAACTTCTCAATGAAGCTTCCGTACTCTTTGTCTAGTTCACTCTGTTTTGTTTCAACATTACTCGCAGCCAATGTCTTTGCGTCATCGATTGCTTTCTGTCTTATTGCTGCAGCATCATTTTTAGCATCGCTAATATTTTTCTCTGCTTTAGCATTGAGTTCATCGCTATTACCGCTGAGACCTTTTGCTGCTTCCAAATCTTTTGCTATTGAGTTATCTCTATCATCCATGAACTTAATCAGTGGCTGAAATAGCATCGTATTCAAAACAACAAGAAGGAACAGAAACAAAGCTAAGACGAACAACATCAATGGTAAATGTATGTCAAGCATTAAAACTCCTCTTATAATTTCGCATAATTTTATCATTTTTGTGATGAGGGTTTGGTTAAAATAGGTGAGTTTCACCCAAAATCTCCTCAAAGAGAAGATTATAAAAAAAATTCTTCTAAATTATAGGGATCTCCTACGAAAGGCTATCGTTCAAACCGTGCAAGAAATGCTTCAATCTCCGCTTGCGTCTCAAAAGAGATCTCAAGGGTCTGTTTTTTGATGGTGTGTTTGAAGGGTAAGGAGGCGTTGAGTTGGGGGGCATACGCTTCGAGCCAGCTCTCTGCTTGCGTGGGGGCTTGGGGTGTGGTGGTGGGATTTTTGTATCGCTTGACCATCCGCTCCGCATCGCGTACACTGAGCTTTTGCCCGATGATACTATTGACAACGATCTTCTGGTTGGATTCATCGAGTCCCACTAGTACCTTGGCGTGTCCCTGCGAAAGTCGACCCGATGCGATCTGCTCTTTGGTATGAGCAGAGAGGCTAAGGAGTCGCATGGTATTGGTGATTTGTGATCGACTCTTATGGACAATGGTGGAGAGTTCATCATGAGTGATTTGATGTACTTCAATCAGCTCCGCATAGGAGGTTGCTAGCTCAATCGCATTGAGGTTTTCTCGTTGTATATTTTCGATAAGGGCGAGTTCACGCAGGCGTGCCTCTTCGATATCGACCTCCATCACGATTGCCTGAATAGTATCGAGTTTGGCGAGTTTATGGGCTCTAAGACGACGCTCCCCCGCAACAAGCAAGTAGCCCCGCTCTTTGGCTATGACCACCACAGGTTGAAGTAGTCCATGCTCTCGAATCGACTCACTCAGCTCTTGGAGTGCCGTACTGTCGAAGTGTTTTCGTGGCTGATAGGGGTTGGGCTGAATTATCTCAACCTCAAGCTCAGCGATCACTTTGCCTTGTGCTTTGAGCTCCTCCATCCCCATACTGCCAAGATCCTTCTCATAGGAGGCCTCTACCTCACTCAAGATATCACCCAATCCTCTCCCTAGTGCCATCTCAATCCTCCAAGATCACAGTGGCGAGTTCCTGGTAGGCGATCGCCCCTTTGGATTTGCTTGCATACGCTGTCACAGGCTTACCAAAACTCGGACTCTCCGCCACCTTGACATTACGCGGGACGACGATACACGCCTCACTCCCTTTGGTATGGAAAAGTCGCTCTTTGAAGTGGTGACTCAAATCGGCAAGAACCTGCTTAGAGAGGTTGTTCTGTCCTGAGTACATCGTCGGCAAAAAGCCTTTGATCTTGAGCTTGGGGTTGATAGTCTTCTTGAGTAGGCTAACGGTATTAAGCAGTTGAGCCAATCCCTCTAGGGCAAAAAACTCACACTGTATTGGGATAATCACCGAATCAGATGCACTCAAAGCGTTGATAGTAATAGGTCCTAAGGCAGGGGGTGAGTCGATGATGATAAAGTCAAACTTCCCCGTCACCACTTTGATCTTCTCTTTGAGTATTAGCTCTCTGTTTTGCTTCTTGGGGCTATAGAACTCTTTCTCTATCCCCACCAGTCCGATGGTAGAGGGGGCAAGACTGAGGTTTTTGATCGCCGTCTCCAACACCACCTCTGAGAGCTTTTTACTCCCAATGAGGACATGGTAGATATTGAACTCATAGTCACTACGGCTAAATCCCAAACTCGTCGTTGCATTGGATTGAGGGTCGAGGTCTAAAAGCAGAACTTTTTTCCCTTTTTGGGCGAGTGATGCGGCGAGATTGACCGCTGTCGTTGTCTTCCCCACACCCCCCTTTTGGTTTGCTATACTTATCACTTCATTCATCGTAAACTATACACCCTTCTACCCTTTATTTTTAACGAACCATCTTCACACAGAGTGGCATCCAAGAGAGAGGCTTTCAGACTTGTTTGCGTACTATGAATATGTGTTGAAAAGGCTCTACTTCGTTCAAATTCTACCGCATATTCACTAAAAACCTCCTGCCACGAGGGAACGGCAAGGAGCTTTTGGAGGTAGCCTCTGAGCAACCCTTCCGCCTCTACGCTACTCTCTAGGGAGCCGTACCCATCAGGGGCATTTTGGAGATTGATCCCCATACCACACACCACAACCTCTCCTACTTTTTGGGTCATGGTACCCCCTATCTTGGCATCATGAAAGTAGAAGTCATTGGGCCACTTGAGCCAGACATCATAGCCAAGCTCATTGAGGAGCTGTTTCATTACAAAGGAGAAGTAGATCGATGCAGAGGGGAGCTTGAGATCACTTGGGAGCTGGGCGATAGGGAGTGCGATAGAGGCGAAGAGATTACCCACTGCCCCCTCCCATCCATTCTCACGACTCCCCACACCCGCAGACTGTACCCGTGCCAAGACCGCCACAGGTGCCTCAAGACTCCCCTGCTCTAGTGCCTCTAGCAGATAGTGCTGTGTCGAGGGGAGGGTATCAAAGCAGACTATCTCCAATCTGAAGCCCCCTTCCCACGCAGTATGCCTTGGCAGACATCGGCTTCTTGGAGGGGGGCTGGAGGCGGTCGATACGCAGGCTACCCTGCTGACACCCCACAATCACACTCTCCCCCTCAAACGCCACGATCGTCGCAGGTGTGTGCGGTGTAGTCGTCTCCTCCACACGCACTCCATCAAGTTTCATCCCTCCCACCGCAAAGATCGCAGGCCACCCCTCAAAGGCACGATACTTACGATAGATCGCTTGGGCATCGACAAAATCGATCTCCCCATCAGACTTTTTAATCTTTTTGCAGAGGGTCGCCTCTGCGTCATTTTGAGGCTCTGGGGTGATCTGTGGATACTCCCGTATCGTCTGGAGTGTCAACACCTTCGCATCCTCTGTGAGCTGTGCCATCAGTGCATGGAGTCGCATCGTAGGAGGGATATCAAAGACCCGTCTCTGCAAGATATCACCCGTATCAAGCCCCTCCTCCATCAACATCGAAGTGACCCCCGTCTGTGTATCACCATTGAGTAGAGACTGCTGGAGAGGTGATGCCCCACGATACTGAGGGAGGAGTGAGGCGTGGAGATTGATACAAGGAGCGATATCCAAGATACGCTTAGGGAGTAGCTGTCCAAACGCCGCAACGATGATAAAATCAGGTTCCACCGCCTCAATCGCCTCCGCGATCCCCGCTTCACTCAGACGCTCAGGCTGAAGCACCTCTATCCCCGCCTCCATTGCAACCACCTTGACCGCAGGAGGGGTCAAGACCCTCTTACGCCCCACAGGACGATCAGGCTGAGTCAAGACCAACACCACCGCCATATCCTCCGCCTCAATCAACCCCTCAAGTATCACTTGGGCATAGTGGGGTGTCCCCATATAGACTATCTTATACTGCTCACGCATACACCTACTCCTCTTCAATCCCCTAGATAGGGATTTTTTGGCATTGTACCAAAATAGTATAGAACTTTTGCTAGGGGTACCAAAGAGCGATACAATCCTTTAACTTTTTGCTATACTTTCACTATATCTATTTTCACACTAGGCTCTCTTTTATGATACACCTTAGCAATCTCTCCAAGAGCTTTGGCTCGGCAGAACTCTTTAGCAATATCAACCTCAAAATCACACCCAAGCAGAAGATTGGGCTGATTGGACGCAATGGTACGGGCAAATCGACGCTCTTTAAGATCATCTTGGGGGAGGAGGAGAGTGATACGGGGGAGGTACGCATCCCCAAAAACTACCACATCGGGACACTGCGTCAGCATCTACACTTCACCAAACCTACCATCAGAGAGGAGTGTATGCAGATCCTCTCCCAAGAGGAGCAGTACCACTTCTATCTCGTGGAGAAGATCCTCTTTGGGCTGGGGTTTAGTGCGGAGGATTTGGAGCGGGATCCACTGAGCTTCTCAGGGGGGTATCAGATCCGTATCAACCTCGCCAAACTCCTTGCTACCAACCCCAATATGCTCCTACTCGATGAGCCGACCAACTACCTCGATATCCTCTCATTACGGTGGTTGCACTCTTTTATCCGTGCATTTGAGGGGGAGGTGATACTCATCACCCACGACCGTGAGTTTATGGATAGTGTCACCACCCATACGATGGGAATTCAACGCAAAGGACTCTTCATGGTAGAGGGGTCTACACAGAAGTACACCCAGACCCTCACCCTCCAAGAGGAGACCTATGAGAAGACCAAGCTCAACCAAGAGAAGAAGCGAAAAGAACTAGAGGAGTTTATCGCCCGTAACAAAGCCAGAGCCTCCACCGCGGCACTCGCCCAGTCCAAGGTCAAGATCTTAGAGAAGATGGATGCGTTGGAGGATCTAGTGCAGGAAGCCTCCCTCTCCTTTGGATTTCACTATAAGCCCTCCCCTGCCAAAGTACTCCTGCGTGCAGAGGAGATAGGGTTTGGGTACCAAGCAGATCAGCCACTCTTTTGGGGGTTGAGCTTCGCCCTAGAGCGGGGGAAGTGTCTAGCGATCATCGGCAAAAACGGCAAAGGTAAATCCACCCTCCTCAACACCATCGCAGGGGAGCTTACCCTCCAACACGGCACCATCACCTACCACCCTGCCACCACGATGGCTCACTTTGGACAGACCAATATCGAACGCCTCAACACCAATCACACCATACTCGATGAGATCAGCTTTGTAGACAAGAAGCTTGGCATCGCAGAGGTACGCAGTATCTGTGGAAGGATGATGTTTTCGGGGGAGTCTGCCAAAAAGAAGATCTCGGTACTCTCAGGGGGAGAGCGAAGCCGTGTGATGTTGGGCAAGATCATCGCTACCCCTGCCAATCTCCTCTTGCTCGATGAACCCACCAACCACCTCGATATGCAATCAATCGATGCGTTGAGTGAGGCGATAGAGCAGTTTGAGGGGAGTACCATCATGGTGACACACTCTGAGCTACTACTTCGTAAGCTTGCGACAGCATTGATCATCTTTCACAAAGGAAGAGCAGAGTATTTTGAGGGGTCGTATGATGCGTTTTTGGAGAAGATAGGGTGGGAGGAGGAGCAGGTAGACAAGCCAAAGAAGTCTAAGCCCAAGCTCGACAAAAAAGCCTACAAACAGCAACGAACCGCCCTCATCCAAGCCCGAAGCAAAGCCCTCTCTAGCCACAAAAAGGAACTCACCTACTGTGAAGATCAGATCATCACCCTAGAGGAGCAACTCGAAGCAGAACACCAGAGCCTCACCCAAGCTTCAGAGGAGGGGGACAATGCCAAGATGATTGAGTCGGCTCAAATAGTGGGCAGACTAGAGGAGCAGATCAATGCCCTCTTCGAACGCCTAGAGCAAGCCAGTGAGCAGGTCGATAGCATCACTGCGGAGTATGAGGTGAAGCTTGAGGCACTAGAGGCGTAGCAGTGCCTCTTCATAAACCTCACTATCAAACCCCACCAGTAGTTTCCCCTCACCATACTCGATGACGGGGCGTTTGAGGAGGTAGTTCTCTTTGGCGAGCCATGTGATCATCTCCTCCTCTGTGAGCGTTAGCTCTTTGAGTCCCAAATCACGGTACTTCTTGCCTCGTTTGTTGAAGAGGGTTGCTAACTCTACAGACTCCAACCACTCTCGAATCTTCTCCTCCCCTACGGAGGTGACTTTATAATCCACCAGCTCATACACAAGGGCATGTTGCTTCATAAACTTCACTGCTTTTTGGACACTTGAACAGGTTTTGATACCATAGATTATCATCATCGACTCCTTTAGATACGGATGAGGCGTTCGGGATTGAGGTGCTTAGAGTTTTTGGTCGCTTGAAAGAGTAGCTTGCTTGCCACCTTACCCAAGACATACCCCTTTTTGATCTTGCGTCCCACACGGATATTGGGGGCGATCTTGGAGAGTCCTGCGTAGACAGTGTGCATCTTGCCACTATGTGCGACCACCACTACCTTTCCAAGCATACTACTCTTCCCTGCGAAGACCACCTTACCATTGAGGACATTTTGGACTTTGCTGTTGCTTCGTGGAGCTTTAAGTGTCACCGACTCATTGAAGACCTTGATCTTATAGATCGGATCGATATAGGTACCAAACCGCTTCACAATCCTTGCACCAGGGATAGGCGAGATGGTCTTTTTACCCCGATAAGGGTAAAGATTGGACTTTTTGTAGGAGGAGTTGATCTTGCGAATGGTATCACTCTGCTTATAGGCTCTCCCCTCTCTTCGGAGGCGTTTTTTGCGTGCCTTCTCAAAGGCGATCGCCTCTTTGCGTGCGACGCGTCGACGGCGGGCATCTTTGACCTCTTTGGCTTGGAGGATATTGAGACTTGCGAGTGTATTTCGCAGGGAGTCTTGTCTATCTTCTATCTTCTCTAGCTTAGCACTATAATGCTCCTCATCTGCGGAGAGGCGTTTGAGGAGGCGTTTTTTGATGAGCCTTTTGCGTTGGTACTCCGCACTCTGCTTGGCAATATACTCGATACGGCTACGCATCTTCTCATGGAGTGAGAGTTTGGCTTTTTTGCCCACCTCTAGTAGCCCTATCTCCTCTTGGAGGGAGGCGAGGACTTTGGCATTATGCTTCTTGTAGGCGTGGTAGATCTCTTGGGAGATGATAGACTTCTGTGTCGGCTCATGTGACTGCTCCATCGCAAAGATAACAGAGAACTGCTCTGCAAGAAGTTTGAGGTAGGTTTGACGCTTCTGTTTGAGTGTCTCACTCGTCTCACTCAACTCCTTTTGGGAGCGTCCTAGCTCACTCTTGAGACGATTTTGCTCTTTTTGGGTCGCCTCTCTATCCTTGCCAAGTGCGGTGATCTTCTCTACAAGATAGCTGATATCCTTCTCTGTAGCCAAGATATCTTTGGCGATCTTCTCTAGCTTACGGCTTGTCTCACGCTTAGCAGAGGCGGTGGCATAGAGATCCTTTTGGGAGTTGGCTATCTTGGTCGTGGTCGAAGTCGCAAAGAGCAACCCCACAGAGAGAAGCCCATAGAAGAGTAGCCCTCTCACTCGCGTACTCCCTTACTCGTAAATGCCGTACTAAAGACCGCGACAATGACGATTAGCAGAGCAGAGATAAAGAGCGTTCCTAGATCCGTAATCTCCATTAGCATCTCGTGATTTTGCATAATGATATCGATACCACTCCGCTCTGCCCACTGAAACTTCACATAGAAGAAGATCAGACTCATCAAGACCCCTGCGACAATCGCATCGACAATCGCCACCCGAAAGAGTACCCCTAGTCGCAACATCAACGGTGCACCAAAGATCTCCATCACCTTCATCCGCTCCTCATGGGTGTACTTCCACACCTCCATCTGCTTCATAATCAAAAAGAGACTCACTACCGCCATAAAGAGGATAAAGAGGTTGAGAATAAACTTGATAAAACTAAAAAGCCGATAAGAGGAGTCGTGGTTGGTACCAAAGGTCTCTACCATTTTGATATTGGGATCAGACTCCAGATCTAGCTTGATATCATCGAGTGCCGAGGTCTTCATATAGCTATCGAGTCCGACATTGTAGAAGTACGGCAACGCACCCAATATCTCTTGGCTACTGCTACGGTTGAGTCCTTTGGCAATCTGGCTGACGATACGCTCTCGTTGGATCGGCTCACTACTATGGATATGGCGGTTGAGTTCTTTGAGCTGAGAGAGTTCTACAGGCTTATGGCTCACCACCATCATCGTATAGGACTCTTTGAGTCCCTTCTCATAGAGCTGTGTCGTACGCTCAAACACCATAAAAAACTCCGCCCCGAGCAAGATAGCCAAGAGCGGTAGGATAAACATGAGGTGATTTTTAATGAACTTCATAGACCCCCCTATTTTCGATAATAAAGTGACGGTAGGGTAGTGAGAAGACCGTAGGGATCTTGTGAGTGACCACCAAGACTGTCGTCTCTAGCTGTTGGCAGGCGTTCTCCATCAAGTCCCATATCACATTGGAGGAGTAGTCATCCAAGTTTCCTGTCGGCTCATCTGCGAGTATCACCACAGGGTTTTTTGCCAAGGCACGAGCCACCCCTACCCGTTGTTGCTCTCCACCACTCAGCTCTAGGGGGAACTTATTGGCGTGTTCAGCGAGCTTGACATGCTTAAGGAGGCGTTGGGCTTGGGTGTTTTGCACCTCAACAGAGTAGCCCGCTATCATCAACGGCAAGACGACATTCTTGGCAACCGTCCACTCATTGATGAGCTTATAGTCTTGGAAGATAATCCCCAAGTGGGTACGGAGGTCTTGGAGCTTCTTCTGTTTGACATTGACCAGATCAAGCCCCCCTACGACCAGATCCCCCTCAGAGGGTTTGAGCTGTCCATAGAGTGACTTCAGCAGGGTTGACTTACCCGATCCACTTGGACCTGTGATAAAGACAAACTCCCCCTTCTTGATGGTGAAGCTGACATCTTTTATCACCTCTTTTCGCCCTTTATTGTAGGCGAGTGTGAGGTGCGATGCAGAGATTACATTAGACATCGAAATACTCCATTATTTTTTGGTGGGCTTTGAGGTTGACGGTCGTCTTGACAGGGGGTGAGACAAAGTAACGACACCCCTCAGGTGTGAGGAGGATATACTTATGCTCAGGTCTATCAAAACTCCCAAACGCACACTTGACAAGCAGACTCCCCGCTGTCGTCTTGTAGGTACGCTCAAAGTGGATAAAGTACCCCTCAAACACCTTCGCTTTGGTGGGAAGCTTCGCCTCTAAGCCATCTTTATATTTTACAATATTAAAACTGAAATCCGCATCTAATACCCGTGGAGCATCCTCTTGTGCCGAAGTGACATGCACCTCATAGATATCCTTCTCCTGTCTCTGCCATCGTGCCTCATACTTACTCGTCACCGCAAGGGCTTCATTTTTACGCACCTCTACCGCGACTTTGGGGAGACTAAAGAAGGTCTCTAGGGCATACCAGAAGTAGTTGTCACTATCGGTACGAAGCTCTAGCCTCCCCCCGACACCCAAGACCCGCATCGACTCTGTGACAAAACTACGGCTAATAACGCGTCTTTGGGGCTTCTTGTCCCATGGTACAGGGAAGTGGACAAAGATCTGCTCACAACTATTGGAGGGGAGCATCTCCAAGAAGAGCCGTGCATCGTAGTTGACCACCCAGATATTGTCAAGCCCTTGGAGAGCGATCTGCTTGAGTACCTGCTGTGCAGAGGGGGTGTGTATCTCTATCCCGATGAAGAGCGTATCGGGATGCTGTTGAGCTTGATAGAGGAGGTGTCGCCCAGACCCAAAGCCCACCTCAACAGAGAGCTTCTCTTTGGGGTAGGTAATCGTCTCAAACTCCTCTATCTTCTTGAAGTACTCTGAGGAGAGTGGAGATTTAGTATTGGATTGGGCGATATTGGAGCTGAGTACCTCTAGCTCCAAAGTCGTCGCGACACGCTGGAGTGCCTCTTTGAGGAGATTGACCTTGAGGGGACGGGTTACCTTGTCATACTTGATGAGGGTACTCTCCTCACTGGGCTTAATCTGGAGGAGAAACTCCTCCCCCTCCACGACCACACCAAGAAGCTCATCACTCCCCTTGGGTGTAGTCGCACGAAAGGTCAATATCTCCTCTTGGGCAAAATGCTGATCGATAAGAGTCGTATCAAATGGGCTAACTTTCAAATGTGGCATGGTCTTCTCTCCTAGAGTAAAATATCGGTTTGGGGGCTGGGTTGGGTCGTGGTACCATCATAACGCTTTGCAATGACACGGTAGCTATAGTGATACGAGGGCTTCACCCCTCTGTCGATATACTCCACCATCAAGCGTCCCTCTACCTGTCCAAGGTACTTCCACGCTCCTGTGCCTTGTTTGCGTTGGACGATGTAGCCCGCCACTGCCCCATCGGTGTGGGGTCTCCAGAGTAGCTTGACCACCGCTGCTCCCTCACGGTACGCCTCGATGAAGCTCACACCTGCCACGGCGGGAGTGGTCTTGATACGCACGATAGAACTGGGCTTGGACTCTCGTGTCAACGAGAAGGTCGTAAAGGTGTAGAGGTAGGCGTGTTCGGGTGTGAGTTTGCTATCGACAAAGTGCGTCCCGTAGCGGTTGGGGATCGAGCCGATGCGTTTGAACCCTTGGTCACTACGAAACCGCTCTTGGGGTGTTCCACGGTAGATATTGATCCCCACTACACGGCTATCCTCTATCTTCTTCCACTCAAATGCGACCTGATTGGATTGGGCAAACGCCTCTATCTCTTGGGGTGGGGTGAGTGTGGGGTCGGTGTCGTAGAGCAAAAAGCCCGTAAGACCACCACACCCACTACAGAGTATCGAAGCGATGGCTAAGGGTATGAGGGTTGATTTTTTCATCGATGTCACCTTGATCAAAATTATCAGAGAGATACTGCTTCATATCCTCAAATAGCGGAGCGATAAACTCCATCTTCTTCCCTGTATGGGGGTGTACCAAGTAGAGGAGATAGGCGTGTAGATTGACGCGTGCGATCTTCCTTCGCTTACTCTTAAAACCATAAAGTTCATCCCCAAGGATATGCCGTCCAAGGCTATTGAGGTGGACGCGTATCTGATGGGTTCGCCCCGTAAAGAGCTTCGCTGCGATCAGCTCCACCCCCCATGCAGTCTGAGCAAGCTTCACAAAAGCACTCTTGGCGACTTTACCCTCAGGGACGATATCCATCTTGAGGCGGTTGTTTCGGTTGCGTCCAATGGGTTTATTGACAATGACCTCCTCTTTGAGGGGGTAGTCGATGAGGGCAAGGTAGTAGCGTCCCATACTCTTGTCTTGGAGCTGATAGCTCAACGCTTCATGGGTGGCGTTGTCTTTGGCGATGACCAATGCCCCTGTCGTCTCTTTGTCGATGCGGTGGACAATCCCATGACGCTCCTCCCCACTGATGGTAGAGAGGGAGATCCCCTTATGGATCAGCCAATCCACCAGTGTCGCCTCTTTGACAGAGGGGGCAGGATGGATTACGAGACCGATGGGTTTATTAATAACCATCAGGTAGTCATCTTCATAGAGTATCTCTACCTCAAAGTCAACCGCAACAGGCTTGGCTTTTTCTGCCTCTTTAAAGCGATAAGTGATGGTATCTCCAAGGGCTACTTTATGGCTCCCTTTGCCTATCACCACCCCCTCAATACTCACCAACCCCTCTCCAATCAGCTTCTCTATCTGATTGCGACTCACATCCAATGCGTGTGCGAGTACCCGATCGATACGCCCCGCTTCACTTACTTCTACTCTACCCATAACACCCTCTCTCTCTTGGTGTGCTATTATAGCGTATCTACACCAAGAGCATCGCTCTTGGCTTCGAGGTCATCTCTATCCCACCGTGTAGGATCAAGAAAGGTATCATCATGGATATGCTTGAAGGAGGCACGAAGCATCTTGAAGAGATCTTTTTTCTCCCCCTCCATCTCAGCAAGCCACGCTTTGGTCGCAGCTCTAGCGTGAGGCATCTTAACATCTTTGAGCATCGCAGGACACGCCTCATCCCCAATCACACTGAGGTGGTTATCCTCGACAAAGCCTCTGAGCTGTGACTCGCGTACCTGTATCATTGGACGAATGAGGTGAAATCCTCGACTGGTCTTATAGATAGGGGCTAACGCTCTCAGACTTCCATTGTAGAACATATTCATAAAGAAGCTCTCGACCGTATCATCAAAGTGATGTCCCAAAGCGACTTTGGTGAAGCCCCCCTCTTGAGCGAAGCTATAGAGTGCCCCCCGTCGCATACGCGAAAAGTAGGAGCAAAAAGAGGAGTTTTCACGGATTGCATCGTGAGAGATCTCAAAGATATTGGTATCGTAGACGGTATGCTTAATCCCATACTGCTTACAGTGCTGGGTGAGTGTGGTGTAGTGTTCATCGGGCATCCCATACTTCACCGTACACGCCTCAAACTCAAATGAAAACGGTGCGTGTCGCTGGATATGCTTGAGTAGATGGACAAGGGCAAGGGAGTCTTTGCCCCCACTCAATCCCACGAGTACCTTATCGCCCTCTCCAATCAGCTTAAACTCAGCATTGGTCTTGCCTACTAGCTTCAAGAGCTTTTTGCTAATCGGGAGTGTAGGACTCTTGTCTCTTCTGTGATTAGGACTCAATGGCATCCACCATACTCAAGATAAAGTCCGCAGAGATCTTCGCAGAACTCTCCAAGAAGGTATCAAAGTCAAACCCTGCATCCATATCAGCCGTATCGGAGATGGCACGCAAGATAAAGAAGGGGATATCCAAAGCGTTACAGACCACACCGACCGCAGCCCCCTCCATCTCTAGTGCCGCCGCGTTGAAGGTCTCTCCAATCCAGCTTTTGCGTTCGCTATTGGCGACAAACTGATCTCCCGTAGCGATTACCCCCTCTTGGAGAGGGAGTCCTTTGGTCTTGGCGACTGCTCTTGCGACATCCATAAGCGTCTCATCTGCCATCAGACAGACATCCCCCTCAGGGACATAGCCGTGTGGGTGTCCAAATGCTGTGATATCCAAATCATGCTGACACACCCCGTGGGCGA
>JAMOSB010000003.1 GCA_027068485.1 Sulfurovum sp.
ATTTGGTTGTCAAAGATCATCACTAACACTCCGCTTAACTACTTGTTAAACCTCTCTGTGTTGTTGGACGCGTATTATAGCACCTAGCCCTCTTAATGTCAAGAGGTTTTTGAAAGTTTTTGAAAAATATTTATATGTAGTCTTTATCTTTCATACTTCTAGCAGTAGGATTACGAAGTTTTTTCAACTCCATATCAACAAACTCTAACTCATCTAATGGTGTAAGAGATGCTATAGTAGAAAAACGCATCTTTTCTGCTCTATGTATATAGATCAGAAACCCTTGTTCATACAGTCCTAAACGAATACTTGCTGCTGTAGAGTATGTAGTAAGTAGAGCATCCTTTTTAGATATTTTATAAAGATCCTGAAACCATTCATAAGTCCAAAGTAGAGGATTATGTGTGGGACTAAAAGCATCCTGATAAATAATATCAATCTTCTCTTGAATATGAGGGATACTCTCTCGTGCATCTCCTACTAAAATCTCTATCTTAAACTGTTCATCTTCATAATATAACTTTTCTGAGAGGACTTCTATAATCTCTTTTAGATCATCAAACTCTGATGGAAACTGAAAACTCTTCAAGGAATGAACTAAATCTTCATCAAACTCAGGAGCAATGATATGTATCTTAGAAGTAAGTTGTTGCTTCTTACTATAATAGAGCGTTGCGAGGGTATTGTAACCCAACCCAAAGCAGATATCTAATATGGTAATCGTTTTATACTTGCTTTTATAGAAAAGTGCGGGCATCACATGTTTGTGTAGACTCTCATAGAGTGCACCATCTTTAGTCGAGTGATACGCTTCATCAAACTCCTTAGAGTAAAGCGTATAACTTCCATCTTCACAACTGAGTAACTCTTTTTCTCTTCTTAGGGATGGATTATACACCTAGAGTCCAATCTCATCTAACTCTTTAAATTTAAACGCTTCAATAATCTCTTCAATAGTCTCCTCTTCCCGTACACACAAAACCATCATTCCCTCATTCATAAAATCAATATAGTTCTCATATTTATTCAATAAAATAACAAAATCTACCCATGATTCATCGCACAATTCACGCGTTTCAAAAAAGCGTGTAGAGACGACTCTTCCCGCATCAAAATCTACTAAAGCCCACACTTTAGCATCAAATTGTGAAACAATTTTAGCCTGTTGCTCTTGTTCATTATCTACAGGTATCCAAATCAACATCTTAGAGTCCTTTAAGAATTTTCTTACTGAGTGTTAATTTACGATTATCCATTATACCAATACCACTGTTTAACACATTCCTAGCAATCGCTTGAGCATCTTTGAGTGAATGCATTGTATAGGTACCACATTGATAGATATTGAGTTCAGGAATATCACGCTGTTTTTTAACTTTAAGTACATCCTTCATAGATCTTTTCCATGCCTTGACTACTTTCTTAGCCTTAGGTGTTCCAAGAAGTGACATATAAAACCCTGTTCTACAGCCCATAGGAGAGATATCAATAATCTCTACTTTTTTACTATTAAGATGCTCCCTCATAAATCCTGCAAAGAGATGCTCTAGTGTATGAATCCCTCTCTCAGAGAGTATCTCTTGATTGGGTTGACAAAAACGCAAATCAAATACTGTAATTGTATCCTTACTTGGTGTTTTCATTCTCTTTGCGACACGCACAGCAGGTGCTATCATTTTAGTATGATCAACTGTAAAGCTATCTAATAGTGGCATAATTATTTCCTCGGATGTATTTTTCTGATTATAGCTTGAAAATAGAAAAGGTTAGATTAAGATAAATGGAAGAGAGAATAGTTGGGGAAAGTAATAGACTGAATGGAGAAAATTCCACTCAGTCTAAGAGTGTAAAAAGTTAGATTCTTGCCTCTTCTCGACGCTGAAGCATATCCCACTTTTTATCAATATCAGATTGAATTTGCTCAATCACATGCTTATTTTCTGGTTTAAAGAGGTGTTTATAACGCCCCTGTGCCCCAAGGTAATCCTCTACCTTAATAATATTTTTAGGTCTATAGAGGATATTAAGCTCATGCCCATCAATAATTTCATAGATTGGGAACATCAATGAATCTGTTGCCAAATCAGTAATATGAATAGTATCTTTTGGATCAAACTTCCACTCAGTTGTACATGCTGAGACAGTGTTAATGAAACATGGTCCTTCAGTCTCTAATGCTTTTTGGAAACCTTTTGCCATAGACTTCCACTTATTTGGAGCCAATTGAGCTACATAGGGAGATCCATGTGCCGCCATAATAGAGACGATATCTTTTTTCTTCTCTTTTTTACCATAAGAGTGTGTCCCTGCTTGTGCCGTAGAAGTGGTTGCTCCAATAGGTGTTGCAGAAGATCTCTGTCCACCTGTATTGGCATAGTTTTCATTATCTAGACAGATATAAGTAAAGTCATGTCCTCTCTCCATCGCACCTGAAAGCCACTGGAAACCAATATCATAAGTTGAACCATCACCACCAAAAGCAACAAACTTTACAGGAGCATCAGGATCTTTTAGTGTCCCTTTTCTCTTTCTTGCTTTATACATTGCTTCAGCACCTGTAACAGCAGTGGCAGCATTCTCAAACCCGATATGGATCCATGAAGTATCCCATGAAGTATAAGGATAGACCGCTGTTGATACTTCAAGACACCCTGTATTTGAAGAGATAACCAAGTTGTCATCTGTACAGTTCATAAGCTCTCTAACGATCATAGAGTGAGCACAACCTGGACAGAGAAGGTGTGCACCCTCAAATCTATCATTATTTGTTGAAAACTCTTTTAAGTTTTTGATTGATGTAATTGCCATCTCTTAGCTCCTTCTTGTCTCATAAAATCCAAGTTTTGGACCTCTTAGTCCAGAGAACTGTTGGATATTTGTTGTAATATGTCCTGCATCAGCATGTGCTTTTTGCTCTTTCATAATTCTTTTTGCTTCATCAATAGCAAAGTCACGACCACCCAAACCATAAATATAGTTAGAGATTAATGGTCGACTGCTAGTAGTATAGGCAGCAGCTGAAACCTCATTAAAGAGTGCGCCCATTGCACCACCTGGTGCTGACTTATCCATACAAGATACCGCTTTTAGTGTCGGTACATCTAGTGCATCTCTTACCAAATCATAAGGGAATGGTCTAAAGCATCTTGGTGCAATAATACCCGCTTTAATCCCCTCTTCTTCTCTCAACTGTTTCGCTGCAAGTACCGCTGATTCAACAGAAGAACCCAAGAGTATTAATGCAACCTCTGCATCTTCCATCATATAGGTCTCAACCCTCTTATACTCTCTACCTGTAAGCTCTTTAAACTGTGCAAATACTTCATCAATAACAGGACGAGAATCCATCAATGCTTTATGCTGTTTTGCTTTATGCTCATAGTGCCAATCCTCTTCAGTCTGAGCACCATGTGTTACAGGTCTTGTAAAGTCAAGCATCTCATCAACTGGTACATAATCACCTACAAAGTTATATGCCGTCTCATCTTTAAGAGGATAGACATTTTGTGCTTTATGTGAAGTTGTAAATCCATCTTGGTGAACCATTACAGGAAGTCTTACATCAAGGTTTTCACCAATTTTAAACGCACAGAGAGGGAGGTCATACGCCTCTTGTGCATTAAATGCATCAAGTTGTATCCAACCACTGTCACGCCCAAGATACATATCTGAGTGATCTCCACGCACATTGAGAGGAGAAGCCAATGCTCTATTGACTACAGTAAGAACGATAGGGAGTCTCATACCCGATGCCTGATAGAGTACCTCAGCCATAAGTGCAAACCCTTGAGATGAAGTAGCAGTTGCAACACGACCACCAGCTGCCGCAGCACCGACACATCCACTCATCGCAGCATGTTCAGACTCAACCATAACAAACTCACCATCAACATAGCCATTGGCTACATACGCACCATACCCCTCAACAATCGGTGTTGATGGCGTAATGGGATACGCCGCAACTACATCGATCTGAGCTTGTCTTAGTGCTTGTGATGCTGCATAGTTACCATCCCACACTTCTACTTCATTTAAATCAAATTCTTTTGCCATAACAATCCTTTACCTATTTCTCTTTCTTCTCTTTGACGGGCCATCCTGCGAGTGCCTCATCATTGTCTGTTGCTTCACTAAACATAAGCAATGATTTTGGGTTTGTAGGACACACTTCCACACAAACACCACACCCTTTACAGTGATCATAATCGATTCCCAACATCTGCTTATCTCTTGAGATAATTGAAGTATCTGGACACCATACCCAACAGTTTTGACAATCGATACAGATATCTCTATTATAGACTGGCTTGATGATTCTCCATGATGCTACTGTGGCAGTATAGGAGTTGAAATCTGCATAGTTTCGCTCTTCTGCTTTGAGAAAAGCGGCACCTTCGGTAGTCCCATCAAATGAATTAAGTACAACTCCTTGTTGTACCTCATCCCATCCAACTTTCTCTTCACCACCAAGCTCTCTAACACCTCTTTTATCTGTTCCTACTGTTGAACCTGTTATACTCATAATTTATTCCTTCCTACTTCACTTCGTTATATGCTCTGGTAATTGCTTCCATATTGGCATCAATAATTTTTTGTGGAAACTTAGAAAGTACCTTTTTCATACTATCCAAAAAGAACTCTAACTCATAGAGTTTCGAAATCTTCATAAATGCACCCAAGACTGGGGTATTTGGCATCGCTCTACCGATAGTATCAAGTGAGATTTGCATACAATCTACTACAAAAGTTCTCTCTACTTTATCTTGTAATGCAGGAATCTGAGCAATCAACTCCTCTTTGGAGAGGTGCGTTGTAATAATATACTGTGTCTCTGGCTTATCATTTTTGGTGATATCATCCGTAAATGCCAATGCAGGATCGATAACAAATACAAAATCAGGAAACATCTTTGTCTCTTGGTTTGAAATAGGTTCATCATCGATTCTATTGTATGCATTCATTGCTGCTCCACGCTTCGCTGAACCATAGAGTGCATATGCTTGTACTTGCTTCCCCGTTGTCGCGACAACAGATCCTAATCCTTTTGCACCCGTTACAGCACCTTGACCTGCACGAGAGTGCCATCTAATTTCTACCATATTTTCTCCTCGATAGTATTATCAATCATGAGGTATTGTAATGTTCACACTCTTAAAGCGTGTTGAAATTATAATATTTTTAAGCCATAGCTATTGCTTGGTTATAAATGTAACTGCTTCTAGTGCATTTTTGGAGATATTTACACTACAACTACGGAGTACCTCCTCTGTACCATACCCACAAGTAACCCCCACGCTAGCGACCTTTGCATCCTTTGCACAGAGCATATCCATACAGGTATCACCTATCATCCACACTTCACCTGTAACACTTGGTAACTTTGCCAATGCTTTTTGAATTGGTTCAGGGTGAGGCTTAGGAAACTCTACATCTTCTCGACCAATCAATACCGCAAAATAGTCCATTAATCCCATATCGACAAGCAACTCCCTAGAGTAGAGTGCCGTCTTCGTTGTCACAATCCCTAGTGTCGCATACTCACTTGCAAGCACTACCGCCTCTTTAGCATGAGGGAGGAGTTGCGTTTTGGCACAACTGATCTTACGGTAGTGACACTTATAGGCATCAACATAGTCCCACACCTGCTCTTGTGGTATCCCCAGAGTCGCAAACATCACATCTAGTGGATGCCCAATCTCTGCCTTAATCACCTCATTAGGGGGTACAGGTAAACCAAAGGCTCTAAACGCAACACCAAATCCCTCAAGTATCGCTTCAGTTGAGTCGATGAGTGTACCATCTAGATCAAAAAGTATAATCATTAACTATTGATCTTCTCTTTAATCTCTCGTGCAATCGCAGAGATCTTCACAATCTTCTGACTCCCACTCAACTGTTCATCCAGAAGTACTTTGACAAAAGCTGATCCCACAATCACTCCCTCTACCCCCTTAGCTTTATCCTTGGCACTCTTTTGATCAACGCCAAATCCAACATAGATAGGCGTAGAGGAGTGTCGTTTGATCTCAGTAATGATTGGTTGAAGCTCCTCACTCTTTCCTGCTCCTGTTATCCCTGCATAGGCAACAAGGTAGATAAACTTCTTTGCACCACACGCAATCTCTTCGATACGGGCAGGTGTATCGGTCGGAGCGATAAAATCTATCAGACTCAATCCCGCCAACTCAATATCACTTTTGTAGGGGCGTGCCTCTTCTAGTGGCAAATCAGGAATAATAAATCCATTCACCCCACTCTGTTTGGCTTGCTCAATAAAATATGCCATACTCCTATGGTAGAAGGGATTAAAGTAACCCATCCAGAGGGTATCAAGATGTGGAGCGATCTTCTTGGATACCTCAAAAAGATGATCAAGTTTAAAGCCATTTTGGAGGGCTTTGAGGTTGGCTCTCTCTATCACAGGACCATCTGCTACAGGGTCAGAAAATGGCATACCAAGCTCTAAGGTATCCACCCCTGCTTCACCTAGTGCCAAGGCAGCATCGACTGTAAACTCAAGTGAGGGAAACCCCGTAGTGATATATGCGACTAATTTTTTCAATTGGGACTCTTTTTATCTTATTTTCTATATAGTTTCAACATTATATGATAAAATGAGTAAAAATATAGATTTAGTAGGAACCAATGAGTATTCATACCCCCAAAATAGACAAACGCGTTACCCTCACTACCATTGCCAAGATGAAAGGGGTTGAGCCTATTACGATGGTCACTGCCTATGATGCCCTCTTTGCTCAGCTCTTTGATGGTGAAGTAGAGATGATTTTGGTGGGGGATAGTCTCAATATGAGCTTTTTGGGCAAAGAGGACACCCTCTCTGCAACACTCGATCAGATGATCTACCACACCCAAGCAGTCTGCAATGGTGCCTCTCTACCCCTCATTGTGCTAGATATGCCCTTTGGGAGCTACACCACACCAGAGCAAGCCATCACCAATGCTACCCGTGTCTACCAAGAGACCAAAGCACAAGCGGTAAAGATAGAGGGGGGCAAAGAGCGTGCCCCTATTATCGAGGCACTCACCCAAAATGCCATTGCGGTCTTAGGGCATATCGGGCTGATGCCTCAGTATCTACGCAGTGATGGAGGCTATAAAGTACGAGGGAAGAGTCAAAAGGATATCGACCAACTCGTAGAGGATGCACTCGCACTAGAGCGTGCAGGTGCCTTTGCTATCGTGGTGGAGGGAGTCAAACCTGAAGCAGCACACGCGATCACAGAAGCACTCTCTATCCCTACTATCGGCATCGGTGCGGGGAGTGCTACAGATGGGCAGGTACTAGTTTGGAGTGATATGTTTGGCTTTTTTGAGGCGTTTAAACCTAAATTTGTGAAGCAGTATCTTAATGGTGCCTCACAGATACGCAAAGGACTCACCCGCTATCGTGATGAAGTGAAAAACCGTGCCTTCCCCTCTAAGGAGTATAGCTACTAATGGAGCGTATGATTGAGATAGAACGCTTTGAGGGTGAGGAGAGCTATGAGGTGACACTCCGTCCCAACTCATGGGATGAGTATATTGGTCAAGAGAAGATCAAAAAAAACCTCAAAGTCTTTATTGAGGCGAGCCAACGACGGGGGGAAGCACTAGATCATATCCTCTTTTTTGGACCTCCAGGTCTAGGGAAAACCACCATTGCCAATATCATCGCCACCCAGATGGGAGCCAATATCAAGACTACCGCCGCACCGATGATAGAAAAGGCGGGGGATCTTGCGGCACTCCTTACCAATATCGAAGAGGGGGATATCCTCTTTATCGATGAGATACACCGTATGAGTCCCGCGATTGAAGAGATACTCTACCCTGCTATGGAGGATTTTCGTCTCGATATCATTATCGGATCAGGACCCGCTGCCCAAACCGTCAAGATAGACCTTCCCCGCTTTACCCTCATCGGGGCAACCACCCGTGCGGGGATGCTCTCCAATCCCCTACGAGAACGATTTGGTATGCACTTTCGTATGCAGTTTTATACCCCCAGTGAGCTCTCCAAGATTGTCTCTCAAGCTGCTATCAAACTCGAAAAACCCTCTGCCAAAGAGGCAGCTATTGAGATCGCTCGTCGTAGCCGAGGAACGCCGCGTATCGCCCTACGACTACTCAAACGGGTACGGGACTTCTCAGAGGTCTCCAATGAGACCACCGTCACACTCCAACGCGCCCGCTACGCACTCGATGAGCTAGGGGTCAATAGCCTTGGGTTTGATGAGCAAGATATCCAACTCCTTGAGCTACTCGTCTCTGCCAAGAGTCGCCCCATGGGACTCAGTACCATTGGAGCTGCACTCAGTGAAGATGAGGGAACGATAGAGGATGTCCTAGAACCCTACCTTATCGCCAATGGCTATATCGAACGCACCGCCCGTGGGCGTATCGCGACCCCAAAGAGTTATGAGCATTTTAGACTCACCCCTCCTCCCCCTAAAGGCTCTCTCTTATGAGCAATAAAAGCCTAATGATTACTACGCTCTTTGTCCTCTCTATTGTTGGGGCATATAGCATCTACAAACCGTTTCTGCTTCCCATTGTTGTTGCGATGCTTCTCACCATGGCGACCTACAACTTCACCAAAAAGATGATCAAGTATTTTCAATCACGCAAGATTAGTGCTGCTATTGTCACCATTCTTCTTACGATGATTATCTTCGCACCTATTGTCTATATCGCAACCATTGGGGTGGGGTATGTAAGTAGTATTGATATCAGCACCATTCGTGATGTCACCGCAACGGTAAGAACCTCTATCGAAGAGATATCCTACCTAAGTGAATGGTCACAAGGGGGGCTGAGTGATGCCAAGATAGCCAGCTATATCAAATCTTCCACCTCTTATATCACCACCGCAGGGAGTGTGGGCATTGGATTTGTCAAAAATATGCTCCTTGTACTACTCTTCTACTTTATTATCAACTACTACGGTGAGCGGTTTTTTGAACTCATCCGTGCCTTGATGCCTATCAACCGTATCAAGAGTGCCAAGATGATTCATGAGGTCTCCTCCACTATGGAGGTGGTCTTCTACTCTATTATTGTTACAGCAATCTTTGAGGGATTTCTCTTTGGGATTATGATGAGCTTTTTTGGTTTCAATGGACTACTCTTTGGTGTCATCTACGGCTTTGCCTCACTTGTGCCTGTCATTGGGGGTCTAGTGGTATGGCTCCCTGTAGCACTCTATAGCTGGAGCAAGATCGATACCAATACAGCCATTACCATCGTAAGCTACTCGATCATTGTCATCTCCATCATTGCCGATACCATCGTCAAACCGATGATTATCAAAGTGATCAAAGAGGATCTACTTAAGAGTACGATTGAGATTAATGAGCTGGTGATCTTCTTCTCTATCTTAGCAGGGATGAGTACTTATGGCTTCTGGGGGATGATTTTGGGACCTGCTATCACCTCATTTTTGATTGCTATTACCAAGATCTATATCGACTACAACTACAAAGAACAAGCCATAATGAAACACTAAGTACTATGATAAAGGGATTTTTATGATTAAAATATTGATTATTGAGGATGATGCCGAGTTAGCACTTATCCTCACCAACTTTCTAACCAAGCACGATATGGAGGTTATTGGAGCGGAGGATCCCTATATTGGACTCTCACTCCTCACACAACACACATTTGACCTCATTATCCTCGACCTTACACTCCCTGGGATGGATGGACTCGAGGTGATTCCAAAGATTCGAGAGATTAGTAATATTCCTATCATTATCTCCTCTGCTCGCGATGATATCACCGATAAAGTCATAGGGCTAGAGCGCGGTGCGGATGACTATATGCCCAAACCCTATGACCCCAGAGAGCTAGTCACCCGTATCAAGACCATTCTACGACGCACCCATACCACAGAGGAGCAAACTACCCCCAAAGAGGCACTCTTTGATCTCGATACCAAAGCACACTCGATTAAATTCAAGGGAGATTTCCTTACACTAACTGCCGCAGAGTACGATATCCTCTCGATGCTCATTCGCAATAAAAATGGCTCCGTCTCCAGAGAACAACTCCTCTACGATAGTGAACATATCGATGATGATAGCTCAATCAAAAATATCGATGTTATCATCTCTCGTGTACGACAAAAGATTGCCAAAATCGACCCTGACCATGTCTATATCAAACCGATTCGCGGGGTAGGATACCTGCTAACTGATCGCGTATGAAAAACCTCTCTGTTAGTACCTTTATCCATACCCTCTTCTCCGTAGCGATCGCCATTTTGATCGCTACTTTTATACTCTTTCTCTCGTGGGATGAGGATCGTCGCAAGATTGAGGAGTTCAAACGCTACCAACTCATCTCTATCACTTTTCTCTCCAATCTCAAACTCAGCCCCGACCAAGAGAGCCTTCAAAAACTCTACCAAGAGCTACACCTCCAACCTCTCGACTACAACCAGAGCCTCGTAGTTAAAAAGAAGATCGAACAGCGAGGTAACACCCTCTTCTCAGGGGGATCGAGTATTGGACAGGTTCGGGTCTTTGCTATCGATGGAGAACACTACATCTATGTACAACACATCTCCTATCACCTACTCTTCAAAGACTACATCCCCAAAAACTACTTCTTTGAGATTGCCGTAGGCTCAGGACTCTTTTTGATTATGTTGCTCCTACTTCTCTACCTTGCCGTACTCAAAAAGCTCTCACCACTCAAGAGACTACACCAGCAGATACTCCAGTTTGCTCAAGGCAATATGGATACCCGTATCACCTATGAGTACAATGATGAGATCGGGAAAATTGCTCAGAGTTTTGATGATGCGATTGTCCATATCAAGGAGCTTAGTGCTTCCAAAAATCTCTTTATGCGTAACCTTATGCACGAACTCAAAACCCCTATCACCAAGGGGCGTATCGTCGTAGAGATGCTTGAAGATGAGTCCACACGCCAAATACTTGTGCGTGCCTTTGAGCGGATGAATGAACTCATCTCCGAACTCGCACAGATTGAGCGCGTCACCACCCAAAGCTTCAAACCACACACTGAGTATGTCATGTTAGAGACACTCCTTACCCAGAGTCGTAAACTCCTCATGACAGAACGGGATTGTGTCAAGGTCAATATCCAAAATATCGGTCTACTCGTGGATGTCAAGCTGATGGCAATCGCTATCAAAAACCTCTTGGATAATGGACTCAAATATGGAAAAGGGGAATGTGTCACGATCCAGACTAGAGGAAGTAGTATCGAAGTACTCTCCAAAGGGGAGCCTCTCAAGCACCCTCTCTCCTACTATATCGAACCCTTCTCCCAAGAGGAGAAACGGAGTCGTGGATTTGGGCTAGGACTCTATATTGTACACAATATCCTAGAGAAACTAGGCTACCATCTCACCTATCACTTTGAAGCGGGAGAGAATATCTTCACGATCATCCCCTCCCAAGCTACTTAATCCTCTTTGACGACGATACAGTTTTTTCCTGTGGCTTTGGCTTGGTAGAGTGCCTTATCTGCTCGGAAAAAAATGCTATCGGCATCCTCCTCATCTTGAAGTGCCACCATCCCAAAGCTTGCAGTGAGATGCCCCACTTCAGGGAAAACATAGGAGGCGATCTTCTGACGAATTCGCTCTACTTTGACTTTGGCATCGGCTAGACTAGTATGCTGTAAAACCAACAAAAACTCCTCACCACCCCAGCGTACAAACATATCCCCTTTACGGATATTTTTCTCAATCAACCGTGCAAACTCTTGGAGGACTCTATCCCCTACCTGATGCCCATAATGATCATTAACCTGTTTAAAATCATCCAAATCCATCACCACCAACACACACATAGTTGACTCTGCCACCATCATCTCAAACTTGCTATTGAAGTAGCTCTTACGATAGGCACCTGTAAGGCTATCACGCATCGCTTCATTGGAGAGGGTGGTCACTTTGGTCAGTGTAAAGAGCTTATAGATAGACTCGATTAGGGTGGCTTGGACGATAAAGGTATCACTTCCTATCCTGATATGCTCCTCTTTATCATTGGTCAACTCAAACAGCTCATCATAGTTTTTGAGTTTTTTATCAAGGTTTTGATAGAGGTTAAGCTCTTTTTTTCGTACCTGCTCTATCGTCTCTGCCCCAAAGTAGTGCATAAACTTCTTATTGGCAAACTCAATCTTCTCAGAGTTAGTGACAAAGAGCAGTGCATTTTGGTTATCGACCACTTTTTGTAGTGTACTGTAGAGGAGTGTAGACTCATTACTATACTGTAGGACTTTCTGCTTGGAGAGGGTATTGGCTGTAATATTATGAAGTAAAATAATCGCCGTATTTTCATCACAATACTCCACGGTGATATTGACATAGTAGTCATTTTTATAGACTGACTCCAGACTGTAGAGGCAAAACTTCTTCAGAAAAATCGTCTTCACCTCCTCCTCACTCCCTACAAGCTCAGGCAGATAGTCCAAGACATCATCCCCCTCCTGTGGCATTGACCCTAGATACTTCTCTATCCCATAAGAAGCACTCGTAACCCGTAGAGCTCTATCAACAAGCAGATACTCAAAGATATTTTTGGAGAGTATGGTATTGAGGATGACCTGCAGGGTTCTCATAACAACACCTCCTTTGCCAAGGTCGTAAAGAGTCGCTCCACATTACTATCAAGCTTTGCCGAGGTCAAAAAGGCATTGGCAGGGAGGAAAAGCTCCTCTTTTTGCGGGGTACTAAGTAGGTCTGCTTTATTGTAAGCGATGACATGTTTTGCCTCATGGTTGAGCATCAAAAAGGTGTTGATATGCTCATTGAGACTCTCTATCGTCTCACTACGATTGACATCACAGACAAAAATCGCCCCACTCGCTCCCTTGAAGTAACTGTGAGGGATACTGCGTGTTGGGGTTGCCCCCTCGATATCCCAGATCAACAATTCACAACTAATCCCCTCTAACTCTAATCGCTTTTGAGATATCTTAACCCCAATGGTCGTAAGATAGCTATCATCAAAGCTATTATCGACATAACGGCGAATAAGACTGGTTTTCCCTACGGAGAAATCACCCAAAAGGAGTATTTTTTTTCTAATCATCTATTATCTTCTCTATATTTTCTACAATTTTATTGGACTTTATCTCAAATTTTATCTTAATTCTTCTTGATGCCTCTTTGTCCTCTACACCATTGACCTCTACTATGTCACGACTCCCCAATCCCACCGCTCGTATCAACCCCTCTGCATGGAGTGCTTTAATGCGTTCTTGAGAGAGAAGATAGGTGCGTACAGACTCCGCTCGTTTCTGTGAAAGCTCCAGATTATACTGTTCTCCTCCACTGCTATCGGTATGCCCCTCGATTACAATCCCTTGGATATAAGAGCGAAGTGTAGGGTCATTGAGTAGCACAAAGAGATAGCGTTCAAAACTCTCTTGAAGTATCGGTTTGAGTGCGTCATTGATCTGATCACTATCAGGCATAAAGAGGTTCACCTTGGCAAAATCTACACTCCCCTCTTTGGAGTTGAGGAGTGGACTCTGCCCAAATGCCTGCTTCAATGCACTCACAATCTCCCTACGCATTGTAGCGACGCGTTCTATCGCCTCACGCTCATGGTTGAGTTGATTGAGTCGACTGAGTGTATCGTGTTGACTCATTGTGGTCGCTTTGAGGTACTTCTGGAGTTTATGTAACTGCTTTTGTATCCCCTCAAGCTCTTGAGCCATCTGTTTGGTGCGTTCTTCATAGCCCTCAATCAGACGCTTTTGACGCTTGGCTACAGCGATACTCAGCCCATCCATACGCCTCTCTTGCCATGCAAAACGCTCTTGGACTTTTGCTAAGGGCATGGTGAGTTGGTTCTCGATAGGCTTAGGCGTCGCATGCTGAACAATCTTCTCTATGGGGGAGAGTGCCTCAAAGCGATCGATACGCCCCTCCAAAATGACCCGATCAGAGCTACAGGTGACAGCCACCTGATAGCCTGTCCCCTGCTCAATCTTTTGGGCTAACTGATACTCAAAGTACGCTACCTTCCCAAGATACCCACCATACCCTAACCCCACTATGCCCAATAGCACGGCTATCCACTTCATGGGATTGCTATGGTGAGCGGGGGATGTATGCCCCTCAGCCCCCTCTTGGAGATTGAGATACGCCTCCATCTTCGTTGTGAGTGTAGCGATCTCCTCACTACTGCTATCCCCCTCAAAGCCTTGGAAGATCTCCATATACTCCATCAGGAGTGTCCCAAAAAAGCTATTGATATGAGAGCGTAACTCTTGATCAGGTACTGCATCTAAAAAAGCGATCAGATAGACAGAGCCTGCACTCTCGATATAGAGTGTCGCATCCCCATAGCTGAGTATCTGTACCTCCCCTTGCTTTTGGCTTTTTTGTATCCAGTCATTGATAAAGTCCTTGATCGCCGTTGCCATAGAGGCGACGATATGCGAATCCTCTAGTGCTTTATCTTGGAGGTGTGCCTCTGCGATGAGTAGCCCACTCTCCTTATGGATAATCAGCAGTGAGGAGATGAGACTCTCTCTACTCTCATAGAGTAGTAGTTCACTCTCACTCACCCCACTCAGCTTCGCTTTGACTTTGCGTTTGTAGCGGTTGAAGGAGAGTCCATCCTCGATCTTCTCATTGACACTCTCGACAAACTCACGAATCGCCTCAGAGACATACTTCGATACCATCCCCCCCATCACAGGGTAGAGGGCATCAATCATCTTCTCTTTATTGTTGGCAATCTCCTTGGAGATAGCAGGGGCGATAGTCGATTGCAACGCAAGGCTTAGTTTGGCAGGGTTGGTTTGGGAGGCTTGTGCAATGAGAGCAGAGAGATGGGTAGAGAGGACTTTGACTACTGCATCCTCAGGATTTTGGAGTCGCTCTTGGAGCATTCTATCGAGAAGAGGCATCACCATCTGGATGATCTCCCTCTCATCTTTGGTACGAAACTCCACACGCTTGAGTTGCTCCTCTAGTCGCTTGAGATGATCGAGTTCACTCCCAAGGAGTAGCTGTTGGAGCTGTTCAAACTCTGAGGTGCTACTTTGCAGTATGTTTCTCCTCAGGCAGTACACTATTGACATCGGTACCCTGCATCTTCATCACCACATCAAGAAGCATCTGAGCCATCGCATCACGCGAGAGCTTCTCATCAGAGAGTGCGGTGAGTTTCACCGCAAGAAGCTCCTTGATCTCTTGTCGCATCAGACGCATACTCTCTATGGTCTTTTGGTTCTCATCAGCTACATTCTCTTTGAGTACTTTAAGCTTTGTGATACACTCATCTTTATTGTCATTGATCTGTCCACGCAGTACCTCATCGGTCGTGGTGAGTAGCTCTCGGAGCTTCACCTTCTCTCGGTGGCTACTTGCTGAGAGGTTATCAAGCTTTCGCTCTAGTGCCTCTAAGGCTCTCTCTGTCTCTTTTTGAAGCTTATGATAGGACTCAAGAAAAGTTGTCGTCATCTTCTCTTCCATCCGCTTAATCATCTGCTCTTGCTGTCTGAACTTCTCTTCAAAATCTTTAATCTGTGTTCCAAAAATAAGGTCTCTTATCTGATCCACATTGGTTACATTTTTTTCTGACATATCGCCTCTTTTCAAAAATTACACTATATTTTAGCTGAAAAATGTTTAAGCCTATTGGGGATCAATCCCCTACCCTTTTTAGACCCAGATATTGTCAATCAGACGAGGCTTTCCAACCCATGCTGCAACCAAGATAATGGTATTGCCAATCTCTACTTGCTCTAGTGGACGAAAGGCTCTATCGACGATTGCCACATACTCTACCCGATCGGTCTCCTCAAGTACCGTGAGCATCTGAGCCTTGAGCTGAGCCACCTCTCGCTCTCCAGCCATGATCGACTTACTCGCACACTTCAAAGCACGCGAGAGGGCATGGGCGCGTTGATGCTCTTGGGGAGTCATATAGGCGTTGCGACTACTCAGTGCCAAGCCACTCTCCTCTCGTACAATCTCACACGCGATGATCTTTACATCCATAAAGTAGTTTTTGACCATCTGCTCAATCAACACAAGCTGTTGGGCATCTTTTTTACCAAAGTAGGCACGCGTTGCCCCTGAGAGATTGAGGAGCTTCATCACCACTTGGAGCATCCCATCAAAGTGTCCAGGGCGTTTCTCCCCCTCTAGGATATACCCCTTAATGGCAGGGGCACCGATTGCGAGTTCATCCGACTCATACATCTGATCAATCGTTGGCATAAAGAGGATATCCACCCCCGCAAGCTCACAGATCTTACGATCGGCCTCTTCGCGTCGTGGATAGCTCTCTAGATCCTCCCCCTCCAAAAACTGTGTAGGGTTGACAAAGATAGAGACGATAAGTGTATCGGTCTCCTCGCGTGCCTGACGCATCAAGGAGAGATGCCCATGGTGCAACGCCCCCATCGTGGGGACAAAACCGATACTCCCTCTCAAACTCTCTCGTGCCTCTTTGAGTGCCTCTACTGTGCGTACTACGACCATCGCTAACCTCTATCTCTACTAGTTTTAGATAAAATCATACCCTATAAATGACTAATGACTAATTAATATTTTACACAATGAAGGAACTTTTTGATGGATGCTTACGAATACAGTGAACTACTCAAATCTCTCACAAAAAAGATGGAAAATATCACCAATATCGTCAAACCCGACCAACTCCAAGCACGACTCGATGAGATCACACAGCTCCAGCAAGATCCCGACTTCTGGAGTGATGCAGAGCGTGCAGGCAAGGTCTCCCAAGAGAAGACCAAAACCCAACGCATCCTTGCCACCTACAACCATGCCAACGATGCCCTCAGTGATGCCCAAGAGTACTTTGACCTCTCCAAGGCAGAAGGAGATGAGGAGACACTAGAGATGCTCTATGAGGAGGCACCTACCCTCCAAGAGCGTACCAATGCCCTAGAGGTACAGATGATGCTCAGTGGAGAGCATGATAGCAACAACGCCATCGTCTCAATCCACCCTGGAGCAGGAGGGACAGAGTCCCAAGACTGGGCGAGTATGCTCTACCGTATGTATCTACGATGGGCAGAGCGACACGACTTCAAAGTCGAGAGCCTTGACTACCAAGCAGGTGAAGAGGCAGGGATCAAAGATGTCAGCTTCCTCATCAAAGGGGAGAACGCCTATGGCTACCTCAAGGTCGAGAATGGTATCCACCGACTCGTACGCATCAGCCCCTTTGACTCCAATGCCAAACGCCACACCTCCTTTAGCTCCGTGATGGTCTCCCCTGAGGTCGATGATGATATCGACATCGTGATTGAGGATAAAGATATCCGTGTCGATACCTACCGTGCCTCAGGAGCAGGTGGACAGCATGTCAACAAAACAGAGTCTGCTATCCGCCTCACCCATATCGCGACCAATATCGTCGTACAGTGCCAAAATGACCGAAGCCAACACAAAAACAAAGCCGCTGCGATGAAGATGCTCAAGTCGCGTCTCTATGAGTATGAGATGGCGAAAAAACAGGCAGAAATCGATGGTGTTGAGAAGTCAGAGAATGGCTGGGGTCATCAGATACGCTCCTATGTCATGCAACCCTATCAGCAGGTCAAAGATACCCGAAGCAATATCCCCTACTCCAATGTCGAGGCGATACTCGATGGGGATATCGATAAGCTACTCGAAGGGGTACTCATCGCCCAAGCCAAATAGTCAACGACACCCCTGCGTGATAAAGGGGTCTATCATCGAGGAGATCTTATCTTGGAGTCGCTCCTCATCCTCTGCCCCCATATGACCAATCCCCCCTGCTACTTTCACCACCTCAACACGCTGTGTATAGGTCGTAGAGGGTGTGGCGATCTCTAGTACCCACTGGTGTGCATAGCGTACAGGCAATACCCCCACAAAGAGTATCGAGAGTGCCATATCTGTCCCATAGCTCTCCACACGATTGTGATAGAGCGTGACCTCATAAGTACGCTTAGGGGCAGGACACTCACCTAGAGCCTTCTCTACTCCTCTTACAATCTCCTCCGCCTCACTTTGGGGGAGATTGGTCACATCATAGTGGAGTATCGTATGGGGTTTGGTGAGGGTTTTGAACGCTACCGAGGCGAGAGTTGGACTCTTGGTAAGTGGTGGGGTGGATCTATCCTCTACGCTCTTTTGGGGTAATAGGGTCTGTGCCACATAGAGAGAGCGTCTCTTTTTAGGCTTCCTCTTGGGAGCAAAAAAGAGCAACTCCTTGACCATCTCAGCAATCAACTCCTGCTTGAGTGAGCTAAGTGACCTTAGCACCTTTTGCTCATAGCGATGGGCATCTTGAAGTGGTTTGAGTGTGGTCGTGAGTCCTCTCCACTGCCTCTTACTCCAGAGCTTAGAGAGTTCGATTCGATTGTTGTGACAGACACTACACGCACCCAACAGACGATCCGCATCAATCTCAATCTGACGACGGGCAAAAAACGCTACGATATCATAGAGTGCCTTCTCATCATAGCGATCACTCTGAAGATAAGCGACCACCCCAAGGTTATCATGGTGTATCGCTTGAAGACCACGCCCTCTATCACGAATCAATTCACTCCATGAGGAGAGCGAGCGAAGCTTAGAGAGTTCCATCTCTCCACCATGACAGTAGGTACATAGCTGTTGTAGCGGACTCTCTTCTCCCCAGAGTGGTAGCCCCAAGAGGAGTATCCACCCTATCCATTTGGGAGTAGACATCTACACCTCTCTAGGAGGTGGGGTTGCACCACTCTGCCTCTTGGGAGGGGTGTTGCGTGGGGGTGGAGTCGCCTGCTCTACTGTGCTATCCTCTGCCTCCTCTGCTTGGGTGCGTGGAGGGGGTGTGGAGGCTCTAGGGGGTGGGGTAGAGGCGGTGGTAGGCGTACCCTCTTTGCGTTTGCCCATTTTTGCCATCACCACAGCGATGACAACACCCGTACCGATAATCCCCAAGGAGAGGAGTGGACGCGAACCAAACCACGCCAAGGCGATAACGATAGAGCCCAAAATCAGTGTCAAGACCCCCGCGATAATCCCCGTCACACCTCCTACAAGTGATCCCAACGCAGGAATCACCTTGGCAAAAGTCGCAAGTGGTCCCATCACCATTGAGAACCCAATAAACATCAGAAGCAGTCCCACACCTCTTAGTATCCAAGTCATCATACTATTGGCATCCAACTCCTCTTGGAAGATAACCTGTGAGGCGATCTTACCACTACGCACAAAGACAAATGATTTGCCATTGGTCGTCACATAGGGGACGAGTGATTGAGCTTGTGCCTTGGCAGCGTAGGTGTAGACTGCTGAGGGGGCGTAGCTATAGGTGATCTTCACATCTCCTATCTCTGGTCTATCAGGAGCATACCCGATATACAAAAAGCTATGGTAGTTTCTCGCCACACCAATCTCCTCAGGGAGAGAGGCGAGTCCTGTATAGGTCTGT
>JAMOSB010000004.1 GCA_027068485.1 Sulfurovum sp.
CCAATGAGAAACTGGTCACTGACCATTTCTCAATTGGCGATCTTCTTTGAGGGAAGATTGGATAAGGCACTGGAGTTGTGATATAATTCACTTATCTATCGGGTGACACAAAACTCTGAATGGTCTCCTCCTTGAAGCATATACCCATCATCTACCACGCCTAACTGTTTGAGCGGATTCAGTAGATGTGGGTAGCGGGTTTTAAGCTCTTCTTGTTTTCCTTGTTTGAGTAGAACACGTAGAGAAAACATCTGCTTAGTATCAGCAAAAAGCTGATTGAGTGCCTCCTGATGATCAATAATACGCTCTTGATCCACCTCCTCTAGAATCTCCTCCCCCATTAACATCAAGAAGTCTTCAATAGACATATTCCGTTTGATTTTACTATTTGTAAACCCCTGTTGGCTTATAAGATTATAGCTATTATCCTCATTATCATATGCAATCACATGCCCTCTGTTTTGTAAAATAGTCGCAGAGAGTACAGTAAACAGTGCGATATCTGCACCTGCCCCATTAAGATAGATATCTGGTGCAGTAGCAACAATCTTTGTAGCAATATGTTGCATATCCTTTTTACTATCTTCATCTATCTCTAGCATCGTGATCTTTGATGTTAGACCATAATGTTTCAAAATCTTTTTAAGAGATACTTTAAGCTCCTTTGCATAGTGTGTATCACTACACGCTTGATCAAAGATAATAATATGTTCTGTAACCTCTTTTAAAAATTCATATATGATTGGTATAAACTCTATTTTCTTACTACTAACTATGGTGACAAGCTTCAATGGAAATCCTTTAGGTATCATATAGAAGCTATTGTAGCATTTGGCTTCTCAGAATAAACTGTACTAAACCAAAACCCCCCTCCTTTGACCCCTAACCCTTATTATGATAGAATAGTCACTTTTAAATTTTTAGAAGCTATAAGCGTAGCATTCTTAGCCCAATGAGGATAGTCCCATGAGACACTTTTTGACACTCAAAGATTTTACCAAAGATGAACTCTTAGAGATGATAGCACTTGCACAGAAGATCAAAGCACAGACCAAGGAGCGGAAGTTTGTTCCCTATATGGAGCATCAGACACTCGGAATGATATTTGAGAAGAGTTCGACGCGGACGCGTGTGAGTTTTGAGACGGGTATCTATCAGTTGGGTGGGGTGGGACTCTTCCTCTCCTCCAACGATATCCAGCTTGGGCGTGGAGAGCCGATGAAGGATACCGCGCGCGTCATCTCTCGTATGGTCGATATGGTGATGATACGCACCTTTGAGCATACCAAGCTAGAGGAGTTTGCCCACTACTCTCAAGTCCCTGTCATCAATGGACTCACCGATAGCTACCACCCCGTCCAACTCATGACCGACTACCTCACCATGATCGAGTGTGGCAAACACAACCCCACCGTCGCCTATGTCGGAGACGGCAACAACATGACACACTCATGGCTGATGCTCGCTGCCAAGCTAGGCTTTGAGCTACGCATCGCAACCCCCCAAGGCTACACCTGTGATGAGCAGATCGTCCAAGAGGCACTCACCATCGCCCAGAGCAGTGGTGCGACCATCACATTCGGGCATGACCCCAAAGAGGCGGTCAAGGGGTGTGATGTCGTCACCACCGATACATGGGTCTCGATGGGGCAGGAGGATGAGAAGGAGCAACGCCTCAAAGCGTTTGATGGCTATATCGTCGATGAAGCCCTCATGAGCCTTGCCAAACCTGATGCGATCTTCCTCCACTGCCTCCCTGCCTATCGTGGGTATGAGGTGAGTGAGGAGACTTTTGAGAAGCACAGTGATGTGATATTTAGTGAAGCGGAGAACCGCCTCCATGCCCAAAAGGGTATCATGGTGTGGCTCGATGCCCACCGCAACGAAGACTAAAGGAGTCCCATGAGTACCATCGATTTTGAGAAGTTTAGCCAATACTCCAAACCAGGACCCCGCTACACCTCCTACCCTACCGCACTGGAGTTTAACCAAGATTTTAAGTATGATACCTACATCGACTTCTTAGAGAACTCACAAGAGAAGATCTCCCTCTATATCCACCTCCCTTTCTGCCGTTCGGCATGCTACTTCTGTGGCTGTAATGTCGTCTTCACCTCCAAAGAGGAGAAGCTCAGTCGCTATATCGAGTACCTTAAAAAGGAGATCGATATCTTAGCAAAGCATCTCGATACCTCGCGTGAGGTGATACAGTTTCACTTTGGGGGAGGGACACCGACCTTCTACAAAGCTTTTGAGCTAGATGAGATCGTCACCTATGTCAAATCCAAGTTTACCAATTGGAGTAGTGACGCAGAGATCAGCTGTGAGATCGATCCGCGTTTCTTCAATGAGGAGCAGATGAAGGTCTTCGCCAAGCATGGCTTCAACCGTATCAGCTTTGGGGTGCAAGACCTCGATGAGAAGGTACAAAAAGAGATCCACCGTATCCAACCCCTTCAGCTGACCAAAAATGCTGTAGAGCTTGCACGACGCTATGGGATCAACTCGATCAATACCGACTTTATCTATGGACTCCCCTACCAGAGCCTAGAGAGCTTCAAGAAGACCCTTGAACTCTCCACCCAGCTCAACCCCGACCGTGTCGCTGTCTTCAACTACGCCCATGTGCCGTGGATGATGAAGACGATGCGTAAGTTTGATGAGACCACCCTCCCTACCCCTGAGGTGAAGCTACAGATCTTCAAGTACACCATCGACTTCTTTGAGAGTCATGGCTACAAGATGGTCGGGATGGATCACTTCGCCAAGCCTGAAGATGAGCTCTTTAGTGCGATAGAGAAAGGGGAGCTACACCGTAACTTCCAAGGCTACACCACCAAAGGGGGTGCCAACCTCATCGGGATCGGACTCACGAGTATCGGAGAGGGTGAACGCTACTACGCCCAAAACACCAAAGATATGAAGCAATATGAAGAGGCACTCGACGCGGGGCGACTCCCTTTTGATCGTGGGGTGGTACTGAGTGATGATGACTTCCTCCGCAAAGCGGTGATTATGGAGCTGATGGCAAACTTCTCTATCGATATCAAGCGGGTCGAAGCGGAGCATGGTATCGACTTTGGGGTCTACTTCGCCGATGCGATTGAAGCCCTCAGAGCGTTTGAGCGTGCGGGGCTACTGAGTATCAGTGAGAGCAAGATCACCGTCACCCTCACAGGTACCCTCCTCATCCGCAATATCGCCATGCCCTTTGATGCCTATATGAAGAAGTATGCTCAGAGCAAAAAAGCATTCTCTAAGACGGTCTAACCATGCCTAAAAGTGTAGAAGAGATTTTCGACTTTAGCCAGACGAGTGATGCGTGTATCAAGTGTGGGAAGTGTATCCCCGTCTGTACCATCCACCAGATCAACCCCGATGAGACCACCTCTCCACGGGGCTTTATCGACCTCTTAGGGGCGTACAAACGCGGGGATTTGGCACTCGATAGTACCACCAAAAGCATCTTTGAGAGCTGTTTTTTGTGTACCAACTGTGTCGATGTCTGCCCCAACTCCCTCCCCACAGATATGGTCATCGAAGCGGTGCGTGCCGATATCGCCAAGGAGTTTGGTATGCCTCTGTTTAAGCGGGTGGCGTTCTATCTGCTAGAGCATCGCAAGGTGATGGATATCGTGATGAAGTTTGGGTTTATGTTTAAGACCTGTGCGTTTAGTATCGAAGAGGCAAAAGGGGGACTCAAAGCCCGTTTTGCGATGCCGATGGTCAAAAAGGGGCGACTCATCCCCTCGATGATGAAACGAAGCTTCCTCAACCGCTACCCAGAGCATATCCCTGCGACGACCCCCCAAGCTAAACCGATGCGTGTGGCGATCTTCATCGGGTGTCTAGGTAACTACAACTATGCAGGGATAGGAGAGAGTCTTGTAGAGATACTCAAAGCGCTCAATATCGAGATCTTTATCCCCAAAGATCAGCTCTGCTGTGGTGCCCCTGCCTACTTCACGGGAGCAGTAGATTCTGTAGAGCGTATGACCAAAGCCAATATCGCCTACTTTGAGAGCTTTATGGATAGCTGTGATGCGATGCTCATCCCTGAAGCGACCTGCTCCGCGATGGTCAAACACGACTGGGAGATCTTCTTCCGCAATCACGATATGCCAGAGTGGGAAGCCAGAGCCAAAGCAGTCGCCCAGAAGATACACATGGCAACGGCGTGGCTCGATGAGCATACCCAACTCCAGAGCCTCCTTAAGGAGCGGGGTGCCTCCTTTGATACCGCAGTGACCTACCATGACCCCTGCCATGCCAAGAAGGTACAGGGTATCTCCCAACAACCCCGCAACCTCCTCGCCCCCAACTACCCACTCATCGAGATGAGTGATCCCGATCGCTGTTGCGGATTTGGTGGGGTGACAATGCAGACGGAGAAGTTTCACTTTGCAGAGGCAGCAGGCAAGCCCAAGGCTGCGATGATAGAGCAGACCCAAGCCCACTATGTGAGTGCAGAGTGTTCGGCGTGTCGTATGCAGATCAGCCAGTCGCTCAATGAAGCCAATGCCAAGACGATCTTCAAAAACCCCCTAGAGCTTATCGCCAAAGCACTCAAAGGCTAAGTGCCTCTCTAACGCTCTTCCCCCTCCTCCACTGCTGGCTCCTCGCTAGGGTGGAGATACTCCAACTCCACCAACGCATCAACAATCGCCCGAAAGGTCGGCACCGCAGACTTGGAGGCGAAGTAGTTGTACCCTCCTCTAGGCTTGATCACCAATACCCCTATCGTGTAGCGGTTGCCTTGGCTATCGTTGGCAAATCCAAAGAAGCTACTATGGTACTCCTCACTATACCCTCCTCGGCTCGCAATGTGTGCGGTACCTGTCTTGCCCCCGATCTCTAGCCCTGCGTAGTCTGCCCCTTTTCCTGTCCCTTTTTTGACCACTTCGATAAGTATCTGATGGATCTGCTGGGCACTCTTGGGTGAGGTGGCATTGATATCGGCTAGGCGATTGGTGAGCTGATACTGATGCCCCGCCCCATCAGCTAGATAGTCCACGAGGTGGGGGGTGACGGCTACGCCATCATTGTTGAACGCACTGTAGGCTTTGAAGAGCTGTGCAAAGGTGACAAGCATCCCATACCCATAGGCGGTATTGGCTCGGTGGAGCTTGTGGTTGAGCTTGTAGAGAGGTTTAAGCTTGCCTGCGACATCCAAGGAGAGATCCAACCCTGAGGGCTTGGTGATCCCAAACCGTAACAGTCCATCTCTAAACTGCTCCCCCGTGAGTCGCCATGCGATCTTGGAGATTCCGACATTGGAGGAGTGGACGATGATATCTCTCGCCCGTAGTGCCTTAAACTTATGATCATCGGTGATGGTGTAGCGTTTGCCTATCTTGAGCCGTCCCTTATGGGTATCAAACCAAGTATCAGGGGTCACCACCCCCTGCTCTAGGGCGACTGCCAAGGTGATTGGCTTGAGTACCGAACCCGCCTCATAGAGATACTCGGAGAACTTCGGGTTGAGTGCAGCGATATCCTCCGTGGTGATCTTGCTCGGGTCAAACCGCTCAGAGCTTGCCAGAGAGAGTACCCGCCCCGTGCCACTCTCCATCACCCCGACGATAATCTCATCAGCACTAAGCTTGGCACAGATACGATCGAGTATCAGCTCGATGCGTCGCTGAAGGGCGAGTGGGATACTCAAGTGGACATCAAGCCCATCGATACGCGGTACCTTGATGTAGTGATTGTCATGGATCAACGCCCCTACCACATCGCGTTTGCCCTTGGTGTAGCCGTCGCGTTTGGGCTGGAGATACTTCTCATAGGAGCGTTCGATCCCCTTCTTCCCTAGGGACTTATGGAGGCGTGTCCCTTTGCGGTCATTGACATACCCAAGGATAGGACTCATCACCTCACCAAGCGGATAGCAACGGTTCTCTCCATTCTCCACGATATCAAGCCCATAGAGTATCTTGGTACCGCGTTGGTTCTCGATCCATCGAAAGACCCCAAGCCGTCGAAGCTGATAGGCAAGCGAACGCAACTGCATCGCCTTGCGGGAGTTGATCGCATCAGAGAGGACGATATTGCCCCGTATGCGTCGCCCCTCTGGGGTGTTGAGCTTGGCAGAGAGTTCGGCTTGGCTTATCCCACTGTAGATACTAAAGAGTCGGATAAACACCTCTTGCATATTGGGGGCGATACTCTCTCCTCGTACGACTGCACGGTAGTTTTTTTGGGAGCTACTGAGCGTATAGTTATCCGCAGAGATGATGCGTCCTCGTGATGCTTGATCGAGCTGTTTGATCGTCTGAGAGGGGAGATAGCGGTGGTGGGTGATGGTATTGTAGATCGAGTAGAGAAATAGACTCACCGCGATACTCAACAGTATAAAAAGCCCTAAAACTTTCATACTTCTTTGGTGTATGGCACTCTTTTGGGTTTTCATATTGACCTTTTTATCCTCGGAAGAGTAGATAGTATTTTGTGCGAACTACGCGTATAGTGTGTAATTTTATCAAACTTATCTATTAAATTTGATAAAATACTTATTAATATAAAACTAGGTATGACTTCAGATGATTGATAAAGCCCTCCTCTCTGCGATTATGATGCTCCTTACCCTCTCACTGGTGATGAGCTACTCTCTCTCCACCTATGCGGTACTTCACTTTGAGTATGTTGACTATCACTTTTTTATCCGACAGTGTGTGGGGGTTTTGGGTGGATTCTCTATCATCATACTCCTGAGCAAACTTGATCCCGATAGGTGGTTTATCCCCCTTGGGTTTACCCTCTTTATCCTCTTTGCTCTGCTGATTATCTTGATGCAGTTCTTCTCTACCTCATGGGTGAGTGATGTCGGAGGTGCTAAGCGGTGGATCGATCTAGGCGTAGTACGCCTCTCCCCCGTGGAGTTCTTCAAGGTGGGGTTTGTTTTCTTTTTGGCATGGAGCCTCTCACGCAAATTTATCGAACGCACCAGTATGGGGTTTTTTGAGGAGGTGCGCGCCTTCTCCCCCTACCTCTTTTTGTTCTTTATCTCGGTGATCTTCATCGCCATCCTCCAAAAAGACCTTGGGCAAGTGATCGTACTAGGAGGCACCCTACTCATACTCTTTTTGTTTGTGGGGAGTTCATTGAAGTTCTTCTTCTCTTTGATTATCATCGCCTTTTCAGGCTTCGCAGGGCTGATACTCTACGCCCCCCACCGCCTCATCCGTATCAAAGAGTGGTGGGCAATGGTACAAGATAGCGTACTGGCATTTCTGCCCTTTGAGTCAGTCGAAAACCTCCGTGTAGCGATCGAAAAAGAACCCTATCAGATCTCCAATGCCCTCAATGCTATCCACAATGGCGGGATGTTTGGGACGGGGCTAGGTAATGGACAGTTTAAGCTCGGCTACCTCTCAGATGTCCATACCGACTTTATCCTCGCAGGTATCACAGAGGAGCTAGGCTTTTTTGGGCTGGGTGTCGTCTCCTTGATCCTCCTCTTTGTGGTCTATCGTATCTTCCAGATCGCAGCCAAGGTCAAAAACCCCCTCTACTACCTCTTCTCTATCGGGGTGGGTCTGCTTATCGCCTTTTCATTTCTACTCAACGCCTACGGGATTGCGGGTATCACCCCTATCAAAGGGATCGCTGTACCCTTCCTCAGCTATGGAGGCTCCCATATCCTCGCCTCCTCTATCGCCATCGGGATGGTGCTGATGGTCTCCAAAAAGGTCTCACGAGACTGCTACGGGTGTATGGTATGAGTCTCATCATGACAGGCGGGGGGACAGGGGGACATCTGGCGATTATCCAAGCGGTCAAAGCCCATCTCCACCACCCCAAACCCATCTATATCGGCTCAACCCAAGGACAAGATAGGGCGTGGTTTGAGGGTGATAGTGCCTTTGAGGCGACCTACTTCTTCCAGACGCGTGGCGTGGTCAACCAAGGGCTACTCGGAAAGTTCAAATCCCTCTGGATGCTCTTTCGTGCGACGCTTCAAGCCCTACGACTCCTACGCAAACACCACGCCTCGGTCGTCTTCTCTGTAGGGGGCTTCTCCTCTGCTCCCACAGCATTGGCAAGTAAGCTCTTGGGTATCCCTCTGGTGATCCATGAACAAAACGCCGCTCTAGGCTCACTCAACCGCCTCCTACGCCCCTACGCGACCCACTTTATCTCCTCCTACCTACCCGATAGCCCCATCCAAGCCTATCCGATCAAGGAGCAGTTCTTTGCCAAGGCACGCATCCGTAGCCGTGTCGATACCATTATCTTTTTGGGAGGGTCACAAGGAGCCAACGCTATCAACACCCTCGCCCTCGATCTTGCCCCCACCCTCCATGCACGGGGTATCAAGATCATCCACCAAGCAGGAGAGAAGCATATCGACACCGTCACCCAAGCCTATGAATCGTTGGGAATAGATGCCGAGGTATTTGGCTTCACCACCACCCTCGATGAGAAGATGGCACAAGCGGATTTTGCGATCGCTCGCTCAGGGGCTTCAACACTCTGGGAGCTAAGTGCCACCGCCCTCCCGACCCTCTTCATCCCCTACCCCTACGCCACAAGCGACCACCAGTACCACAACGCCCAGTTCCTCGTAGCACAACACCTCGCATGGCTCATCCGCGAAGCCGACCTCACCCCCCAAGCCGTACTCCCCCTCCTAGATCAAGACCTCACCCCCATCAGCCAAGGTCTGCGTCATATCATTCAAAGAGGCGGAGCTCAAGAGATTGCGGAGTTGTTGAGTGGGTATGAAGTAGTCGCCAAAATGGCGTAACACTAGGCGATTAATTATTGTACAGAAAGAGTCTATATCTCACAAATTTACCACAGTTTTTGGATAAAATACACACTATATAATCTTGAGGAGTATGAGATGAAGAAGATTTTTTTAGGTTTGGGGGCGATGGTGATGGCGTTTGCCTTGAGTGGGTGTGATATTGAGTATCATGATGATGATGATGAAGAGGCGTTGACGACACTCTTTTTGGTCGATCAGTATGGTCACTCCTATGAGGGTATCCCCTACCGCTGTGACTCGATGAACTATTGGGAGCATACTCCTGCCAATGGAGAGTTCTCCTTTTTGGAGCCTGAGAAGTGTGAGTTTGACTTCTCGGGACTAGAGGGCAACTACGACAACAGCCCTAGCCGTGATGATATCATCTATATCATCGACTACTACGACCACGGCAAAGGGGGGATTGCGTATGAGTGTGAAGCCTTTGGGGTGAGTAGCACCTATGGCGATGGGAGCTTTGAGTATGATAGGGATGACCGCTGTCTCTTCTACCTCTAGACCTTATTACGGGGGTCTAGGACTTTTTGGACACGATCAGAGAAGAGGTTGGCAGAGAGTACCAACAAAAACATAAAGACAAATGCACACAGAAGCGACCACCAGACCATCGGCTCTTGTGCCATCTCTAGGCGTGCTTGGTTGATCATATTGCCCCAGCTATACATCGTAGGATCGACCCCCACCCCGACATAGGAGAGGAGTGCTTCGGTGAGGACTAGCCCTGAGAAGTCGAGTACCACAGAGATAAGGATGATGTGCATAAGGTTGGGGATGATATGACGACGCATAATCCCCCAACGCCCCACCCCAAACGCCTTGGCAGCGGTGACAAAGTCTAGCTGAGAGAGCTTGAGTGTCTCCGCTCTGATAAGGCGACACAACCCCGTCCAGCTTGTTAAGCCTAGTATCCCCACCAAAAAGAGCAACCGTAGATCAGACCGCTCTTGGGTGGTCTCAAACCACTGTGGGTTGTTGTCCATCATCACCCCCATCACCAGTACCCCACCCGCGATCAGCAGTACTGAGGGGATAGAGCTAAGTGTGGTATAGAGGTACTGTATCGCATCGTCGACCCACCCTCCAAAGAGTCCTGCACTCACCCCGAGTATCAGTGCGAGTGGGAGCATGATGAGCGTGGTGAGGACTCCGATGAGGACTCCCGTGCGGATACTCTTGAGGCTTTGGTAGAAGATATCTCCCCCCACCTTATCGGTACCAAAGACATGGTAGCTGTGGCTTAGGCTATAGAGCCACACCATCAGTACCACTAGCACCCCAAAGGTGAGATAGGCACTCCACCACGGTAGCGGGGTAGCCTCACGCCCTCTACCCCACAGTAGGTGAAGCCCTATCATCCCTCCTGCGATCCCTAGCCCCCAGAGTAGTGCAATGAGGGAGCGTGACACGATATCCTCCCCACTCCCGACATGTACCAAGGGGAGGTAGCGTTGGGTCGTCTTGCCCGTAGGGTCGACCACAATCGAGCGGGTATACTCCTGCGTCGCAAAGGGGGCGGAGTAGGTGCGTTCACTCTGCTCTATCGTGTGGAGGAGGAGGCGATCTAGCGGGGTCTGCATCTGTGCGTGGTAGTGGCGGGTAGCCTGAGCATCACTAGAGGCTACAGCGAGCCGAAAGTGTACAGAGTCTAGCAGTGCAACAAGCAGATAGAAGAGCAGTATGGTAGCCGATGCCATCGCCACCGCCGAGCGAAAGATCCGATGCCAAATCCCCCGCACCTGCTCTACGCGTGCCAGCCACGCTCCCCAGACCACCACCACAACAAAGAGGCTCCAGATGAGTATATCACTCCAAAGTAGTGTTAGCTTCATGAGAGACTCACCCGCGGATCAAAGAGCGTATAGGAGATATCGGTGAGTATCAGCCCCACGATGTAGAGTACCGAGCCCAAGAAGACCATCGCCTTGACGATTGCAAAATCTTGGGCATTGATCGCATCGATGGTGTAGGAGCCAAGCCCAGGAATCCCAAAGAATGACTCCATAACCAGACTCCCCATAAAGAGTGAGGGGATCACCACCACGACCCCCGTGAGGATCGGAAGCATCCCATTGGGAAGTAGATGCCAAAAGAGGACACGAAGCTCACTCAGCCCTTTGGCTCTCGCGGTACGGATGTAGTCTTGGTGTATCTGCTCCAAAAAGATCGAGCGATACCACCGCACCCCTGAGCCGATCCCCGCAACGACTCCGATGAGAATAGGAAGTAGTACAAACTTCACCCCCTCCCACCCCGACTGATAGCCTGAGATCGGTACCCAGTGCCAGAGCTTGGAGAGGAGAAGCTGTCCGATGATGATATAGAAGAGTCCAGAGATCGACATAATCATCACCGCGACCACCATCATCGTCGTATCAAACACCGACCCCCTAAAGAGTACAAGGAGCAACGCCAGTGAGATATTGGTCAGTAGTGCGATGAGGAAGGTAGGCAGAGCAATCGCCAGACTCGGAGCCATACGCCTCTGGATATCCGCCCCGATATCACGATGGCTATCGGAGAGTCCAAACTCAAACAAAAAGAGCTTAAGTGACTCCTGCACAAAGAGGGTATCGCCTACTTGGGCTATCCCCTCTACGGTCTCATTGAAGAAGAGTGGTCTATCGTAGCCTCGCTCTGCTTTCCATGAGGCGATCAGCTCAGGGGTAACCTGCTTGGCACCCAGTTGGGCGCGTGCCATATCATCGGGGCTATTGATCATAAAAAAGAGTATAAAGGTGATTAGGTTGACCCCGATGAGTATCGGTATGGCATAGAGTATGCGTCGGATAATATAGCCTATCATCTAGTGATCTCCTTGGAGGGTGGATTGTTCTCGCTTCTCATAGCTACGGTAGAGCCAGCGTAGCCCCAGTAGCACGACCAAGAGGAGGAGCAGGAGGGGCAGAAGTACGGGCGGATTCCACTCCGTCTGCTTGGTGACACGGAGTGAGGCATCGATGCGTCGGTACTTGAGGGTGTTGTTTGCCATGGCATGGGGGAGGAGATTGTGGTACCATCTGTGGGTGAGAGTGAGGGATTTGGGGTGGACACCCCACACCCAGGGGGCATCCGCACGGACGATATCGAGCATCTGACGGATAATCGCAAGCCTCTTGGGGCTATTGGGCATACGCTTCATCTGCTCAAAAAGCCGATCAAACTGCGGGTTTTTGTAGTTTGAGCTGTTGATCCCTGTCCCGTTGGTGTCGATTGTAGCGTTTCCCCCGTAGAGGAGGAAGAGGAAGTTCTCAGGGTCAGGATAATCCGCATTCCACCCCCAAGAGAAGAGCTGTGTAGTCCCTTGGCGTACCTTCTCTTGGAATCGGTTGTAGTCACTTGTACGGATCACTAGCACGATACCGAGCTTGGCAAACTGCTTACGCCTCCAGTCCATCAATGCCCGTCCATCCGCTCCCGTAGAAGTGGTATCGTAGTAGAGAGTAAGGGGCTTACCACTCTTCGCAGAGATCCCCTCAGGGTATCCCGCCTCCGCGAGGAGTCGCTTCGCCTCCTCAAGAGTGCGTCGCACGCGTCTGCCCCCCTCCCAGCGGTAGACGATAGGGTTGGTACCCTCCTTACCCGCTAGATGCCCAAAGATACCCGCAGGGAGTGGACCTTGGGCGGGTATCCCCCGCTCATTCATAAAGATAGAGATATACTCCTCTTGGTCTTGGGCGATGCTAATGGCTTGACGGAGCTTGCGTGCTTGGGGGGTGTAGCCTCCCACCACGGGATCTGCCATATTGAACGCCAGATAGAAGATAGAGGGTTCAATCGCACTCTTGAGGGTGATGCCTTGTTGTCGCATCGACGCACTCAGCCCCATCCTCCCTGATGCCGAGATAGAGACGGCTTGATTGAACGACTCAGCGCTTACGGCAGACGCGTCATAGTACCCTTGAAGAAACTTACTCCACAGTGGGATACGCTCCTTCTCCAAGGTGTAGACCACCTCTTGGATAAAGGGGAGTCGCTTTCCCCCATCGGTGAGCATAGTGGTGGGTATCCCCATCTGCTCTGCCTCTTGGGGTGTGAGGGTGGGGTAGTAGGCGGAGTGGAAGTTGGGGTTGGCACGCAGACGGAGGGTCTGGCTTGGGTTGTGGGTCACAAGGTAGTACGCCCCCGTCCCAACAGGCCAGCTATCAAGCGTGAGGTTCTTGGCGATGAGTCCTGCTTGTTGATAGAAGCAGTCTGCCTCCCACGGGATTGGAGCGAAAAAGTTCATACTCAACCAGTAGAGAAACTGCGGATAGCGTCCCTTGATACGCACACTCAGATGCCTCTCATCCTCTACCTTCACCCCCTCGATAGCGTAGCCACGCAGATCGAGTACCTCCCCCAAGGCTCTCTTGGCGTGGGCGATCTGAGTGATCGCTTCGGAGAAACGCTCCAGCCCTACAATATACGCCTGCATACTATCGAGGATGGGGGAGTGATTTTGGCGGACAGCCATCCGTTTGATGGCATAGGCGTAATCCTCCGCAACCAACCGACGCGTCGCCATCTGAGCAAAATCCTCCACGCTCTCTATCCCCTCCAACGCCTCTACAGAGAGGTGACCATAGCGTAACTGCCCTGTGGTATCTTTGACAAAGGCGGGGTGGTTTTGGTAGTAGATATCACTGCGTAGCTCCAGATGATACTCCGAAAATGCCACCGCACTACTGTTGGCATCGACTTGCTTACCGTGAGCGTCGAGATAGGTGATGCGTGGCATCTCTGTCAAGGTCAATGGCTCTAGGGTGTAGGGGCGTTTGAGGTAGTGGTACTGGAGTGGTGGCTCATAGATCTGAGAGAGGATCGCCCACTCATTGCTACTATAGGAGAGGAGAGGATCGAGGTGCTTGGGGGGAGAGGAAAATGCACTAAAGAGGGTATTGTCTGCGGTCTCCCCTTTGGGATAGGGGCTGTTCCACGGTGTCGCCTCCACAAAAAGTGGGAGGAGTACCAGTAGTGGGAGGAGGAGTCTGATAACAATACCCATAGAGCCAAACCTTCATCAAATAGAGTAAAAAGAGATTTTAGCATTAATTTATCACAAAGCATCTAAAAGCAGGTACTTCACCCCTTTTTCAATCAAGAAAAGTGATAGAATTGATGAGAAAAAATGATACTTATAGGGTAGATTACTCTCCTTCTTATAAGTTTATATTATATAATATATTAAATTATAAGAATTAATTTAGATTTAAATATTGTTATAATAAAATTAACTAAACAATATCTAAACAAAGAAGGAAAGCTATGGCACGATTAGTAGTAATGGGTGGTGGTGTCTCTGGACACACTGCGGCAACATTTGCAAAAAAGATGTTAGGAAAAGAGCATGAGGTAGTGGTGGTAACACCCAACTCACTATGGAACTGGATCCCCTCCAATATCTGGGTAGGGGTAGGAGAGATGGGCAAAAAAGATGTCGTCTTCCCACTCGCACCTGTCTATGAAAAAGCGGGGATTGACTACAGACAAGCCAAAGCAGTCTCTATCCACCCAGAGGGTAACAGCACCAATGGTGATGCCTTTATCACCATTGAGTATACAGGTCAAAACAGAGAGGGTCAAAGCGAATCGCTTACCTATGACTACCTCATCAATGCCACAGGACCTAAGCTCAACTTCGGGGCGACTGAGGGACTTAGCAATGGCAACGGCGATGTCGGAGAGCATACCGTCTCTGTCTGTAGTGCCGACCACGCAGTCCACGCATCTCACGAACTCAAAGCGTGTATCGAGAAGATGAAAAAGGGTGAGAAGCAGACCTTCCTTATCGGTACAGGTCACGGTATGTGTACCTGCCAAGGGGCAGCGTTTGAGTATATCTTCAATATCGAGCATACCCTCAAGCAAGAGGGTGTAAGAGATATGGCAGAGATTATCTTCATCACCAATGAGTCATTCCTCGGGGACTTCGGTATGGGTGGACTCCACTTCAAAATGGGTGGATTTGCCACTTCTAGTAAGGTCTTTGCAGAGTCACTCTACGCAGAGCGTGGGCTTAACTGGATCCTTGGTGCGCATGTCAATAAGGTCGAAGCGGGTAAAGTCACCTATGAGTCACTCGATGGGGAGATGGATACACAAGCGTTTGATTTTGCGATGCTGATCCCTCCCTTTGCAGGTGTGGGACTCAAGGCCTATGACAAAGAGGATGGAGATATCACCGAGAAGCTCTTTGCTCCTAATGGGTTTATGAAAGTCGATGCCAACTACAACGCAGGAAGCTATGAGAACTGGAAGGCATCTGACTGGCCTCGTACCCTCCAGAACCAAGACTACAAAAATATCTTTGCGGTAGGGATCGCCTTTGCACCACCACACCCTATCTCTAAACCGATGTCCTCTAAAAACGGCACCCCCATCACCCCAACCCCACCACGCACAGGGATGCCCTCTGCGATGATGGGTAAAGCGGTCACTATGAGTATCGTCGATATGATCAAACATGGTGCCTCTGAGCCTACCCACACCTCCTCTATGGCAGAGATGGGTGCAGCGTGTGTCGCCTCAGCAGGTAAAGGACTCTTTAGTGGTACCGCAGCCGCGATGACGGTCTACCCTATCGTCCCTGACTTCGAGAAGTACCCAGGTACAGGACGCGACCTCAATGGTACCACAGGTGAGCTAGGACTCGCAGCACACTGGGTGAAGCACATCTTGCACTTTGGATTCCTCTGGAAAGCCAAACTCAAGCCAGGCTGGACACTCATCCCTGAGTAGCCCCCACACGGTGGAGTCACTCCACCCCAACAAACCCCATACTATATAGGAGAAAATCATGGCAAAACATGTAAAACATATCGAACCCTACAGCCCACAGTTTGGTACAATGATACCACTAGGATCTCAGAAATTCTTACGGACTTGTGTCCTCTGGCAGATCGTAAGATTTGTAGCGATCAATATCAGAATGACTATCCTCATTCTCAAATCACACCACTAACCCCTCCCCTTTCAAGTTGAAAGACTTGAAAGGTGTTACGCCTCATCCCTCATCAATCCAAAAACTCAAAAACTCAAAACCTTTTAATGTAAAACTAACCATAAAAAATGAACTATCTTCTTTAATGCGTTAAAATTTAGTGCTACCCTAGAGCAAAAAGAAGATACAATCGTAAAGATAAAAAAGAGAATGATAGAAGAGATTAAAAGGAATATTATGCGTAGTTCATTTTATTGATAAAATCATTGGAGAGTAAGATGAAACAGACCACCGCCCTCAATATCCTCAAGACAGGAGAGAACTGCTTTGTGACAGGTTCGGCAGGTACAGGGAAAAGCTACCTACTCAATCAGTATATCCAGTATCTTAAAGAGCGAAAGATCACCCCTACCATCACCGCCCCCACGGGGATCGCTGCATCACACCTTGGGGGGCAGACGATCCACTCCTTTTTTGGATTGGGGATTCGTGATCAGATCGATGAGAGGTTTCTCAACTCCCTACGCACCAAGAAGCATATCCTCAAACGCTTTGAGAAGCTCAAGGTGCTTATCATCGATGAGATCTCGATGGTCTCCCCTGAGATCTTCACCGCTATCGATAGGATACTACGGGCGTTTATCGAGCCATTTGCTCCGTTTGGAGGGGTGCAGGTGGTGGTGTGTGGAGACTTCTTCCAGCTTCCTCCCGTCTCCAAAGAGCCTAGAGAGAAGCGGTTTGCGTGGCAGTCCCCTGCGTGGCGGGAGCTTGCGTTTCACTCCTGCTACCTTGATGAGAAGTACCGACAAGATGACCCACGCCTCATCCAACTCCTCGATGAGATCCGTAGTGGTACCCTCTCCAACACCTCCCATACCCTCCTCCAAGAGCGTATCGATGCCACCCTCTCACTCGACTACACCCCCACCAAGCTCTACACCCACAATGTCGATGTCGATGGGATCAATGAGGCGGAGCTAGAGAAGCTCTCCACCCCTACCTACACCTTTGAAGCGATCACCAAAGGTAGTGAGCGAGATATCACCAAGATCTTGAGTATGTCCCTGCTCAAGGAGTCACTCACACTCAAGCGTGATGCGGTCGTGATCTTTATCAAAAACTCTCAAGAGGGGAGCTATGTCAATGGGACGACGGGAGTGGTGACGGGCTTTGATAGCAACGATGGACTCCCCATCGTCACCCTCGCGGATCATACACGTCTCAAGGTGAGACGAGAGGAGTGGGTGCGAGAGGATGAGGAGGGCAAACGACTCGCCACTATCACACAACTCCCTCTGCGTCTTGCGTGGGCGATCACCATACACAAATCCCAAGGGATGACCCTCGACTCCGCACAGATAGACCTCAGTAAGACCTTTGAGATGGGGCAAGGGTATGTAGCACTCTCACGGGTCAAAAATAGCCAGACCCTCAAGCTCTTGGGGATCAATGAGATGGCACTGCGTGTCGATCCTCTCATCCGCACCGTCGATCAACGCATCCAACACGCCTCACAACAAGCCCAAGCCACCCTAGAAGCTATCGAAGACCTCCCAAGAGTCCAACGCGCCCATATCCGAGAGCTAGGAGGCACCAACAACACCGCTCAGATCGCCCGTATGCGAACAAGCCTCAACCAAAAATCCTCCACGACCCCCAAACCCTCCTCACACCAACAGACCCTAGCCCTCCTCTCCCAACACCCCACCCTCTCCGCACTTGCCAAGGCAAGAGGATTGACTACCAATACCATCCTCACCCACCTCGCCAAGCTCAAAGAGGCTGACCCAACCCTAGACCTAGAGCCGTTTCGTCCTAGCCCCAAACACTTCAAACCCATCCTCAAGGCTATCGAAGCACTCGAACACGATGCCAACCCTGCCGACTACAATGACGCAGGCAAGCTCAAACTCAAATCAATCTATGATAAGTTAGAGGGGAAGATAGGGTATGAGAAGATACAAAATGTACTACTTTTTATAGAAGAGAGATAATATACGATAAAAAAAGGGGGAGGAGTAGAACGCAAGAGTAAAAACTCTTGCCAAAGCACCAAGAGAGACTCTTGGTAAAAGCAGTCGAAAAGTATCGACTATCTTTTTGAGAACTGTGGAGATCTTCTCGCTTTTTTCTTACCTGGTTTTTTACGCTCAACGACTCTTGAGTCACGAGTCAAAAGACCTTCTGGTTTGAGGATCGCTCTAAATGCTGGTTCGAACTCTACCAACGCTTTAGTGATACCATGCTTCAATGCGTCTGCTTGTGCTGAGTAACCACCACCAAGCGTTGTCGCTTTTACATTCATAGACTCAAGTTGTTTGGTAAGCTCCAAAGGAAGTCTTACTTTCATTTTGAGTGTCTCATGTCCACCCAACCACTGATCAAGTGTCTTACCATTGATAAGCATCTCACCTGTTCCTGGAGTCAACCATACTTTAGCGATCGCTGCTTTTCTTTTTCCTGTTGCATAAATAGTTGCCATGCTTACGCTCCCTTATTGATTTGTGCAGTATGTGGGTGTTCACTACCCGCATAGACTTTAAGTTTTTTAAGCATTGCTCTACCAAGAGTCGTCTTAGGAAGCATACCTCTTACCGCGAGTTTGTAGAGTTTTTCTGTGTGATTTTCGAGCATATCACCTAGTTTTTTACTCTTAGTAGAACCAAAGTAACCACTGTGAGTAAAGTACTCTTTATCTTCGAGTTTTACCCCTGTAAATTTCGCTTTTTCCGCATTGATAATAACTACATAGTCACCACAATCTACATTGGGTGTAAATGATGGCTTGTGTTTACCTCTAAGAAGTGTCGCTACTTCGGTTAAGATACGACCAAAAGTTTTACCTTCTGCATCGATCAAAACCCAGTCGCGTTGTACTTCAGCAGGTTTGAGAACTGATGTCAATTTCATATGAATTTCCTTGATTTTTAGGAGCTTACGCTCTTTAGTGGGCGGATTATAGCGTTTTAACCTTATATTTTAATTAAATTAAGTTTTTATTAAGGTTTGGATAGGTTTTTTATCGAAACCACTCCATCACCCACTTCTCCACACCGTGAAGGGGGAGTCGATTGAGAGGGATATCACACTTAGGGCAAAACCCCACCATCTCAGAGGGGTTGAGTAGATCAGACTTTGGTACTACACGCTTTGTATAGCCACACTTTGGACATACTAAGGGGCTAAACTAGTTTAGCCCCTATCTTTTTATATTTTTTGTCATTATTTACTCTTCTATATTTATATCAAATTTTTTATGGCAGTAATTATAAATTTTATTGTAAATTGCTATTAAATCACTACTTTTTGTATAGATAAATGTTATATTTTCTACCACATCTTCTTCATTATAACTATACTCATGAGCTATCTCATTTCTATTGGCTCTTAAACTTACCCACTCTGATTTGTCTAGTATCTCTAACTCTTCTAGTCTATTGAGTCTGTCTATAAAACTCATCTTTTTTACAGGTTCGTTAGCTAATGCGAGTATGAGTGGAAAGACTTTTTCCCCTAAAGTATCCTGTAACTTAGTAAATCTAAAGAGCATCTGGTCAAGTATAGAGATAAAAATATCATCAAGTTCATTA
>JAMOSB010000005.1 GCA_027068485.1 Sulfurovum sp.
AGATCTCTGTGAGTGGTGGGTATGTTGGGGCGAGTGCGGATGTGCTTGATAAGATGGTCGTCACGCAGATAGAGGATGAACTCAAAAGCCTCTCAGAGATCGATACACTCTATACAAGTATCCAAAATGGACGCTTTGCAATCAATGCCGATATCAAAACAGGGAGTCAGACCCAAGAGGTACTCTCTGATGTGAAAGATATCATCGCCAATACACGACGAGATCTCCCCTCTGATATGGATGAGCCGATCGCCAAGGTCGTTGTCCATGACTATCCACTTCTTTTGGTAGCGATATCGGGTGATGTAGCAAAGGAGCAACTTCTTGAAGCTGCGGATGATCTCAAAGGGAAACTCTCGCTTATCAAAGACCTCTCAGGCATCTCCATCCGTGGGGATGCGGATGAGGAGGTACGCATCATACTCAACCAAAAAAAGCTTGATGCGTATGGGTTGAGTAAGCGAGCGGTCTACCAAGCTATCTCAGGGATCGCCTCGATTTTTCCTGCGGGGACGCTTGACACCCAAGGCGATCACCTCTACCTCTCGACAATCAATGGGGAGAAGAGTGCCATGGCACTAGAGGAGACACTACTCAGCGTCGGGGGCAAACGCGTTAGGCTTGGGGATATTGCGAAGGTGACACTGGGGCTAGGGGAGCCACAACAGCTCTCACACTTCAATGGCAAAGCCAATATCTCGCTCAATATCAACAAGAGCAAAGAGGGAAATGCGATTGCGTTGAGTAAGGAGATACGCACCCTGCTGATGGAGTATCGCAAGAGGTATCCTCAGTTGAGTTTTGAGAGCTATACCGATACCTCTATCTGGATTAAAAATCGTCTCAACCTCGTCTCTTCTAATATTATGTTTGGGTTGATTTTGGTCTTTTTGGCACTCTTCCTCTCGGTCAATATGCGTATCGCATGGGTGGTGGCGATAGGGATTCCTACGAGTTTTATGATTACGCTCATCACTGCGGATATGATCGCCTATAGTCTCAATATGCTCACCCTGCTTGGGGCGTTGATCGCGTTGGGGATGCTCGTAGATGAGGCAATCGTCGTAGCGGAGAATATCTACCGCCACCTAGAGATGGGGAAGTCCCCTAGAGATGCGGCGATTGATGGGGCGATAGAGATGTTCCCCGCGGTCTTGACTGCCACCCTCACCACAGTCTTTGCCTTCTTGCCTCTTTTGATTATGAGTGGTAAGATGGGGATCTTTATGCATGTCTTGCCTGTGATGATTAGTATCTTGCTCCTCTCCTCCCTTTTTGAGGCGTTCTACTTCCTCCCCCTCCATGCCAAAGAGTTTTTTAGTATGGGAAATGTGGGAAATTTGTCTGTAGAGAATATCGATACCAAAGGGAGCTTCTGGTACCGCTTTATCCACCACTATACAGAGCTTCTTCACCGACTTCTTGAGCGAAAGTATCGCTCTCTTATTGTCTTGGTGGCGTTTATTATCGTCAGTACGGTGGGGATGATAGGGGTGACGAAGTTTCAGCTCTTTCCTGAGTTTGATGCACAGCAGATCTATCTTAATGGGAAGATTGATATCAACAACAACCTCACTCAGACTGAGGCGTATGTAACGCAGATAGAGAAGCAGTTGTTAGACACACTCGATCACAATGCCGTTGACTCCGTCACCTCAGTGATTGGGTTCAAGTTTAACCCAGATACGAGTTTTGAAGTGGGGGATAATGTCTTTCAGATCTTTATCAACCTCCATGAGAAAGCCCCTGAGAACTTCTTTGACCGCTATATCAATCCGATCTTCTCTTTGGAGTATGATGATAGTGATATGGTACGCTACAAAACAGCTCAAACGATTGTCAAAGAGGTCAAACGAGATGTCATTGAGAAGTTTAGTCAGCAACAGATTCAGGGTAAACGTCTCTATGAGGAGTTTAATGTCTATGTGCAACAGACAGGTATCGTCAGCCATGATATCGAGATAGGGTTTGCCTCACTAGACAACCACGCCGTACGCCAAGCGATGCACTATCTTGAGGCAAACCTCTCCACCCTAGAGGGGGTGGTCGATATCTCCAACAACGCCAATGAGGGGGAGCGAGAGCTAAAGCTTCGGGTCAATGCCTATGGACAGTCGTTGGGCTTTAGTGAGAGTACGGTCGTGAGTAGCCTAAGAGGGGCGTTTTTGGAGGCGGAGTATGCCAAGATGTTCAACACCAAAGGGTTGGTGCGTATCAAGCTAGAGGATCGCTACAAGAGCCAGAGTCACGATATCGCCAACTTCCGTTTGAGTACCCCTGATGGTCGTTATCGTGTCAAGCTTGGAGATATCTGTGACTTCTTCTACCAGAAGAGTTTTGTGAAGACCTTCAAGGAGGATGGAGAGAAGGTCCGTTCGGTCTTTGCTCGCGTCGATAAGGGGGTGGTAACGACAACAGAGGTGATGAGTCAGCTCAAACCACAGCTTGTCAAGCTAGAGGCGTTGGGGGTGAAGGTGATTATCAAAGGGGAGGAGAAAGAGAACACCAAGCTCAAGCGAGAGATGATGCAAGCTGCACTGATCGCAATCTTTTTGATCTTTATCACCTTGGTGTGGATGTTTAACTCTCTAATCTTGCCGTTGATTATCCTCTCGACCATCCCACTCTCTGTCCTTGGGGCATTGGTAGGGGCGAAGGTGATGGGGATCCATATGAGTATGCCAGGGGTGATGGGGATCATCGGACTAGCAGGGGTGGTGGTCAATGATGGGTTGATTATGCTCAGTTTTATCAAAAACAGCACCCACTACACGGAGATGACACAGAAGGCGGGGATGCGGTTGCGTCCGATTATCCTCACCTCTGTGACCACGGTACTCGGACTCTTCTCTTTGATGTTTTTTGCCAGTGGTCAGGCACTTATCTTACAGCCTATGGCGATCTCGCTAGGCTTTGGTATCGCGTGGGCTACGGTACTCAATCTCCTCTATGTCCCGCTCCTCTATGCGGTGATTTATCGGATCAAAGCGTAGGGTGAAGTGGTCAAGATTTTAAAGCTATTTGGCTATAATAATCCACTTTTTTAGAGGAGTGAGGATGCTAAGTGCGGTCGAGAGAAAGATAGAACAGTTTATAGGTGATCTTGATGATCCAGAGGTGCGTAGACTCTATAGCCAGCTACCACACGGCAAACGCCTCAGAGCCAAGCTCATCATGAAGATCGCAGGTTCAGGACTCCTTGCGGTGAAGACCGCTGCGGTGGTGGAGATGATCCACGCGGCAAGTCTGCTCCATGATGATGTGATCGATGATGCCAATATGCGTCGTAACAAACCCTCACTCAATGCCCTCTATGGCAATAAAACAGCCATTATGCTAGGGGATATCCTCTACTCCAAAGGCTTTTTTGAACTGAGTCATATCTCTCCCACAGTTGCCAAACTCGTCTCCAACGCTGTTGTCCAGCTCTCATTGGGGGAGCTCAAAGATGTCACACTCTCTGAAGGGTTTAACCTCGATAGGACAATCTACCTCAAGATGATCTACCAGAAGACTGCCTCACTGATGGAGGCTGCTGCGGGGGCTGCGGCACACCTAGCGGACAAAGATGTCACTACCTATATGACCTATGGACGCAACCTCGGTATCGCCTTTCAGATGATCGATGATATCTTGGATATCACCATGGATGAGGCGACCCTAGGGAAGCCTGCATTGCATGATTTTGAGGAGGGGAAGACGACGCTACCCTATATCTATCTCCATGAGGCGATGACTCCCGAGGAGCAACAGCACCTTCAGCGACTCCATGCCAAAAGACTCTCCACCCAAGAGGCGGAGTGGATCAAGCAGAAGATGGAGGCGTATGGGGTGATTGCCAAGAGCTATGCAGAGGCGAAGGTACTAGTGGAGGAGGCGATTAGCCTTATGAACCATGCAGGGGAGACGGCTCTGAGTGGAATTGCGATGGCGATGATTGAGAGGGAGTTTTAATGTTCTATCAAGTGGTGAGTTTCTCTCACAAGAGTTGTGAACAGTCGCTACGGGAGAAGTTGGCATTTGCCGATGAGGAGAGTAAGCGTACCCTACTCAATCAACTGGTGGGGTTTGAGTTTGTCCATGAGGTGTTTGTGGTCTCGACCTGTAACCGTGTCGATATCGTACTTGCGACCAAAGATAACTTCTCTAGCTACCATGCGGTGTTGGGGTTGATGAGTCAGCAGAGTGGGGTCAACTTCTATGAGCTTAAGAGTGTGGCGAAGCGGTATGATGATGAGGAGGCGGTCTCTCAACTCTTCTCTGTAGTCTCCTCTCTGGACTCCTTGGTCATTGGGGAGTCACAGATCACAGGACAGGTCAAAGAGGCGTTTCGCTTCTCCTACGCCAACGGTACAGCAGGGAGTAAGCTCAACCGTGTCATCTCCTACGCCGTCAAGTGTGCTGCTGAAGTACGCAATGTGACCAATATCTCCCAAAACCCCATCTCTATCGCCTCTGTGGCAGTAGCCCAAGCCCACCACCTCTTGGGTGACAATATTCAAGGGATGAAGGGGATTGTTGTGGGGGCTGGAGAGATGGGTGTCTTGGCTGCCAAGCATCTGCTTAGAGTGGGGTGTGATGTGGTACTTATCGGGCGTGACCTTGCCAAGGTCGAAGCGGTCGCGGAGACGCTTGGAGAGAATGTCAAAGCCGATACGATGGAGGCACTCCCTAAGTATCTCAACCGCTACCGTCTCCTCTTTAGTGCGACTGCTTCAAAGGAGCCTATCATTACCCGTGCGATGATCGAAAATGAGAGCCTTCCACGCCACTGGTTTGATATGGCAATCCCGCGTGATATCGATGCGTTTGATCTGGAGCGATTGCGGATTTTTCGTATCGATGATCTACGAACCATCTCCAACAACAACCACGCCCTGCGTCAAGAGCAAGCGGTACGGGCAGAGGAGATTGTCGAGCGGTACAAAGAGGAGTTTTATGGGTGGCTAAGAGCCCTCTCCATCGAGCCTGTCATCAAGAAGATGCGAGAGGATGTAGCCATCGCGATAGACAAAGAGCTAGTGCGTGCCATCAAGAAGGGCTTTGTCCCCCAAGCGTATGAAGCCAATATGCGTAAGATGGCCAAGCAGATGTTCAACCGTTTCTTACACGACCCGACCCAAAACCTCCGACACTCCTCTGTGGAGAAGCACAATGCCAACTGTATTGATGCAGTTAAGCAGATGTTTAATATCGATACAGAGCATATCAATGCCAAGCAGTATAAAAAAGATCACCATACAAAAGGATACACTGAATGAAATTTTCACAACTACTCATCCCTACAACCAAAGAGACTCCCAATGATGCGACCCTCGCAAGCCATATCTACCTAATCCGTGGAGGTTTTATCCAATCGGTAGGGGACTCAGGACTCTACAACTACCTTCCCCTTGGGAAAAAGGTACTTGATCGTGTGCGTCAAGTGGTCAAAGAGGAGCTAGATAAGGCAGGATGTCAAGAGGTAAGCCTCTCCTTTGTCACCCCTACGGCACTCTGGAGAGAGAGTGGACGAGCTGATGAGTATGGTAAAGAGCTTCTACGCTTCAAAGACCGCAAAGAGAACGACTACCTCCTCAGCCCAACCAATGAGGAGGCGATGGTCAACCTCGTGCGTCAGAGCGTCAAGAGCTACAAGCAACTCCCACTCAACCTCTATCAGATTAACCTCAAGTTTAGAGATGAGATCCGTCCACGATTTGGTCTCATGCGTGGGCGTGAGTTTTTGATGAAAGATGGCTATAGCTTCCATGTCTCGTTTGAGGATATGCAACGGGAGTTTGCCTTGATGGAGGAGACCTATAAGAGGATCTTTACCCGTTTAGGACTCAACTTCCGTGTGGTCGATGCGGACTCTGGACAGATTGGGGGGAGTGGCTCTAAGGAGTTTATGCTTCTAGCGGATTCGGGTGAGGATGATATCATCGTCTGTGATGCGTGTGAGTATGGTGCCAATATCGAAGTAGCAGAGGATTTCAAAGTAGGGGATCTCTGTGCATGTGGGGCTCCTCTACGCCTCACCAAAGGGATCGAAGCGGGGCATATCTTCCAGCTTGGTACCAAATACTCCGCCTCACTCAATGCCACTTTCCTCAATGAGCAGGGCAAAGCCCAAGCGTATGAGATGGGGACTTATGGTATCGGTGTGAGTCGTCTGCTTGCGGGCATTATCGAACAGAATCACGATGAGAGAGGGTGTATCTGGACAGACTCCTCTAGCCCATTTGATCTACACCTAATCGTCTCCAATATCAAAGATGAAGCACAGGTGGCTCTGGCAGAGGAGCTTTATGAGGCGTTGCGTGCCAAAGGGGTTGATGTACTTCTCGATGATCGTAAGGACCGTTTTGGTGCAAAGATGAAGGATTATGAGCTTCTAGGTGTTCCTCATGGTGTGGTCATCGGAAAAAATCTTGCAGAGGGTCGGGTCGAACTCCTCCAGAGAGCAGGGATGATCAAAGAGGAAGTCGCAGTCGAGGAACTTATCGCAACACTCTTCGCAAGGCTTGGGGTATGATACTCCTTATCGCTGTTCCCTTTCTTTTGTTAGAACTCTACCTCTCTCTCTCAGTGGGGGAGAAGATAGGGTTTTTGGGGTCTGTGCTATGGATTGTGATGAGTATGATTGTGGGGCTTCGTATCCTTAAGTACTCCCCTCTCACACTTATGGGCAATCTCAACTCTGTCTCACGCGGTAAGCTTAGTATGGAGAGTTTTCAGAGTGCGAGTACCGCCTATCTCATGGGGGCATTGCTCATCATTATCCCAGGGGTTTTGAGTGATGCCTTGGGGGTGAGTGCGTTGCTCTATGCCTCTTATTTACGATTTGTTGCTAAAATAACACCAGAAAATAGAAAATTTAACCAAACACAAGGAGATGATCATGTCATTGATGTCGAAATTATTGATGAGTACCGTAGTGGCAACACTTACACTGAGTGCCTCACCAAAGATAGAGAATAAACTCTTAGTCAAATACGCCAAGAAAGCCATCGTTAAGAACCCTGAAGCCAAAGTCAAAGGGGTCACGGTCTTAGAGTCTAAAACACACAAAGCCCTCAAAGGGTGGCAGGTACTTTTGACAACAATCGACTTGACCTACAAAGGCAAAGAGATCCATGCTCCTGAGATGATGTTTGTCAAAGATGGACTAATCACAGGGAATCTCGTCGACCTCAAAACAGGCAATGACTACCGTGATCAGATACGCCCAACTGTACCGCAGAGCTACTATAGTGCGGAGCATCTACTCCTAGGCAATAAGGATGCAAAGCATAAGGTACTGATCTTCTCTGATCCACAGTGTCCCTTCTGTCAAGAGACGGTACCTGAGATCTTTGAGGCTGCCAAGAAGCACCCTGATACGCTTGCTGTCTACTACTACCACCTCCCGCTCTTGCGTATCCACCCTGTTTCAGATGTCCTCACTCGCGTAATGTATGTGGCACAGCATGAGGGGAAAAGTGAGGTAGTAGAGAAGATCTATAGCCTCAAGATCTCCGCACGAGAGAAAGATACCGCCAAGATACTTAAAGCGGTCAAGAAGCATACAGGCTACAGTATCACCCCAAAGCAGATTGATGCACAATCGGTCAAAGATGCGATCAAAGCGGATGAGCTAGCAGCAGGCAAGATGATGGTCACAGGCACCCCTACAATCTATATCGATGGAGAGTGGGACAAGATGCGTGTAGGTTACAAAGATTTGATAGACTAAAAGGTAACGAGTGAAAAAACTAATCATAGCAACCAGAGCGAGTAATCTCGCATTGTGGCAGGCGTACCATATCAAGGAGAGAGTGGAGAACTCGTTTCCTCATATCACTGTAGAACTCAATGAGATCACCTCCAAGGGGGATAAGATACTCGATAAACCACTTGCCCTTGTAGGTGGTAAAGGACACTTCACCAAGGAGCTAGAGGATGAGATGCTCGCAGGCAATGCGCATCTGGCTGTCCACTCGCTCAAAGATGTCCCGACCTATATCCCTGAGGGGCTTGAGTTGTGTGCGATTACCCAGCGTCAAGATCAGAGCGATGTCTTCCTCTCTCACACTTATGAGAGCTTGGCTCAGTTGCCTCAGGGTGCGGTTGTGGGGACGACAAGCCTTAGACGACGGATGCAACTCCTAGAGCAACGCCCCGACCTCACCGTCAAAGACCTACGAGGCAATGTCAACACCCGTCTACGCAAACTCAAAGAGGGGCAGTATGATGCGATTATCCTTGCTTATATCGGACTGCAACGCCTTGATCTCCTCAAAGGTATCCCTCATGTAGAGCGACTGGCGTTTATGATCCCTCCGATGGGGCAGGCTGCGTTGGGGATTGAGATCGTGAGTAGTGATAGTGAGGTGCGAGAGATCGCCATGAGCCTCAATGATGAAGCAAGCTTTATCGCTACGAAGCTAGAGCGGGATTTTGTCTCCAAGATCGGTGCGGGATGCTCTGCCCCTGTCGCGGTCAATGCGACTATCGAAGGGGAGGAGATCACTATTCGTGCGATGCTAGGCTATCCCGATGGGACACACATCCTACACGAAACCCTCACCGCCCCCCTCACCACCTGTGACGACCTCGGCAGAGAACTCGCCGAAGCGATGATCTCCAAGGGAGCCTTAGAGATCTTATCCAAAGCGGAATCTATCGCCTTTAAGGATGAGATGCCTGAGCGTTTGTAGGTTCCCACTAGGGAGCCTATAGAGCTTAAATCTCTTCAAGAGGGGTTTTTTCTAAGCCTTATTCTAATTTTTCTTCAAGTTCCAAAATATTACCATCCTCACCGATAGCGTTGTTTCTCATAGAGATAGTTGAGTCCTAGGATGAAGGCTAGGGCATCGTGTTCTAGGGCTTGGTTGTGTGGGGCAGGGTGGAGATGTTGTTGGGTGTAGGTGAAGGTCTGGGCGGGTTTATTGGGGCGGATGACGGCGACTTGGTCATCGACTCTGAGGGCATAGCTCTCATTAAACTGCATTAGGGTGAGGTTGGCTTTGGTGTCAGAGAAGATGGTGTTGCCTAGGATAGGGTAGTGGAGGTCTTTGCCTAGGTAGTCTAGGGCAGTGGCAAGGACATCAGGTTGAGAGGCGAGCTTGGTGTAGGTGGTGGGGGTGACTCCCTCTCCCAAAATTAGTGCGGGGATATGGAACATCGAGACAGGGACGACATCATCCCCATAGACACGGATATTGTGATCGGCGATGATGACGAAGATGGTATCTTGGTAGTAGGGGAGCTTTTTTGCCTCCTCAAAGAACTTCCCTATCGCATAGTCCGCATACTTCACGGCGTTCTCTACACATCGTTCTCCCGCTTTGACCTCTTGGATACGCCCTTGGGGGATATCAAAGGGAGAGTGGTTGGAGGAGCTAAACATTAACGCGGCGAAGGGTTTACCCGCATCGTAGAGCTGGCTAAAGCGTTGGTTGGCTTTGGTGACCAAATCCTCATCACTCACCCCCCAAGTGGCGACAAAGTGAGGTGCATCATAATCTTTCTGCTCGATAATCTCATCAAATCCATTGCCCAAGAACCACGAACGCATATTGTCAAAGCGTGCCTCTCCGCCGTAGAGGAAGAGGCTATGGTAGCCTGCCTAAGGGTTTGAGGAGTGAGGCGAAGGTGAAGAAGTCGCTTTGGGATTTGGTGCGTTTGACGACTCCTTTGCCTGGTACGGCTAAGAAGCCCGCACTACTCCCTGCAATCCCTCGTACACTGCGTGTCCCATTGGAGTAGGCATCATCAAACCAAAGCCCCTCTTGTTTAAGTTTGAGTAGCTCAGGGGTGATTTGAGGGGAGACAAACTGATAGCCAAGACTCTCTTGGAGGAAGATGACGAGGTTTTTTCGCTTGGGTGTTGGGAAGTGGCTCTTTTCGAGTCGTCTAAAGGGTGAGGAGCTATTGCGCTCTGTAGGGGTGATACCGAGGCGTGCGTGCATGCGTTGGAGTGCCTCCTCGATAGGCATCTTGCCGTAGCGTTTGATCGCTTTGGTGGCGTACTTTTTGTTGGCATAGATGGCATAGCCTACTGAGTAGAGGGAGTTTTTGGTGATCTCATTGATGATACGATTACTCGAATACATCGCATCAGAGAGGTTGGCAGGGCGATGCCCAAAGGAGGAACGCACCCCGATTAGTAGCAGAAGAGCCAACGGGACAAACCAGAGTAGACGATGGGTCAGTGGGGTCTGGAGTGGAGCGATAAAACTGGTCTTGCTCTGCTTGATGAAGATCCAGCTAAAGAGTCCTATCATCACAAAGGCGATACTCAAGGGGAGCTTGAAGTCTGCAATGAGCATATGGAACACCTCGACAGGGTACTCAAGGTACTCTACAAACTTAAAGTTGGGGCGGACATCGTACTGACTGAAGAAAGGGAAGGTCGCCACCTCCATATAGATGAGTAGCCCAAAGATAACTAAGAAGTAGAGACGCAATAGGAGGTTGGTGATACGACTCAAAACCGTAGGGCTAAAGGTGAGGAGAATAAGCGGGAGTATCAAGAGTATCGAAGCGAGCATTGTATCCATCTTGAGTCCATAGAGAAAGCTCAGATAGTAGTTGACCCCACTATCGGCAAAACGGTCAAAATAGAGCCAAACGCCCTATAAAAAAGATCGTAATCATCAAGAGATAATACTGGAAGAGTTTTTTAGCCACAGCCATAGGGTGTAGTCCTTTGTATGAAGTATTGAAGGGGTAGATTATAGCATAATTTTAGGGTGGGGAAGCGATAGTGATAGCCCTTCTATCATTGGCTCACTATTTTGAGTTGGCAACAAATCGTAACCAACTGTAGCCAAACACGCCAGCAAATAAAGAAGCAGCAAGGATCCCTACCTTGGCTTGGAAGATAAGCTCTGGAGTAGTTACAAATGCCAAGTCCGCCACGAAGATGGACATCGTAAACCCAATACCCCCTAAAAATGCCACCCCAAAGAGTTGGTTTATACTACTTCCCTGTGGCAAAGATGCTATGTTTAACTTGATGGCTAACCATGCTACCCCAAAGATACCCAAAACTTTACCCAAGATAAGACCCGCAATAATTCCCATAGAGATAGGTGTCATTATTGTTGTACTAATAGCGCTAAAGTCTATGGCTATCCCCGCATTTGCCAACGCAAAAAGAGGGATGATAATCAGTGCAACGGGAAGATGTAAGGCATGCTCTAGCCTTGCAGCAGGTGTACCAATCTCATTGATATTGTCTTCCAATTTAAGCAATATAGCTTTTTGTCTCTCATTCATCCCTTCGTTTGCATCTATGGGATAAGTGTCGTATTCGTCTAGTAAGATTTTAGCCTCTTGTCTAAAGCTTGTAGGTGAACGCTTGGGTTTAGAGGGTATGGTAAGTGCTGCGATAACCCCTGCTATCGTAGCGTGTACCCCTGACTCCAACATAAAAAACCACATAATAAGCCCTACAATAAAGTAAGGCAAAATCATATGAATACCAAAACGGTTAAACAACACCAAGAGTAAAAATAGACCCCCAGCCAATGCAAGTGGTAAGAGGTGTATCTGCTCTGTATAGAAGAGTGCGATAACCAACACCGCACCAAGGTCATCGACAATAGCAAGTGCTACCAAAAAAGTAACCAAAGCAGGAGGAACGCGCTTACCCAACAAGACCAATGCCGAGATGGCAAACGCGATATCCGTAGCCATAGGGATACCCCACCCTCCAGCACCCTCTGTACCTACATTGATACTATAATATATCAACGCAGGAAATAGCATACCGCCTATAGCGGCCATAATAGGCAAAATAGCGACTCTAATATTTGAGAGTTCCCCTACTAGCACTTCTCGCTTTATCTCTAATCCTATGATAAAAAAGAAGATAGCCATCAGACCATCATTTATCCAATGGTGAATAGTATGAGAAAGCTCCCATGAGCCTACAGTAAAGTCAACTTTTGTATGAAAAAAATGCACATAGCTTTCTGTCATGGGAGAGTTAGCAAGTATAAGTGCAAGAAGTGTCATAAACATAAGTACCACACCCGTAGTGGTCTGGGCATGAAGGAAGTGTTCAAACGGGGTAGAGACTCGCTGAAAAGCCTTTTCCCATGGTGCATAGAGTTTCATTGTTTGCTCTTGTGTTAAATTTAGTATCAAAGTAGTATATAGGATTTGTGTTAATGAGACCAGAGTTTTAATCCTTGGATTCATATCCTAATTCCTTATGATTTAAGCTTTTTAATAGAATATGAGTAAGTATTGCCTCTTTATGTTCTCCTAACGAAAGTAAAAGTATTAAAAGTTGACTCCCCAATAGCTTTGTCATTTAACGGTTTTGTTGTCTATTTGTAAATGCTTCTTAATCGAATCTTTCAAAGCTATTGCTAAAAACGAAGGAACAGCATTACCAATTTGTAAATTTTTAGAACTTCTTGACCCATAAAAAATATAATCATCTGGAAAACATTGTATTCTTGCTCCTTCCCTCGTTGTCAAAGGTCTTGGTGCTTTAGGATGAATACATCTTGAAGATGATGGTGTGCTTAAATTCCTTGTAATTGTTGGAGCAGGTCTTTCCCACCATAGTCTACAATATGTATTTTTAAATCCACTCTTTGGTCGTAATTCTTCAGGAGCATCTGCTGGTGTACCACCATCAGGTAAACATTCCATAAGCTTTACTAACTTATCATTATTTTTTGGTGCATTATGATCCATTAATTTTTTTGGTGCATTAAGTCTCATTAGCTTTTGAAAATTATTTTTTGGTTCACTATTATATTCAAAACTTTCTTCATTACTTTTTATAAAAGGTAAATCACTAATAGCCTCTGATAATGATAAATATGGTTTTAAATTTTGATTAAAAATATTATTTTTATTTGAATGTGTTGGTTCTGGATATTTAAAATCTTGATTTAATTTTGTACCAATAATTATAACTCTCTCTCTAATTTGTGGTACGCCATAATCTGCTGAATTTAAAATATCATATTTAACTTTATACCCTAATGATTCAAAAAGGGATAATATTGTTTTTAATAATTCACCTTTTTGCATCGATAAAAGACCTTTCACATTTTCAAATAAAAATACTTTAGGATTTAGTTCTTCTAAAACTCTATAGTATTCTTGAAAAAGTTGACCCCTTGGGTCATCAATTAACCTTTTTCCAACAGTTGAAAATGCTTGACAAGGTGGACCACCAACAATTAAATCAATATCACCTTTTTTAATTTGTAAGTCTTCTGAAAGATTTTTAATACTAAAATTTTTAATATCACAATTATACATTTTAACAGTTGGATGATTTAAAGAATATGCTTGTGCCATATCAGATAAAATTTCATTAGCTGCTACAATTTCAAAATTTTCATCATGAGCAAACCCATAACTAAGACCTCCCACACCTGCAAATAAATCTAAAACTTTAAATTTTTGATTTATCATATTTAACTCTGAAATATATCTTCTAATAATGGTGGTGTTTGGGTTAGTTTCCATGTAAAATAATTTTGATCGATATTGAAAACAGTTTGACCTTCCATTTGTTGTCTTGTAATCCAATTTACACTATCATCTTCTATCTCATCTAGCTTTATAAATGCTACCTGACCATTAAATAAATCAAAATGAATTGCTAAAGATGATATACCCTCTGTTTGAAAAATTCTTTTTGCTTCTAAGACCTTATGCTGTTTAATATCATTAACACCGACAAAACCAGATTGAACTTCAATTCTTAATTTATTACCATTATTTAATAAAATTTCTAAATCAGCTGTAGGTGTTCTTTTGAATGATTCGATATTTACTAAATCATCATCTCCAATTAATGAAATATTGTCAAGACTTACTTTAAATATTTTACTTAGTGCTTTTAAAAAATAATTTGAAATTATATAACCTCTCATCTATGAAAAATACACTTGTTCAGGTCTTCTTCCTTGATTGTTTAATCTTTGAATTATATTATTATCTTTTAGTTTATTGAAAACTACATTTACATTATTTGTACAAAATTCATCGATATTATTAAAATTAATTTCATTTGAAACTAATGAATTAATTTTTTTAATTATTTCAATAAGTCTAGTATTTAATAATTCAATATAATTGTAATCTACAGTAGGTGTTATATCTTTTCCTGCAAAAAACTTTTTTACATCACCTTGATTTGTAAAACCTAGTTCTTTTCTATATTCTTTAAAATATTGTGTTGTAATTAACTTATTCATGGCAAATTTTGTATTATCTTTTCAATAAATCCAGCAGAACTTGTATCGTCATCGTCATTAAAATCAATATTGTCACAATTTAAATTTAATTTAGTACATATATTATTTGCACATTCTGTTTTACTTAATATATTATAGTTTGCAAAACCTATATTTTTACAAACCTCTTGTAATAATTGCTTTGTTATTGTTCCATTATTCGGATTATAAATTGTATTATCAAAAGTACAATTTATTTTTATACATAATTCTTCAACTAAATCTTGTTTTAATCTATCTGATGTTCGTTCACCTCTTGGCATATGAAACCCTTTCCATTTTAATTAATACTATCTAACATTGAATGAAAATTTACTAAAATCAATATAATTTTAATTTATCCGACAACGGTTGACTACAACGACACTTTAGTGTTCATTGCTAGGTTTTGTTGTCTATTTGTAAATGCTTTTTAATCGAATCTTTTAAAGCTATTACTAAAAACGAAGGAACAGCATTACCAATTTGTAAATTTTTAGAACTTCTAGCCCCAAAAATTTTATCATTTTTTTGGTTATGCAAGAAGTCTATTGAGGTAACTTACGCTTTAATTGTAATCGCTTCAGCCTCTTCTTTAGCTTTGCAGAGTTTGTCTGTATAGAAGCTCCCAAAGGGGATAAGTGAGAGGATGAAGAAGTAGAGTGCCTCTTTTTTGGTGAGGGGGGTTTCGCGTGTTGCTTCGAGTAGTTGGTAGACAAAGACCATAAAGAGGAGTCCGTGGAGCATCCCTGCGACTTTGGTGGCGAGTGGGAAACCAAAATTATATTTAAGTGGCATCGCAACAAAGAGTAAGACGATAAATGAGTAGCCCTCTATTTTGTTAATAAGACGAAACTTCTTTAATTCAGACATAATATCTCCTAATTTTTTCTGAAGTGAAGTATAGCAAAGATAGATTAATGTGAAGTTAAGGAAAAAAATCTATTATTGACTCAATAAACTTGACATAGAGTGACTAAAGTTGTATAATAGTTCAAATTCAGTGAGTAAGGAGTTTCAATTATGTCTATTTTAGAAAAATTAACCAACCAAATGCAGGGGAGTATCGAGTCGGGTATCTCTCTAGCACTACATAGCAAAAACCAAGAGGTGGAGCCGATCCATATCATCTGGGCACTACTGACCAATAGTGGTTCTATCTTACACCAAGCACTCAATAAAATGAATGCGGATAAAGCCGCTATCGAACTAGAGGCGAAGAGTGTGGTACATCGACTCCCTACTGTCTCTAGCGTCACCAAGGAGAGTATCAAGCTCTCTGCCAATCTTGTGCGTTCGTTGCAGGGGGCTGAGGGGGTGATGGTCGCCAATGGGGATCAGTATCTTGCAGTGGATGCGTGGCTCATTGCCAATGCCCAAGAGCCTTTTAGTCAAGAGGTATTAGGTAAGTATATCGATATGAGTGAGTACAAAAAGACCCTAGAGTCTATCAGAGGGGGGAAGCGTATCGACTCTCAGAGTGGAGATGAGACACTTGAAGCCCTCGCACAGTATGGGATCGACCTCAATCAAAAAGCCCTTGATGGGGAGCTAGACCCTGTGATAGGGAGAGATGAAGAGGTACAGCGGATGATGCAGATCCTTATCCGTAAGACCAAAAACAACCCTATCCTTATCGGGGAGCCTGGGACAGGTAAGACGGCGATTGTCGAGGGTCTTGCACAGCGTATTGTCAATAAAGAGGTGCCACTCAGCCTCCAAAATATGCGTGTGGTAAGCCTAGATATGTCACGGCTTATTGCAGGGGCGAAGTATCGTGGGGAGTTTGAAGATAGACTCAAGGCAGTCGTCGATGAGGTCAAGGAGAGTGCTAATATCATCCTCTTTATCGATGAGATTCATACTATTGTAGGGGCGGGAGCGAGTGAGGGGAGTATGGATGCTGCCAATATCCTCAAGCCTGCCCTTGCCCGTGGGGAGCTTCATACCATCGGAGCGACCACTCTCAAGGAGTACCGTAAGTACTTTGAGAAAGATACCGCCCTTCAGCGACGCTTCCAGCCTGTCAAGGTCGATGAGCCGAGTATCAATGAGGCGTTGCAGATACTACGAGGGATCAAAGACAAGCTAGAGGCACACCACAATGTCAATATCACTGACTCTGCTCTAATCGCTGCTGCGAAGCTCTCTGATCGCTATATCACCGACAGATTTTTGCCTGATAAGGCGATCGACTTGATCGATGAAGCCGCAGCAGAGCTAAAGATGCAGATCGAATCAGAGCCGACCGATCTAGCCAAAGCCAAACGGGAGATCTCCACACTTTTAGTCGAGAGAGAGGCACTCAAGATGGAGGAGAGTGATAAAAACAGTAGTCGCCTAGAGGAGATTGTCAAAGAGCTAGCTGACCTTGAGGAGCATAAGACGACCCTGCAAAATCAGTTTGATAATGAGAAGCAGGTCTTTAATGATATCGCAGAGGTCAAGGTGGCTATCGATACGCTCAAGACCCAAGCAGAAGCGGTCAAGCGAGAGGGGGACTTCTCCAAAGTTGCAGAGATAGAGCATGGACTTATCCCCGCTCAAAATCAAAAACTCCTCACCCTAGAGGAGAAGTGGCAGACGATGATGGCAGAGGGAACACTCCTCAAAAACTCTGTTGATGAGGAGATGATCGCGAGTATTGTGAGTCGCTGGACAGGGATCTCAGTGAGTAAGATGCTCCAAGGTGAAAAGGAGAAGATTCTCGCTATCGAGTCGATACTCCAAGAGGAGGTCGTAGGACAAGAAGAGGCACTCAAAGCAGTCGCACGAGCGATCAAGCGAAACAAAGCGGGATTGAGTGATCTCAACCGTCCTATCGGGAGCTTTATGTTCTTAGGCCCTACAGGGGTTGGTAAGACTCAGGTGGCAAAGACCCTTGCGAAGTTCCTCTTTGACTCTGAGAAGGCACTGATCCGTATCGATATGAGTGAGTATATGGAGAAACATGCTGCGAGTCGATTGGTTGGGGCACCTCCAGGGTATGTTGGCTATGAGGAGGGGGGACAGCTCACTGAAGCAGTACGACGAAAACCCTACTCCGTCGTACTCTTCGATGAGATAGAGAAGGCACACCCCGATGTCTTTAATACCCTGCTTCAGGTGCTTGATGATGGACGCTTGACAGACAACAAAGGGGTGACAATCGATTTTAAAAATACGATTATCATTATGACCTCTAATATCGCGTCTGATAAGATTATGACGATTAGTGATAAGGTGGCAAGAGCGGAGGCGGTCAATGAGGAGCTGAAGAAAAACTTCAAACCAGAGTTTCTCAACCGTCTGGATGATCAGGTGATCTTCAACCCACTTGACCTCGATGCGATTACGGCGATTGTGGATATCCTCTTCAAAGATATCCAAGCCAAGCTCCTTGCACGCGATATCACGCTGACACTCACCCAGAGTGCCAAAGCCTATATCGCCCAAGCAGGATTTGACCCTGTCTATGGGGCAAGACCACTCAAGAGAGCCCTCTATGAGGTGGTAGAGGATCGTCTCGCGGAGATGATCCTCGAAGATCGTGTGGTAGAGGGGAGTCAAGTCGCCTTTGATGTGGTAGAGGGGGAGATCGTCGTAACGGTCTCTTAATCTCTTGTCACCCTTGGGCTAAACCCGATAAGGGTGATATCATCATTGCGTTCCTCTTGGGCTTGGTAGCTCTGGAGGGCGGTGATGAGGTGCTGTTTGTGTTGCTCTAGGGGGAGGTGTTGGAGACTGGCAAGGAGTCTCTTGAAGCGTCGCTTCCCAAAAGGAAATCCTCTCTCCCCACCATTTTGGTCGATATACCCATCTGTCGAGAGATAAAACTGCATCCCCTCATGGAGGGAGATCGACTGCTCTTGGTAGGGGTAGTGGCTATCACACTGCTTATAGCCCACTGAGTAGCGGTTGGGTTTGAGTATCTTGATCTGCTCATTATCTCGATAGAAGAGGGGGATATTTGCCCCTGCAAAGGTGAGTTGGTTCTTGGCTGTATCGATGAGGATAATCCCCGCATCAAACCCCACATTGGCATTGCTCTGCTCTTGCTTGAGGAGCTGTTTGAACGCTTGGTTAAAGTGTGTGAGGAGAAGAGCGGGAGAGAGGCTTTGGGGGGTGAGTGTGAGGATCATCTGCTCATGGATCGCTTTGATTAACATCGTCACAAACGCACCTGAGACCCCATGTCCTGTACAGTCTATCACACAGAGTAGATGACGAGTGTCGTCTATCGTATCAAAGAAGTAGATATCTCCCCCGACGACATCTTTGGGTTGCCAAAGAGTGAAGTATGACTCAAAACACGCCGATAGGCTCTTGGGATCTGGGAGGATAGTATTTTGGATGAGTGAGGCGTACTCGATACTATCTTGGAGCTTTTGGGTGGTGGCGGTAAGCTCTTGGGTGCGTTGGGTCACTTTGAGTTCGAGGTTTTCATTGAGTTCTTTGAGTTGATAGGTCTTTTTGTCGATGAGCTGTTTGAGCTTTTTGTTGATGAGTATCGAAGTGGTGACGATGAAGAGTAGGGCGAGGAGTATCCAGCCCAAGAGGTGCCAGTCTAGCTCTTTTTTGACCTGTATGGAGGTCCATTTGTGATAGATATCGCTAAGCTCCTTGGTCGAGAGAGAGGCGAGGATAGTGTCGATACTCTCGATGACACGGGGGTCGACCTCTTTACGAAGGGCGATTTTGAGATGGAACATATAGTCAGTTTTCATATAGATTTTGAGGTCATCAAATCCTAAGACATTGATGTAGTAGATCGCCGTGATACCATTGATCCCAAAGTACTCTATCTCCCCTCTGCGGAGTGCTTCAAGCCCCTCTTGGATATTTTTAAACTCTCTAAATTGTGCATAGAGGTAGGTATCTCTGAGCCACTCTCCAAGGGAGTTACCTGCAACGATACCGATACTTTTATCGATAAAACCTTCTGAGAGGGAGAGGGGCTTATTCTCATCTGAGACGAGGACAGCGGGGTAGGAGTAGATACTATTTTTGGTGAAGTTGAGGTACTGCTCCCGCTCTTTGGTTTGGGGTACGGCACTAAACATCTGGGCTTTTCCCTCCTTGACCATCTTGACAGACGCTGCCCAGCTCTCCGTAGGGAGTACTTTGAATGTGATCCCACTCTTGCTAGAGATGAGGCTGAGGATATCAGCGATGATTCCAAAGTGTGCGTGACTCATCTCATCTTTGTACTCAAAGGGTCGCCAGTCTGGGTCAAAGACATAGTGGATGACCTGATTTTTACACTGCTGTGCGGTAGTGTAGTAGCGTTGGTCTTTGTCGAGTATCCAGTTCTTCTCCACCTCCTCTAGCTGATGGGTATCGAGTGTTTTGAGTCCTTGGTTGAAGCGTTCGATTGCTTGAGGGCTTGAGGAGATGGCACTTACTGCTGAGATACTAGAGAGAGAAGAGGCTTTTTTGATACGGTGCTGATAGCCATTTTTGATCGCGAAGTAGGAGATGGGAAGCGTATCATCATAGATCACATCGATACGATGATTCAAGAGGGCATTGAGTAGATTGGAATAGGTCTCATAGGAGTGGAGGATGGCTTGGGGTAGTTTATTTTGAATATCCTCTTGGTAGTCCTCGCCAATGATCCCTACACTCTGAATGGTCTCATTGAACTCCTTGAGACCAAAGAGGGCTGTTTTGGTTTTGTAGTAGGGGGTGGAGGCGTGCATCCACGGCTCATAAGGCTCTGTTCCCAAGAAGAAGTCCACATGTCCGCTCTTGGCTAGGGATAAGGCATCATCCCAATCCTTAGCCTCGACAAACTCCACAGTATAGTGGTTCTTCTTGCCCCAGAGCTTCCAGATATCGATAAAGAGTCCATGAGCTTTATGATTGATTGCGTAGGAGAAGGGGGCATAGTCTGGATCATATGAGACCTTAAAGGTTTGAGCCTGAGAGAAGAGTGTGAGGAGTAGGGAGAGTAGAAAGAGCCGTACCACCTAAATCTACCTTAGTCTATCATCGCACAAAATTTGAAGTAGAGTCGCTCATCTGAGAGTGCTTTAAACTCAAAGCTCACCTTTTCAGCTTTTTTGGCTACTTCCAAAAAGCCCAATCCACTCCCTTTTTCATGGGCATTTCGTCCACTACGACGCACTTCACGGTAGAGTTTTTTGATCTCCTCTGGGCTAGAGGTGATGATCTGCTCTAGTTTGGGTTCCATACGCTCTTTATCACTCAGCAAAATAATATTTTGACTACAAATAAAGTACTTCCGCTCTCGTTTCCCAACAAAGATCAACCCCTTGGGGTCAAACTTGGTACTGTGTTCAAGCTTTTTAGAGTAGTTCATGATATTTTGAGCCAGTTCGATAAAGACCACAAAGATGTTGTTGGCAGATCTCATAGAGAGTTCATCCTCTTCGACCTCCTTCTCCAAGACATTGGTCATCCCTGCGATAAGCGATTGGCTAAAGGAGCCACCATAGGTCAAAAATATAATATCATCTTCAAGTACTGATTCGAGTTTCTCTATTGAGATCATGTTAATCCTTTAGTCTAAAAGTAAATTTAGCACCCTCTTGGGTGTTGGTCGCACTGAGTGTCCCGTTGTGTTTGTGGGCGATCTTGGTACTCATATAGAGTCCGACTCCTGTCCCGTGTTTGCCTTTGGTAGAGGTGTGCATATCGAAGAGACTCTCTAGCATCTCCTCAGGAATCCCTCCTGCATTGTCGGTCACCTCTAGGCTCTTTTTCGCACCTAAGATAGTGATTGTAATCTTGCGATCTTTGATGCCATTTTGCAAAAAGGCGTATTTGGTATTGCTGATGAAGTTGAGGAGGATATGCTTAAACTCGTGGATATTTCCTACAATGGTGAAGTCGCTGATGGTATGGACAGAGAGGTCGATGTGGTACTTTGTCAGCTCATCTTGGATGAGGGTGATAGTGTTGGCCACCACCTCACTTGCACTAAACTCCTTGAGGACTTTGACAGGTTTGAAGAAGTCTCGGAAGTTGTTGAGGGTATCGACGAGGTGCTGTATCTGTGCCATTGATTTCTCTTTGAAGAGGGCAATCTCCTCTTGGGAAGTCCCTCCATTTTTTTGTGACTCAAGCTTGAGGATACTGATACTCATCGAGAGGATATTGAGTGGCTGTATCCACTGGTGGGCGATCGCATCGGTCATCTCCGCTACCGCAGCAAGCTTAGACTGCTCAAAGAGTATCTCCTCTTGCTCCTTTCGTTTGACTATCTCCTCTTCGACCTTCGCCTCTAGGTCGTTTTTGTAGCTATCAAGCTCCTCGTTGAGTTCGATGATCGCCATCTGTTGTTTGTCTGAGAGCTTGATGATTTTGTTGAGTCGAGCCTCTTTTTTTTGGTAGATAGTAGAGAGAAGCTCGACCTCTTCAAGGATACTTTGACACTCCTCATCATCGATAGTAGAGAGCTTATCTATGATCTTGTCAAACTTTTTATTGTATTTCATCGATTGACCTTTGACCCTACTTCTCGATAAGATTAATCGTCAACATCTCAAAATCCTCGATAAAATCTTCTCCTGCCTCTTTAGCACTCTCATTCTCCTCATCATAGATCCAGTTGATAATGATCTCAGACGCCTCATTGTACTCCTCTAGTAGATCAAAAAAGTCAAAGAAGAGCTTGGAGCTACTGGAGTTGAAGTAGATGATACTGAAGTTAACCGTGGTGAGTGGTTGGGGGTCATTGAAGTAGGTTTCCACCCACTCCATAAAAGATTTATAAAATTCAAAAGTGTTTTCAGGGTAGGACTTACCACTGAGTTCTATTGTGCCACTCTCCGCGTCAAGTTTGATGTGAGGTGTATATTTTGTAGATTCAATCTCTAAGTTTTCCATCTAGAGTCCTATTATAGTTTAGTAATTTAGAGTCATTATAACACTTTGAGATAAAAGTAGCATAGGTATGGCTAGGATTCTTTTTAAGTTTTGCTTTGACAAGTCACTTTAATCATAACTCCGATGAAATATCTCCAATGGACTTCATATTAAAAAGGAATACAGATGAAAAAAATGCTCGTAACAACCATAAAACAAATTTCCTTTTTTAATTTTTTCTAGCAAGATCCTACCTCATTACCCCCATCACATACCCATTGAGTTGATACATCAGCAGGGCAAAGAGGGTGAGGGTGAGGAGGAGGTAGTAGCTGTTTTTGGAGTGGAGTATGGTGATGATGCGTCCGAAGCCTACCTCTTTGAGTGTCAGCCCAAAGAGTACCCACCCTCCGATACTCCCCGCTAGTGCCAAGCCTGATGCTCCCATGGGGTGCATGAGGAGTAGGGAGGCGAGGATATTGATGAGTACGGAGATGGTGGCGATCATCGCGGCTTTGCCTTGGCGGTAGGTGGCGTAGAGGAAGAGTGAGAAGAGTTTGGAGAGACCAAGAGGGAGTAGCCCTAGCATAAAGAGGCTCAGTACCTCTGCGGTCGCTTGGCTCTTTTGGCTATCAAATGCCCCCCGCTCAAAGAGGAGCCAGATGATAGGCTCTGCGAGTATCACCCCTCCCACGGTCGCCATCCCTAGAGCAAAACTAAGCAACCAAAACCCCTTGGAGAGGTTGGCATAGGCGAGGGTTTCGTTGTCATTTTTGAGTGCTTTGGAGATGCTAGGGAAGAGGGCGGTAGCCGTCGCGATGGCGAAGAGTGCCAAGGGGAGCTGGAAGATCCGCTGGGCATAGGTGAGATAGGAGATCGAACCCGTCACTAAAAACGAGGCGAGTATCGTCCCCACAAAGCTGTTGATCTGTAGACTCGACCCTCCCCACACCGCAGGGATAAAGAGGCGGGTAAACTTCTGCTTCTCGTGGGTGATATCTTTGCGGTTACGGTATCGCCACCCTCCAACCAAAAGCCTAGAGAGCTTGAGCCGATATAGAGCGATGAGGTGTACCGCAACTTGAAGCACACCACCCACAAGGACAGAGATACTTAGAGCATAGGCGATGGTTTTGGGATCCTCTCTCATAAAGAGCAGGAGTGCCACGATCATCGAGAGGTTGAGCAGTACCGTCGACATCGCTGTGGTGACAAAATGCTCTTTGTACTGTAGGAGGGTAGCGATAAAGGTGACGATAAAGATGAGGTAGAGGTACCAGAAGTTGATCGCGGTGAGAGGGGCGGTATCGGCGATACGCGTCGCACTCCACCCCATCGCTTGGAGCATGGTGATTGTCTCAGGTGCAAGCGTAACCAGCAGAGACCCAAAGATAATAAAGAGTGAGAAGCGTAAGAAGATCGCCGTAGCAAAGACCCCTTTGTTGGAGGATGCGACAAAAGAGGGCATAAATGCCTGCGTAAACGCCCCCTCCGCGAAGATATTGCGAAAGAGGTTGGGGAGGCGGTTGGCAAGGAAGAAGATATCACTCCAGTAGCTCGCCCCCAAGGTAGATGCCAAGAGAATATCACGCACAAAACCAAAAATACGGGAGAGCAGTATGCCAAAACTGTTGGTGAAGATCGATTTGAGTCGCATGGAGTTCGCTTTGTGTGGATTGGGGAGGATTATACGCTATCTTTGGTTAAGGGGTACTGCTTTTTAGCCTATATTTTGGGTAGCGTGGTGAGAGTTGAAGTCTATTTTTGATAGTATAATTGATTAGTCTGCTGTGGTGAGGATACCCACGCACGATATGAGGAGAAATAGAGATGAAAAAAACAACTTATCTTGGTATGGTATTGGTGATGGTGTGGATACTCACTGGGTGTATCTCCGTGACCAATGAGACAGTGGAGGGAGCAGGGACTCCTGATGTGACAGAGTGTTCGATCTTGGATGGAGTGCTTGATGGCAAGGAGTTTGTCCCTCGGACGACTCTAGTAGGGCATGGCGATAGCAATCGTACCGACCCTGATATCTTCTATATCGGCTGGGCAGAACTCAACGACCGTATCGACCTTCGCTCTCCTGAGAAGGGCTATAGTGATAGTGGGTTTGAGGATAAGCTCTTTGTCTCTCGCAAAGAGAGCAATGGGAGCTACACCACATGGCAGATTTATCCTAAGCTCGATGAGTCGTGTAAAGACCTAGAGAAGGTACGCATCCAGAGCTTCGATGTGGCACCTGATGGGAAGAGCCTCTACCTCTCGATGAGTCGTGCGGTCTATGCGAGTAGCGATACCAACCACACGACCAACCTCAACCCTGAGGGGAATCTTGCGATCTATAAGCTCGATATCGCAGACCAAAAGCTCACCCCCATCAGTCATGATAGTAGTGTGAGCTATAGCTACCCTACTTATATAGGGGAGGATAACGCCACAGGGCATGAGATGCTTCTTATCTCCAAGACCGTTACCAAGAGTGAGATTCCCCTCAACTACAAGCACGATCCACTTCTGCGTGATGAGTATGATCGTGCTCCTGCCCCCCTCATCCATACACTCGATACCGTCACGGGGAGCGTGACACGGATAGGGTTTAACAACTCTCATCAGACTGAAGCGACGGTAATCAACCGTGAGAGTGATACCCCCTTGGTGGTCTTCACACAGTGGGAGCATCAAGCCACGGTCAACCGTTTCTCTCTCTGGAAGATGCAGATTGATGGGAGTGATAGCTTTATGTTCTATGGAGAGGAGGCAAACAGCAAAGATAGCGAGGAGAACCTCTACCAAGCACGCCAAATCATGAGTGGAGTCTACAAGGATTATATTTTGATGGGGCAATCTGCACGCACGGGCAATACGGGCAATTTCATCGCTGAGGGGGATATCGTCATGACCAAACGAGACAATCTCGACTTGCGAAGTGATAAGATCTACCTCTCACGCTTGGTCGATGACCACGGGATTGAGAAGTCTATCGCCCGTACCCCTGATCACTACAATGATCAGAGCTTTGTCTACGCCTACCGACCCAGTACCGAAGAGAGCTACGGTATCTATGTCAAAGAGTACCCTACAGACCCCGCCAATCCTACCGATGAGGGGGCAGGGGAGTTGGTCTTTGCACATAGTAGCTACCATATGATGCAACCTCGAAGCTTCTACCCACCCAAGAGCAAACGCGTCGCACCAGGGCTGAGTGATGTGAGTGAAAACCGCTTCTCCTTCACCAATACCCACCTCAATGGTAAGTCGGGTTTCTTGGTCAATACTTTGAAGTTTTCGGATAATGGGGAGCAACATCAGCTAGATGGTATCGACACCGATGAGATACGGATGCAGTTCCAAGTCCCCTCTCATCACTTCTCAGACTCCTATGCCATTGGGATGGAGCATAGCCCTGAGTTGAGTATCCCCTCTAGTGACTTTATCAAGCCTGAGAGTGATGGATCGATGGGGATTATCCTCAAAGAGGGACTCTATATCTGGAAGCTCCATAAGCGGTTTGTCCATCGTGATGGAAGTGGACAGGAGGGGGATCTCTGGATCCCGATACGCTCCGAGCGTCAAGAGGTGAGCTTCGTCCCCAACCGTGTCAATGCGTGTAACCAGTGTCACCAAGACCGAAGCCAAGACAACCTTGACAAGTATGCCAACTACCACTCTATTGCTGAGAAGAAGATGCAGGGGGATTTGAGTGATATGTTGCAAACAGACAAAGATATCTCTGAGTATAATGCCACTAAGCGTATCCCCGATTTCCATAAAGATATCGCCCCACTCTTTACCAAAGCGGGACTCAATGGTGGGAAGTCGTGTGTGGCGTGTCATAATGAGACCGATAAGCTCAACCTTGCTAACCCTACAGGGATCACCCCACGCAATATGCTCTACCGTACCCTCGTCTTGGGAGCTCATCTCATCGAGGGGACAACCACTACCCTGCCTTATCTCTATGACGATATTAACCCGATGATGATGGATAATGACTTCCACCCCGCACCCTTCTTGTGGTCACTCCTGCTCAATGATGACCTCACTGTAGCACCTGATAGTAACCACTCCAATGAGGGACGACGAAACCTTGAGCGAGGAGGGGATTATGGTGCGAAGTTTAGTCAGAGTGTGCGTGATGAGATTGGGCGTATCAATGACCTCTATGACCACAGCCAACACTTCTCACTCGAAGATACCCAAAAGCTCATTGAGTTTGGGAGCAACCGTCTAGCAGTGGGGTTGTCTGATCGAATGAGTTTTGTGAGTGATACACTCAGTACCCAGACCCCACAAGCCCAAAAAGCCTACCAAGCACTCGTACGCAACTGCTACAGCTGTCACAACACCCATACGACAGGAGGGGTGAGAGATGCGAATTTTGCAGATATTCAGCCCAAGCAGAAGCGGTATAGTGAAGCCTCCTATCTACGAGACGCTATCATGCGGTTTTCAGTACATCGACACCTTGCCAACAAAGGGGATACCCAATACTCCCAATACCTCTGGCAGAGTAATCTCACATACTCAATGAGTAAGACACTTGATTCTGCACTCTATCGTGTTAACTTCAATGACCCTGAGAACTCAGAACTACTTGTCTATGCACGAGGCTACAAAAAAGAGTCAAACGGTACCCAGACCCCACTCAATGAGACCATCAAAGCCCATGCGGGGTACCTGAGTGAGGGGGATAAGGACTACACCGCACTAGAGAACTGGATCAAAGGGGTCACCATGAGCAATCAACCCCCCGTACTCCATCAGCCTACCAATCCTATCGTTATCAAGGAGTATGATGCCCCTGCATTTATTGGAGAGAGTCTTACTTGGAGTGATGGAGATGATGAACTCTCACAACTCTTCCTCTCGGGTGTCAATAGCACAGAGCATACCTTCAATGACTCGATGCTCTCCCTAGAGTATCAGAGCCTCGTAGAGGCGAAGCTCAAAGCCTACGCGATACTCGGTGATAGAGGTGATCACAACTTTACCTTTACGCTGAGTGATGGACTCGACTCAGGGGTGATCCATAAGATTCCTGTGACGATCACCACAGACTACCATGTCCCCGCTCCTACCGCACAACTGCCCAAATCCTACCTCTTCTTTACCGATAGAGCGACAGGGATGCTCAAGAAACTCGATAGTAATGGTACAGAGATTGAGATCGGGTTGATTGATGGCTTTAGTGAGGAGTGGACGACCGTCTACCGTAGAGCGGAGAAGGGGTGGCTCTACTTTGTCAATCAGGCAGAGCAGAAGATCTATGTCGTTGATGAGCGAGATGCCAAAGTACTCTTTGATATCACCATCGACAATAGCCCTAACCAAGTTGGAGCCTCCCATACACAGACACTCTACCTTATCTGGTGGCGTGATGCTGAGGGGCAGGTGGGTGATGCCAACTACACCGCAGGGGGACTAGAGGGACTCTTGGAGTCGAAGCTTAGTGATAAGCAGGAGGTCAATGGAGACTTCTATGTGGGGCTTGGTAGTGGGGAGTCTACAGAGCGTACCGTTGTCCCTGAGTGGCGTACCAAGCTTCATGATGGAGGCAACACGCTTGATGTCTATGTCTGGCGACGGGCGACCTTTATGACTAAACTGGTCAATAGTGGGGTTGATCGGATGAATGTCCTCAACCTTGTCACAGGAAAGCCTAAGTTTCTTACAGACTTTAGCTTCCCTGCGAAGTCTGTCGATGGGGTGGACTATGATGCAGCGACCTATGCCAATGTCCGTGCGATCGTCGTAGCAAAAGATGGGGCGTTTTATGGGTTCAATAAAGACCTCAATCAAGACCCTGAAGCGTTCAACTTTGACCCCCTCACCAAGATACAGAAAAAGGTAACAATCCCTGCGTGGATTCAGGCCTATATAGAACACTATACAGACTATGCGACACCATTTTTTGTCATAGAGTCTAAACATTAAGGAGAAGAGAGATGAAAACCGTATCAACCACTATCATAACAGCACTGCTCTGTAGCACACTACTACACGCAGAGGGTAAAGGGGTCGTCGAGACCGAGATCTCACCCGTCGAGATTCCTGTAGCCCAACGCCCCCTCTATGACTATATGGGACTCAAAGCGGGGACTTTGGGCGTGGGGATTGAGTATGCGATGCCCCTCAACCGCAACTTCTTTGTACGCTTCAACCTCAATGGATTGAAACTCGATACCGATAAGACCAAAGAGCAGATTAATTACGCTGTGGAGTTAGGCCTACTCAGTGCGGGGGTACTTATCGACTACTACCCAATGGATACAGGAAGCTTTCGTCTGAGTGCGGGTGCCTACTACAACGGCAACACCCTCGATGCGAGTGCCTCCCCTGATGCTACGGTCAACTACGATGTAGGAGGGAGTATCTATACGGGAGCTCAGATTGGTCAGCTTGATGGATCGGTGGAGTTTCCTGCGTTGGCTCCCTATATCGGGATAGGCTATGGTGGGGGTGAGAGTCACAAAGGGTGGGGCTTCTCTATCGATATAGGGGTACTCTATCACACCAGCTCCGATGTCGAACTCAAAGTGAGCAGTCCACTCGCCACACTCGATCCTGCTGCGTTTTCGCAGCTAGAGCGTGATATCGAGCAAGAACGCCAAGAGACCGAAGATGATCTGGAGGATTTTCCTTTCTATCCTGTGGTGATGCTTGGTGTCACCTACACCTTTTAGAGGGCTGTGATGATTGTTGGATTAGAGGGGGTGGTGGAGCGTAGAGAGCCTACCTTTATACACCTCAATGTCAATGGCGTATGCTATGAGGTACAGGTCTCTATCAACACCTCCAATGCCATCGAGCAGGGGCGTGTAAAGCTTCAGATTACACAGATTATTCGAGAGGATGCCCATCTACTCTTTGGGTTTATCACGACAGATGAGAAGAAGCTCTTTGATACAGTACTCAAGATCAATGGGGTTGGTCCAAAGGTAGGGTTGGCAATCTGCTCTACCTTCACCCCCGAGACCTTTGCCAAGGTCATCGCCTCCAAAGATGTCAGTATGCTCAAACGCGTTCCAGGGATAGGTCCTAAGGCAGCTAGCCGTATCTTCGTAGAGTTGGCAGACTTTATTGTCGATAGTCAGCAGGAGAATCCAAGTGTGGGTGCGATGGGTGAAGCGGTGATGGCACTAGAGAGCCTAGGCTTCAAAAAAGATGCTATCCAAAAAGCCCTCTTGGGGGCGAGTGGTGACACCGCTACTTTAGTCAAAATGGGGCTTAAAAAGCTTCAGAGATTGTAGAGAGTCGATCCCTTAAGGGTGAGTTGTCACCTCTTGTGTGGGCTAAGAATGCGTCGTGCAAGGACAAATCGCTCTGCGTAGCTCCCTGACTCTAGGGGGGAGATGATAATCCCCTTTTGCTTGGATGCTGCGTGGATAAAGGTGCCATCACCAAGGTAGATACCGACATGGGTGATGGGGATATGACGACTCTTATCGGTTAGAAAGAAGAGAAGGTCACCCTTTTTGAGTGCGGTGCGAGAGACGCTAGTCCCTTGTTTTGATTGAGCCAAGGCGGTACGGGGGAGGGGGATATGGTGCTGTTTGTAGAGGTACTGTACATACCCTGAGCAGTCGAAGCCCTCTGGGGAGGTACCACCCCACACATAGCGTCCCCCTTGAAACGCTTTGGCATCGGTGAGGAGTTGTTGTTGCTCCTTGGGGGAGAGCCGATAGGCTTTGCCTTGTTTGCGGGCATTGGCTTGTGCTTGGGATATCCGCTTGGCTCTTTGGCGTGCGAGGGAGGCTCTGCGTGCGAGATTTGCTTCCTTGTGTAGGGCATCGTAGATCGCTTGGTAGGAGTACTCGGTGGGATGCTGTAGGATAGCACGGTTTTGGGTGGGGGTGAGGTGCTTTTGGGTGAGGATAGTACCTGACTTATCACTCATAACAAAGAGATTACCCCAGAGTCCTACCGACACGCCTACGCTTAGCACTCCCACGATCCCTACACTTCTCATCTTCTTCCCTTACTTCATATTTTTTACTATTATTATAGCAGATATTTTCCAACACCATTTTAATCTGCTATAATGCCACCTATGAAACATGAAATCCTTATCATCGGAGGAGGGGCGAGTGCCTTGATGCTTGCCTCTCTACTACCCCCAAACTCTGCGACCCTTATCGAGTCCAATCCCACCCTTGGTGCCAAGATGCTACTCTCCGGGGGTGGCAAGTGCAATATCACCAATGCGGTGATGGAGAGTGCCTTTTTTCAAGGGGATGCCCCCTTTATCGATAGTGTCTTAGAGCAGTTTACCCCTGAGCATCTCTTGGCATGGTTGGCTACTCATTATCTCACCCCTGTCATACGCAATGCCACACAGTACTTTTGTAAGCAGAGTGCCAAGGAGATCGTCTCCATTCTCAGTCGTGAGGCGAGACGACAACGGATCTGTTTGGGGGAGTCTGTATGTTCTGTCGTAGCGATAGCGGAGGGGTTTGAGGTGGTAACCACAAAGCAGAGACTACGCGTCAAGCAGGTGGTGGTCGCGTCGGGTGGATTGAGCTTCCCCAAGATAGGGGCGAGTGGTATCGGCTACACTATCGCCCAATCTTTTGGACATACCCCACCCAAGACCACCCCCGCACTCGTGGGCTTGACCGTACAGCCTGAGCAGTTTTTTTTCAAAGAGCTCTCTGGTACTTCGACCGATGTGGTGATCCGTGTCGGGGAGCAGGAGGCGAGCGGGGCGTTGCTCTTTACCCATAAGGGGTTGAGTGGTCCTGCGGTGCTTGATGCCTCACTCTACTGGGAGAAGGGTACAATCTCTATCGATTTTCTCCCCACCTTTAACCTCAAAGAGGTTAAAAAATCTAAAAAACAGCTCACCACACTCCTCCCACTTCCTAAGCGTATCGCCAAGGCGTTTCTGCTACAATTTGGACTTGCTGATAAGAGTGGAGATGCGTGTAGTGCCGAAGATTTACGACGCTTGGAGAGGCTCAAATGCTACACTTTTGCCCCTGCGGGTACCTTTGGCTACAGTAAGGCAGAGGTGACACGAGGGGGAGTACTGACCAGTGAAGTCGATCATAAGACAATGATGAGCCAAAAAGTCGCAGGAGTCTACTTCATCGGGGAGGTACTCGATGTGGCAGGTAGAGTCGGTGGATACAATTTTCAGTGGGCATTTTCGAGTGCCTATGTGTGTGCCAAGAGTTTGAAAAATAGGAAAAAAAGATGAAGATAAAACTATTAGTCACATCCGTTGTGGCTGTCGTATTGAGTGGATGTGTCGGTGGACCAGATCTAGGAGCGTGGAAGTCAAGCCAAAAGCGTGAGTTTTTAGAGATACTCAAAGAGGATAAATATGCCTCTTTGTGTGATCAAAAAGCACTCTACACACAGTTCCAAGAGAAAGAGGATGCAGAGTTGATGTCTCAACTCTTGGTGGGGTATGCCAAAAACCTTGCCAATAGCTGTATTGATATCCGACGCTTCAAGGTCGCCCAGCAGTCACGTAAAGCCAGAGGGATTGAGAGTAACTACGAACTCTTCTTACAGCCTGTACGAGCCTCTGATATCGTTATGAAGCTCAAAGCGGGGTGGAGTATCGAACGCATACTCCAACCCTATGTCCCTAACTATGCACAGTTCTTTGCACTAATCAAGAGCTACCACGCACTCCAACAAGACCCTACAACTAACCCCAAGACACTGCGTAAGATGCGTCTAAGTATCGAGCGTATCAAGCTGATGAAACGCGGACTAGGGGAGCAGTATGCTTTGGTCAATATCCCTGAGTTTAAGGTGCGTATCATCGAGAATAACAGCACGGTTGTGAGTATGCCTGTAGTGGTAGGAAAGCGTCATATGCAGACCCCTATCTTTAGTGCGGATCTCCAGTATATCACCCTCAACCCTCAGTGGAGCGTCCCCAACTCAATCGCCCGTAAGGAGATCATCCCTAAGCTACTTAAAAACCCAGACTATCTCAAACGACGCAATATGGTGATGCGTAGTGACTACAACCTTGGCTCTCGTAAGCTCTCCCCTACGGATGTCGATCTCAAGAAGTATGCGTGGGGTAAAGGGGCGGTACCATTTAAATTTATCGAAATCCCCTCTCGACGCAATGGGTTAGGGCGTGTGAAGTTTATCTTCCCCAATCGTCACTCCGTCTATATGCACGATACCCAATCTAAGCACCTCTTCAAGCGTCGTGTAAGAGCCTATAGTCATGGGTGTATTCGTCTAAGCAAGCCTATGGAGATGCTAAGCTATATCACACAACATTATACCCAAAAGAGTCCTAGTGAGGTCGATCGTGCGTATAAGAGTCTCAAGACAACACATATCAAGCTAACACGCAGACTCCCTGTCCATACCGCCTATCTCACTGCCTATGTGGACGATGCCAACGCGGTACACCTCTTTGATGATATCTACGGATTTGACAAAGTGCAGAAACTTACCTTTAGATAGTTGGTTCGATATGGCATCAAAAGAGATACGCTACGCCAAAGAGCGGTTCCAACTCTCCTATGAGTTGGTCAACCCCGATCAGAAAGAGGCGATCGTGATCCTCCATGGATGGGGGAGCAATAAAGCGATCATGAAGCAGGCTTTTGGCAAGGTACTGCCTACCTATACCCATATCTACCTCGATATGCCAGGGTTTGGCAAGAGTTCTAACCCCCTTATCCTCGACACCTCTGCCTATGCAGAGATTGTGGCACTCTTTTTGGAGGCTATCGGTAGGAAGCCTACGATTGCGATGGGACACTCCTTTGGGGGGAAGGTGGCGACACTCTTGGCTACCCCGTGTCTTGTTCTCCTCTCTTCTGCGGGAGTTATCACCCAAAAACCGTGGTCTGTCAAGGTCAAAATCGCCACCTTCAAACTCCTCAAACCACTGGGTATGAAGCGGATACGCGAACTCTTCGTATCACCTGATGCCCAAGGGATGAGTCATGAGATGTATGAGACTTTCAAGTGTGTCGTTGATGAGGATTTTGAGGCGGAGTTTGCCCAATCACGCTCTAAAGCGTTGTGCTTTTGGGGCAGAGAGGATACTGCAACTCCACTCTATACAGGGGAGAAGATCGCGACGCTGATTGAGGATTCTCACTTCTATCCACTTGAGGGGGATCACTACTTCTTTTTGAAGCATTACGAGATGATCGCCCAAGAGATTACTACACACTGTAAAGGTCACCACACATGTTAACACTTCTCAATCTACTCTTCTATGGACTCTTTATCTTAGGAATGGGGTACTACTTTATCACCAATCTTCAATGGTACAGCTATCGCCTCAACCGTGTTATCTTCCATCATACGAAGCTCTGGTGGCACTTTGTCTACTTCTTGATCCCCTTTAGCCTCTACACCTTTGTGAGTGGGGTGAGTGCATATGGCTTTGTGGTAGCCATTGGTTATCTGGTCTTACTCTTTGGGTGGTATCGTGGTATCGATAAGCCGTTGGTCTTTACAGGGCGTGTCAAACGCTTTTTTATCGCACTGATACTCTTCGCACTCTTTATCACCGTAGCCTTCAAGCACTTTGGGGTGATACTCCCACTCTTCTTGGCGTATGTGATCTCTCACTTTATTGAGAAGATGCTCTTTCACGGCTTTAAGGTCAAAGCGGAGCAGAAGATAGAGGCGATGGAGGGGATGATCGTGATTGGGGTGACGGCAAGCTATGGGAAGACCAGTATCAAAAACTTCATCGCCCACCTTCTCCAAGCCCACTACAAGACCTACGCCACCCCCCGTTCGGTCAATACCCTTGGAGGAGTTGTCCGTGATATCAATGAGTCACTTCCTTCCGATACGGAGATCTATGTCGTGGAGATGGGAGCAAGAGGTGAGGGGGATATCGCAGAGATTACAACCCTTGTCAATCCGCACTATGTCGTCGTGGGCAAGATAGGGCCTGCACATATTGAGTACTTCAAATCAATGGAGAGAATCCGCAATACCAAGATGGAGATACTCCAGACCTCACGGCTCAAAGAGGCGTGGATCGATGCGAGTGCGATGGTCAAGCCTGAAGCGATGATCCACACCTATGGAGAACGCCCACTACTTGACCTCAAAGCCAAACTTCCAACCCCCACCTACTGTGTCGAGGAGATAGAAGCGACCCTAGAGGGGACGGACTTCAGCCTAGAGGGGGAGCGGTACCATGCAACGATCCTAGGGGCGTTCAATGCCCTCAATCTAACCGCTGCGGTACTTGTCGCCAAGGCGTTGGGACTCTCTACTGAGCAGATTGCCCAAGGACTCTCTACCCTTGAGTCTGTCCCCCATCGGCTTCAGCGTATCGACGCAGGGGGCAAGGTGATACTTGATGATAGTTTCAATGGCAATATCGATGGGATGATGGCATCATTTGAGCTTGCCGCTACCCACCCTAAACGCAAAGTGCTTATCACCCCTGGATTGGTCGAGGCAGATACGGCACTCAATATCCAAGTCGCCCAGTGTGCCAATGAGGTCTTCGATAGAGTGGTTGTCACGGGTGATCTCAACTACGCTATCTTTAAAGCCCATATCGATCCTGAAAAGCTGGTCAAACTAGAGAGCAAACAGCAGATGGAAGCGATGCTGATAGAGCAGACCCAAGTGGGGGATCTGATCCTCTTTGCCAATGATGCTCCGAGTTTTATCTAGATGATGCGTCTAGGGGTGCTACTGCTCTTGGTGATGGGGATACTCAAGGCTACCCCCCTACACCTCACCCCCAAACAAGCAGCATTTATCGCCCAAAAAGTCTGGCTCAATGAGGGGGCAGGGCTAGATAAGTATCTAATCCACTGGAATAGAGGCGAGGGGTTTGCCTCAGTGGGGATTGGACACTTTATCTGGTTTGCCAAGGGGCATACGGAGCGGTTTCGGGAGGTATTCCCTCTAGTAGTTGCCTCGATGGAGCGTCAAGGTGTTGCGATGCCCTCATGGCTCACCTCTCACACCCCCCTCCCGTGGCGGAGTCGGACTCAGCTCCTCTATGCTAAGAAGCATCAGACCCCACGCTACCAAGAGCTATTACGCTTTTTGAAGCGAACCAAAGCCTATCAGGCGGAGTTTATGGCAATCCGACTCACCCAAGCTCTCCCACAGATGCTCCAAACCCTCAACGACCCAGTACAACAGAGACGACTGCAAGAGCGATTTGAAGGGGTACTCTACCACCCTGATGGTCGGATTAATCCCCAAGGACTCTATGTACTGCTTGACTACACCAACTTCAAAGGGGAGGGGACACTCAAGAGCGAACGCTATCACGGAGAGGGGTGGGGACTGCTTCAAGTCCTGCTTGCGATGGATCCACACGAGTCCAACCGCTGTAAGGCGTTTGCCCTCTCTGCCCAACGCATCCTAGCCCGTCGTATCCGTAATTCACCACCCCAGCGGGGGGAAGAGCGGTGGCGTAAAGGGTGGAATGTCCGCTTGCGTACCTACTGGAAGTAGGGAAGATTAGGGGAGTTTTACACGATTTTTGCTATAGTTCTACCAAAACAGAAAGGTGTATCTATGTCCAAAACTCTTCTTACTGATCTGCTCTCTATTGGAGTAATTCTCCTCTCTTTTGTCGTCCCAACCTCCTATGCACCCTTTCTACTCTTTGGGGGACTCTTTGCCCTTTCAGGTGCGATCACCAACCAACTCGCCATCCATATGCTCTTTGAGAGAGTCCCGTTTCTCTATGGTTCAGGGGTAATTCCTGCACGCTTCGACTCCTTTAAACGGGCGATTAAAAACCTTATGATGGAGGAGTTTTTTACGCGTGAGCAGTTGGAAGCATTTTTTGCGAGTGAGGAGAAGAAGATTAGCCTAGAGCCTATCATTGAGCAGACAGACTTTACGCCTGCTTTTGATGCGTTGAGCAAGACCGTGATGGAGTCGCCACTTGGGGGGATGCTAGGGATGTTTGGTGGAGAGAGTGCTTTGGAGGGGTTGCGTGAGCCTTTTAGTGAGAAGATGAAGCGTGCGGTGGTGGGGATCGTCAACTCCCAAGCCTTCAATGATACCCTCCAGACTCACCTCCAACACTCCTCTCTCAATGAAGATCTACTCACCTCCATCGAATCCGTCATCGACACCCGCCTCAACCAACTCACCCCCCAAATGGTCAAAACAATCGTCCAAAATCTTATCCAAGAGCATCTTGGTTGGCTTGTCGTATGGGGTGGAGTCTTTGGTGGAGCGATAGGGGTACTCTCTGCACTCTTGCTATAGGGGGTTGGGGAGGATTACCGAGACATTTTATAGTGAGAGCAATGAGAGTTGGGCAGTTTTTTTATGCTGAGAAAAAAT
>JAMOSB010000006.1 GCA_027068485.1 Sulfurovum sp.
AAATTGGAGTCTTACAATCTCTCAACTAAATATTCATTTTAAGGAGAGATTGAAAGATGCTGGAGTAAGCCCTAGAAGAGGCTATACTCCTCTTTGATGGTGTTGAGGATACTGCGGTCGGCATTGTAGATGAAAGCGTAGTTGAAGAGGGTGTTTTTGAGTATCTCTCTGACCTCCTCTTTGCTCTCAAACCAGTGGGGACGGTCGATCCCTGGGACTTTGGTCTTGGGGGGTGTGAGGACAATCCCTTTGACCCATGTGTTGCTTCGTTTGATATACTCACGGGCATTGACGATATCGTCGATATTGTCCGTGAAGATCGCGACTTTATCACTCTTGCCTGCTTGGGTGCTGTTGAGCTTACCATCGATAAAGACAGGCATAAAGTGCTTGGTGTACTTAAGCTTCTCTAGCGAGTAGGGTAGCTCTTGGGTATTACAGAAGTCTATGACGCGTAGAAGGGGGTCGAGGTGTAGAGGGATCAGCTCTTTCTCTTGGTAGACATAGCCCCCTACCTTGAAGGTCGTCCGAAAGAGTGTATCGAAGACTGCGTAGCCATCCACTTCACTCTTGAGGCGTTTGACATCGGGCTTGATGAGTTGCATCAAGGCTTTGTCACTCCCTACAAAGAGAGCATCATCGGAGTTGAGTATCTGCTCAAACGCCTTACGCCACTCATTGGAGATAAAAGAGATATTGGTCTTGTGGGTGAGGATCATCTTCAAAAATGTAATCTCATGCTCTGAGAGCAGGAAGAAGTTTGCCTCTTTTTTGATGATGACATAGCGGACGAGTTTAAAGGCTGCGAGTTTGATATCTGAGACTTTAATCCATGCGATCTCATCATCTTTTTTGATGATGTCGGGGTTGTCATAGAGGATACCGTAAGCACCTGCTTCTATGGCTTTGTCTATCTCCTCTTGGTTTGAGGAGATAAAGAGGTCACCATGCTCTACCTTGGAGAGGTAGACGGTAGCAGCGGTGATCGCTGTGACTTCTGGAGCGTTTCTAAGTACACCTTCTGTGAGGTTGATAATATCTTCGATTTTCATGTTAGCCTATTGGTGTGCCAGCAGTTTTTGGCGTTTCTGGACGGATGAGTGAGAGACCGTTGCTATCTTTGGCAGCAAGGAGCATCCCCTCACTCTTGAGTCCCATGAGCTTTGCGGGCTTGAGGTTGGCGACGACGCATGCTTGTGTACCCACAAGGTCAGTGGCACTATACCACTCTTTGATCCCTGCGACTACCTGTCTTGGATTCTCCTCTCCTATATCGACCTGAAGGAGTAGGAGTTTTTTACTCTTGGGTACCTCTTGGGCATCGACAATCGTTCCGACCTTCAATGAGGTCTGGAAAAACTGGTCAATCCCAATCATAGCAATCCCCTCACTCTTCTGAGTGGTTGCCTCTTTTTGGGTAGGCTTGGGTGCTTTGGATTGGGTATCGTTAGGGATTGCTTGTTCCAAGAGAGGCACTTCGATACGAGGGAAGAGTGGAGGGATCTTCTCGATGGTAAAGTGTTCGAGTAGTCCATGCTCTTGGATAAGGTGATTCCAGCTACTATTGTCTATGACAAACCCAAGTGCTGTAGCGATCTTGCTACAGACATCAGGCATTACAGGGTGGAGCATCACCGAGACTTTGGCAAGGATCGCGGCGATGAGACCATTGAGTGCCATTGCCTCCTCTTCGCGTCCCTCTTTCATCAGTCTCCATGGTTGATACTGATCGATCGATTTATTGGCGACGGTGAGGGGTCTCCAGAGCTCTTCGAGGTATTTGTGTATCTGCATCTCAAAGAGCATCGGCTCTAGCTTAGCGAGAGAGGCGTTGACTTCATCAAGCTCCTTTTGGTAGTATCGGCTCACAAGCTCTGAGTCGACACGCCCCTCAAAGTACTTCCCGCTCATCCCGATAAGACGGTTGAGGAGGTTCCCAAGGTCATTCCCAAGGTCTGAGTTGATACGGTCGATAAGGGCTTTTTGAGAGAAGTCACCATCACCACCAAAGGGTACCTCACGCAACATAAAGTAACGGAAGTTATCTAGCCCATAGGCATCAGCAACCTCGCGTGGGTTAACGACATTGCCTTTGGATTTGCTCATCTTCTCTCCATCGCGTGTCCACCAGCCGTGTGCTGCGATATGCTTGGGGAGGGGGAGGTCAAGACTCATAAGGAACGCAGGCCAGTAGATGGCATGGAAGCGGAGGATATCTTTGCCTATGAGGTGTACCCGTGCAGGCCAGAAGTCCATATCTTTCTCATCTTCTCCATACCCTAGAGCAGTGATATAGTTGGTGAGGGCATCAAGCCAGACATACATAACATGCTTGGGGTCATTGAGGTTTTCAGGTATTTTCACTCCCCAATCAAAACTTGTACGGGTGATAGAGAGGTCTTGAAGTCCCCCCTCCACAAAGCGGATCACTTCGTTGCGTTTGTTTCGTGGGAGGATACAGTCTGGATTCTTCTCATACCACGCCAAGAGTCTATCTTGGTACTTGGAGAGCTTGAAGAAGTAGCTCTCCTCCTCGACGATGGTGGTACTCTTACCGCACTCAGGACAAAACTCATCATCGACAAGCTGTGTCACGGGGAAGAAGGTCTCACAGGAGATACAGTAGTGTCCTTTGTAGACATCTTTGTAGACATCCCCCTTGGCGTGCATCGTAGTGAAGGCCTTTTGCGCCCCTTTTTTGTGTGCCTCATCGGTGGTACGGATAAACTTGTCATAGGAGATATCGAAGTCATCCCAGAGGGTTTTGAAAGTAGCAGAGATCTCATCGGCATAGGCTTGTGCGGTTTTACCACGGGCTTTGGCAGACTCTTCTATCTTCTGTCCATGCTCATCTGTCCCCGTAAGGAAGAAGGTCTCTAACCCCGACATACGGGAGTAGCGTGCCAGTGTATCGGCGATAATCGTAGTATAGGCATGACCGATATGGGCGATGTCATTTACATAGTAGATGGGGGTGGTGATATAGGCTTTTTTGTGACAAGACATAATAGTGTGTTTCCTTAAACAGATGAGTTTTTCGTGGGGTTATTTTAGCCAAATAGTGCTGTGTAGTTGGTAAAATAGCAGGATGTATTTTGTCTATATTGTCCAGTGTGCAGATGGCACACTCTATACAGGAATCACCACAAGCCTTACGCGTCGTATCCACGAACACAACCACTCGACTAAAGGGGCGAAATATACCCGCACACGACGACCTGTGAGGCTCTGCTACAGTGAAGCGTGTAGGGATCGTGGGGGGGCAAGTAGGCGGGAGTATGCGATCAAAAAGAGGCTCACCCGCACCCAGAAGCTAGCACTGATTAAAACTCAAAGCCACCACCCTCTCCTTTGCTCATACTCTCATAGACCGCTTTGATATAGCTATCGCGGAGGTCGCAAGTGAGTAGTTGAGGGCAGGGCATACAGCTAGAGAGGTGTGATGTCTCTTGACACGCTTGGAGCTTGCTCTTTTGTTGCTCTAGGGCGATCTGCCACACATCGAGGATCGACTCCTCGGTGGGGTTAGGATTGGGTGTTGAGTGCATAAGCGGTTTTGAGTGCTTCTATCTCACTCTTGGAGCCAAAAAAGCAGGGGCTAGTGTCGTGTGGATGGGCAGGAATAAGTCTCATGAGTCGCTCCCCATTGGCATCGATCGCCTCTCCTCCTGCCTGCTCATAGATAAAGGCAAATGGAATCACCTCAAAGAGCTGTCTGAGCTTGCCCTCTGGCTTGTCTGTGGTCGCAGGGTAGGAGAAGAGTCCTCCCCCTTTGAGGAGGATCTGATGGAGGTCGGGTACCATTCCTCCAGAGTAGCGTAGGCGATACCCACTCGCAAAGAGTCCATCGATAAAGGTCTTGTGTACCGCACTCCAGTGCTGTTGTGTGCCTCCTGAGGCGTTGAGTTTGCCTTTGTGGTTGAGGGTGATCTCTCCAATAAAGTTGAAGAGTCCATTTTGGGCTCGGTAGTGCTGGGGTTTCTTGTTGTGGGTGGCGATGACTAGCTCGATGCGTGGACCATAGACTACATAGGCAGAGGCGACAAGGTTCTCCCCTTTGAGTTCTCCCTCATAGATACCAAAGATAGAACCCACCGAGAGGTTGACATCGACAAGGCTAGAGCCATCGAGTGGATCGTAGCAGATGGTATATTTCCCCTCTTGATGGAGCTGTAGCTCCCCCTCTTTCTCTTCACTCACAAGTGACTTGACGATAGAGATGTCTCTAAACGCCTCTTCGATGATATAGTCACTCTTAACATCGAGTTTGAGCTGATCTTCTCCTGAGGAGTTCTCACTATCACTATAGCCGAGATCTTCGGTCTTGATGGCGTGGTCTATCTTGATAGCGACTTTTTTAATGGTTTCAAAAATGGTTAGCATGGGTTATATCTCCTTAGCGTGGTGTTTGATCCAGTCGATGATCTGGACAGTATCATTGAGATCGAGTATCGCAACTCCCTCAGGGATAGTATAGTCAGCAATGTCGATACACTCATCAATCGCAATCGCTTCACTATGAGGGAGGTAGCTCGCTTCAATAGCCCCTCTAAAGATCGCAATACGAGGAAGTGGAAGGGTCTTGAGTCCCTCTACGAGTAGGATATCAAAGGGGTTGAGAAGCTGGACAATCTCCTCAAGGCTCTTGGAGCGTTGGGAGAGGTAGGTGGTGCGAGTGGGGGAGGTGACAACCACCTCTGCCCCCGTCTTGGAGAACTTGTCACTATCCTTGCCCGCTACATCGAAGTGTGCTTTGTCTTTGGGGTCATGCTTGATAATGGCAACAGACTCCTGAGCAATAAGGCATTTGGCTACCTTCTCGATAAGGGTCGTTTTGCCACTGCCAGAGGGACCTGTAAATGCTACGGCAACGCGTTGTTTCATAACTAAACCTTTGGGAATTGAAATTCTAAAATTATACTTAAATCTTTATTGAAACTATGTTAAAATCACCCATTCTAGCCAAGGAGCTCTCTGGATGCGTTATAAACTCCTCATACCCCTTACTGTGACGCTTTTGGTGGGCTGTAGCTCCAAAGAGGAGCGACAACTGATGCAACACTACCACGCACAACAGCACTACCACAAACAGCTCCAAAAGAGTGAAAAGCTTCAACTCTATAACAATCAGGTCACTGCTGTGGTGATGAGTGCGACCTACCTCAATGGACAGGTGATCGATAGAGATCAGCATCCTCTTGAGCGTTTTGTTGTGGCGATCTATAGTGATGAGGAGCGAGAGCAGGGGGTACTAGAGGGGGAGGGGTATCGCCTCACGCTCAATGGCAAAGCCCCCCAATCAATCGAGCCTATCGATACCAATGACTCTGTTGTGGCATCTCTCTCTTTTGTCTCAGAGTGGAGTGGACTCTATCGGGTGACCTTCCCCCATATCCCCAAAAAATCACTCACCTTAACACTTGAGAGTACAACCTATGGCAAGGGGAGTCTACACTTTGCCAAGGTCGCTAAGTATGTCTTGACCAAGAAGCCCTTCTAGCCCTAATCGCTCTTAGAGGCGGAAGCTATCGGTCTGTGCGGGATTGGTCAGCATCGTCATAAGTGGTAGGAGTCTGGTGCGTACGCCAAGCTTGTTGAGGTAGATGACATAGTTGACAAGTACCCGCTTGCCATACTCTCTCGCTTCGACATTGGTCATCTTCTCCATACTGAGATAGGGTTCAAACGCCCCGCGTCTAAAGTACTCTTTTTTCTTGATGAGTCGCTTGGTGAAGCCAATCCCTCCATTGTAGGCGTAGGCGACAAAGAGTGGATGGTAGAGGTACTTACCCAAGTAGTCAAGGTGGAAGTTGGCATACTCGATCGCCTTGTGTGGGCTAAACATCATATCCAAGTCGATATACTCCCCCTTCTTTTTGGCGATATGCTCAATCAAAAAGGGCATAAACTGCATCATCCCCAAGGCGAAAGAGCGGGAGACGGACGCAGGGACAAAACGGCTCTCTTGGCGTGCAATCGCGTAGATGAGGGCTTGGCGTTGTTTGCTAAAGTGTTTCATCGTATCGCGGTAGGGCATCGGGAAGTAGGATTTGCGGTAGTTGCACGCTTTGGCTTTGAGGTAGCTATAGATACCGATGGTCTCTTCAGATTTACACGACTCAGCAAGGGCTTCGAGATTGGTGCCAGTCTGGTTCATCTTTGCTTTGATCTTCGCCCAGTCGATGGGGTTTTTGGCATCGATACCAAAGAGGTGACGCTTGTGGATGGTTGGGGTGATGATCGTAGCAGGGTATTGCTGTTTTTTGAGATCGGCACCCAGCAGGGTGTAGAGGTTGATATGGTAGCTCTTGAGTAGAGGTTTGAGGTAGGCATCATCCTCGGTGAGGAGGTAGAGCCAGAACAGGGTCTTATCCTTCTCCCACCGTTTGGTGTAGTGGTTGTGTGCTTGGTAGAAGAGAGTGGCTGCTTTTTGGAGTTGATTTTTGCCTACGAGTCGTATCCCCTCTTTGAAGAGTGTATTGGCTTTGGCATTGTTCTTGGTATGGGTTGGATTGACGATGGCTCCCCCTACAATGGGTGGTTTGGTGAGGAGTCTTGCGGGAAATCCTGTCTTTTTTTTGTAGGCGGTTTTGAGTTTTTTGTTGAGACGGCTAGCATCTTGGATGATGCGTCGAGCCTCTTGTGGGGTGGTACTAGGCTGAGTTAAAAACCGCCAGATATAGTAGTCCTTCTCGATACTCTGAGGCATTCTGTGTACCTCTAGGTAGGTGTAGCGTTTTGCCTCAAGGAGTGTGGTGCTTAGCAGAAGTGCCATCAGGAGGGTGACAAACCAAGGGGTGCGTCTCATCGGCTACCCTAGGAGTGCGTGCATCATAAAGTTGTCTAGCATCTGTAGCCCCAATATCACCACAAGTGGAGAGAGGTCTATCCCTGAGAAGACAACAAAGGGCATCTTGGCACGAATCCATGCAAGCAGAGGTTCGGTAAGACGGTAGAGGGTCTGTACGATAGGGTTGTAGGGGTCAGGACGCACAAAGCTTAGTAGCGAGGCGATAATGATAATCCAGATATAGAGATTGAGTACGGTGTGTAGTGTCTGTACGACAGCAAAGATTAGGGCATTCATGATGCGACCTCCAGTAGGTAAGATTGGATAAAGGGGTAGATAGCAGAGAGTTTTGGACCGTGGGTTCTTCCTGTGAGTAGGAGTCTAAGCGGGTGTGCAAACGCCTCACCCTCCAGTTGGCTTTTGGTTTTGAGATAGGACTCAAAGGCATCATAGGTCGAAATCATCGGAGCATCTGCGATAATGTCTCGTAGGGTCTGCATCTCCTCTCCCCACGCCTCACAAAACTCCTTGGGGGCAAAGATCGGCTTGATGCAGGCTTGGAGTTCATTGATAGTGCTAGCCTTCTCTAGGTAGAGTTTGGCAAGCTTACCAATATCTCTATCGGCAAAGCCAAAGAGTGTCGAGAGGGTACGATCATCCATCATCTCAAGGTGCTTACGGTTGAGAAAGCGGAGCTTGTTGATATCAAACTTCACAGGCTCTTTGGAGAGCTTGGTGAGGTCAAACCACGCCAGTGCCTCAGGCATGGTGAAGATCTCCGTTGGCGTTTGATTGCCTAGGAGGATGAGGTAGTTGACGATAGCGTCAGGGATAAACCCCTGCTCAAAGAGCCACTTGACAGAACTTGCCTCCTCTCCCTCTACCATCGGTCGCCCCTCGGTATTGAGGATACGCGGTAGGTGGGCATAGCGTGTCTCTTCACGGTAGCCTAAGAGGTTCTTGATGTAGTGCTGTTTGGGGGTATTGGCACGATGCTCCTCCCCCCGCATCACGAGGCTTACCCCTGCGAGCATATCATCACACGCACAGGCAAAGTTGTAGCTAGGGGTGGCATCCTCTCGTAGGATGATAAAGCTATCGACTCCATCTGGGGGTGTGGGGATCTCCCCCTCGATCAAGTCATGGTAGCTTACGGGGGTCTCAGGGGTCTTGACGCGGATCACAAAGGGCTGTTTCTCCTCTTTGAGTCGGGCAAGCTCCTCTGCTCCGATGGTACTACAGCGTCCACTGTAGCGGTAGGGTAGATTTGAGGCATGGGCAGTCGCCTCCTCAGAGGCTATCTCCTCAGGGGTACAGAGGCAGACAAACGCCTTCTTCTCCTCTAGGAGTCTGATCGCGAGGGTCTGATGGATATGGAGGTTCTCACTCTGGTGGGATACACGGCTATGGGGGAGCGCAAACTTCTCTAGTATCTGGAGTATCTCGGTATCTTTCCCCTCAAGATTACGCATTTTGTCTCGGTCGTCGATGCGGACAATAAAGTTGACATCTCTCTGTTTGGCGAGCATATAGTTTAGGATAGCTATACGCAACGCTTCTATATGCATCTCACCTGTAGGTGATGGGGCAAATCTTAGCATGGATTGGACTCCTTTCAATCATTTGATAGGGTGTAATTATAGGGGGTTTTTCTGAAAAGTTTAAAGTAGGCTTCCTCCTTAATACTATTTCGCTAAAATAATAGCCAAAATAAACAATGAAGGTAGTACAATGAAAATAGTCGTTATTCAAGGTCCAAATCTCAATATGCTTGGTCACAGAGAGAAAAATATCTATGGTCCTATGAAGTTAGAAGAGATCCATGCACAGATGAAACATTTCGCAGAGCAAAATAAGCTTGAGATTGAGTTTTTTCAGAGTAACTTAGAGGGTGAGATCGTCGATCGTATCCAAGAGTGTCTGGGTGATGCCAATGGGATTATCATCAACCCTGCTGCCTATACGCACACCTCTATTGCGATTAGAGATGCGATTGCTGCGGTACAGATCCCTACACTTGAGGTACACCTCTCCAATATTCACCAACGAGAGGAGTTTAGACACACTTCACTCACTGCTCCTGTCTGTGCAGGTCAGATTGTCGGAATGGGTGCGTTTGGGTACCACTTGGCGATGGTAGGGATGACTCAGATCTTCTCTGAGATCTCTGCGATGAAACAAGCCCAAGCACAACAGAGTGTTCAAGCTCAGGCATAGACCCCTTTGGGGAGGTTGCTTCGCGTAGCCTCTCTCTCCTCTCCATGATAGGCTTAACAGCACAAAAGGTAGAACTGTGAACTTTATACTAAACAATGAAAATGCCATCTATTATGCGTGTGGGTATAGTTGTGATAATGCACTCTATCTCTCACTTGGTAGTGAGGCGTACTTTATTACCGATAGTCGCTATCGGCTTGATGCGATGGCAGGAGTTAAGGGGGCAGAGGTGCTGATCGATAGTGACCTCTATGGGTGTGCGGTGAAGTGTCTCAAGAAAACAGCCATCAAGAAGCTTCACTTTGACCCCAAAGAGTGGAGTGTTTATGGGTTTGAGTCACTCCAAAAAGCCAAGGGGATCACCTTGGTACCACGCCTTGATCTCTCGCATCGTCAACGCATCATCAAGAGTGAGCGAGAACTCAAACTCCTCAAAGAGGCAGCCATACGGGGTAAAAAAGCCTTTAACCGTTTTGCCAACTATCTGCGTGAAGAGGGGATAGGGAAGCGTGAAGAGCAGTTGGGGGCGATGGCGGAGCAGGTATTGATCAAAGAGGGGAAGTATGCGTTGAGTTTTGATCCTATTGTCGCCGTGGGTGCCAATGCGGCAAAGCCCCATGCGATGCCTACTAAACGACGCTTGAAGCGGGGAGATCTACTCCTTGTGGATGCGGGGATCAAGTACAAACGCTACTGCTCAGACCGTACCCGTACTGTGGTGGCTGATGAGGCACTCCACTTTGGTATCTCACAGCACTTTAGCCATAAAAAGATCCAGAAAGCCTACGATGCAGTACACAAAGCCCATGACCATGCCATCGCCAAAGCCCGTTCAGGGATGCGAGCGAAGCAGGTCGATGCCCTAGCCCGTGATCTCATCACCAAAGCGGGATTTGGAGAGTATTTTGTCCACTCGACAGGGCATGGAGTGGGGCTAGATATCCATGAGATGCCCTATATCTCCGCAAACTCTAAGACGCGGATAGAGGATGGGATGGTCTACACCATTGAGCCAGGTATCTATATCCCTGATGCTTTTGGTATCCGTATCGAAGATATGGTTGCGATGGTTGAGGGGCGTGCGGTTGTACTCTAGTGCCAAGGAGCTTCCATGCTAAGACGACCACTCTCAAACCCCCGTCATACCCTCTACTACACCCCTCACTTCCCCTATGCGACTGCGAGATGTGTGGAGGGGTATCGTGTGCTACTCGGTATAGGGGGTAATATCGGTGATGTGATGCGTCGTTTTAATCACCTCTTTTGCTATCTCCAACGCAGTCGGTGGGTGACGATACTAAAGAGCTCCCCTATCCTCAAGAACCCACCCTTTGGCTATACGAAACAAGCGGACTTCTTGAATGCAGTGATCGAGATCGCAACCCCCTTGCGACCTGAAGCACTCTTGAGGTATCTTCTGCGTGTAGAGAAGCGGTTTGGGCGGAGACGCTCTTTTCCTGATGCACCCCGTACGCTTGATATCGATATGATATTTTATGAGGGGGTGACCCAAGAGCGTGAGGTGTTGACCCTCCCACATGCGGGGTGGCAGGAGCGTGATTCGGTCTTGATACCGCTACTCTGTCTGCAACAGAGGGGGCAGAGATGATCTATGAGACCTTTGTCTCCTCCACCCAACAGCGTGCCTATGAGCAGGCGGTGAAGAAGTATGGAGAGCCGATCTCTGTGGTGCGTGCCAAACAGTTAGAGCATCAAGATGGAAGCCTTCGATGTGAGGTGGTCATCGCTGTCGCTAAGGAGCGTTTTATGGCATGTTCGTTTGGAGAGAGTCTGATGCGTGAGAGTAGGGAGGAGGTCAAGAGAGCGTTTGTCGCGAGGGGGATTTCCCCTGCGTGGCTTGAGGGGTGCTTGGCATCACTCCCCCCCTCCCGTGATAGAGCCTCCCTTCTACAAGGTGTCATCGAGGCGATGGATCGGGGGATTCACCTCTATCCAGAGAGCCTAGAGCTACCCAAGGTGGTGATGTTTGTGGGGATGACAGGCGTAGGGAAGAGTACTGCGTTAGCCAAGATTACCGCACGCTACACACAGCACGCAGGGGTGCGTGTAGCACTGCTCAACCTCGATACCCAAAAGGCGGGAGCGGTGGAGCAGTTGGAGCAGTACGCAACACGCTTGAGGGTGCCTGTCTATGCGATTGACTCCATTGAGGCGTTTGAGAAGCAGTTGGAGCAACTCAACACCTATGATGTGGTCTTAGTCGATAGTGGGGGACTCTCCCCCTATGATACCCAACGCTTTATGGAGATTATCGGCTACCGTGTGGCACTCAAGGGCTACCGTATCGAGACCCACCTTGTCATCCCCGCAACGCTGAAGTATGAAGATATGCATGATATGTATCAGCACTTCTCATTTTTGGCGATCGATGCGTTGGTGGTGACAAAGTTTGATGAGACCAAACACTTCGGGGCGGTGTTGAGCTTTGTGTTGGAGTCGTCGCTTGCACTGAGCTACTTCTCTACAGGACAAGCCATCCCCCAAGATCTACGGATCGCAGACAAAGAGTACCTCTTGGAGGTATCTATAGGAGCAATAGATGAACAGTGATAGACGCATACTTGTCGGGATGAGCGGAGGAGTCGACTCTACTGTGACTGCGATGCTCCTCAAAGAGGAGGGCTATGAGGTGGTAGGGGTCTATATGAAGCTCCACCACAAAGAGGGCTACCATGAGGCCAACTACGCCAAAGCCCAACGGGTCGGGGAGTATCTAGGAGTTGAGGTGCATTTCCTTGATCTGAGTGAAGCGTTTGATACCGAGGTCTACCGCTACTTTGTCGAGAGCTACCGAGAGGGACTCACCCCCAACCCCTGTGTAGCGTGTAATCGGAGTATCAAGTTTGGCAAGATGATGGCGTTTGCCGATAGTTTGGGGATTGAAAAAGTCGCCACAGGACACTATGCCAAGTGTGATGGTGAGGCGATCTTTATGGCAGAAGATAAGAGTAAAGATCAGAGCTATTTCCTGTGTGAAGTCGACAAAGGGGTTATCCCTCGCCTTATCTTCCCTTTAGGGGAGTGGCTCAAAGAGGATGTCAAAGCCTACGCAAGCAAAGTGGGTATCCTCCAAGACCTCGCCACCCAAAAGGAGAGTACCGATATCTGTTTTGTAGAGAATGGTTATGATGAGATACTCGCAAAACATATGTCGATTGATATGCCTGGTGAGACGATTGATAGTCGTGGCAAAGTGGTCGGGACACACAAAGGCTATATGCACTACACGATAGGGAAACGCAGAGGGTTTGTCGTCCATGGAGCCCATGACCCTCACTTTGTCTTAGCGATCAAGCCTGAGACCAATCAGATTGTCGTAGGCAAAAAAGAGCAGTTGGCGGTTGAGGCGTTTGAACTCAAGGCACTCAATCTCTTCGAACCCCAAACGCTACTACAGTGTGAGGTCAAAGTACGCTACCGTACCCAATCGATCCCGTGTGAAGTCACCATCAACGGGAGTGATGCTACCGTCACGCTTCTTGAGCCTGTCTATGGTTTAGCCCATGGACAAATCGCGGTATTTTATGAGGGAGAGAAGCTACTCGGGGGTGGTACAATATGTTAAAACAATCAAAAGGAGCAGTAATGGATAAGATAAAAATTGGAGTCGTCACTACAAGTGATAGAGCTAGTGAGGGGATCTATGAGGATATCTCAGGGGTTGCCATCATGGATACAATGAAGGCGTACCTACATAATGAGTGTGAGTACCTCTACCGCTGTATCCCTGATGAGCAGTCCTTGATCGAGACAACTCTCATCACTCTCGCACGCGATGAGCAGTGTGACCTTATCGTCACCACGGGTGGGACGGGTCCTGCGATGCGTGATGTCACTACAGAGGCGACAGAGAATGTCTGTCAGAAGCTCCTTCCAGGGTTTGGTGAGCAGATGCGTGCGGTGAGCTTGCAGTATGTCCCCACGGCTATTCTCTCTCGTCAGACTGCAGGGATCTGTGATGGTGCGTTGATCATCAATCTCCCTGGTAAGCCCAAATCTATCCGTGAGTGCCTCGATGCGGTATTCCCTGCGGTACCCTACTGTATCGATCTAATTGGTGGGGCGTATATGGAAGCAGATGAGAGCGTTATCAAAGTCTTTAGACCCAAAGCCAAGTAGAGGAGTTAGGATGAATGTCTCAATGATAGAGCAGAAAATCACCGAGATCCTCAAAGAGCTAGAGGGGGAGGTGATGGAGATCTTGATGGATGAGAGCCTCGATAAGAAGCAGACCAACCTACGCATGAAGCCCCTCGCCTCCACCAAACAGATCCTCACCAATGCCCTCGATAGTATCCGTATGGTAGAGAAGTTAGGGCAAGAAGCCCTAGAGGAGTCGTGATGGGTGGTACATTGATTTTAGTCATCTTCCTCACCACGCTTATCCTCTTTTTTTGGGGAGTCTACAAAGCCGTCAAGACCCAAAAGACCCTCTACGCATGGGCGATGCTCCCTTTTTTCTTAGCGATGGGTGGGATGTTTTTGATTTAGTATTGGGAAACTAGCTGATATCCGCGTGAGGAGATGGTCTCGATGAGGCGGTGGTCTAGTTTTTGGCGTAGTCGTTTGACGAGGGTGCGGATGCTGTTGGCACTGGTAAATTTCTCAGGCCAGATGGTGTTTTCGATGGTGTAGAAGTCGACGAGACTGTTTTTGTGTTCGATGAGAAGTTCTAGGAGTTCACTCTCTTTTTTGGTGAGGTGTATGGGGGCTTCATCGGCGTAGAGTAGGTGGTTGGTCTGATCATAGGAGAAGCGGTCATCGAGTGGAGTGATGTGAGGCTGTAGTGGGGTAGAGGCTTTGCTTCGGCGGTGTTGAGCCAGACGCAAGGAGACCCGTAGCTCCTCTTGGTTGAAGGGCTTGTTGAGGTAGGCGACAGGGTCAAGCCCGATGGCTCTATCGACATTGTAGTTGTCCATATGTGCGGTGAGGAAGATGATCTGAAGTGTGGGGTGGGTGGCTTTGAGTCTACTTGCTGTCTCGATCCCATCTTGCTCCCCTTTGATACAGATATCCATCAGTACGATGGCTACGGACTCTTTTTTTATGACACGGATCGCCTCTTGGGCGGAGGCACAGATGGCTACGACATCATAGCCTAGGGTGATAAGGTAGCTCTCGATATCCATCGCTACGATACGCTCATCTTCAACAATCAAAACGCTCTTTTCTCTCATAGTGTAAACCTTATGGTGTATTGGGTGTGGTGGGAGGTGTCACAGGACATCTCTCCGCCTAGCTGATCATAGACCAACGCCTCAACAAGCTTCAACCCTAGCTTGGAGCGTTGGGTATCGCTATCAAACCCCGCTCCATTATCCTCTATGGAGAGTTGATAGCTCTGATGCTCTTGGGTGAGGGTGATCCCAATCGACCCTCCAGAGGTACCAAAGGCGTATTTGTAGGCGTTGGTGACGAGTTCGTTGATAATGAGTCCGACATAGACAGACTCCCGCAGGGGGATGGTCGCCTCTATCATCGTGTGGAGTTGGATAGGGATCTCCACCTGCCCCATACTCTTCTTGATATCAAGTAGAAGTCTCTGGACATACTCTGCCATATTGATCGCTTCGAGGTTCTCTTTGATTAGGAGCATACTATAGGTTTGTGCGATGGCATTGATACGGTTCTCTAGCTGTTTGAAGTGTTCGATTGTCTCAGGTTGCTGGAGTTTGTTGCTCTGGAGGCGTATGATGGAGAGGATCATCTGGAGGTTGTTTTTGACGCGGTGGTGTACCTCTTGGAGGAGTAGCTCTTTGGTCTTGAGGGTCTGCTGTAGGGCTTTGGTCTTGGCTTTGACCTCTGCTTCTATCAGACGGCTCTGTGCTTGGGTACTGGTCAAGATATTGGACTCGATGCGTGCTTTGTCCTGCTGTAGGATGATGTAGCGATCGGCAAATGCCAAGGAGAGGATAAGGGCTTCAAACGCTGTCCCAAACATCAAGATGTTTTGAAACTCCTGCATCAAGGAGCTGACCCCAATGGCGTTGAGAATGATAAGTAGGTAGGAGAAGAAGACGATACTGTAGCCTACCACAAAGAGCCGTGCTTGGCGTGAGCCTCGGAGGAAGGTGACGACTCCTGCGTAGAGGTTGAAGAGGATAAAGAGTGTCCCTGTAAAGATCACCACCCCCAAGCCGTAGCGATCCCACCATGAGAAGAGGGGCATCTCGATGAGGGCAAGGAGGATAAACCCCCAGTAGGTCTTGTGGAGTCTAGGACGCTGTTGGGTCTTGAGGAAGTGGATGGCAAAGAGTGATGAGGTGATGATAAGGGCATTGACCTTGATGACACTGATCTGTATATCGAGTGCTACCCAAAAAGAGGGGAGATAGATCTGTGTAAGCCCAAGGTAGGTCGCCTGCTGATAGATCAGAAAAAAGAGATAGAAGCTATAGTAGCGGTAGCTTCGATCTTGGGTATAGAATGAGAGCAGAAAGCTATAGAGCATCAGTGCGAGGACACTCCCCATCAAGAGTACATGGATCAACTGCTGTTGGGTATCGTGGGTGATAAACCATGCAGGGTTTTGGAGTGTGATGCTAAAGTCTATAGGGTTGTAGCGTGAGGTGGTGTGGAGGGTGTAGTGCTGTGTAGTATGGGGGGCTAGGGTGAGGGTGTAGTAGGGGAAGAGTGTGGTACGCCCTGTAGACGCAAAGAGGCTTTGTGTCTGGGGTACGGCTCCTTCTGGGTAGAGTGTGATGGACTCTAGCACCGCGGAGGAGAGTACCAGAAGCTTGGTAATGGAATGATCGGTAGGGTTACTCAGCTCAAACGCCACCCACGCACTCTTCTGGCTTGTCCCTAGGTTGATATAGCGGTGGTGGTAGGGACGATAGCCCACCGTAGGGATCGCCCCATCTTGGGGCCGTTGGTAGCTCTCTAGGTAGACCCTACTACGGGGTAGTACCTCTAGGGAGCAAGAGCTATCCACCACAATAGCCTCCGCCAACCCATCCGATAGCAACACTCCCACCCACAGTAGAACTCTCCAGAGGATACGCATCGGTTAGAGTGATGCCTTGAGTCCGTAGAAGTAGCTCTGGAGGTGTAGGAGTGTACGACTCTCCAGCTTCTCAAAAAAGCTATCGATACGCCCCTTCTTTTGCCACTGAGGGTGGGAGACTTTGGCAAGGGTGGCGAGCTGTTGTTTGGCGAGTGATTTGGTCGCCACTTCGTCTATCAGCCCGACCCGCTTGGCACGCCCCGCAGAGAAGATATGGGCATCGGCGTAGGAGAGGGAGGCGTTGATATCGAGTCCTCTAGCTGTGGCGACATCGTGGACAAAGAGATCATAGGTATCTTTGGTGAGTTGCTCTAGCTCTGCTCTCTCTTGGGGGCTCCACTCGCGTGAGGAGGTACCCGCCTCTTTATAGGTGCCTTGTTTGACCACTTGGGGTTTGATGCCGATGGTCTTGAAAAGCTCTTGGGTATTCATACTCTGCATAATCACCCCGATAGAGCCGACAATTGACCCAGGGTTGGCGATGATCTTGTTGGCGTAGATGGCACTGTAGTAGCTCCCACTCGCCATCGTTCCTGAGGCGTAGGCAATGACGGGTTTGGTCGTACGGAGGGCTCTGATCGCATAGGCGATCTCGATGGAGGGGGCGACGGCTCCACCAGGGGAGTCCACCGTGAGAAGCACCCCTTTGATTTGGGGGTTGTGTTGTGCTGCTTCAATTTGCTCTACGATACTATCTGCCTCCATGATCGCCCCTTTGAGTTGGATCTCTTGGAGATTGGCAGGGTGGAGGGATTGAGAGGAGTTGGGAAGCAAGAGTACAACGACAAGAAGCACAAAGAGCATCCCCAAGAAGTGCTGTCCAATCCACTTGAGTGTCTGACTGATGACTCTAAACATACTGCTCTCCTGCGATATAGACTCCTGAAGCACTCTGGGTGTGGAGGATCGTCCAGAGTGCTAGCTCCTCGGGACGCTCTGGGGTATCGGGTAGGGTGACGAGGGTGAAGTCCGCCTCTTTGCCTACCGCAATCTCCCCTGCATTGAGATGGAGTGCGTCGGCTCCGTGTCTGGTGACACTCTCTATCAGTTGGTTTGCTAGGGTGGTCATATCCTCTTGGTGGTGGAGCATCATCGCAGAGCGAAGCTCATCAAAGAGGTTGAGGGAGTCGTTGGAGCTGAGTCCATCGGTGGCGACACTAAAGGGGAGTTTGAGTGACTCAATAGCGAGCCGTCCACACCCAAGGTAGCGGTTGGAGCGTGGGCAGTGGGCGATAGAGTGTCCTTTGGTCGCGAGGTAGTCTAGCTCACGCTGTGTGGCTTGGGTACAGTGGGTGAAGTGTGTCGGATAGGTATCAAACGCATGGATAAACTCCTCGACGCTACTCATAGGTATGCTACTCTTGAAGTACTGCTCAAAGAAGGGCTTAAATGCCCCCGCTCCCTCCTCTAGCCACTCTCGCTCAGCAGGAGACTCTAGGAGGTGGGCAGAGAGTGGGAGGTGCTGTTGTTTGGCGAGGGTGAGAGCCTTTTGGATGAGGATAGGGTGGACAGCATAGGGGGAGTGTATGGCGATAGCAGGGGTGATACGGCTAGAGTGGGCTTTGGCTTTGGAGGCGTTGAGCCGTTCGAGGAAGTCCCCATAGAGCATATCTGCCATCATCGCATTGGAGCCGATCAGCTCATTGAAGAAGACCACCCGTTGAGGACTCTTCTGACACACCTCCAGCTCCAACCCAAAACTCGATATCGCCCCAAAAGAGGTGATGCCAGACTCTAGCATGGTGTTGCACGCTTGGTACATCATACGGTTGTCACACGCCCCAACAAGATCCTCACGATGGGTGATCACCGAATCGAGCCACGGCATAAACTCCCCATACTTGAGGGTTGTTTTATTGGCAGAGAACTCCAAGTGGACATGGGTGTTGATGAACCCTGGATAGAGAATGGTGTTGGGGGGTGTAGTGATGCGTGGGGCATTAGGGTAGCGAGCCTGAAGTACCGCAAGCGTATCGACCGCCTCAATCGTTGAGCCAAACGCCACGGCATGACCCGAGACAAAACCCTCAGGAGTATAGATAAAATCAGCAACAATAATCTGCATCACATAACCTTCTTCTTTTTAGGGGTATTTTATCTTAATGTCTTTAATATCAAAAACTTTAGGGGGTTTGACAACCTTTTGACTGTCAATACCATTGAGTGTCGCACTTATTAACTATTTATAGAGAGTTAATAGATGTCTTTTGAGTATTTTTAGTTACAATTTTTATGAGTAGTTTAATTAAAGGTAGTCTTATGAAGTATCACGCTATTGATGTAAGAGTTTTGGATAGAGTAAAACCACCCTATTTTATAGGAGCGATGCTTCGTGGGGCATTGGGATATACACTCAAAAAGGTTGTCTGTATCAATCCCTCCTATCAGTGTGAGGGGTGTTTTGATACTTCTCGTTGTCTCTATTATGATTTTTATGAGCGAGAGAATGTTCAGCACCTTTTTCGTCTGGATCTCGTATTGGAGAGTGAGTGTTATCGTTTTGGACTCTATCTTTTTGGTGATGCGTGTGTAAAACTTCCCTATCTTCTCTTAGCTATAGAGAAGGCATTGAAGGAGAATGGTCTAGGAAGAGCGCGTCTGAAGTTTAACGCGGTAGAGATCTATGTCGATGGAGAACCCGTCTATCAAGAGGGTGCTTTCCTAGCAGACCTCACCTCCAAACCGCAATCATTAATCTCCTCTGGCTATTGTCCCAATCTCAAGATCCAGCTCCTCACCCCTCTGCGTATCAAACAGAGTAATAGCGTGGAATATAACGATATTGGCATCAAAGATATACTACGATCTATCCATCAAAGAGTACAACAGCTATTTCATCATCAAACATGCCATAGACTCCCCTATGAGCCAAGCTATACCACTGAGATTAAGACACTTACCTATAAGCCTTTGTATCGAAAGAGTAGTAGGCAGAAGCGTTCGATTGTGCTTGATGGGGTACTTGGAGAGATGGCAGTCATAGGGCTAGATCAAAGAAGCTATGACCTTCTAAAGATTGGAGAGGTGATTGGTGTAGGCAAACAGACAGTTTTTGGAATGGGGAAGATAAAAGTAGCAAAAATTTAGTGTGAGTAAAATTAATTTGGCATTATGAGACGAGTTGAAATTGTAAGTTTTTTACGATATCAAAAAATTAAATAGGAGAGGAAAATGAAATGGAAATAGAACACATATTTAATGCTGTATCTAAAAAGCCAAAGAATAATAAAGAGATAGCTTCACAAGAGTGGAAAGTGGGGTATTGGAAGAATGAAAATCTAATTTATGAAGCCCCTACAAGTATGGAGTTACTTAAACAAGATTTCTCTAAAATGTACTATAACGCATTGATTCCTACAGATGATAATAAAATCATCTCTAAGTATGATGACGAAAAGTTAAAAGGTTTAGTTAAAACTTTAGGAGATGATTTACTTTTAATCAGTGGAGATTTCTGGGGAATTCAAAAGTTTATTTTTGATGGTGTTACTACCTCAAAAGCCTCTAAGATTTTAAGAAGTCGTTCGGCTATGGTTCAGCTTATTACTTATGCTGTGGTTGATAGAATCAAAAAAGAGTTTAATGGAAGTGAAGCTCTGCTTTTTGGAGCAGGTAAATTTATGATTTTGGCTAAAAATGAGAATAGAGAAAAAATTAAAGTGATTCAACAAGAGCTAGATAGCTATTTTTTAAAGAATTTCTTTGGTCAGAATGGGTTTATCTTATCAAGCACTCTTACAACAGGAAAAAAGCTTTTAAATCAAGAGGATATGGAAGACGATTTAAAAGCATTGGGTGCAGATAATGAGAGTAAGAAGCTTAATAAATTTGACCTTTTAACTGTAGACGATGAGGAGATTTTGATTAATCCTTTTGAAGGTGCTTGTAGGGATGATGATATTTGTGAGTTTTGTAGTAAACGACTTAAAACGCATAATGTAGATGATACCAAAGCGTGTAAAATCTGTTTTAATGAGATTGAGTTGGGTAAGCATTTAACTAAAAAACCTTATGTGACTATTTTTGCTTCTTCTACGGAGAAGAGTAAAAAAGATATTTTGATTATCTCCTTGGGTGGTCAAAACTACTATGCAAAGTTTGAAGATGCGGTAACACAAGAGGGAGATAGCTTTGATATAAGCTCTAAAGCCTATGTTGATTACCCTAAATGGTCATTGAACTCGTATGTTCCCAAAGATGAATTTGATGAAATTATTACCTTTGGAAATTATCTAAAAGAGGATAATCAAGAAGATGGAAAAGTGATTAGCTCTGGATTAATGGCACTAAAAGCCGATATTGACAAACTGGGTGATACCTTTAGAGACCTCTATAAAGAAGACTTTAGAAAGTTTAATAGACTCTCACGAGAGGTTGAGTTCTTTTTTTCGGATTATATTACGACCTTAGTTGCTAAACGAAAAAATCTCTATACCGTTTTTGCAGGTGGCGATGACCTCTTTTTGATTGGAGAGTATCGAGAGATAGTTGCCATAGCCAAAGAGATAAGAGAGGAGTTTTATAGATTTTCACTAGAGAAGACTACCATCTCTATGGGGCTTGTGATGTTTAAGCCCTCTACACCCATAACTTTTGTCTCTGATATGGCAGATAAGGCAGAGAAGAGAGCCAAAGGAGAGAGAGATAGTATTGATATTTTTGGTGTCTCTATGAAGTTTGAAGCGTTTTATCAGATAGAGAAAGATTTTAAAGAGGTTACCGATTTTTTAGAGAAAGAGGATGATGATAAAACAGCTCTCTATTATAGACTTATTGAACTTTGTGATATGAAAGAGAATATAAAAAATGATATACGCAATGCGATGTGGAAGTCAAAGTTAAACTATCTTTTCAGACGCAATGTGAAGCGAGAAGATAACGACAGTAAGATTTTTACAAAGCTAAGTGATTTAATCGAGAAGGGAGAGAAGTTTAAATCTCTGCTTTTTTTGAAAATTTATAATAATCGAGATAAAAATAAGGAGAAAAACAGTGAAAAAATTGGTTGAAGATATTTCTTTTAAAGAAGAAGATGGACAGTTAGCAGAGCTATTTAGTAGTAAAGCAGAAGAGATGGCAAAGTGTTTAAACAATAGAGAAAGAAAAGAGAGAGAAGAGAGATATAAACCTGATATATCAACAACCCAATATCGAAAATTTTATGAAAAAATTTTAGAGTTAAACGAAAAAGCAAAAGGGTTAGATGAGGTTGCTTTTAAAATCAAAGTTTTACCATTTGTCAAGATGTTGAACTCTAAAGTACAATATTCAAAAGAGAGAAAACACTCTGGAGCTAACTTTGTAGCGTTAATGGAGACCTCAATTAACGCCGTAAACTCTGCTCATGAGTTGCAAAATTTTAAGTATCTGTTAGAGTCAATTATCGGTTATATGCCAAAAAAATAAGGAGAAGAAGATGGAAATAGTAAAAATAGATGGTTTAGAGAAGTTAAAGTTAATAACAGGTCTTCATATTGGGGCGAGTGATGATAGCATGAAGATTGGTGGGGTTGATTCTCCTGTTATTACACGAGAGGTTTTAGCCGATGATGAGGGAGAGGTTAGTTTTGGTGGTAGAAACAAGATTATTGAACCTTATATTGCAGGAAGCTCTATCAAGGGTAAGGTTCGTTCACTCTTAGAACTCTACTTTAGATTGATTGACCCAACAGAGTCAGATGAGAAAAAACGGGGAATCCCAATTAATAGCAGAGCTACTTTTGGAGAGAAGAGAAAAAGAGATTTGATTATTAAGCTCTTTGGAGAGGGTTCGGAGTTTAAAGATTCAAGTGAAGCTTTTAATGTAACACGGGTTATCTTTAGAGACTGTTTTATTACCAATGAGATTAGAAAAGCAACCATAGATAATAGAATAGAGCTGTTTGAAGAGAAGGCTGAAAATGTTATAGACCGAGCCACGGGAGCGACCAAAAATGGTGGACTACGACACATTCAACGGGTTGTATCTAGTGTAGAGTTTGAGTTTGATTTGTCTATTCGAGTATTTGATGGAGAGGATAGAAAGCTATTTGAAAATACCATTCTCTTGGGGCTAAGACTCTTGGAGCTTGATGCACTAGGAGGAAGTGGAAGCCGTGGTTATGGTAAAGTTGAGTTTGTAAAGATTGAACACTCTATAGAAGCGTTAAGAGATGCGGTAGAAGATGGGCTTAAAAATGAGACTCATTAAGCTAAAGATAACACCTCTTAGCTCATTTGTAACTTTTCCAAAGGGAGATACACTCTTTGGACATTTTGCTTATCTCTCCTTTTTGAAGAAAGAGAAAATATTTGAAAACTATACTACAGATAAGAAACCAAAAATTATCTTTTCTGATATTTTGCCCGATAACCATTTTTATAAACCAACGCTCCCTTTAGATGCGTTTGGAGTAGATGAGAGCCAAAAGAAAGAGTTTAGAAAAAAGAGCTGGATAGGTTATGAAGATTTACAAAAAGGTGCGTTAAAAGAGTCTGTAGAGTTAACATTTATGAAAAAAGAGTTTAAGGTACGAAATACTTTAAACAGAGTCTCTTTTACTACAGATAGCAGTGGTATATTTGCTCCTTATGGTTTAGAAGAGACTACTTTTGTCTATCAACCTGTTATTTATGTAATGTTTGACAACACCTTTACAGACCAAGAGATTGAAGATAGACTCAATGAGATGGGAAGAAATGGTTTTGGTAAAAAAGGAAACATTGGAAAAGGGTATTTCAAAGCAAAAATTGATAAGCGTTTTGATGGATTTAAAAAGATAAAAACCGAAAACTGCTATATGATGACACTCTCTCCAACACTCTTGCATAAATCTAAAGAGATGATAGCCGATAAAGAGGTTTACTATAACACTTTTAACCGTTTTGGAAAACATCATAGCTCTTCGACACCTTTTAAAAAGCCTCTGCTTATGGCAGATAGTGGAGCAGTGGTTAAACTAAAATCTTATGAACAATACATAGGTGGTGGAATAGACAATGGTATAGGTCGCCAATCATTGGTACAGGGTTTCTCTATTTTAGTACCCTTTGAGTTTGAAGGAGTCAATCGTGGCAAAGCGTAAGATAAATATGGATTCACTTGTTAGCTCTTATGGTAAAACACAACAGCAGAAGAGTAAAAAAGCCGATGAATCAAAGAAAAAAAGAGAGCAAGAGCAGAGAGAAGCCAAAGCTTTAAAAGAGAAGCACGAACAAGAGGAAAAGGAGAGAGCAGAATCCGAAAGATTGGCTAAAATTGAAGCCAAAAAAAGAGAGTTAGAAGCCAATGAATTAAAAACTTTTAAGCTAAAGCTTACAGCACTCTCTCCGATTCATATTGGAAGTGGAGAGGAGTATGAGCCGACAAACTATGTGATTAAAGAAGATAGACTCTACGCTTTTAATGAACATGTTGTTATTGAAAAGCTTTATGAACGAGATAAAAAACTTCCAAGTGATGATAAGCTCTCTGATATGTATGCTCTTGTGGCTTTTTTTAGAGAAGAGGCTAATTTTATTATTGATAATAAGCTTTATATTCATAGTGTCTCTATCTCTAAAGATATATCAAAACTCTATAGCAAAGATTTTGGTATAAGTAACAATAATGATGAGTCGATGAATCAGATGCTTATATTGAAACATATCTCAACTTTTAACCCTTATAGTGGCAATTTTGAACCCTATATTGCAGGAAGTTCAATTAAGGGAGCGTTACAGAGTGTATTGGAGCTGTCTGTAGAAGAGAGTCAAAAATTAAAAGTTTCTGATGCCATAGGAAAAGAGGTTAAAAATCATATTGCGTGGAGTGTTAGAAAAACATCCAAAGGAAGTATTGCTCAAAAACTTGAAATTATTCAAAAAAATTCAAGCTTTGAGGCTCTTTTAACAAAAGTTAATGCTTTAGAGATAGAGACCATTAAAGAGAAACTGCATACTTTTTATCAAAATGCAGATATGGGACTTTTTTTAAATTATAAAAAAGATTTGAAATCAAATGAGGGTTTGTTGCGAGTAGGTCGGTATTGTGGTAAAGCGTTTATAGTAAAAGATTTAGCAGAGAGTGAAAAACCTAAAACCAAATCTATCTTTAGAATGAGCGAAAAAGGTAGCCGTGTTGATGAGGTCTCTTTTGGTTGGCTTAAGTGGGAAGTGATGGAAGATGACGCTAATAAAAAAGATAAAACTGTAGAGAAAAAAGATTTAACTTTAAAAGAGGAGATAGAAGAGCTTATAGCCAACAATCCAAACAGAAATGATACAGATGATATTGTTATTTTTAATGCTATTAAGAGTGGAAAGTTTGATAGCTTTAAAGCCGAAGCTTTAGACTGGTTAAAAAATAAGATGCAAGAGTTGGGTAAATGGGTGGAGAAATCTAAAAACCCCACGAAAGATAAAAAGTATAAACGGACTTTGGATGTTTTGGAGATGATGAAAGAATGTAAATACAATAAAAAAGAAACTCTAAACTAGAGAGAAGATCAACTGTGATGATTACAGGAGCAAACGGGTATTGAAACTCAAATAGTAAGAGCTATTGAGAAAGTACCCTTAAGTAGTCATCTTTTGTCTAGGTAATACTCTATCATACGATTATCACTATCGAAAGAAGGAGAGAGTATATGAAGTATGAGCATCTAGTAGAGTTGGAGAGACTCCATATGGAGGAGGTACGCACGGTAGCTCAAAGAGCGTTTCTCGTCGATGAGGTCTATGACCTGCTTCACGATGCCTATGCCAATGTCAAAGGGGGATTGCACTTCCAAGATCCTGATGATCTCTTGCGTAGCACTACACTCTGGAAGGTGATCTACTTCAATGCGACGATTGTAGGGGTGGTAGTCTACAAAGCGAAGCGAGGGCTCAAGATGGTCGCACTGGGGATTGCCACTATGGATAGTACGATTAGCCAATATACCAAGAGTATGCTCTCCTATCTCTTTCGTGTCACATTCCAAAATACTTGGATGGAGGTGAGTGAGGGAGCTGAACGATTCATTATCAAAAATGGAGGTACACGCTATTTTGTCTCCAATAGCCTAGCACAGAGACTCACAGGCAAAGAGATCGTCTCTCTGTCTGAAGATGGCTACCACTACCAACGCAGGATCAATGGAGTCCTTAAAACTAAAGTGATTGTGGGAACCCCTCGATTTTAATGACTAAATGATGATAAGGAGTCTATACTATGCCGATAAAACCCCCGATCTATAAACTCAGTTGTCCACTCTGTGGATATAGTAAGCTAGTTGAGATCAAGAGTGATCTACTTTGTTCAGAGGATCTCCAAGCACTCTCCACCACCTGTCCTAAGTGTGGAGAGACGATGCAAAGGGTACCCCTTGGGCTGATTGAACAGCTCATTATTAAACTCAAACCCTAATAGGGGATAGCGTAAGAGTAAAATTTTATACGATAAAGGAAATAGATGAATATAGCCACACACAATAAGATATTTCATGCAGATGAGGTGACAGCAGTTGCACTACTCCATGTATTTACCCAAGAGACGATAACCGTTACACGCGTGGATCATGATACAGAGGATTTCTCTGCCTATGATATGGTGATCGATATCGGAAAGCAGTTTGATGGTATCAAACGCTTTGATCATCATCAGTACAAAGGAGGAAAAAGTAGTGCAGGACTGATCTGGGACTACTTAGGCTTGGAGAAATCCTACCCCAAGATATCCAAGCTCATCAAGCGTGTCGATGATAACGATACAGGTATAGCCAAGGCAGAGCCGTTTGAGTATTCGAGTCTGATTCGATGCTACAATCACCAAGCGATCCATAGCCAAGCCCAAGAGAAGCAGTTTGAAAAAGCAGTGAAGTTTGCGATGACAATACTCATCTCACTGGCAGAGGCACAAGAGGCGATAGAAGATGCCAAATCTATCGTAGCCAACTCATTTTTGTTTGATGGAAATCCTGCTATCCTTGAGCTGGAGCATTTTACGCCTCACTGGACGAGTTATATCAATGGGGAGTTGACACCCCATATCAAAGCTGTCGTCTGGGAGGATGAAGAGGAGTCAAACTACAAAGTCAAGATCCCACCCAAAAAGCTAGGTTCATTTAAGCTCAATGGCAAACCCTTGCTAGCAGATAGTAGAATGACATTTGTTCATAGTGCAGGATTTTTTGCGATTGCTCCAGATGAAGAGACAATGAAGCACTACCTTAAGCAATCGGTATAGTAAACTATCTAATAAAAAACAGTAGGAAGAGAATGATGCAACAGACTAAGATGACAAAAGAGATGAAATTTAAGATGCTATTAGAGTACCTAGAGGATTCTAGGAGTATTTTGGAGCAAGATAAGAAGAAATTAATGGAGAAAGTTAATTTGAAAGTGAAAGAATTTTCACTCTATCTTGGAGCATTATGCCATATTTTTCCAGACTATTTAGTCTGTACTCCTACCCACAATAATGAGTTGGAGTGTAGACAAATACAATCACTCTCCAATATCGATAAGATGATAAAAGAGAATCTCAAAAAACTTACAGCAGAGGTAAAGCTCTCCAATGATAAAGCCCTTAGAAAATATCGGATTATTTTAGAAGCATTTCACAATAAAAAGGTTTTGGATAGTTATGATAAAGCCCTCCAAGAGAGCTTAGGGGAGATGTCGCAACGCAATTTGGATAAAGAGTTGAAGAAGTTTGTAGAGGTGTTTGATAATATAAAAGAGGTAAAAGAGGGTAAAAAAAATACCTATAAACTGATAAAGCCATTAGATATCTTTATTGAGTCCTTTGATCACGCTAATGAGATAGGGTGGTTTTTCAATATGGCTCACGAGAGTGATCCCGAGTTCTTTGCAGGGTTGGAGCAGTTTACTCGTAAAGATAAAGATCTCTATCTCTTTAAAAACACACCTTTTGAAGATACTTCTACAATAGAGTCAAGTCAAAACTTCCAAAGACTCAAGAGAAACATAGAGGCAAGAGAGTATACAAAGATTAAATATCTCTACGATACAAAAGAGTATGATAATCTTAAGCCTATCAAGCTAGTATTTGTAGATAATAACTGGTATGTTGCTCTGGTTGATACTGATAATATTCTTAGATTTGGTCGACTTAGTTTTATTGAGAGAGTGGATTATGGGTCTAAGAGGGGACACTTTCAGCCATCATCTATCGCGAAACAAAAGGAGTTTTTACTTCAAGAACTTCAAAATGCGATGACACTATATGGTCAAGAGAAGCAAGTGGCCAAACTCAAAGCCTCGCCAGCCATAGCGAGGTACTTCCAAAAAGATATGAAAAAGTTTCTCTCCTCTCAGCAGTTTATCCAAGAGCTTGAGGATGGAAGCATCGAGTTTAGTGTAGAGTATACACAATACTTAGAGGTTCTCCCTTTTGTTCAGAAGTGGTTGCCTGATTTAGTTATATTAGAGCCACGAGAGTTGAGAGATGTCTACACTATGAAATTAACTACAATGCTACAAAATATGAAGGGTATCAAATGAAAAAGGCAGTTATCACGATGTTAGGACTATTGAGTCATACGCAACCAAAGTATATCTGTAATAATGGAGAAGTAGAGAGGAGTTTTGAAGAGATGCAATTAGAAGATAGAGCCAACTATCTATTCTCAGAAGAGTTGAGTGGTTTTGCTCAGAATTTAACACAAAATCATTATATCAATACACTTCCCCTACTTATTGATGTATTTAAAGATAGGGATATTATCCCTATCGCTACACCAAAAGCAAAAATGATTCAGGAACAATCATTAAAGTTTTTAGCAGTAGATGGGAGTTGTTTAGATCATACTGTATTGATTAGTGAGTCTAATTATGAAGAGATTTTTCAAAAAATCTCTGAACTCCTACAAAATGAAACCTATGAGAGTTTTATTATAGATTTGACTCATGGGTTTAGGCATCTTCCCATTTTGATGATTGTCAATCTTATTATTGCATCGATTAAAGATGTAGAAAAAATAGAACATATCTTCTTTGCTAAAGAGATTGTTCCTTTTAAAGAGTATAAGATTATTGATCTACTTGATTATATTGATCTAGCCAAACTCTCTTTTGTATTAGAGAATTTCAATACAAATTATACTGTTGGGAACAAGCTAGTTTTTAGAAAACCAGAGTATCAAGGTCTGGTAAATAGCCTTCAGGAGATCTCTGAACATATCTTGGCAAACTCTATTAAAAGATTGCTTAAACCTGATGAAAACCTGATTCAAAGTACTATAGATAAGCTACAGGTCTTACAAAAAGAGGATACCTATATCGCTACTTTTTCCCACTCTATTGGTAGTATCATAGAGCATCTAGGAAAAATCGAAATCCTCAAAGATGAAGAGGAGTACATCAAGCTCTTTAAGTTTGCAGAAGTTATGCAAAAAAGAGATTATCTCCTGAACTCTATCACACTCTTAAATGAGTCAATAGGGATGTTTTGTATTAAGCAGTTGATGAATATGGGAGATTCTATCGAACCTTTTATCAAAGCGTATCAAATCAAGATAGATCAAGCAGAGACTAACAAAGATAAGAAAGAGTTTAATATCTATAAGCTATCTCATCAATCTAAAAATATTATTAAGTTAGGCAATGGATTTAAGGGTGAGTTCCTCTCTAGTGATTCCATGAAAAGGAAAATCCTCGATAAGTTAAGAGAACAACATAATCAAAAGTTAATAGACTTAATCGACAGAGTAGGAGATTTGAGAAATAATTTAGCTCATGGAAATAGTTCAGATGAGAGACAGGATGTTGAGTCGGAGATAAATAGTCTCTTAAAAGAGTATCAAACAATAGCTCGAATCCCTAATACTATTGATCTCAAAGCAAAAGAGAAGGAGCTACGAGAAAAAGCATTGAAAAAGCAAAAGATGAGAAAACCAAAAGCCAAACCAACAGGTATAGATGCACCTAGAGAGGAGATCGATAAACTTCAAAATATTTTTAATGGTAGATAGTGATTACATAGGAGTACAGAGCATCACGATCGGAGTCTCCCCCGCTATTGGGTGAGATTCTCCAAAAGTGGATATACCCCAACGGTCACCTGCCAAACCCTCCGTTAGTTAGACTATTTTTGACGACTTCTTACTCTATACTACTGCTATCAATACTAGAGGAGTTGTGGATGTTTATATTTCTGATTATTAACCTTGTTATCTTTATCTTAGAGATGATTTTTGATTTGGTTGTCGATATCTTGAGTTTTGGGTGGTTGTTTTGATGGTAGTGAGTCGACCTAAAATACGCGATTTTCATAAGCTCAAGATCTTGCGAGGTGAGGCGCGTGGGTATACCAGTGTCATCGCCTCTAAAAAGTCCTATCGCCGAACGCCAAAGCATAAAAAGCCTCTCTATTAGACTTTTTGTGTCGAGTTAAATGGCTATAGTTATACTAATCTATTACTAAAAAGGAAATCTATGTTACCAGTAACTTTGATCGCACCAATTGTCAAATCTCTTCCCCTAGCGGAGATCGTCCCTTTTGTCAATACCCTACTCAACCACTCTGCCAATATGGCACGCATTGAGAAGGAGTATCAGTATAAGAGACAAGAGCTGAAGTACCACTACAAGCTAGAGTCTCAGCGGATAGAGTCTCAGCTCAAAGCCTTTAAGGTGATGGCAAAACACCAACAGCATCGCTTTGAGATAGGTCATAAAGAGCGTAAAGAGATCCTCAAAACGATGCGAAGCCTTGCCACGAATCCGATACCTGCAAACCAACAGTTGATGGCACGACTGATGGAGGGGTATGAGCAGAGCCTACAAGACTCTGTGGGGCTTGCACTTCCTAGTACCAATCAGATGATTGAAGGGGGGAGATAATGTTACCATTTCTTATCGCTGGAGCAGCACTACTTTTGGTCGGAGGGGCAGTCCTTGAGGAGCGTGAGAGCAGTGCCAAACGACGCAGTACCCAAAAGCTAACAAAGCAAAAAAAATCCTATGAGCAGATGCTTCATCGACAATATCACAAGAGTCAAAAGAGTAAGAGCCACATACTCTTCAGGCAAATCAAAAATGAACAGACCAAGCTCAAAGCAGAGCGTCGTAAGCTCTATGGTATCCTCAACTCCCTCAAACGAGGCTCTCAACCCTATCGTAATCTTGAAGAGAAGATCGGGTATCTCAGTCAGCTGATCGAAGGGAAGCAACGCGATGCGGATAGGGTGCGTCAGGTCTAAACGATGCCCCCAAAGAGGGTTTTAGAGAAAATGTGTTAGGATAAAAATCAGAGGAGAGGTGATGGCATTATCATTGATTGGTTTTGGGTGTATAGGAGAGATAGGTATAGGGGTGGCGGTGATACCTACAGCTATAGTCGTGACAAGCGTCGTGGCGGGTAGTGCGATCGCGATAGGAGCATGGTATGGACTCTATCGTATGGTAATAGCACAGCACAATAGTCCCCACTCCATAGATCTAGACTAGGCTAGTGTGTAAGATGAAACTACTACTCACCTATGATATTCAAGAGACCAAGGTAAGAACCCGACTCTCTACACTGCTAGAGAGTTATGGGAGACGGGTCAACTACTCTGTCTTTGAACTCGATATCAAACAGCACAAGCTCAAGGAGCTTCTCACGGATATTGAGCAGTTTGGTACAGCACAAGACTCAATCCGACTCTATTACTTTTGTGAAGAGAGTATTGCCAAGTCGATAGAGCTTCGAGCCAGACCACAACCTTTTGTTAAAGAGCGTGCCTATGTTGACTAAACGATTTGATCAGCTCTTTAGCTCTAACATACTTTTGGAGTATCTTGAATACTATAGAGAAGAGAGAGACTACCCTTTGATTAAATCCTCGATTAGGTCAGGGAAGTTTATCCAAATACTCTCAAAGGGGTATGTCCCAGATCCTTTAGTAGGATTTGATATCCCCAAATCCAATGGCGAGCGTAGGGGATTGGTCAAAGCCTCTATCGCAAGCAAGATAGTCCAAAAGTGTATCGCACACGCCCTTGGTGATGCGATCAATCTCAATGATAAAAGCTACGCCTTTCGTAAAGGCAAAGGAACACTCAAGGCGATTGGAAGAACCAGTGATTTTCTCAGAACCTACCCCTATGTAGCCAAAGGAGATATTGATAACTTTTTTGATACGATCAATCAAGAGAAGCTTATGCTCCTCCTTAAGCGTATCATTGTAGATCCTAAGATTCTCTCTCTTATCGCACTTTTTCTCAAAAATGGAATGTTAAAGTCACACCAGTGGGTCGATAAACATCAAGGAATCTATCAAGGTGATAGCCTCTCTCCGCTTCTCTCCAATATCTATCTCCATCCCTTTGATATGGCACTAGAGAGACGGGGGATCACATTTGTACGATTTGCGGATGATATGCTCTTCTTTGCTCAGACCAAAGAGGAGTCAAAAGAGATACTCAATACCGCACAAGCACTGCTCTCTACGCTTGATCTCTCTTTGGGAGAGGAGAAGAGTTATCTCTCTAGTCGAGCTAAAGGCTTTGAGTTTCTAGGGCTCTTTTTCCGTGAGAAGTCTATCCTTATGGATAGAGATCGACTTCTCAAAAAGCTCACGCTTCTTTCTGAAAAAAGTCGTAAAAAAAGCTTGGAGGAGAGGGTAGCCTTCTTTAATACCTATCTTGTCAATATCAAACGCTACTATCTCAAACTCCTGACCACCAATCATCAGCTAGTTTTGATCGATGAGCATATCGATGCGATACTTATCCACAAAATTATCCAAGATAAGCAGACTAAAATCATCAACAATAAGTCAAAGTTTGTACAGATACTCACAGAGTTAAATGACCTTGAACACCATACCACCCAAGAGAGAGTCCTACATGCCAAAGCACTAGTAGCTAAAGCGTATGAGGCGATTGCCCTCGCCAATCCAATGGATACAGCGACCAAAACAATAGCAAAGAAGAAATCTTCCTTCCTCAAAGATGAGATTAAAAGCTCAGAAATCATCCTCAATGGGTTTGGTCTCTATGTCACCCTAAGTCGTGGTAAAGTCATCGTCAAAGAGTATGGTAAAGTGGTCAAAAGCCTTCCACTCAATTGGCTCACTCGTATAGTAGTCATGACAAAGAGGGCTTCACTCTCTACCGCATTGATCTATGAGTGCAGTAGACGCAAAGTAGATATAGACTTTATCGAAAAACAACAACCCTACGCACAGATCACCTACTATACGACGATTAGCCATGCACTTCACCTTAAACAGATGGAGATCAAAAAAACCCATAAAGGCTTTAAGATAGCCAAGTCTCTTATCAAGGCAAAGATCAAAAACCAGATTAATCTTATCAAATACCATGCACGCTATAGAGAGAAGCATAATACTGGGGAGTTTGAGCAACTACAACAAGCAATCACACTCATGGAGAAGATCTATAGTCGATGTAGTAGTGCCAAGAAGATCCCCACACTGATGGGGTTTGAGGGGAGTGCTTCGGTTGCTTACTGGGGTGCATTTGGACTTCTCATAGGTGTAGAGTCATTTCATCGAGAGACCCACAATGCTCCAGATAGTATCAATCAGGCACTCAACTATGGATACGCCTTTATCTATCACCGTATGCAATCAGCCCTACAAAAAACAGGAGTCAATATCTATCACTCTTTTTTGCATACCACCCAAGCCAATAAACCTACTCTGGTATTTGATATGGTAGAGCCATTTCGTCAGCCCGTAGTCGATAGAGAGATCATCTCTATACTCAACCGTGGGACACCTATTGCTTCTTCAAAAGGTAGACTAACCCAAAAAAGTATCAAGGTTATTACTCAGCATATCCAAGAGCGATTAGCCACACCCACACGATGGAGAAAAGGAAAATATAAGATACTTACCATCATTGAGGAACAGGCATTAGAACTTGCTCATGTCATTGGAGGAACCAAGAGTAGATATAAGGCGTTTGTAGTGAGATATTAGCCTAAACTATTTACAGACTTTTTAGTTAAGATTAGATTCAGCAAAAAAGCTCTTACGGTCGCTAAATAGGGGATCTGCTCTCCTGCTAGGGGTAAATCAAATGTTGGCAAATCATCTCTTTGTCTCTAGGTATGGTATGGTTTGCAAACATTTAGATTGACTTCAGTTTTAAGCTCCCCTGTAGAGGGACTTTCTCATCTTAATCTTAACTGAATCTTTGTAGATCGATTCAAATCGATATCATCGTGAGGAGTTTACAAACTTTTTAAAGGAGTCAACTGCCCATACTATGGGCATCTTAAGTCTTATATAAGCCAAATCAGACTATTCTTCAAATGTAGTTTGCAAACTTTTGCATAGGCTCCTTAACATCGTACTGTTAAGTATAGATGATTGGAGAATACTGTATCGATTTCCCATACTATGGGCTATCAATACACTACTACCCCGACATAGGGGATTGAAACACTGGCACGGATCTTACGATATCACCATCACTATTTGTATCAATACACTACTACCCCGACATAGGGGATTGAAACATGATCATGGAGACTACCTCTTCGCCTTTGACAAATCAATACACTACTACCCCGACATAGGGGATTGAAACGAAGGACCAAATTTATCCCATTTAGCTTTTTGTGTTGATCAATACACTACTACCCCGACATAGGGGATTGAAACCCTATCATTGGCGTGATAACCATTGTCTTATCTTTATCAATACACTACTACCCCGACATAGGGGATTGAAACTCTTTTGTTGCTTTATCTAGACCGTTTAAGTCTGTTAATCAATACACTACTACCCCGACATAGGGGATTGAAACTCTGTATTCATTTTGTTTTCCTTATTTGGTTGTTTGTTATCAATACACTACTACCCCGACATAGGGGATTGAAACACTAACTCTTCATTGTTGATATAACCACATAGTTGGTGTATCAATACACTACTACCCCGACATAGGGGATTGAAACTTATATTGGTTGAAGTTACCACCGCCAACATATGGGTTCATCAATACACTACTACCCCGACATAGGGGATTGAAACATGAAGTCGTTGTTTTTTCTGTCGTATTTATTACATTTATCAATACACTACTACCCCGACATAGGGGATTGAAACATAAACGCTTCACATTTTCTCTGCCCCGCCTCGCTGAAATCAATACACTACTACCCCGACATAGGGGATTGAAACATGCTTTTCTACCGTAATTAATCTTACCTTGTACGGTACATCAATACACTACTACCCCGACATAGGGGATTGAAACGACTTCCCCCCCGGTCCATACGAAGTCCTTCGGACTTCATCAATACACTACTACCCCGACATAGGGGATTGAAACACAAACTCCAATATTTGATTTAGGGCGTCAGAATTATCAATACACTACTACCCCGACATAGGGGATTGAAACTGGTTCGCTTGTCAAATCATTCAACGGGTTGAGTATATCAATACACTACTACCCCGACATAGGGGATTGAAACATTTCCCCCGACTCTCTGATGGCTTCTTTAGTCGCCATATCAATACACTACTACCCCGACATAGGGGATTGAAGAGAGTTTTGAACCATTACGCGATATAATACGCCTACTTCAACTACAAAGGCTACAATCGGTGAGGACGATCCAAGATGAGTTTTCTCAAAA
>JAMOSB010000007.1 GCA_027068485.1 Sulfurovum sp.
ACACTTTATATAGATGCCCAAGAGAGAGCAGATTACAAAGGCTTTAAAGTAAAAGATAATTTTAAAAAATTAGGTTTAAATTTAGATGAGATAAAAGGCAAATAAAGGTTAACAAGACCTTGGAGAGCAATAGTTTTCCCTAGCGGGGAAACTATTGCTCAAGTCGGTCGTTATATGAAGCCTAACGGCAAGATTTCCATCCATTTCATGACAATTTGACATATTTTTAAACCTAAATTATAGAACTTGCTATAACTTTTAAATGTGTAAGATACAAGAGCCACTACAAGTAGATAAATTTTATAAACCTAAATATGAGATACACCCTAAAAGAAGTGCCGTTGAGGTGCAAGATATATTTAAACTCTATGGAGATGATTATATAGCAAGATATAAACTAAACTCTATACAGTTAAAAGCTATAAAAGATATAACTGAGTGTAGAACTTCTGTTATGGGTTACAATGCTAAAGAGTGTAGTGATTGCAAAAACATAGAGTTTGCCTATAACTCTTGTCGTAATAGAAATTGTCCTAAGTGTCAAGGTGACGAGGTGCCCCTTGAGGGTACAAACGATATGATTGGATAGAGAAACGACTAAAAACTCTGAACGGTCTCTGTAGTCTTGTTTCTACTCATACTTTATCCTTCTTTTTATTGTCTAATTTTATCTAAATTTGGAACTTTGAGAATTAGACTTTTTAAAAATTGTTGGGCTTTCTTGGGGTATTATAATCTAATTGACACAGATTTATTTACACTCCCTGCTGAAGAGAAAATAGGATAGTATCTGTACCCAAACTCTCCTTATCGATTTTATCAAGCAAGACAAAACTATGCTATAATCCCCCCAAATCAAGAGAGCAGAGCGTGTGTGTCAACGCGATGAGACTAGGAGAAGTATCTATGAAGTGTCACTACTGTAAGGAGTCGATTGGGCGGAGGGTGAAGCAGTGTCCGCACTGTGGTAAGGTCAATCCTACCGTGAACACACAAGAGATCATTCTCTGGACGATAGGGATGAGTCTACTCCTCTATCTGCTAGGGTGGGTGAGTGGGGGTTAACCCCCTCCTAAACGACTATTGGGTATAATCGCGAAATTAACTAAGGGGTGTATCGGTGATTAAAAGAGTATTGGTAAAGTTTTCGGGTGAGGCATTGGCAGGCAAAGATGGGTATGGGATCGATACAAAAATCCTAAACTTTATTGCAGGTGAGATCAAGCTACTAGTCGATAATGGTGTCGAAGTGGCAGTCGTCGTCGGGGGTGGTAACATCATCCGTGGGGTGAGTGCCGCAGCCGATGGAATCATCAAACGCACCAGTGGTGACTATATGGGGATGCTTGCAACTGTTATCAATGGTGTAGCGATCCAAGAGGCACTTGAGCATGAGGGACTCGATGCTAGACTCCAGTCAGCTATCGATATGAAAGAGATCGGAGAGGCGTTTATCGTGCGTCGTGCTAGACGACACCTAGAGAAAAAACGCGTCGTGGTTTTCGCTGGGGGGACAGGAAATCCCTACTTTACCACCGATACCGCAGCGACACTGAGAGCCTCAGAGATCGAGGCGGAGCTACTGATCAAAGCGACCAAAGTCGATGGTGTCTACGATAAAGACCCCAAGAAATTTGATGATGCGGTGAAGCTCGACTCTCTTACTTATGACCAAGCACTCAGTGAGCATATCAAAGTGATGGATGATACCGCAATCGCCCTTGCCAAAGAGAATGGACTGCCTATTGTCGTGTGCAATATGTTTGAGAAGGGTAATCTGCTTGCTATTATCAAAGGTGATATGAGCCTTTGTTCAATTGTAAAATAACCACCAAAGGAAAAGAAGAATGAGAACAGAACAACTAACCGCGAAAGCACTAGAGAGAGTGGACTTTGATAAGTATCTATTGGCCAATGCTGTAGGTAAGAGAGCCGAAGAGATCGCCAATGGGGCAAAGCCTCTTATCGATATCGATTTGACCAATTTGAAATATACTGATATTGCACTGCATGAGATCGCAGAGGGCAAGATCATCGTAAGTTTAGAAGGCTAATCTATTGTGGATGCTTTCCTCAACAAAGCGAAAAAAATAGAGACCATCGAGGGGGCAACAGCTCTGTTGTATGAGGAACTCCCCTCACCACTTCCCACTACGATCCAAGCCCTTGAGCTGGCACTTGAGGCACACGCAGGACAGATGCGAAAGAGTGGGGAACCCTACATCATACACCCTATCCTTGTCGCAGCGATCACCGCGGCATTCTCCAATGACGAAACCATGGTACAAGCTGCACTCCTACATGATGTGGTAGAGGATACCTCCTACACTATCGAAGAGTTGCGTCAGCGTTTTGGTAAAGATGTGGCACATCTCGTCGAAGGCTTGACAAAGATCGTACAGATGCGTGATGAGGAGCTGGCCCCCTCAGGCTCAGATGAGCGGTTGATCAACTCAGCGTTGACCTTCCGTAAGATGCTAATTGCTTCGATCAAAGATATCCGTGTCTTGGTCATCAAGTTATGTGACCGACTCCACAATATGATGACCCTTAATGCCCTTACCTCTGCCAAACAGCGACGCATCGCAGAGGAGACACTCGTGGTCTATGCTCCTATCGCACACCGCTTGGGGATCTCACGGCTCAAAAACCGTCTGGAGGATTTGAGCTTTGCCTATATCTATCCTGAGGACTACAAGAGTATCGACACCTACATTAACAAAAATGCCCAAAATCTTCAGATACGCCTCAATAGCTTTATCCAAAAAGTCAAAGAGATGATGGAACGCAATGGGTTTGAGCCTGATTCGTTTGAGATTATCGGGCGGGTGAAGCACTACTACTCGATCTATCTCAAGATGCACCGTAAAGGGGTGAGTATCGATGAGGTACTCGATCTCTTGGCGATCCGTATCATCGTCAAGGAGCCAATCGCATGTTACCGTGTCTTGGGGTTGATGCACTTAGGGTTTACCCCACTGATCTCTCGCTTCAAGGACTATATCGCAGTCCCCAAAGAGAATGGTTATAAGACCATTCACACGACACTCTTTAGTGAGGAGGCGATCGTAGAGGCACAGATACGCACCACACAGATGCACCGTCTCGCAGAGTATGGGGTTGCCGCACACTGGAAGTACAAAGAGGGGCAGGGGGATGTCAACCTAGAGTGGCTAGAGAGTCTACACTATCAAAATGAGAATATCGAGGAGTTCTATGAGCTTGCTAAGAGTGATCTCTTTTTGGAGGATATCACGGTCTTCTCACCCAAAGGGGACTACTACACCCTCCCCAAAGACTCCGTGGCACTCGACTTTGCCTACGCGGTACACTCCGAGGTGGGAGCAGGAGCGACGGGAGCATTGGTCAATAAGCAGAAGAGTTCACTCCTCACGATCCTCAAAAATGGGGATATTGTGAAGATTGTCAAAGAGGATACCCCCCATCTGCACTGCTCATGGCTCGATACGGTTAAGACCTCCAAAGCACAAGATGGGATACGCAGTCACTGCCGTGCTAGACTCAAAGAGTCTGATACCTACAGTGCCTACAATATCCTCTCCACCCTCTTTGAGCAGGCGGTACCGACGATGCAAAATCTTATCGAGAAGGTGGAGCTTGTCGAGACGATTCATAAGCTTCCACTCCAACGAGACTACTTTATCGAGGCGATCCATAAGGTCGCGGGCTATCTAGGTGCTAAAGAGGTGCGGTTTTGGGAGCTTCTCAAAAAGGGGTACAAGAAGCCTATGACACGGGCGATTGATCACTTTGAGTTCTTTACCAATAAGAGTCTCGATCATGTCGAGTTTGACTACTGCTGTCGCCCCAAAGTGGGAGATGAGATTGTTGCATTTTATGAGGTAGATAAAGCCGTCGTCCACCATAAGCTCTGTAAAAAAGCCTATGGGAAGATCTTGGCAGAGGAGCCGATGCTCTTTGTGCGTTGGCGTGTGAATAAGCTATTGCGTTACCGACTCATCTTGAGTCTACAGAATCAAAAAGGGGTACTCGCCGATCTCCTTGCGAAGCTCTCTTTGATGAATCTCAATGTCGTGAGTATTGAGCTAGGGATACAGAGTAGTGAGAGTGCGGAGTATTGTCGTATCGAAGTAGAGAGTAGTGAGAGTAAAAAGCGTATACTCTCAGAGAAAATTTCACAAAAGTTCAAGCTGATAGAGATTGTCAGCTTGGATGATGCATATAACAAATAAGGATAGGGTAGATGATAGAGCAGGCACTAGAAGAGATAGGAAGAGGCGTAGCAGAGGTGATCGATATAGAGCGTATAGAGCATCTTGTGCGTACCTACTACACTGAGGGAACGACCTATACCGTCAAGGCGGGATTTGACCCAACAGGAGCAGATCTACACCTTGGGCATACGGTACTCCTTCAGAAACTCAAAACTTTTCAAAACCATGGTGGACGGATACAGCTACTCATTGGGGATTTTACCGCGACGATAGGGGATCCTACGGGGAAGAGTGCGACGCGTAAAGTCCTCGATGCTCAGACCATCGCACACAATGCCAAGACCTACCAAGAGCAGGTGTTTAATATCCTCGATGAGGAGAAGACTGAAGTGGTCTACAACTCTAAGTGGCTCGATGCCCTTGGGGCAGGGGGGATGGTAGCGTTGACGACTACCTTTAATGTGGCACGGATGTTAGAGCGTGATGACTTTGAAAAACGCTACAAGGGGGGGGAGAGTATCTCTATCTCTGAGTTTCTCTATCCACTCCTCCAAGGGTATGACTCTGTCGTACTCAAGAGTGATATTGAGATCGGGGGAACCGATCAGAAGTTTAACCTCCTTATGGGGCGACATCTCCAGAGAGCCTATGGTGTAGGCAAGGAGCAGGCGGTCTTGATGATGCCGATCTTGGAGGGGCTTGATGGGGTGCAGAAGATGAGTAAATCACTCGATAACTATATCGGTATCACCGAAGCCCCCAAAGATATCTATGCAAAGACCCTCTCAATCTCTGATGTGTTGATGTGGCGTTATTATGAGTTGCTCAGTACCCAATCACTCGAAGCGATTGCAACGATGAGAGAAGAGGTAGAAGCGGGTAGCCTCCACCCCAAAGTGGTCAAGGAGAATCTCGCCTTAGAGTTAGTCGAACGCTTCTATGATACGGAGGCTTCTGTGGGGGCGAAGGCGGAGTTTGATAATGTCTTCAAATCCAACCAACTCCCCTCGGATATGCCAGAGGTATCTGCTAAGGCAGGGGTGTGGATCTGTAAAGCGTTGGTGGATGCGGGAATCGAACCCTCAACTTCACAAGCTAGACGAGATATCAAACAAGGGGCGGTACGCATCGACCAAGAGAAGGTGAGTGATGAGAAGCTTAATCTTGAAGTGGGGGAATATATCCTCCAAGTAGGGAAACGAAAATTTGCAAAAGTGAAGGTAGGATAATGAAATTAAACTCTTTTAAAATCGGAAAAAATCTCATAGAGAAACCTATTGTGCAAGGTGGTATGGGTGTAGGGATCTCATGGGATCAACTCGCGGGTAATGTAAGCTTGGAGGGAGGATTGGGTGTCGTCTCTGCGGTAGGAACAGGGGTCTACAAAGATAGAGCCTATATCGATAAGACCGCAGGAGTCGGTAGACGACCCGTAGAAGCGATCAATTTCTACTCTGCGAATGCACTTAAGCAGATCATCGCCAATACGCGTGAGATCTGTGGTGAGCGACCCCTTGCAGTCAATATCCTCTATGCACAAGTCGATTATGACCGTGTCGTCGTGGATGCGTGTGAAGCGGGAGCTGATATTATCATCACGGGTGCGGGGCTTCCACTCACGATGCCTGAAGCAGCCAAGGAGTATCCTGATGTCTCACTTGTGCCTATTGTCTCCACCGCCAAGGCGTTGCGTATCCTCTGCCGTCGCTGGAAGAAGACACACAACCGTCTACCCGATGCTGTCATCGTAGAGGGACCACTCAGTGGTGGACACCAAGGCTTCAAGTATGAGGAGTGTTTCCTCCCTGAGAACCAACTCGAAGTGATCTTGCCTCCTGTTGTGGAGGAGGCAAAGCAGTGGGGTGATATCCCCGTAATCGCTGCGGGGGGTATCTGGGATCATGAGGATATCATCAAGATGCTAGAGCTTGGAGCGAGTGCCGTACAGATGGGAACGCGTTTTATCGGGACGGTGGAGTGTGATGCGAGTGAGGTGATGAAGCAGATGATCGTTGAGAGTAAAGAGGAGGATATCAAACTCTTTAAATCTCCCGTAGGCTACCCTGCTCGTGGGGTCAAGAGTGCATTACATGCGAGTATCGAAGCGGGTACGGCACCCAAGATCGCCTGTATCTCCAACTGTGTGGCTCCATGTAAGCGTGGAGAGGAGGCAAAAGTCGTAGGATACTGTATCGCTGATCGTCTGAGTGATGCCTATGATGGGATACGCGAGACAGGACTCTTTTTCACAGGATCCAATGGCTATCGCCTCAATGAAATTATCACGGTCAAAGCGTTGATGAAGAAATTGATGGATGGAGAAGAGTCGTAGCGTGAAGTGGATTAAGATACTTCTACTTTGGATTGTGACTGCAACACTACTGCTCTCTTCCAATCAACTAGAGCGTGTTGTGGTGACCAAAGGGGAGCTTCAACTTACATTTGCTCAGCCTATCAAGCCGAAGTATATCCACCACTTTAGACTCCAAAAACCCAATCGAGAGGTCTATGACTTCAGCCATATGAGGCTCAAACCTGAAGCCATACGGGGGAGTCAACGCCTTGGCAATGGGCTAAAGCTTCGTATCGCCCAACGCAAAAAGGATGTGGTACGCCTTGTGATAGAGAGTCGTAAGCCCTACCGCTCTATCCCCTATCAACCGCTTTTTACGGCGAGTAAGTACCATATCCCACTCCCTGAGCGTAGCACATCGCGTCATAGCACTACCTCCAAAGCGGTACACCCTAAACGGGCATCGATTATGGAGGAGATAGGGGTCACACCTCGTCGTTACTCTCGTGGGGGTGAGCGTATCGTCATTGATGCAGGACATGGTGGACATGATTCAGGAGCTGTGGGTGGGGGTAAGCGAGAGAAGGATCTCGTACTTAAAATAGCTAAACGCCTAGAGCGTCAGCTCAAGAGTCGTGGCTATCGTGTCTTTATGACGCGTCGGAGTGATCGCTTCTTGAAGCTTTCTGAGCGGACACAGATTGCCGATAGAAAAGATGCCAAGCTCTTTATCTCTATCCACGCCAACTCCGTGAAGCGACGCAAACGCAATAAAGTCCATGGGGTTGAGACCTTCTTTTTGCAAAAGACCCGAGATGCCAAGTCACAACGCATCGCCGCACGAGAGAACAAAGCCGTCCTCAAGGGGGCGGGGAGTCGCCTCAGTAAGCAGGTGATTATCGATTCGGTGTTGAGTGGTCCTAAGATTGTCGAGTCCAATAAACTCGCGATCGATGTCCAACGGGGGATAATGAAAAACCTCCACAGTCGCTACCCTATGGTACGCGATGGTGGGGTACGCCATGCCCCCTTTTGGGTACTTGTCGGGGCGAGTCGTCCCTCTATTTTGGTCGAGGTGGGATATATCTCCAACCCTATCGAACGCAAACGCCTCTTTCTTCCTCGATACCAAAATCTTCTCACCAAGGGGATAGCTGATGGTATCGACAACTACTTTAGCAACCGCAAACGAGAGATAGACCTCTAATCCTCTAGGGGAGATAGGCAAGATGCCTATCTAGGGAGATTACTCTTCGATATAGTTTTTGAGTTTTCGTCCCACTTTGGGGTGCTTGAGCTTTTTGATCGCAGAAGATTCGATCTGGCGGACTCTCTCACGGGTGACAGATAGCTCTTTACCGATCTCCTCTAGGGTACGGTCACTCTCATCACTGAGGAGTCCAAAACGCATACGAATAACCGCTTTCTCCCGCTCATTGAGCTGGTCGAGGACATCATCAATCTGATTGTTGAGGTCATCTTTGAGGACGACATCGGTAGGGCTGAGGGTGGCTTTGTCCTCGATGAAGTCACCAAATCGTCCATCATCCTCATCCCCTACAGGAGTCTCTAGACTCACAGGCTCTTTGGTGATCTTGATCACATTTTTGACCTTATCAACGGAGAGTCCCACCTCTTTGGCGATAGTATCAAGATCGGGTTCTTTACCTGTCTCTTGAAGATACTTACGGATTATTTTGTTGATACGGTTGATCGTCTCGATCATATGGATAGGGATACGAATCGTACGGGCTTGGTCTGCGATAGCACGAGAGATTGCTTGACGGATCCACCATGTTGCGTAGGTTGAGAACTTATAGCCTTTCTCATACTCAAACTTATCGACCGCTTTCATCAGCCCGATATTCCCCTCTTGGATAAGGTCAAGGAATGGGAGTCCACGGTTGGTGTAGCGTTTGGCGATAGAGACGACGAGACGGAGGTTGGACTTTGCCATACGGGTCTTTGCTACCTCACTCTTGGCTTTACCTTGGCGGATCTGTCCTAGAATCTCTTGGAGTTTCTCCTCAGGAAGGTCGAAACTCCCCTCACTGGCTGCTTTGGTCTCAAAGAGCTTTTTGATCTCCACATAGGTACTCACCATAGTGGTCTCAGGTACTGCATCGATGATATCATCTTTGTCCATATTGATGATATTGTCTAGGAGTTTTTTGTGGTTCTCTTTGAGTGTGTCGTTGAAGAGTGGGAGCTTATACTCCAGACGCTTTAGCTCTTTATCAAAGCTATCATCACTCTTGAGTGCGGTCTCCATCGCTTTGACTAGCTCATTGATAAGTTTAGAGGTGGGTCCTAGGTCTAGGAGGGCTTTTTTGAGAAGCTCTTTTTTGAAGGCGACTTTAAGACGCTCATGGAGTATCTTGACCGCGTCCTCCTCTTTTTGGGCGAAGAGTTCGAAGTCATCTTTGGCTTTGAGCCACTCTTTTTTGGCTTTTTCAAGCTGTTTGAAGCTACTGATGACCTGCTTGACGCGTTTGTCACTCTTGGGAGCGTCTGCTTTGCCCTCACTATCTCCATCATCTTTACTATCACTCTTCTCATCTTCAAAACTCTTAAAGAGCTCTTTGACGCGTCGTTCACGGTTAAGTAGAGGCTCTTTATAGTTGAGAATATACCCTATAAGGTAAGGGACAGAGCAGATCGCATCGATAATGATATCCTCACCCTCTTCGATACGCATACTCAAATCGACCTCTTCCTCCTTGGTGAGTAGGGGGATTTTACCCATCTCACGCAGGTACATCCGTACAGGGCTATCGGAGCGACTCCACTCCAAAAGCTCTTTCTCTTTATGAAGGTTAAACTCATCCTCTTCGCTATTTTGTGCGAGTTTTTTGCGTGCATCTTCGCGTCGTTGAAGCTCTTTGGTCGTGAGGTACTTGGCATACTCAGACGCAGAGACAATAGTGACTTTACTATCCGTAGCAAGTTTGTGGATCTTCTTTGCCTGTGCTGCGGTAGGTTGTTTAGTGAACTCTTTGGCAATATTTTCAAAAGTGATATAGTCACTTTTCTTTTTCATTTTAAATAGCTCTTCGATGCTCTTCATACTCTCTTTAGCGGCCATTAGGATCCTTTTTAAGTTTCGATAAAGGTGGATTATACCCAAAATTTTATTTGATTGGGGTACAAAACTTGGTAAAAAGTGGTTTTTTCGCTATAATCGCCAAAATTTTTGGGGATAGTTCCCTCTTTTGAAGGATTGATTTGCAAGGTAAAGTTTGGAAATTTGGTGATAATATCGATACAGATCTTATCATCGCAGCAAGGTACCTCAATACAAGTGAGCCAGCTGTATTGGCGAAGTATGTGATGGAGGATGCAGATCCTGAATTTGTCTCCAAGATGGCAGTGGGTGATATCATCGTAGCAGGTGAAAATTTCGGATGTGGTTCGAGTCGAGAGCATGCCCCTATTGCCCTCAAAGCCGCAGGGGTAAGTGCGATTATCGCACCTACTTTCGCACGGATTTTTTACCGTAATGCGTTCAATATGGGGCTTCCTATCTTTGAACTCAAAGAGGCGGATGAGATCGAAGAGGGTGATGTGGTGCGTGTCGATATGGATGCGGGAGAGGTGATCAATATCACTCAAGCAAAACGCTATAAGTTTACCCCTATTCCTGCGTTTATGCAAGAGCTTGTTGATGCAGGTGGGCTGATAGAGTTTGCCAAACAAGAGATCAGAAGTGGAGGTCAATAAGATGGGGAGAAGTTACAAAATTGGTGTAATTAAGGGTGATGGGATTGGTCCTGAGATTGTTGATGAAGCGATTAAGGTACTCGATGCGGTCTCTGCCTCTCAAGGGTTTAACCTCAAGTATGAGGAGATGCTTTTGGGTGGTTCGGCGATTGATGAGACAGGTGTTCCACTTCCTGAAGAGACGATCAAAGGTGTTAAGCGATGTGATGCGGTACTCTTTGGTGCGATTGGTGGACCTAAGTGGGATACGCTTGAGCGACACCTTCGCCCAGAGACAGGATTGCTAGGATTGCGTAAAGAGATGGGTACCTTTGCCAATCTCCGCCCTGCGATGGTCTATGATGAGCTAGTCAACGCCTCAAGTCTTAAGCCTCAGATTATTAAGGGTGTAGATATTATGGTCGTTCGTGAACTTACAGGGGGGATCTACTTTGGTCAGCCTAGAGAGCTTCATGACGATAGAGCTTTCAACACGATGGTCTATACGCGTGAAGAGGTCAAACGCATCGCGATTGTCGCATTTGATATCGCAATGAAGCGTGACAAACGCCTCTGCTCTGTAGACAAAGCCAATGTCCTTGAGGTGAGCCAGTTTTGGAGAGAGATCGTTGAAGAGATCGCAGTAGACTACCCTGAGGTAGAGCTATCACATATGTATGTCGATAATGCAGCGATGCAACTGATCCGTGACCCTAAGCAGTTTGATGTAATCTTGACGGGTAATATCTTTGGGGATATCCTCTCTGATGCGGCGAGTATGCTGAGTGGTTCTATCGGACTGCTCCCTAGTGCGAGTACAGGTAAAGGGGTCGGACTCTTTGAGCCTATCCACGGATCGGCTCCCGATATCGCAGGGCAGGGGATCGCCAACCCACTCGCAACGATCTCTAGTGCGAGTATGATGCTTCGTTATGCTCTTGGTGAGAATGATGCCGCAGATAAGATCGATGAAGCGATCAAAAAAGCACTCTCTCAAGGCTACCGTACGGGTGATATTGGTGACTATGATGCCAAAGAGATTTGTACTTGTAGTGCGATTGGTGATATCATCGCAGACTACTCCTCCAAGTAGTCAACCTATGGGGGGTAGACTCCTACCCTCTCACGCTAACCCCTTTCGATACCCTCCACTCACTGTCTCTTTGTCATTTGAGTTGGGGTGCTAAATCTCATAACTAAAAGGTAAAATCAGATGGAAAAAAGAGCAAGAGTCTTGATCGATTGTCATGATGCAAAGGGGCTAGTCTATCAGCTCTCTAAGGTCTTTTATGAGAGAGAACTCAATATCGATAGCAACCGTGAGTTTGTCGATCAGGAGAATGGTCGCTTCTTTATGCGTACGGTCGTGACGGGACTCTTTGAACAGGCGGAACTCCTCCAAGCCCTCCAAGAGGTCGCTCCTAAAGAGGCCGATATTAGGGTCATTGTCCCCAAGCCCAAAAAGATCATCTTGATGGCAACTAAGGAGTCTCATGCACTGGGTGATATCCTTATCCGTCATGCAGATGGGGAGCTTGATGCGACGATTGAGTGTGTGATTGCCAACCACGATACCCTAGAGCATCTGGTGCGTCGGTTTGATATTCCTTTTTTCCATGTCCCTACAGAGGGGTTGAGTCGAGAGGAGCATGAGAAGCATGTGATGAATCTGATTGATAAGATGGCGTTTGATTATATCGTCCTTGCGAAGTATATGCGTATCCTCACCCCTACCTTTGTCGAGGCGTACGCACGCAGGATTATCAATATCCACCACTCCTTTCTCCCTGCGTTTATCGGTGCAAACCCCTACAAACAAGCCCACCAAAGAGGGGTCAAAATCATCGGAGCGACGGCACACTTTGTCACCAATGATCTCGATGAGGGACCCATCATCGCCCAAGATGTCATCCCTGTCAACCACCGCCAAGAGTGGCGAGATATGCAACGAGCAGGACGCGATGTGGAGAAGGTTGTCCTCTCCCGTGCCCTCTCGTATGTCCTCAATGATCGTGTTTTTGTCAACGGCAATAAGACCATTGTATTTTAGGAGATTATCATGTTTAATATCGTACTCGTAGAGCCAAAAATACCACAAAATACAGGGACAATAGGTCGTCTCTGTGTTAACCTCGGTGCTACCCTTCACCTTATCAAGCCAATTGGGTTTGATATCGATGATAAAGCGGTCAAACGGGCGGGACTTGACTATTGGCGTAAACTCGACTTGGTCGTGTGGGAGAGCTTTGAGGCGTTTTTGGCGGAGCATCCCATCTCCACACAGACCCATATGGCAACCACCAAAACAGAGCAACTCTACTTTGATGCCGACTTCAAAAGAGGGGACTATATCCTCTTTGGGTCAGAGACACGCGGGATCGATGAGTCGGTACTACTTGCCCATCCCAAGCAGTGTATCACCATCCCGATGGGTGGGGAGGGGCGTAGCCTCAATCTTGGGGTGAGTGTGGGGATCGTAGCCTATGAAGCGTTGCGTCAAAACTACACAGGGTTTGAGAAGATTACGATTGCAAACCAACTCAAGGAGCAAACATGTCACTAGGTGATATCCTCTATATTATCGCGATGGGACTCTTTGGGTGGATGACTTTTAGTATCATCCGCAACAACTTCCTCTCTAAGTTTGATGAGCTAGAGCGTCGTAAAGATCTCATCGATGAGTATGAAGAGGAGTATACACAGAAGAGAAAAGCCTCCTAGTATCGCTAGATTGTGGGGTTTTATGATACCTATACTAACTTTTGGATAAAATAACCTATTAATTTTCTCATAGGAATCCAAACAATGACACAACCACTACTCATAGAAATCGGTGTAGAGGAGCTTCCTGCTATACCACTACTCAAAATTGTATCAACCATCGAGAAATCATGGCAAACCCTTCTTGAGACCTATCAACTCTCATGTGACTTTCGCTTTCTCTATACCCCTAGAAGATTAGTCCTTCAACACCCTGCTATTGCGACCAAACAAGCAGATAGTACGGTGGAGTTTTTTGGACCTCCTCTAGTCGCTGCACTCAAAGAGGGAGAGCCTACCAAAGCGGCCCTTGGATTTGCCCGTAAGTGTGGGGTACCCTTTGAGGCGTTGGGACGAGGAGAGAAAAACGGCAAAGAGGTACTCTACTACCAAAAATCCCAACAGGGAAAAGCGACAGAACAACTCCTTCAAGAGATGCTAGAGCAGTGGATTAGAGGAATGGCATTTGGTAAGATGATGCGTTGGGGAAGCCGTAGTGATGAGTTTATCCGTCCGATTCGTTGGCTTCAAGTGAGACTTGGGGAGCGGGTGCTACCTGTAAGCCTCTTTGGGGTTTTGGCGGGTAGCACGACACAGCTCCACCGTATGGTAGGGTATGATGCGGTTGCGGTACCTACGATAGAGCAGTATGAGGGGATATTGGCAGAGGGGGCGGTGATGCTTGACCCCAAGAGTAGAGAGGCGAAGATCGTAGCGGAGTTTGATCAGCTAGAGGAGGAGCATAGCCTCTTTATCGAGCGTGATATGGCACTGCTTCGTGAGGTTGTCGCGATTACCGAGAACCCCAAGGCACTGCTTGGCTACTTTGATCCTGCCTTTTTGGAGCTTCCGCCTGAGGTGATTATCACCTCGATGAAGGAGCATCAGCGGTACTTCCCTGTCTTTCGAGAGGGGCGTATCACCAATCAGTTTGTGGTGGTGAGCAACGCCTATACAGAGGACTACAGTAGAGTGGTCGCAGGGAATGAACGCGTCCTTAAACCACGCCTTGCGGATGGACTCTTTTTCTATGAGAATGACCTACGCAATGGACTCTCAACCAAAGGGCTGGAGAAGGTACAGTTTATCGATGGGTTAGGAACACTTGCCGATAAGATCACCCGTGAAAAACGCATCGCTATGCGACTCCTTGGACTCTATATGCAACAAGTAGAGGCTGAAACAGGTCGAGAGAATGCCCAGTTGGAGCAGTTGATGGATCGTGCTGTTGAGCTTGCCAAAGCGGACTTGATGAGCGAGATGGTCTATGAGTTTACGGAGCTACAAGGTCTGATGGGCTACTACTACGCCAAAGCCTTAGGGGAAGATCCCTTGGTCTATGAGGCGATACGAGAGCAGTATATGCCTGTAGGTGAGGGGGCAGAGCTTCCAACCTCTATCTTCTCTGCGATTGTGGCGATGGCTTCAAAGCTCGATACGCTACTAGGACTCTTCTCTGTAGGGAAGATCCCCACAGGCTCCAAAGACCCCTTTGCGTTGCGTCGTGCGGTCAATGGGATTATTCGTATTGTAACAACACACGACTTGGTCTTTGATATCGATACGATGATTCTCCTCCTCAAAGAGCCTTATGAGGCGTTTGATACCACACAACTTAGTGACTTTATCATGGAGCGTATCTACAAATCGTTTGATGCCAATGCCTCTGTCACCTCTGCTGTCCTCGCCTCAGGTGAGCGAGATATCAACGCTATTGCCAAGAAGGTCTTGGCACTCAATACCATCGTCTCTAGTGAGAGTTTCAAAGAGCAGTTTGCTACCTTTAAGCGGGTTGCCAATATCTCAAAAGATCTCGACCTTCAAGCCTCACTCCCTATCGATACTACCCGCTTCGAGAGAGAGGAGGAGGTGACACTCTATGATGCCTATGAGAAGGTGATCCATCAGCAGTTTGATAACTACACACAGAACCTCGAAGCACTCTTTGGACTCAAGCGAGAGCTTGATCGTTACTTTGATGAGGTGATGGTCAATGTAGAGGATGAAGCGATCAAAATCAACCGTCTTCATACGATAGGATCCATCTACCAGAGCTTTAGAGAGATTGCCGATATCAAAGAGATTACGCTGTAGTTTCAGATGGCACAACTCTACGATACCCTTATTATCGGGGCAGGGATAGCAGGGTGTTGTAGTGCGTATGCGTTGCAACAAAAGGGGCAAAAGGTACTACTTCTTGATCGTAGCTCTGTACCTGCGAGTGGGGGGAGTGGTGCAGCGGGGGCGTTTGTCTCACCCAAGATAGGCAAAGGCTCCCCCCTTCAATCCCTCACGACTGAGGCATTTCACTTCTCCAAAGCCTTCTATCTGCGTCACTTCCCTGACTACTTTGACCAAACGGGTGTCGTGCGTATCCCCAAAGATGAAGCCGATGCTCAGAAGTTTGCCACCTATGAACCCCACAACAATGCCAGCTACCAACGCCTCAGTGCCTCGGAGCTATCCCAGTTTGGGATCAGGGAGAGTGAAGAGAGCTTCTACTTTGAGGAGGCGGGGGTCTGTGATGCTCCCGCACTCTGTGAGGCGATACTCAAGCAGGTACCTCACGCACAGCATACTGTAGAGGGGTTGGTCTATGAGGCGGGGGTTTGGGTCGTAGGGGAGTATCGTGCCAAGGCGGTCGTCCTTGCTACAGGGTACCAAAACCAGCTAGTCGATATGCGATATATGGGGGTGAAAGGGACTTGGGGAAGTCGAGGGGACTACTACAGTCGCCTAGCCCTAACAGTGAGTATGCACAAACGCATCTCTATCTCAGCCAACCAAGAGGGGGTCATCAAGCTAGGGGCGACCCATGTGAAGTCCCCCACTCCCTGCCAAGTGTGTGATGGTCATCCCCTTAAGAGCCTAGAGGAGCAGGCGAGTAGGATGGTTGATACCCGAGACTTTACGCTCAAAGAGACCTTCTGTGGGATGCGTGCAGGATCCAAAGACTACTTCCCTCTGGTTGGGCGGGTGATTGATGTCGCGTGGATGTTAGAGCAGTACCCCACCATCACACGCGGTGCCAAACCCCCACTACACTACCACCCCAATCTTTTTGTCTGTAATGGTGTAGGGGGGAGAGGCTTTGTCTTTGCTCCATGGATGGCAGAGGAGTTGTCTGAGCTGATTGTCAAGCAAGAGAGCGTAGATCCCCGTGTCAATCCCGATAGACTCTTTTTGAAGTGGTGTCGTAAGAGTACGGAGTTGGTGAGGGAATAGCCCCTATCCCAACACGATTAAGCCTCCGCTACACCCCGCTCCCATATCTCCCACGCGGGGGTCTCTTGGAGTGGGGGGAAGCCGTGTAGGATCTCTTGGGGTTGGAACTTGGGCTTATAGGCAAATGCCTTGCACCCTTCAACCCAGTAGCCGAGGTAGATCCAGGGGAGTTGGAGGGTTTTGGCTAGCTCTATCTGATAGAGGAGTGAGTAGGTGCCAAGGGAGTGGCGGGCGTAGTCGGGATCGTAGAAGAAGTAGATAGAGCTGATCCCATCATCGAGGATATCGATGAGGTCGACACCGATAAGCTTACCCTCATCAAGGTAGAGTACCTCTTTGCCAAACTCTCCTGCCCCATCGACGAAGTTCTCATGGTATTCGCGTTGGGTGATATTGCGGTGGCTCCACGCATCTTTGTCTTGTTTGAAGGCGTGGTATTTGTTGTAGAGGTCGATATGGGGTTGGGTGAGGGTCGGCTCTTGGACGATGATCTGCGTGGCTCTATTGCGTTTGATAGCTTTTTTTTGGGATTTGGTATAGGTGTAGGCATTGACATCGATGCGGATACTCTTGCACGCATCACACCCTTGACAGACAGGATGGAAGAAGTATTTCCCAAAACGCCTCCATCCCCGTGCTATCACCGCCGTCACAAAGTGTTTATGGGCTTTGGGAACATACTTGTAGTGCATGCGTACTTGACGCTCAGGGAGATAAGCACAGTCATAATCTAGCATGGAAAAATCGGTAGAAGAGGGATTAAGGAGGTCTATTTTGTCGTTCATAACCGTGATTATACCAAAAGTAGTGTAAAATTGTGACAAAAAAGTCTCTTATTATGTTTCTCTATCAGCCGACTACGGGCTACTGCTACAACAGTGACTCGATCTTTCTCTACCGTTTTATCGCCTCGTTTAGACCTAGAGGAAGCCTGCTCGATGTGGGGTGTGGTGTGGGGATCCTCTCTCTGCTTGTGACGCGTGATTTTCAGACTGAGACGGTGATTATCGATAAGCAGGAGTCTATGCTCCGCTACGCACAGCACAACTTCACGCTCAATGGACTTCATGTCACTGCATATCTAGGGGATTTTGTAGCGATGGAGGAGGGGGAGCGGTTTGATACGATTATCTCCAATCCGCCTTTTTATGATAGTGCGGTACAGCAGAGTAGCAACACCCATCTCAATATCGCCCGTTACGCACACCATCTGCCTATCGATGGACTGATACGCAAAGTCAAACGCCTCATCAAGCCACGGGGGCGTTTCATCTTCTGTTATGATGCCAAGCAGATTGACCGTCTGCTCTTCACTCTTAAGACGCATGGACTCAACCCTGAGACGATACAGTTTGTCCACCCTAAGCTCGATAGAGAGGCGAAGCTGGTGATGATTGCTACACGCAACAACTCCAAGTCGATGACACAGATTTTGCCTCCACTTGTGGTCTTTGATGAGGAGAGTTGCTACCGTGAGGTGGCACAAGAGGCGTTTGAGAGAGCCAATACCTATAGTATCAAGGGAGATTTAGTATCATGCAACCACTAAGCCATGAGCAGTATAGTTATCAGTTTGACCCCAGTGCCTGTGAGGCGTGTGGTGGGGCGTGTTGTACGGGAGAGAGTGGCTATATCTGGGCAACTTATGCGGAGATAGAGCAGATGGCGGAGTTTGTCAACCTCTCGGTGGAGGTGTTTGCCTCTACTTATCTGCGTCGTGTCAAACACCGCTTCTCACTCATAGAGAAACAACTCTCAGAGGAGAACTTCGCGTGTATCTTTTTTGATGAGACGATGCAACGGTGTGGTATCTACCCTGTACGACCACGGCAGTGCCGTACCTTTCCTTTTTGGGAGCAGTTTAAGCAGGATGAAGCAGAAGTGAGAGCAGAGTGTCCTGGTATCGTGTAGCACGACTCATCTTCCTCTTATGGCTAGGGAGTCCTTTAGGGCTTGTAGCACAAGAGATCGATGAGAACCGTCTGATCATTGAGGGGGTCTTCTATGAGGAGCATCACGACTTTGAGCTGAGTCGTCTCTCTTATGCCACACTCTATGATAGGACATCGGCACGGGTCTATCTCTTTCGGGAGGTGACGGTATCGATCTTGGGTAAGACCCATCTCCAAGAGAGTATCCAACGCCTCACCCTCTGGGCATCCCATCACCCTGATAGCCTAGAGACACCGCGTCTGCTGATACCACTCTACCTTAGCACACAACAGTTGGATGAGGCAAAAGCAGAGGCGAAGTGGCTCCTTGGACGCTCAAAACAGGTGATTGATCTGGAACTCGCCTCCAACCCTTTTTTGTATGCGGGGGAGTTTACTCAGGCGTTGAAGCTACTAGAGCGTATCTATACTCAGACCTCCAATGAGAAGATCTTGTTGCGTATGGCGACGATTATGGAGGAGTTTACGCAGGAGCAGGAGCGTGCGATTAGGCTTCTTGAGACCCATCGCTTGATGAACTATGCGAGTGATGAACTCTACACACGGCTTCTACGGCTCTATGCCAAGGTCAACAGTGCGGAGGGGCTACTGCGGATCTATACGGTACTCTATGAGGAGCGTCATGCCACGCAGTATCTCACCAAGATACTCGATGTCTACGCCTATCAAAAAGATATAAGTGGTGCGATCGCTTTTTTGGAGAAGCACCAAGTCGCGAAGCGTACCCTCTACCAACTCTACAAACGCCAACGGCTCTTTGATAAAGCCTATGCTCTGATCGATGAACTCTATGCAGAGGAGGGGGATGCGCGGTGGATTGCGGAGAAGGGGATTTTGCTCTTTGAGAAGGCAGAGGATAAAGCGTCCTATGCACTCATTAGGCAGGTACTCTTCTACTTTGAGAAGGCGATCGGGTTGGGAGTGGATGATAGTGTCTATCTCAACTACTACGGCTACACCCTTATTGATCGTGAGATTGATATCCCTAAGGGGATTGCCATCTTGCAGGATGCCCTTCGCCAACAACCCGAAAACACCTACTACCTCGACTCTTTAGCATGGGGATACTACAAGACCAAGCAGTGTCAAAAAGCCTATGAGCTGATGGAGCGTGTGGTAGCAGAAGAGGGGACAGATCAGCCAGAGATCCTCAACCATTGGGATGCCATCCAAAAGTGTAAATAAGCTATAATACGCAAAAATCACCCAGAAGAGGTAGCGTGTATGGCACAGATATTAGATGAGATTATTAAAAAAACCAAAGCAGATTTAGAGCGACGCAAAGTAGAGTATCCTATGGAGTGGTTGGGGCGTTCACTGGCGTTTAACCCCTTTGTCCCCAAAGATGTTCTTACCGCACTGCGTGCGACCGAGGAGAATCCTTACCGTATCATCGCTGAGGTCAAGAAAGCGAGTCCGAGTAAGGGGGTGATTCGAGAGGATTTTGATCCTGTGGTGATTGCCCAAGCGTATGAGAAGGGGGGAGCGGATTCGCTCTCTATCCTTACGGAGCCACACTTCTTCCAAGGGGACAAAGAGTATTTAGGGATGGTGCGTCGCTATGTGAGTATCCCACTCCTACGCAAAGATTTTATCATCGATAAGTATCAGCTCGTAGAGGCGTTGGCATTTGGGGCGGACTATGTCCTCTTGATCGCCAAAGCCCTCAGCCGTAAAGAACTTAAAGAACTCTACAACTACGCCCTACACCTTGGGCTAGAGGTACTCGTAGAGGTACACGACAAGGCAGATCTAATCAAAGCGACCTTTGCAGGAGCGACAATCATTGGGATCAACCACCGTAACCTTGAGACCTTTGAGATGGATATGCGTCTAACGGAGAAGCTTATCCCACTTATCCCCAATGGGAAGATTATCGTCGCGGAGTCAGGTATCAATGACCATGAGACGGTCGTAGAACTCTCCAAGATGGGAGCAGATGCTTTCTTGGTGGGGGAACACTTCATGCGTCAAGACGATATCACCCAAGCGATCAAAGTGGTGAAGTATGGTGCGTAGGGGTGACCCCTTCGGTGTGAGGGATTAAATGAGGAGCTGTTTGACCATCTGGTTGATACGCCCACCATCAGCACGACTTCCTGCTTTGCTCTTTGCCATACCCATCACTTTGCCCATATCTTTCATCCCCTCAGCACCGACTGTGGTGATGACCTCTTGGAGTAGTGTTTTGAGTGCTTCATCGCTGAGTGGCTCAGGGAGATAGGATTTGACGATGGCGATCTCTGCCTCCTCTTTGGTGACGAGATCGTTACGCCCTGCTTGAGCGAATTGTGCTTTGGCATCTTCTCGTTGTTTGAGGTACTTTGAGAGGATCGCTTCGACATCACTATCGCTTACATCGCGTCGCTCATCGACCTCAATCTGCTTGATACTCGCTTGGATATTGCGAAGGGTATCTCGTTTGAGTATCTCTTTGGCACGCATGGCATCTTTGATGTCACTTTTTATCTGCTCTTTTAGGTTCATAAGAGTCTCCTTTTTGTCTAGTTGACGCGATTATACTGTAAACCTTGTAGCGTTATACTGAACCTTCCAAAAAGTTAAGCTAGGATAAAATATATAACTACTATTTATAAGGTCTATTGTGAGTCTCTACTTCTTCCTCTCTATTGTTTTCTTGCTCCTATCACTCGCTACCGCACGCTATAAAACCAAACATCTCATCTATGTCCTGCTCAACACGCTGAGTATCTTTTGCTATCTGCTCATCACGGTACTCTACTTTAGTGCGGACTACTTTACCAATGAGGGGATCAATGACGCGGTACTCTATACGGTGGAGTATGGATTGGGTGGGGCGGGGTTTGGGGAGTATACCCTCTTGCTGTTCTTCTCGTTTTTCTTCTTTGTGGTGGTGTTTGCTCTCTCCTATCTCTACTTTCGGATTATCCACAACAGTATCATCCCCAAGCCTAAGCGACTCAAAGGCTTTCTTCACAATAGCTTCTTGGTACTAGCGTTTATCGCTCATCCCTTTACTATCGACTTCTATGCCATCTATCAAGCACACAACCCTTCTAGCTCAGATGACTTTGGGGCATACTATGGGCGTGTAGAGCCTACCACCCTTACACCGCCTGAATCTCCGATGAGTGTGGTCTATATCTATGCGGAGAGTCTAGAGCAGACCTACTTTGACCCGACACTCTTCCCGCATCTCGTAGAGAACCTCTCCCAGCTCAAAGCCACAGGGCGTGTATTTAGCAATATCCAACAGCTCCCGAGTACAGGATGGACGATTGCGGGGATGAGTGCGACACAGTGTGGTCTACCTCTCTTTACCAACTCAGGAGGCAACTCTATGGGCAATGCGGAGGCGTTTTTGAGTGGGGCGGTCTGCTTAGGGGATCTCTTGAAGGGGGTGGGGTATGGATTGGTCTTTATGCAGGGGTCATCGACCTACTTCTCAGGGATTCATCAGCTCTATAAGACCCATGGATTTGATGAGATTGTAGGGCGGGAGGAGCTACTTCCTCAGCTTCACGATACGACCTATCTCAATGGGTGGGGACTCTATGATGATACACTCTTGGATCTCGCCTATGAGAAGTTTGTCACCCTCTCACAATCGGCTAAACCGTTTGGGCTTTTCCTCGCAACGATGGATACCCACCACCCTAGAGGACACCTCTCTCATAGCTGTGAGGATAGACGCTATCAGTCAGGAGAGAATAGTATCCTCAATGCGGTACACTGTAGTGACTATCTGCTCTCACGCTTTATTGAGAAGATCCAGAACTCTCCCTATGGTAAGCGTACGATTATCGTCCTCACCTCCGATCACCTCGCGATGCGTAATACCGCCACCCCACTCCTCCAAAAAGCCAAGGAGCGACGCGATCTCTTTGTAATCCTTGACCCACGCGACACCCACCCCCTCACCATCGACCAAAATGCCAGTATGCTAGATGTCCCCTCGACACTTCTACACACTTTGGGGATTGCGGCTAGTGTGGGATTGGGGCGTGATCTTCTCTTGGATCGCTCTTTGAGTGAACGCTTTACCAACTTCCCCCAAAAGCTCTTGAGTTGGCGGGAGGATATCCTTGGGTTGTGGGAGTTTCCTCATCTGCTAGAGCAGTACCGTATTGATCCCAAGAGACAAACCCTCTCCATCGGTCACACCACCTACCACTACCCACTCCTCCTGCGTATCGGAGCCAATCGAGCCATTCGCCCGATATTTGAGAGCTTTTCTACCAAAAAGCTCATCGAGTATCTTGAGGGACTTCTCCCCTCTGAGAAGTTTATCTGGGTCGATCGCTGTAGACGGATTAATCAGATCTTTGGTCATGAGAACTCAGAGAGATTTTGTATCGCACAAGGTGATCTAATGGGTCGTATGGAGGTGAGGGGTGTGGGGCGTGAGCCGATGGTAGTAGAGAGTGGTGATCTGTTGGCCCTTCATTCTACTGAGCCTAGTGCGTATGAGCAGAGACTCCAACACCTCAGAGAGATCAACTGTCAACCCAAGCAAGGGGAGCTAACCCTCTCTAGTGTGAGTCGCCCAACACTAGAGGATATCTCAGGTGGGATACGCTTCTTTAATGAGCATCTCTACCTCTCCCGTGGACTCAATCTCCTCACCCGTAATGCACAAGGCTCCTACCATATTGCCTACTTCGATACCTATGCGAGTGAGACGGCTACAGAGGAGTTTTTGGTCGCGATAGAGGCACTCATCGCACAGAAGAAGTTCTGGGCTGTAGTAGCCTATGACGCACTCAACAACACCCACCCACACTACCAAGAGCGGTTACGCTCCCTAGGATTTACTCTCCTCCCCACCCTCAACTTTCGCGTCGCCTATGTCGCCTACGCTAAAGGAGAGCATATGATAGAGTCAAGCCACCCTGAGCGTATCTGTAAGCGGGTGGTGATGGAGAACTTAAAATAGTTAGACTATAATCCCTCTATGATTATTACAATAGAAGATAAAAGTTTTGATACGAAGCAGATTACACAGCTCTACCCTGCGGTGGTGGTGAAGACGGGGTGTGGAGAGGAGACGACACAGATGAGCTTGGAGTGGTTGGAGCAGGAGGGAGAGGGGAAGGTTGAGGTAGTTGGCTTTGCTCTCTTTGTGTATCTAGGAGAGGAGCGTCACCGTTTTCTCTATGCGTGTCGTGAGCAGATGGATTCTGTCATCGGAGGGATCGCACGGAGACTACAAGGCAGGTGAGTGTGATTGTCTGGATTTCTTGGGGTTTAAGTTAGATTACCCTATGATTGCCTTTTAATTTATGGGAGTCTTTATGAGTACATTTCAACTTTTACTTTTTATTATTGCGGGGAGTATCTTTTATCTCTTCTTTCGACAGCTTTTCTCTGGCAATCACCCCAAGCGTGGGGTTGATTTTGAAGCGAAGCGTGCCAATGAGCAGATAGGGGGAGTCAATCGTCCAGATAAGACCTTCTCTCATCCTACACATGAACCCTCTCGTCTTGAACAGCTTCTAGGGATGGCAGAGCAAGCGATTGAGAAAGGGGATCTTCTCGAAGCCAAAAAAGCTCTTCAGAGTGCGTTGATACTCGATGAGACACACTATGAGGTACTCCAAAAGAGTGGCTATGTCTTTATGCAGATTGAGGAGTATGAGCGGGCTAAGGGGTATTTTGAGCAGTGTTTGGAGCAGGATGAGACAGATGATACCACACATGCGTGGCTGGCGAGTACACTCCATCAGCTAGGAGAGGATGAAGCATCGATTCAGCACTATGAGCGGGCGATAGCACTTGATGAGAGCTATGCTCCCTACCACTTCAACTACGCCAATACACTCAATACTCTCAACCGTACCCAAGAGGCGTTGGCACACTACAAAAAAGCCTATGCCTTAGATAGTAGCCTTGTAGAGGCTCAAGAGATGATAGCAAAACTTTCGGAGGTCTAGATGGGGAGTGTATGTTTTGTGAGTCAGGTAGCCACCAAAGAGCTACTGCTTCGGGTGAGTCGTGTCTGTGGTGAGTGCTATGAGAGCTTTAAGGAGGGGGAGGTTATCCACTATGATATGCAGAGTTATCGCTACCTCTGTCAGGGGTGTCAAGAGAAGTTATGTGAGAAGATGAATGCGTTATGTGAAGTAGAAGAGGAGGTGGGAGAGGGACTCTTTCGATAGTCACTCTGCTTGTTTTGGGCTTAGCCCTCTTTTGTTTGGCTCTTTTCTGGAGTCTCTTTGGTGGGTTGTGGCTTTGGCTTGGGTGCTTCATAGGTCGACATACTTCCGACCATTCTTCCCCCCTCAGCGGTCTTGATCTTCTTGACCATGATCTCACCCTCAACCGATCCTTTACTTCCGATATCGAGTAGCTCTGTTGCGATAATCTTACCTTCAATGGCACCATGTACCGTGATAGTAGGGGCTTGGATCTTATCGGCTTTGATTTTGGCATTCTCTAGGACTTCGATACGACTCCCACCCATGATAATCCCCTCAATCTGTCCATCTAGTACGAGGTGTTTGGCATGTATCTCTTTGGAGAGTTTACCTGTCTGCATCACCTCTAGCTCATCACACTGGATACTCCCTTGAAGCTCTCCATTGATGATGGCATTTTTGGCTTTGACCTCACCGACGACGAGTCCACTCTTGCCGATGACAAGGGTGTTGCTCACGGTGATATCACCGATGATTTTACCATCGACATGGAGGGTGTCACTCCCTTGGAGATTTCCTGTGATCTCCATACAGGCTGTGATGATGGTCGCAGAGTTGATCTTCTTGGAGGTGGGTGCTACACTTGTTGTCTGTTTAGGTTTGGGGGTGCTACTACTACTTTTTTTATCGTTACCAAAAAATGCCATAGGATGTCCTTTATTTTGTGGAGAGTTTAATCAACTTCTGTGTCTGCTCAAGGATACTTTGCCAGTTGACTTTGGTAATTTTATCAGAGATGTAATTAATGTTGTCTAAATCCCAAAACATGAACGGCTTAGGGTCAAGCCACTTCCCAAGGTAGCGTACCTCATAGTGTAGGTGCGGGCCTGTACTGCGTCCTGTATTACCCACATAGGCGATGATATCCCCCTTGGAGACATACTCCCCTTGTTTGACAGCATAACGGCTAAGGTGACCATAGGCTGTCTGAAACCCATAGGAGTGAGTCAAGAGCAAGAAGTTGCCATAGTGTCCTTTGACATTGGCAAAGGCGACCACCCCACTCGCAGGGGCGTGGATGGGCGTACCTGATCTAGCAGGGAGGTCGAGTCCTGCGTGAAAGGATTTGTGCTTGGTGACAGGGTGGGTACGGTAGCCAAACTTACTAGAGATGCGTCGGTAGCGAAGGGGTTTGCCGTTGGGGATACTATTGAGGAGGAGGGTCTTTTGGATTGCACTAATCTGCTCTTGCTGTACCATCTTGCGTAGGCTCTGTTCGGTGAGGTTGCGTTCTCGCTCTAGGCGTGCATGGAAGCTGGCATTGAGGTCAGGTCCGATTCCGATCATCTCTTCGACCTCTTGGAGCTGTTCATTGAGGGAGAGGAGTTTGTCACTACTCTCCTTGATGAGGGAGACCAAGGCACTGTTTTGGTTATTGAGGAGTTGGTTTTTGGCTCGGTAGTTCTCACTAAGCTCTTTGAGCTTGATGACACTGTTTTTGTGCTGTTGGGTCTCGACTTTGAGGGTCTGGAGACGGGTGTTGAGGGTGTAGATATAGAGGTAAGTACCTATCCCAATGAGGATAAAGAAGAGGATAACAAAGAGGATGACCTTCTTGATAATCTCATGCACGGCGTACTGCTTTGAGCTGTGAATGTCACTAATGGTAATGATGAGCTGATTTTTGATATCCATTTAGACTCCTTGGATAATATAGTCGATGGCGTTACGGTAGCTTAGGGCATTAAGCTCCTCTCCTTGGTAGGCGATATCAAAGGCGGTACCGTGGTCGACAGAGGTACGGACGATAGGGAGATTAAGTGAGATATTGATCCCCTCATCAAAGTAGAGTGCTTTGAGGGGGGCAAGCCCTTGGTCATGATACATCGCGATAAAGTGCTGATAGCGTTGGCGGATATGTGGGGTAAAGGCGACATCAGGGACAAGAGGAGGGGTAAAGAGAGGAGTATGGGTCACCTCAAACTCCTCTTGGCTCTGGAGTATCTGAGTGGCTTGGGTGATGGCTTGGGAGATGATACGCTCCTCCTCTCCCAAGACTCCCCCATCGCCTGCATGGGGATTGAGTCCGAGGATAGCAACGGTTTTTTGGGGCTTGGCAGTCTGATAGAAGTCAACCAAAAATCTGGTGAGTTTGCTCAGCTCTATCTGCTGGGCTACGGCATGGAGGGGGATATGCTCTGTGAAGAGTGCTACATACATCGCCTCACACCCAAGCATCATAATCGCCTCCGCATCAAAAAAGTCCCGCAGGGCATCAGTATGCCCTTTGTAAGTCACACCTGCTAACTCCCATGCTTTTTTGTGGATAGGGAGTGTCATAATCGCATCGACACTCTGAGTGCGTGCAAGCTCCACGGCTTTGGTGAAGGAGGCGTAGGCGTAGGCACCACTCTGAGGGGAGATAATACCCGCTTCGATGGTGAAGTAGGGGGCAAACTCTTTGACCGTCTGCATCCCTTGAGGGAGGGGGAGGTCGAGCTTCTGGGCAGCCTGCTCCAACATCGCCCGATCGATACAGTAGAGAGGATCGACGCGTTGGGCAATGGTGTGGTGGTTTTCGATCGCTAGCTGTATCCCGATACCGTTGAGATCCCCAACACTAATGGCTACGCGTCTCATCGAATCAATACTGCTTTGAAGTCGTGAATCGCCTGCTCTAGCCCTGTATAGATCGAGCGAGCGATGATGCTCTGTCCGATATTGAGCTCCTCAATCGCCTCTATCGCTACGATGGCAGGGAGGTTGTGGGTGGTGAGTCCATGCCCCGCAGCCACACGCAGACCGAGGACTTTGGCGTGGGTTGCTTGGGTGGTGAGGGTGGCTATCTCTTCGTGGAGTTGAGCCTTGAGGGTAGCTCTGGGGAGTGCTAGCTTAGGGATGCTATGGTGGGTCTTGGCGAGGTTGCCATAGAGCATCGCGTAGAGGTTGGCATAGCGTCCTGTATGAAGCTCTATCCACTCGACCCCAAGAGCCTTGGAGGCTTCGATCGCTTCCGCAGTAGGATCGATAAAGAGTGAGACCTCTATCTCATGGGCTTGGAGCTGTTGGATGGCGTGGGTGAGTCTAGGCTGAGAGCCTGTGACCGCAAGCCCCCCCTCAGTCGTGACCTCTTGGCGTTTCTCTGGGACGAGGGTGACACGGTGAGGTTGTAGCTCACACGCAATAGCGATCATCTCCTCCGCGGTAGCACACTCAAGGTTGACAGGCAAGGCAGAGAGTCGGATAATATCACGGGCATCACTATCGTGGATATGTCGTCTATCCTCTCGTAAGTGAATAGTAATCTGATCCGCTCCTGCGCGTTTACAGATGCTTAACGCATCCAATGGATCAGGATCAGCCACTCTGCGTGCCTCCCGTAGTACTGCGATATGGTCTATATTGACACCCAATAACATAAGCTTACACTCCATTTGATTTTCTATTTATAGTGTGATGATTATAGCAAAACTTTATAGTAAAAAGAGAAAGTATTTTTGAGGTTTTGAGAGAGTGTATGATGAAGTTGAATTAAACTTTATATGTTAAAAGAGTTTCCTCTTTTTTATACAGATAGTATCTATTTTTGATATACTCATAATCATATAAAAATTATTGGGAAAAGTTTGAATTATTTGTAAACTTTTCTAGCCCCTAAATTAAAATTTAAAAGGTAAGTGATTTTGAAGACCCTCCCTATAGGTATCCAAACATTTCAAAAAATAAGAGATAAAGAGAAAAATTATATCTATATTGATAAGACTCAATTGGCTCTCAATCTTATAGAACATGCAAATTACTATTTTCTTTCACGCCCTCGTCGTTTTGGTAAGTCACTCTTTTTAGATATGCTCAAGGAGTTGTTTGAGGGGAATAGATCGTGTTTCTCTGGATTATATGCTGAGGATAATTGGAATTGGGAAGAGTCTTTTCCTGTAATTAAAATTAATTTTGCGATAGGTGTTACAAAGAATAGCAAGGATTTCAATCAACTCACACTATCGATTTTGAAAGAGAATCAGGAGCGATTGGGAGTAGAGGCTATTGATGAAGTGGATGCTAGAACCTATTTTTATAAATTGATTCAATTGGTTGCTAAGCAGTATAACAGACAAGTAGTAATACTAGTAGATGAGTATGATAAGCCAATGCTTGATAATATTACGAATCAAAAAATGGCAAAAGATATTAGAGATGAGTTACGCAATATCTATGCAGTAATAAAAGGGAGTGATAAATACATTCGATTTGTATTCCTAACAGGGGTTAGTAAGTTTTCAAAAATCAATCTTTTCTCTGAACTTAATCATCTGTTGGATATCTCTTTGGATGAACGCTATGCAACCATTTGTGGATATACCCATGAAGATATTCAAAATCATTTCTCTCACTATTTAGAGGGGGTAGATTTAGAGAAGTTTAAAGCGTGGTATAACGGCTATAATTTTCTAGGAATAGGTGTCTATAACCCTTTTGATGTTTTACTTTTTTGTGATAGTAGTAGTCGAAAATTTAAAAGTTATTGGTTTGAGACTGCTAACCCCTCTTTTTTGATTGAGATACTCAAAGAGAGAGATTTCTTTCTCCCTGATTTGGAAGCGATAAAAGTTGATGAGAGTGCAATGAGTAGTTTTGATATTGGTCAAATTGAGCTTGAGATACTACTGTTTCAGACAGGATACTTAACGATAAAAGAGGAAAAGACTATCTTCAATCATCGTTTTTATACACTGACTTACCCTAATCTTGAAGTTCGTTCAGCACTCAATAGTGCTATTTTTAAAAAATATCTCTCTAATAAACCGATAGATTCTCAACTGATATTTGATGCTATCAATAGTAAAGATATGAAGCAGTTTGAAAAAGCTATCTATCAACTTTTTGCGACACTACCCTATAACTCTTATACCAAGAATAATATGCAAAACTATGAAGGCTACTATGCGAATGTTATCTATGCCTATTTAGCAGGTTTAGGGATTGGGTTTAGAGCAGAAGATGTAACAAATCATGGACGAATTGATTTAACTATCATGACACCTGATATGAGTCAAGTCTATATTATTGAGTTTAAAGTGGTAGAGCATAAAAAGCAAGATAGCAAAGCCCTAGAGCAGATTCAAAAGAAAGAGTATCATGAGAAATATCTTGGTAGGGCTAAAGAGATTACACTGATTGGTATAACATTTTCTAAAGAAGAGAGAAATATGACTCAGTTTGAATGGAAGAGCGTATGCTAACACGCTACCTTCTTCACACCAAATATCAAGCAATCTAAAGCTATAATTGAAGTGATATATATAAATAAGGATAGATAATGCACGAACAGACATTGGCGATTCACGCGGGATATGAGAAGGATAGAGAGGGGACGATGGCGGTGCCTATCTATCAGACAACGGCGTATGAGTTTCGAGATACCAAGCACGCAGCAGATCTCTTTGAGCTGAAGGAGTTGGGCAATATCTATAGCCGTTTGATGAACCCCACCACTGATGTCTTTGAGAAGCGGTTTGCGGCACTTGAGGGGGGAGAGGCTGCGGTGGGGACAGCTTCGGGAATGGCAGCGATCTTCTATGCGATTGCCAATGTGGCAGAGGCAGGGGATAATATCCTCGTCGCCAAGCAGGTCTATGGGGGGACGACAACCCTCACGGGGCATACGATCAAACGCTTTGGGATTGAGACACGGTACTTTGATATCCATAACCCTAGTGAGATAGAGGAGCTAATCGATGAGCGAAGTAAGCTGATACTCTTTGAGAGTATCACCAATCCTAGTATCGATGTGGCAGATTTTGATGCGATTGTGGCGATTGCGACGCGTCATGGTATCCTCACTTGTGTGGACAATACAGTGGCTACACCGATATTATGTAAGCCGTTGGCTCTAGGGTGTGATTTGAGTCTCCACTCAGCAAGCAAGTATACGACAGGGCAGGGGTTGGCGATAGGGGGGATTATCGTCGAGCGTAAAAACCTTGTCGATGCGATCAAAGGGAATGTACGCTATGCCCACTTCAATGAACCTGATGAGAGTTATCATGGACTCATCTACTCAGAGCTAGCGTTACCGCTCTTTACTCTGCGGGTACGCTTGTCACTCTTGCGTGATCTAGGTGCCTCTCCTAGCCCCTTCAACTCATGGCTCTATATCCAAGGGCTAGAGACCCTGCCTCTGCGTATGCGACAGCATTCGAGTTCTGCGTTGGCGATTGCGAAGTTTTTGGAGTCACACCCCAAGGTCAAAAAGGTCAACTACCCAGGGCTAGAGTCCGATAGCAACTACGCACTAGGGCAGAAGTATTTCCATGGGGGACACAGTGGACTCCTCTCCTTTGAGGTCGCCGATAAACAGACCGCCCAACGCATCGCTGATAGTACAGAGATCTTTGCTCTAGTGGTCAATATCGGAGATAGCAAGTCGATCATCACTCACCCCGCAAGTACCACCCATCAACAGCTCTCAGCCCAAGAGCTAATCGATGCGGGGGTACCTGGTGGATTGGTGCGGTTGAGTGTGGGGATTGAGGATACTCAAGATCTCATCGAGGATTTGCGAAACGCACTAGGGTGATTAGGGGTATACGCTACAAAGTACAAGCCCAAATACGATAAAATACTGAAAAATATCCTAAGCCCAAAAAAAGTAATCTATGAAAATTGAAACAAAAGTAGCACATTTTAGCTCTCCGCTCTATCTGGAGAGTGGGCGTATCTTAGAGCCGTATGAGATCGCCTATGAGACCTATGGGGTTCTCAATGAGCAGAAGAGTAATGTCATTTTGGTCTGTCATGCACTCAGTGGCTCACACCATGCTGCAGGGCAGTATCCCGATGAGCGAAAGCCTGGATGGTGGGATGGGCTGATTGGGGATGGTAAGGCGATCGATACGACCAAGTACTTTGTCATCTGTACCAATGTCATTGGCTCCTGCTTTGGCTCTACGGGTCCGATGAGTGATAACTACCCTAGTGAAGAGCCGTACCGTTTGAAGTTTCCTGTGGTGACGATCAAGGATATGATACGCGCACAGATGCAGCTACTCTCCTCTTTGGGTATCTATCACCTGCGGGCGATTGTAGGGGGGTCGATGGGGGGGATGCAGGCACTTCAGTTTGGGGTGGATTATCCCAATCTGGCAGATGATGTCATCTCTCTAGCTGCGACCTATGCCACCCGTCCATGGACGATAGCCTTTAATAAAGTGGCGATGGAGGCGATACGCAGAGATCCCCGTTTTGAGCATGGTAACTACCCACGAGGGGCGTTTGAGGAGGAGGGGCTAGATGGATTAGCTATAGGGCGTATCGCAGGACACATCTCCTATCTTGCTCCTGACTCTATGGAGACGAAGTTTGGACGCAACTATGTGAACAATGATGGTCTCTTTGAACTCTTTGGGCGGTATGAGGTGGAGCGGTATATGGAGTATAACACCAATAACTTCTCGCGTATCTTTGACCCCCTGAGCTATCTCTATATCGTCAAAGCGATCAACACCTTCAACCTCGCACGGGGGTATGACTCTTTGCATGAAGCGATTTTGCGTATCAAGGCACGGGTACATCTCATTAGTTTTAGCTCTGACTATCTCTTCTTCCCCTCAGAGATGGCACACATCGCCAAGATGATGAAGCGTAATGGGCAGGAGCATAGCTATCTTGAGGTGCAGAGTAGTTATGGGCATGATGCCTTTTTGGTAGAGTTAGAGAAGTTTGAAGCATCCATAGCAAAGGTACTACAATGAAAGAAGAGACATTTGAAGCAAAGCTAGCACACGCCAATAGGGTATTGGAGCAGTTGATGGACACAGAGATTACGCTAGAGGAGTCGGTCAAGCTCTATGAGGCGGGGCTTGGATCTATCAAGGAGGCACAGCAGTTGATTGATGAGGCCAAAGTAAAGATCACAACCATAGAGCAGGGAGAGCAACGACTCCAAGAGCCTAGTGATGGGTAGTAAGCAGTTAACCGTTGCGGCACTTCAGTTGCCGACCCTAGGGATGAATGCGACACGGTTGGAGTTCTATCTCAAGCAGGCTCATGGTCGAGGGGCAGATGTGATGCTCTTGGGGGAGTATGTCCTCAATCACTTCTTCAAAGAGTTTGCTACGATGGCACCCAATATGGTCAAGGAGCAGAGCCGTAAGCATATCGAACTGCTTAAATCTCTTGCTATGAAGTATGATATTATTTTTATCGCTCCGATTATCCTCAGCAAAAAAGATGGCTACCATAAGATGATTGCCAAGATCACCCCTAAGAGTATCAGCTACTATGAACAGCAGATACTCCTGCCCTATGGGCATTGGAATGAGAAACGCTTCTTTGCCAACCCCGTCGAACCACTTAAAGATCCCATGACTTTTCATATCAAAGGCTTTAGACTTATGGTGATGGGTGGATTTGAGATGCACTTTGATGCTTTTTGGCAGAAGGTGACTCAGAAGAAGATTGATGTGGTGCTACTACCAACGGCTTCGACTTTTGGATCACACAATCGCTGGAGAGAGATCATCAAGACCAAGGCGTTTTTACATGGCTGTTTTATCCTGCGTGCCAATCGTCTTGGAGAGTATAGTGATGAGGAGGTGAAGTGGAAATTCTATGGGGATACGATGCTAGTAGCTCCCTCAGGTGAGGTGGAGATGATCCTAGAGGATAAGGAGTCGATGTTGATTGAAGAGATCAATAGAGCAGAGGTACTAGAGCATCGACGCGTATGGGGGTTTGAAAAAGAGCTACTCCAACGGGGGGCATTATGATCGCTTCTGAGGAGTACTTCAAGCGACAGATCGCACTCTGGGGCAGTGACAAACAGCAAGCGTTAGCCTCCAAGAAGATCGTGATTATCGGGAGTGGTGGCTTGGGGTGTTCACTCGCACTTGCACTTGGGACAACAGGTATAGGTGTGGTGGATCTGGTGGATTTTGATCAGGTCTCTTTACACAATATCCATCGTCAGATTGCCTTTAGGTTAGAGGATGAGGGGGTAAACAAAGCTCAAGTGGTGGCAAAACTACTGCAGGAGAAGAGTCCTTTTGTTGAGGTCGAGGCGTTTGAGATGGCGTTTGAGGCGTTTGCCAAGCTAGAACGATCGTATGATCTTATCTTGGATGCGACAGACAACCTAAGTGTACGCCTAGCCATTGATGCCTATGCTAAGAGACACCATACCCCTTGGGTCTATGGGAGTGTAGAGGCGTTCAATGGGCAGGTCTGTTTTTTGGAGTCGGCTGATTTTGGGGTCTTTGGTGGAGGGGATCATACCCCTGAGGGGATTGCTGCTCCAATGGTGATGTCTATCGCCTCACTCCAAGCGACGCTAGCACTGCGTTATCTTGTGGGCTTACCTATCCCTAAAGATATGCTTCATTATCTCTATTTTAGCCCCGAAGGGGAGCTAATGACACAGAAGTTTGGAATGCCAAAAGTCTAACTATGTTAAAATTCACTCTATGCGTTTACAGTAAGGAGAACGAATGAAACGACACATTGCTTTGATAACGATGGGATTGCTACTTTTTGGAGGGTGTACCCAAGAGACACAAAACACCATCAGTAGGTCACTTCAAAACTGGACAGGTACTAATGGTGTACTCGATGTCTATGCGGGGGAGAAGCTGGTACATCGGTTTATCAAAATTGATAAACTCTCGACTGCCAAAGGGACAACTGATGGCTCAACACGACCCTACCGCTATGGGTATGGTATCGATGATTTGAACTTTAACAGTAAAAAAGATAAGGGAGAGAAGAAGGTCTACTTTGAGTTTTCTGACTACTCGACTTCATATATATTCTATGAAAGAAATACCAAATAAAGGATAGAAACAGATGAAATTTATCTCAACAAAAGAAGCACCAGAAGCAATAGGACCCTACTCACAGGCAGTTGAAGCCAATGGCTTTATCTATACATCAGGACAGATAGCACTCGATGAGAATGGGATAATGGTCGCTAATGATATCACCAATCAGACCCACCAAGTAATGAAAAATCTCTTCTATGTACTGGAAGCGGCGGGTGCACACTTTAATGATGTCCTTAAGACGACAATCTATCTTGCCAATATGAATGATTTTGATGAGGTCAATAAGATCTACGCCCACTACTTTGGGACACATAAACCTGTAAGAAGTACCGTAGCAGTCAAGACCCTCCCAAAACATGCATTAGTCGAGATAGATTGTGTAGCATTGGCAGGTGTTGACTACAGTTATTAGGAAATAAGTTAAATATTTTGGTAGTTTAAAAAAAAGTTAAAAATAGTTTGGGTATAATCACAAACTTTTTAAAAAACATAGAACAGTAAAGGGTTTGCAATGTACGCAATCATTAAAGCAAGTGGTCAACAATTCAAAGTTCAAGAGGGTGATATCATCTGTTTTGATAACATGGGTCTTGAGCCAAAAGCAGAAGTAGAATTCAAAGAAGTTCTCGCACTGGATAATGGTGAGTTGACTCTAGGTACTCCATTTGTAGAGGGTGCTGTAGTTAAGGGTGAAGTGATCAATGAAGGTAGAGATAAAAAAGTTATCATCTACAAAAAGAGAAGAAGAAAAGATTCAAAACTTAAAAGAGGTTTCAGAAGAGACTTTACAAGAGTAAGAATCACTAAAATAGCATAAAAAGGAGCTCAGATGGCACATAAGAAAGGTCAAGGATCAACTCAGAATAACCGTGATTCAGCGGGTCGTCGTTTAGGCGTTAAAAAATTTGGTGGTGAAGCGGTTATCCCTGGTAACATTATCATCAGACAAAGAGGTACAAAAGTACACCCAGGTAACGGGGTAGGTATGGGTAAAGATCATACTATTTTTGCACTCGTTGAAGGTGTAGTAAAGTTTGAAAACAGAACTGCATCTCAAAAGAAAGTCTCAGTTATCCCTGCATAACTGAGCATGAATCCGACTATTTCGGATTCATCTTCTCTACTCCTCTTCTACGACTAGAAGATCTCTACATCTATTACGCCCTAAAAACCATCCATTATTATACTCATTACTCTCGTTAAATGCTTGATGCGATTTACGATAAAATCCCTTGGCTGTCTTGCATCCATCTTTGACACCCTTTTGGTAGAGTGGAGAAAAATGGGCTCCAAAGTAGATACCACTATGGTAAAACCCTCCCTCCTCTTTGGATAGTTGATGGGGTGCACAAGCACTGAGCAGTAGTAGTGAAGTGATTGAGATAATTATTTTGGTGTACTTCATTGTTCCCCCTTAGAATAACGCGGTTAATTATATCAACAATTCGCCTAATTTAGATATAATTGCACAGTTAAGATTAAAGGTTTGATAGATGTTTGTAGATAGTGTAGAGCTTACGATAAGTTCAGGTAAAGGGGGTGCGGGTGCCATCTCTTTTCGTACGGAGAAGTTTGTGGTCAATGGTGGACCTGATGGTGGAGATGGAGGGCGTGGTGGTTCGGTCTACTTCAAGGTAGATAACAACACCGATACCCTCTCGGCACTGCGTGGACGCAACCAGATCAAAGCGGAGAATGGTCGTCCTGGTGAGGGGCGTAAGAAGTATGGTCGTAAGGGGAAGAGTGAGGTAATTATCGTCCCTCCTGGTACCACCGTGATTGATATGGAGACCGAAGAGGAGCTACTAGACTTGGTCGAAGAGGGTGAAGTCGTCGAGTTTTTGGAAGGGGGTAAAGGGGGGCTTGGTAATATGCACTTCAAGAGTGCGAGTAACCAACGCCCAACCTATGCTCAGCCAGGACTCCCTGGGATTACGAAGGAGATTCGACTTGAGATGAAGTTGATTGCTGATGTGGGGTTGGTTGGCTATCCTAATGTCGGTAAGTCAACCCTTATCTCTACACTCTCCAATGCCAGACCCCAAGTAGCTAACTATGAGTTTACGACTCTCACCCCTAAGCTTGGGGTGGTCAATGTCGGGGACTATGATGCCTTTATGATGGCGGATATCCCTGGGATTATCGAAGGGGCGAGTGATGGAAGAGGCTTGGGGCTTGAGTTTTTGCGTCATATTGAGCGTACCAAGACCCTGTTGCTACTTATCGATGCGGCGAACTATCGAGAGATGAAGTATCAGTATGAGTCACTCCTTGTAGAGCTTGAACGATACTCTGAGGCATTGGCTTCACGCCACTTTGCTGTTGCTATCACCAAGACAGACTCTTTTGCTCCAGAAGAGGTTAATCGTTTGACTGAGACCTTCTTAGAGGAGATAGGACTCCAGTCCAATCGTGTCCTCAAGCGGTATAAAGCGGATAGTAACTATATCAGTTATGGGTATCAGCAGGAGTTTGGGGAGTCACTCCCCAAAGATGAACCCCTCTTTGTCCTCCCTATCTCTTCAGTCGCACACTTCAATACCGAAGCACTGCGTTATGCTCTGTTTAATTTTGTCGGAGAGGTCAAAGAGGAGGAGCAACGCGTCTAATGCAACGGATTGTGATTAAAGTAGGCTCTCGTGTATTGACAGAGGCTGAGGGGGTTGCAAAGATTAGACTGCTTGAGCTTGTCAAGCTTCTCACTGCACTGCTTCGAGCAGGGTATGAGGTGATACTGGTCAGCTCAGGGGCAATCGCTGCGGGCTATAGCCAAATCAAGCTAGATAGAGAGGATATGATCAACCGTCAAGCTCTCTCTGCAATCGGTCAACCCTACCTACTCAAACTCTATCAAGACCTCTTTGATAACTTTGGTATCCTCTGCTCTCAGGTACTCCTCTCTTCGGATATCTTCGAGTCTACCAAACGAACAGCCCACGCCAAAAATGCGATCAACCGCCTTTTGGAGAGTGGGGTGATTCCCATTATCAATGAGAATGATACCGTCAGTATCGAAGAGCTAGTACTGGGTGATAATGACCTCCTCTCTGCCCATGTGACCCACTACTTTGACGCTGATATTTTGGTGATCTTATCGGATATTGATGCTTATTGTGACCCTTATCAGAGCGATAGAGTACTTTCTCTCGTAAGTACCCCTATTTCAGAAGTACATCTCTCCAAAAAAAATACTACTTCTTCTTATGCTAGTAGTGACATCACCACTAAACTCCAATCAGCTAACTTTCTTATGCAGTACAACAAACCTATGTTTCTTGCGAGTGGATTTGACCTAAGTGATGTACGCTCTTTTCTTCTGGATAAAGTACAAAAAGGTGGAACACTGTTTGAGTGTAGTTTGTAAAGTACAATGAGTGAGATTATAAAAAAGCTACTTAATCTATATCATAGAACCCCTTTTCTTAATAATAGGACTAGCAGATGACAAAACCATTTACTATCTCAAAATATAAAACCATAGACCTCTTTTGTGGCATAGGTGGCATTAGAAAAGGATTTGAATTAACTAATAATTTTAAAAATCTACTCTCTGCGGAAATAGATAAATATGCTTGTATGACCTATGAACATCTTTATGGAGAGAATCCGCAAAATGATGTAACGAGTCAAGAGTTTAAAGAGAGAGTAAAAAATACAAAATATGATGTACTGTTAGCTGGGTTCCCTTGTCAATCATTCTCTATAGCAGGAGCAAAGAAAGGTTTTTTAGATACTACTAGAGGAACACTCTTTTTTCATATTGCTGATATTTTAAAAGAGACAAAACCTAAAGCTTTTTTACTTGAAAATGTGGAAGGGTTATATCGGCATGATAAAGGGACAACTTTTAGGATTATTATAGAAATACTCAATGAGTTAGGGTATAGCGTAGTTGGGGTTGATGATAAATTAAATTATAGTCCTGAATCATTTTTAAGAAAGACAGTAGATTTTGGTCTGCCACAGAAGCGAACTAGGACTTATATTGTGGGTTTTAGGGATGATTTAGTTCCTAAAAACTATAAGTTTAATAAGTTGCCTATCAAAAGAGATAAACCTATATTTAATAATTTATATGCGTTATTAGAAGAGGATGTTTCAGCTAAATATTATCTCTCTGAACAGTATATTAAAACGCTAGAAAAACACAAAGCTACACACAAAGCAAAAGGTAATGGTTTTGGATATAAGGTGGTAAATGTAGGTGAAAATCCTATATCCAATACTATCTTAGCAACAGGTGGAAGTGGAAAAGAGAGGAATTTAGTGTTACAGGAGAAGCCTGAATATTATGGAATGATGTTTGGAAGTAAAAAAACACCTATAAATGATAGAGGTATTAGGGTAATGACACCCTTGGAGTGGGCAAGACTTCAAGGGTTTAAAGATTATGCTTTTATTGAAAATGGTGTGGATAGGTTCTCTTTTCCAAAGAGTGTAAGTGATACACAGAAGTATAAGCAGTTGGGCAATAGTGTCTCTATTCCTGTCATAGAGGAGTTGGCTAAATACATCTATAAGAGATTAGAGGAGTTTGAAGATGGGATTTAATAAGGGGGAGTGGTCAGAACTCTATACTTTTTTATATCTGCTTGAACAACCCAATCTAATCATAGTTGATGAAAACTTAGAGGTTATAGAGAAACATATGTTTACCGTACTAGAGATTATTTTAGCTAAAACGAAATATCAGATTTTTGATGAAAAGATTGTCAAAACAGTAGGTAATAGAAAAATTAAAGAGTATAACATAGCATGTATCACTACTCAAAATGCTATGTTACTACAGAAGATATTGACTCATAAAAAAGCAAAAGGTTCATTTGAAATTAAAGAGCTAGAAGTATTAGTTAATGATTTGCTTGATGGCAAAAAACCAAAAGGTGGCTCTAAAGTCAAAGGAGATTTGGAGGCTAATGTATTTGATAACAACTATAGTAAAATTATTAATTTGACATACAATATCAAGTCAAATCTTGGAAGTAAAGCAACTCTTCTAAATGCTTCAAATCATACCAACTTTATCTATGAGGTAAAAGATATCAATGATGAAATTATGAATCAGAGTAACCGTATAATGGGTAGAAAAAAACTCTTGGATAGATGTGAGTTTTTAACTAAGAGTGGAGCAAAATTTGATTTTATTAGAACAGAAAGTCATATATTTAAAAATAATCTGAGACTTGTTGACTCTAACTTAGATGGGATTTTAGCTAAGATGCTTATCCTCTCGTATGAGACAAATGAAAAAGATATTAAAAAACTCCTATCACTTATCATAGAGGATAGTAGTGCCGAATTCTACTATAAAAAGAAGATGGGGGATTTTGCAAATGCTGTAACCTTTGGTATGAGGGCTAGTGAAGTGTGGGATGGAACAAATGAGGTTAATGGTGGGATAATCATTGTGACTAAAAAGGGTGAGGTTTATCTACTTGATTTGGTCTATTTTAAACAGAGTGTTGATACATATCTAATTGATAATATCAAGCTAGATAGTCCTAGTTCAAGTCGATATAAGATGTTTGAGATCTATAAAGAGGGGGATAAGTACTATTGTAAACTAAATCTACAGATTAGGTTTAAATAATCTTTTTCAAGGCTTTTTTTTAGTCAAGAGTGACTATAATGGTTCAAAAAGAGCCTCCATGTCAACCATCCTTACCCATTTTAAAACCCTCACACAACTCCCCCACTGTAGTCAAGATGCAACAAAGCTATTAGCGTTTTTGGTTGACTTTGCCAAGGATCGAGGCTACCGTACCCTAGTTGATGATGCGGGGAATATTCTCCTCTCCAAAGGCACTCCCACCCTCTGTCTTCAAGCCCACTATGATATGGTCTGTATGGGCAAGGCTCCGCAGATAGAGACCTATGAGGAGGAGGGGTGGCTCTATGCCAAAAATGCTTCTTTGGGTGCGGATAATGGTATGGCGATTGCAATGATGATGCAGTTGATGGATGAGGGAAGAGAGATAGAGTGTCTACTCACCTCTGATGAGGAGATTGGATTGATTGGTGCTAATGCAGTGGCATTTGATCTTCAGAGCCGTTTTATGCTCAACCTTGATAGTGAAGAGGAGGGTGAGGTCTATATCGGTTGTGCAGGTGGTGTAGATATCGTAGCCTCCAAGCAAGATAGCTATAGGAAGGCAGAGGGGGTCTGTTATGAGGTGGCAGTCAAGGGGCTAATGGGGGGACACTCGGGTGTCGATATCGATAAGGGGATTGAGTCAGCTATTAAGGTCTTGGGAGAGTATCTTGTTACACATCATATCACTCAGCTTGCTAGTCTCTACGCAGGAGAACGACGCAATGCAATCGCCTCCAATGCGGTGGCGATTGTCTATAGTCAAGAGGTCTTGACCTCCCAAGGTGAAGTAACGGTACGCCGACTTCTAGAGCGTCCATTGATCCTCTCTGAGGGGCATCGTGTGATTGAGATGATCGCTAATTTTAAGCAGGGAGTACATGCCTATAATCACACGATGGAGATCCCTGAGGTGAGTATCAACCTTGCGATTATTACCACCGATGAGCAGGGGGGGATTAGCGTAGAGAGTAGTGCAAGAGCGATGAGTGCAGAGGGGTTGGCACACCTCTCTGATGAGACAGTTGCTTTTTTTGAGTCGTATGGTTTGGAGGTTTCATTAGAGGATAAGTACCCTGCATGGAGACCCGATATCTCAGCATTTACCCATCTTGTCTCAGAAGAGATGCAAGAGGTTTTTGGTAGTAGTAGACTCAAGGCGATACACGCAGGATTGGAGTGTGGGGTGATTGCCCAGAAGTATCCTCAGATAACCTTCGCATCGATTGGTCCGACGATACGCTATCCACACTCGACACGCGAAGCGGTTAAGTTGGACTCCGTGGAGCGGACTTTTAGTGTCGTAGAGAGGATTATCAAGCGTTTGGGGTAGTGGTGTTTCTTTTGGTGACAGTTGAGCCAATCGTATGTGTAAATAAAATTTATAATTTTTTGACAAGCAAGAGGGGAGTAGACTCAACAGATAGCGTAACCTAAAGGAGTCACATGAAAACACTATCTCAAGATATCGACTATCTACTGATACATACCAAAGATAAGAAGCTACACAAAACCCTCAAAGAGCTAGAGGGAAAACTCTCCCTACTCAAAACCAGAAGTGGACTCAAGAAGCTGATCGGTAAGAGACGGCTCTCTAAGATTATCCGTAGTGTGGAGTATGAGAATGAACTCATCGCACTACAAGTAGAGCTTATCAAACTGCAAAATTGGATACATGAGCATAACAAACGGGTGATGATCATCTTTGAAGGGCGTGATGCCGCAGGTAAAGGGGGAGCGATCAAACGCTTTACACAGTATCTCAATCCTCGAAAATTTCGGGTTGTTGCACTCCAGAAGCCTACGGAGGTAGAGACAGGGCAGTTCTATTTTCAACGCTACTTCAAGCACCTCCCTAATCCTGGGGAGATCACCTTTTTTGATCGGAGTTGGTATAACCGTGCGATTGTAGAGCCTGTATTTGACTTTTGTACTCCTGAGCAGTATGAGAAGTTTATGAAAGAGGTACCTGAGATTGAGCATGCCTTGAGTGATGATGGGATTATTTTGATTAAGTTTTGGTTCTCTATCGATAAGCCAACTCAGCAGAAGCGATTTAAGGAGCGTATGACCAACCCTCTTAAGCGATGGAAGCTAAGTCCTGTTGATCAAAAAGCCCAAGAGATGTGGGAGCAGGTGACGCACTACAAAGAGGAGATGTTTAGCCGTACCCATACAGGGTTTGCTCCATGGATTATTGTCGATAGCAATGATAAAAAGAGTGCAAGATTAGAGTCGATTCGATATGTACTATCGCAGATCCCTTATGAGGGGAAGAAGGATGCGACAATCAATCTCCACCATGACCCTGATGTGGTAGAGCGATACCACCGACGCACTCATGCCGAGAGCTAGACTTTGAAGCCTGCTTTGCTCTTGCAGTAGGCTTCAAGAAAACACCCCTCACACTCAGGTTTGAGTGCTTTGCATCGGTAACGCCCGAAGAGTACCATCGCTTGGTGTAGTAGGTGGAGGTCGGTTTTAAACTTACGGGTCAACTCCTCTTCACACTTGGTAGCAGTGGGGGCATCACTAAGCCCCAAGCGGTGTGCCACACGGTAGACATGGGTATCGACTGCCATAAGGTTGGCACCTGTATACTCAATCATCACTACATTGGCGGTCTTCTGTCCAACCCCTGCAAGGGTGATAAGCTCTTTTTGTGTCAGTGGAATCTCTCCTCCAAAATCTGCGATAACACTCTGTGCCATCTTGATGAGATTTTTGGCTTTATTGTTGAAAAATGAACAACTCTTGATGAGTGCTTTGACATCATCGAGGTTGGCATGGGCAAGGGTGATAGGTGTAGGGTAGCACTCAAAGAGTGCGGGAGTAATGAGGTTGACCCGCTTATCGGTACACTGTGCAGAGAGCATCACACTAATGAGTAGCTCATAGAGATTACGGTAAGTAAGCTCTGTCACAGAGTCGGGATAGTGTGCTAAAAAGAGTGCTTTAATCGCCTCTATCTCTTTTTTGGTTGCTTTTTTTACCTTTGCCATGTTATAACCCTTTTTTAATCTAACTAAGACTAAAATAGTATCCAAATAAGTATGACATTAATCAATGATTTACCCAATAGAGTTATACTTCTTGATAAAATTACGCACCATAAGGATAGGAAATATGATTAAATTTGCAAAAACCACACTCATGGCAGTAGCATTGACAGCGACATCTCTTGTTGCCTCTGATATCTTGGTCACCGTGAATGGGAAAAATATCACAAAACAAGATGCTGAAGCGTTTGTGACTGCCTCTTCACCCAATGCACACTTCTCTCAACTCACCAAAGAGCAACAGGGAATGATCAAGGAGCGATTGGTAGAGAAAGCCCTCTTTACAGAGCTTGCTCAAAAAGAGGGTGTCGATCAAAATCCTGAGTTTATTCGTAATATGGCAAAACTCAAAGAGGAACTTTTGGTGAGTATGTGGATGAAAATGCAGATGGAGAGTACTGTAGTGAGTGATAGTGAGGCCAAAGAGTTTTATGAGAAAAATGCTCAACGCTTTATGCAAAAGGCTTCTGTCCATGCACGCCATATCTTAGTCAAAGATGAGCAGAGTGCGCAAGCTATTATCGATACACTACTACCCCTTAAAGGGGAGGCACTCCAAGCGAAGTTTATTGCCTTAGCAAAGGAGAAGTCTACAGGTCCTTCAGGTCCAAAGGGTGGAGATCTTGGTTCGTTTAGTAAGGGACAGATGGTACCTGAATTCTCCAAAGCAGTCTGGTCACTCGCTGTGGGGACGATCTCTCCTAAGCCTGTGAAGACACAGTTTGGCTACCATGTAATCTATCTTGAGAGTAAGAGTGATGCTAAGCCCCTCCCTTATGAGCAAGTCAAAGAGAGTATTGTCACCTCACTTAAGCAACAGCAGTTTGCTAGTAAGATGACAGAGGTAAGTAAAGAGTTGAAGAGTAAAGCGAAGATTGTAGATCCCTCTACAGAGGCAAAGTAGGATAGTAGTATGAAGCGATATGCCACCTTGGTGACCCTCTCTTTGGTATTGGGTATGAGTACCCTGTCCGCAGATGCTCTCAAGAACTCTTTGACCCATATGTTAAGTGAGAAAGAGAGTAGCTCTGTGATGGGTTTGGGGAGTCTTGATCTCTATGGGGATCAGCCTGCCAAACCCAAAGTGAAGCGAACCCGCTCCCCCAACGCTGTGGTTGCAACAGTCAATGGTCAAAAGATTTTGAAGCGAGAGGCGGATCGACATCTAAAGATGCGAACACAAGGTGCTGTAAGCAATTTTGATCTTCTTCCTAGAAAGCAGAAGCAACGACTTATCAAAGAGATGGCAATGCCACTGATTATGCTTGCCAATGCTAACAAAGAGCTCTCACCTCAAGAGCGAGAAGCTGCACTGGTTCGTAGTTGGATAGAGCGTGAAACACGCAAGACGAAGATATCCGATGAAGCGATCAAAGAGGCGTATGCTCAGATGAAGCAACAAGCACTAGAACACAATAGTACCCGTACGATACCCCCACTCGAAGCGATTGCAGAGAGAATGCGGGCTCAGATGATTGAAAAGAAGATTATTGGGGAAGTGATGAAAGATATTAAAATAGAGATAAAAAAGGATAATTAAGAGATGAAAAAAATATTGGTAAGCCTTAGTATGGCAATGGTCGTCGCAACAGTAGGAGTCTCAGCTAAAACAGTCGCAACTGTCAATGGTATGGTGATTACGAGTACAGAGGTAGAGGGTGCATTAGATAAACTCACCAAGGGTCAAAAGAGCTGGAGTGATCTCTCTGCTAAAGATAAAGAGCAACTCATCACAATGATGGCACCTGCTAAGCTCGTAGCAGCTTCTGCAAAAAAAGGACTCTCTACCAAAGAGAAAGAGGCAGCAGTAGCAGGATTTTGGATGCAAAAACAGATTATGGCAACAACCATCTCGGAAGAGGAGATGAAAAAAGCCTATGAGAGTATGAAAAAACGAATCAAAGAGGCTAAAAGTACACAAAAAGTTCCTGCGTTTGAAGTGGTTAAAAATAGTATTAAAATGCAACTTGCACAAGAGAAGGTGGTGGGACGCTTAATGAAGAGTGTAGTGATTAAACTTAAATAAATTAGATAAAAGAGGTCTATATGTCTACAAAAGTATTGGATATTGTCAACGCAGGTGTGGTAACGGGAAGTGATGTAAGTCGCCTATTGCAAGTAGCAAAAGAGGATGGGTATGCGCTACCCGCAGTCAATGTTGTTAGTAGTATGTCTATCAATGCTGTGTTGGAGGCCGCTAAAAATGTCAACTCTCCTGTTGTGATACAGTTCTCCAATGGAGGGGGTGCCTACTATGCAGGTAAGGGGTTGTCTTCAGATGACGCAGCGGTCTTAGGTACCATCTCTGGTGCCCAACATGTCCATACTGTAGCCAAAGCCTATGGTGTGCCTGTCATACTCCATACCGATCATGCTGCACGCAAACTGTTGCCATGGATTGATGCACTACTAGATGCGAGTGAAGCACACTACCAACTTCATGGTGTACCACTCTTCTCTTCACATATGATTGATCTCTCTGAGGAGCCAATTGAGGAGAATATTGCAACCTGTAAAGCCTATCTTGAGCGTATGAGTAAGATGGGAATGACGCTAGAGATAGAGTTGGGTGTGACAGGGGGAGAAGAGGATGGTGTGGATAATACCCATATCGATAATGCACTACTCTATACCCAGCCAGAAGAGGTAGCCTATGCCTATGAAGAGTTGAGTAAAATCTCTCCAAACTTCACCATCGCCGCATCGTTTGGAAATGTCCATGGTGTCTATAAACCAGGTAATGTAACCTTGACTCCAAAGATACTCGATAACTCTCAGAAGTTTATCCAAGAGAAGTTTGAGACTGCTCAGAAACCTGTTAACTTTGTCTTCCATGGAGGGTCTGGTTCTGAGTTGAGTGATATCCGTGAAGCGATCTCCTATGGTGCAGTAAAGATGAATATCGATACAGATACTCAGTGGGCATACTGGGATGGTGTACGCAACTATGTGGCCAAAAACCACGACTATCTTCAGGGACAAATCGGTAACCCTGAGGGTGAGGAGAGACCCAATAAAGGGAAGTATGATCCACGCAAGTGGCTGAGAGCAGGTGAGGAGTCTATGGTTGCACGACTCGAACAAGCATTTGATGATCTCAACTGTATCGGACGCAACTAAGCGTTAGTGGATCTTTTGAGTATTCAGGGGAGTGTCGATACCACTCCTCTTCTTAGCCTACCTAGTCCTATTGAGCCTCTCTCTTTTGAAGGGCGATCACTCTTTCTCAAGCGTGATGAACTTATCCACCCCCACTTCTCAGGCAATAAAGCCCGTAAATTTCACTACTTTTTAACCCATCAATTTGAGGGGATTACGACTCTAATATCTTATGGATCAGCACAATCTAATGCAATGTACTCCTTATCTGTACTTGCCAAGATACGAGGATGGCGATTTTGCTATTTTGTTGAGCATCTTGCTACTTTTTTAGAGCAAAACCCCCATGGTAACTACCACGGAGCATTAGTAAATGGTATGGAGTTATGTATTGGGAAACCTCCTCAGAGTATAGATAACCATACCCTGATGATAGAGGAGGGGGGACGGCAAGCGGAGTCTGAGTGGGGGCTTAGGGTATTGGCTCAGGAGATAGAGGAGTGGCGGGTGGCACAAGGCTTTGAGTCGCTTACAATTTTTTTACCCTCAGGGACGGGGACAACAGCACTCTTTTTACAGAAGGCACTCAATCATCTAGCCAAGGGGCGGAGTCGGGTCTATACGACACCCTGTGTAGGGGATAGGGCATATCTCACGGCACAATTTACGATGCTCTGTAGAGATACGCATCACCATCCAACCATTTTGAGCCTAGATAAAAAGCACCATTTTGCCAAACTCTATAAGGAAAATTATAAAATTTGGCTAAAATTACAGCAACAAACGGGAGTAGAGTTTGACCTCTTGTATGACCCCTTAGGGTGGCGTACACTATTGGCTCACTCTGAGCTATTCTCTACACAAACCCCCATACTCTACCTTCATCAAGGAGGGGTATTGGGTAATGAGAGTATGCTCCCTCGATATCAAAGAAAATACAAGGATTTGGCATGAAGATTTTTTATAGTAGTGATGCGATGTTTGAGGCAAACTTTAATGAACTATTAGCGCGTGGTAAGATGGATATAGAGGGGGTGAGTAGTATTGTCTCAACACTCCTCAAAGAGATACAATCAGGTGGAAATAGTGCATTGAAAGCACAGATAGCAAGGTTTGACCGCTGGGAGCCCAAAGCAGATGATGAGTTGCTTGTTGATACTCAGGAGATGGAAGAGGCATACAATCGGATCGATCCCACACTGCGTGATGCCCTACACCTCGCCTATGATAGGATAGAGGCGTATCATCAAAAGCTTATGCCCAAAACTTGGATGGAGGCTGAAGCCAATGGCACGATTCTAGGACAGAAGGTCACAGCGGTGGATAGGGCAGGACTCTATATCCCTGGGGGTAAAGCTGCCTATCCTAGCTCACTCTTGATGAATGTCATCCCTGCACAGGTAGCGGGTGTAGAGGAGATAGTCATCTGTACCCCTGCTCCTGATAATGAACTCAATGAACTGCTACTTGCTGCGTGTCATCTCTGTAAGGTTAGTAAGGTCTACCGAGTTGGGGGAGCCTCTGCTATTGGTGCGATGGCATATGGTACAGAGACTATCCCAAAGGTAGATGTGATTACAGGTCCAGGAAATATCTTTGTTGCGACTGCGAAGAAGTTGGTCTATGGTGAGGTCAATATCGATATGATTGCAGGTCCTAGTGAGATAGGTATCCTTGCAGATCAAAGTGCTAGAGCAGACTATTTGGCGATAGATCTTCTCAGTCAAGCAGAGCATGATGAGATGGCAAGTTCGATTTTGATTACTACTGATAGTACTTTGGCAACCCAAGTAAGTGAGCGTGTAGCATCCTATCTTGGTACACTAAGTCGTGAAGAGATCGCTCGTAAATCGATAGAGGAGAGAGGGGCTATTATTGTGACTGAGACGATGGATGAGGCGATAGCATTGATGAATGAGATCGCACCTGAACACCTCGAAGTGGTCACCCAAGACCCTATGGCACTACTCGATAGTATTAAGCATGCAGGGGCTATCTTCTTAGGAGAGCAGACCCCTGAGCCTATTGGTGATTATGTTGCAGGACCAAACCACACCCTCCCTACAGGGGGTACGGCGAAGTTCTACTCTCCACTCTCTGTAGAGAATTTCCTTAAAAAGTCTTCAATCATCTCTATGTCTAAAGAGGGGATGCGAGAGATTGGAGAGTCGTGTGCTTTGATTGCCAATACAGAAGGACTCACCGCACATGAAGAGAGTGTGCGTATTCGACTAAGAAATCTATAGTAAAAAGGAGAGAGAATGTCCCAAAAGCTCAAGTATGATGTTTGTGTAATTGGTTCAGGACCTGCTGGATTTGCAGCAGCGATGCGTTCGTATGATTTTGGTAACCATGTGGTGATTGTCGAGGAGGGTGAGCTAGGGGGTGCGGGGGTTATGCATGGTGCCTTGACCTCTAAGACCCTCTGGGAACTCTCCTCCAACTACGCAACAGCCAAACGGGTCGATAGAGGCTATCGTGCCTCTGGGCTTCATGTTGACTACCCCAAGGTCAAAGACAGAGTCTACAAAGCAGCCAAAGAGAAGCAGTATCAGCTACGCTCTCAGATAGAGACCTTTGCCTATCATGAGGGGGCTACGAGGAGTATTACCCTGCTAGAGGGGCGTGGTGTGTTTACGGGGCAGAAGCTCTTGGAGATCTCGACCCATTTAGGAGAAGTTATCACACTCGAAGCAGACTACTTTATCCTTGCAACAGGTTCCTCTCCACGGGAGCATCCCCTATTGCCCATTGATCAAAAGCGGATTATCAACTCAGACCATATCCTCTCACTCAAGCGATTTCCCAAGCGTATCCTTATTGTGGGTGCGGGGATTGTAGGGTGTGAGTTTGCCACAATCTTTGCCAACTATGGACAGAGTGAGGTACACCTACTAGACTCTCAAAATAGGGTGATTCCTTTTGAGGATGATGATGTAAGTGATTATGTCAATCAGAAGCTATTGGATATTGGGGTGAGTATCCACCATGAAGCGACCCTCCGAGAGATCCAAAAACACCCCAATCATATCGATGTGATTTTAGATTATGAAGATGGACATACTGAGGTGATTGCAGTTGATGTGATTTTAGTTTCCATTGGACGCGTCCCCAATACCCAAAATATAGGGTTAGAGTCTACCAATATTGAGGTAGATGGTCGTGGATTCCTCAAGGTAGATAGTGAGTGTCGTGTAGATAAGGATATCTATGCGGCAGGAGATATCTCAGGTAATATGGCATTGGTAAATATAGCTGAGATGGAGGGGAGATTTGCTGCGAAGGCGATAGAGTCTAAGATCGATTTCCCGTTGAGCTATCACAATATCTCAACTATTATGTTCTTCAATCCTGAGATCTCTGCGATTGGACTCAATGAGAAGGAGTGTCAAGCCAAGAAGATACCCTATAAGGTTATTACCTACCAACACGCATTGATCTCTCGTGCGATTGCTATGCGTGAAACGGATGGATTCTTCAAGATCATTGTGAGTGATGAGGAGAACCCCGTTATTCTTGGTATGCGTGCAGCAGGGCTACACTCTGCGGTCTCTATCATCTTTATCGCTACGATTATGAACTCTCATACACGCCTTAATGACATTATGAAGACGATACACCCCCACCCTAGTATCAGTGAGGGGATTCAAGAGTGTCTGCGTATCCTCAAAGGTAAATCCATCATGAAACCCGAAGCCTTCCCTCAGCATATTCAAGTGAAGGTGTGGAAGCCTACGCCTACAGTAGCCTCTTAAGAGCATAAAGCTCTTAGGGGATTAAAAAGAGAGCAGAGAGATAGTAAGAGTATATAAAGACAGTTAAGAGAAAGTTTTTATTAAAAATAATTTAATGATTGTGAAGAGAAAAGAAGTGGCGCGGCGGACGAGACTCGAACTCGCGACCCCCTGCGTGACAGGCAGGTATTCTAACCAACTGAACTACCGCCGCACCGAAATACCAACTAAATGGCTAAAAAAGTAATGGTGGTCGCTACAAGACTCGAACTTGTGACATCTACCTTGTAAGGGTAGCGCTCTACCAACTGAGCTAAGCGACCAAATTGTTTAAAACTTTGGCGACCCCTAAAGGATTTGAACCTCTGTTTTTGCGTTGAAAACGCAATATCCTTGGCCACTAGATGAAAGGGTCAAAGAGATTAAACATCTATAAAGTGGTGACCCGTCTAGGATTCGAACCTAGGGCCCACTCCTTAAAAGGGAGTTGCTCTACCAACTGAGCTAACGGGTCACTTTAAAATGGCGCGGCGGACGAGACTCGAACTCGCGACCCCCTGCGTGACAGGCAGGTATTCTAACCAACTGAACTACCGCCGCACCGAAATACCAACTAAATGGCTAAAAAAGTAATGGTGGTCGCTACAAGACTCGAACTTGTGACATCTACCTTGTAAGGGTAGCGCTCTACCAACTGAGCTAAGCGACCATGTGGTGGTGACCCGTCTAGGATTCGAACCTAGGGCCCACTCCTTAAAAGGGAGTTGCTCTACCAACTGAGCTAACGGGTCACATGTTTTTTGACTTAACCTTGTGATTAAGTGGACGGAATTATAGCTTAGTATTTTTATATTGTCAAGGGTTTTTGGAAAAAAATTAAATTTTTAAAAAAATCGCTAATTTCTCGATGGCGAAGTGAGTAGCTTGTTCCTGTATAGAGGCTCTATCACCCGTAAAAATCTCATGGTATATTACCTCTTGTATGGGGGTTAAAATACCGATAAAGAGTGTACCTACAGGTTTGAGTGGGGTGCCTCCTGTGGGGCCTGCGATACCTGAGACGGCAATGGTATAATCGCTTTGAGCCATTTTTTGCATTCCGTGGAGCATTTGAGTGACACATGCTTCACTTACTGCTCCCTCCTCTTCAAGAATCTTCTGCTCAACACCAAGCCACTGATGTTTGATCTCATTGGAGTAGGTGACACAAGATCCATTGAATACTACAGAGGCACCTGAGATAGCAGTAAAGGCTGAGGCGATACGCCCACCCGTACAGCTCTCAGCAAAAGAGATGGTTTGCCCCTTAATAGTGAGTGATTGGATAATTTTAATGACAATTTGAGTATGCTTTTTCATGGGTTCATTATACCGCAAGTAGCTTTTTGATACAATCACACGATAATATAAGGCTAAGGTATTATCAAAAATGGATTATAAAGAGACACTTCTTCTCCCCAAAACTCACTTCCCTATGCGTGGTAATCTTCCCACTAATGAACCCAAAAAATATCAAGCATGGTTTGACGCTGATATCTATGAGCAGATGAAACAGAAGCGTGAGGGGGCAGAACTCTTTACCCTTCATGATGGACCTCCTTATGCAAATGGTGATATTCACATCGGGCATGCACTCAATAAAATCTTAAAAGATATTATCTTGAAGTATAACTATTTTCAGGGTAAAGCGGTGCGTATGACACCAGGTTGGGACTGTCATGGTCTACCCATTGAGCAGAAAGTTGAAGAGAAACTAGGTAAAACTAAAAAAGAGGCGATGCCGACACAAAAGTTTAGAGAACTCTGCCGTACCCATGCGAGTCGATTTGTTGATATTCAACGAGAGAGTTTTAAGGAGCTGGGTATTATCGCGGATTGGGATAACCCCTATGTGACGATGGACTTTAAGTTTGAGGCCAATATCTACCGAACCCTTTGTGAGGTAGCACAAAAAGGGCTACTGGTTGAACGCCACAAACCTATCTTCTGGTCATGGGCTGCTCGTACGGCATTGGCTGATGCCGAGGTGGAGTATGAGGATAAAGAGGACTACTCCATCTATGTTCACTTTGAGTTGAGTGATAGTGCCAAAGAGCAGATTGGGGTGACGGGCAAAGCAGGGGTAGTGATCTGGACTACTACCCCGTGGACACTTCCTGCCAATACAGGTATCGCTCTGAATCCTGATGAGATGTATCTCCTCACCGATGATGGGCATATCGTAGCAGAGGCACGCTATGAGGCGATGATTGAGGAGGGGGTCGTGAGTGGTCACGCCTCACGCAAGATCGCCTCTACCGAGTTGGAGAACCTCTTGGCTATCAATCCACTCAATGGTCGTTCCTCTAAGATCATCTTGGGTGATCATGTCTTGATGGATGGGGGGACAGGGTGTGTCCATACCGCTCCTGGACACGGAGAAGATGACTATAGAGTAGGGCTTAGGTATGGACTTGATGTTGTGATGCCTGTCGATGAGAGAGGCTGTTATGATGCCTCAATCAAAGGGCTAAACCTCCTTCCCGATCCCGATAGATTTGTTGGAATGCATATCTTTAAAGCCAATGAGCCAATCTTGGAGATACTCGGAGAGAATCTACTCAAGCAGAGTAAGTTTGTCCACTCCTATCCTCACTGTTGGAGAACCAAAAAACCACTCATCTATAGAGCCACCAATCAGTGGTTTATCGCTATTGATGAGATGCCTGATGGCTCTAGTGATACCCTTAGAGCCTCTGCTCTTGATGCGATAGAATCTGTAAGATTCTATCCTGCTAGCTCAAAAAACAGACTCAAGCCGATGATAGAGGGTCGCCCCGATTGGTGTATCTCTCGTCAGCGTTCATGGGGGGTTCCGATAGCATTCTTCCGCAGTAAGAGTACCAAAGAGGTGATTTTTGATGTGGATGTCTTGGCACATATTGCAGGACTTTTTGATATCTATGGAGCAGATGCATGGTATACCATGAGTAATGAGGAGCTACTACCAAAGGGGAGTCACTACAATCCAGATGATTTGGAGAAAATCTCTGATATTTTGGATGTATGGTTTGATAGTGGTTCAACATGGAACTCTGTATTGCGTAGTGGCAACTACGATGCAGGGGAGTATCCTGCCTCTCTCTATATCGAAGGATCAGATCAGCATAGAGGGTGGTTTCAGTCTTCACTTCTCTTGAGTGCAGCGGTCAATCAACGCTCTCCCTATAAGAGACTCATTACCCACGGGTTTACGGTGGATGACAAGGGTGAGAAGATGTCTAAATCCAAGGGGAATGTGGTCGCTCCTGATAAGGTCATCAAGCAGTATGGCTCTGAGATCTTGAGGCTATGGGTCGCACTGAGTAACTATCAAACCGACCTTAAAATCTCTGATAGTATCTTGAAGCAGACCGCAGAGCAGTACCGAAAGATACGCAATACCTTTAGATTTCTACTGGCCAATGTGGATGATCTGGAGGCGTATGTCACCGCGGAGGAGTATGGAGAGCTTGATCGATGGATCCTTGCCAAAGCAGGTCAAGTCTTTGCTTCTGTGAAAGAGGCATTTGACTCTTATGACTTCTTGGGTGGATTTGCCACACTCAACCACTTTATCACCAATGAGTTGAGTGGTATCTATATGGACATCACCAAAGATCGACTCTACTGTGAAGCTAAAACTAGCACCACAAGAAGAGCAACACAGTCTGCCATGGCACATATTGCCAAAGCGATGTTGGGGCTTGTTGCTCCTGTCTTGACCTATACCGCCGATGAGATACTTGAATATGCCCCTGCACACTTCAAAGGGGAGATGCAGAGTGTATTCGACTTGGTCTATAGTGCAGTACCTGAGGTAGAAGCAAGTTTTGATGATACGCTCTTGATTGAAGCGCGTCAAAACTTCTCTGAGGCGATCGACTCATTGAAAAAAGAGAAAGTAATCAAAGCGACCCTTGAGTTGGAGATTGTAGGGGATTGTAGCCTCTTCCCTATCGAGGAGAGTAAAGAGCTTGAAGATTGGTTTGTGGTATCTGCTATCAAATCGAGTTCAGAGGGTGAGCAGGTTGCTAGCTTTGAAGTAGAGGGAGAAACCTTTACCGTTCATAAAGCAACAGCCTACAAATGTCCTAGATGTTGGCGATTTACCGCCCTATCTGAGGCGTGTGCTTGTATGCGTTGTGCTAGCGTGGTAGGTGCATAATGTTTGATATGACACAACCCATCCCCGTAGAGGTGATTGTTGGCTCAATCGCTTTTATTCTTGGATTGGTGGGTGTTGGATTGGGTATTGTAGCCTACTATAAGAAGAAACTAGGAAAGTAGAGGATAAGCAGTGATAACACTAAAAGAAGCATTAACCAAATCTCATGAAGAGATGGCAACACTGAGGGAGGAGCTTGAAGCGAAGGCAAAAGAGAGTGGGCTTAATGCCTATGTCGGGTATGAGTCTTCAGGTGAGGGGGTTCCTATCTTGATTAAAGATAACATTCAAGTAGCAGGGTGGAGTGTCACTTCAGCCTCTAAGATTTTACAAGGCTATATCGCTCCCTATGAAGCCACAGCGATTACCAACCTCAAAGCACATGGGATGATGGCATTTGGTCGAGCCAATATGGATGAGTTTGCGATGGGGTCGACGACAGAGAGTTCTTTCTATGGAGCGACACTCAACCCACATGGTACCAATAGAGTCCCTGGTGGAAGCTCAGGAGGGAGTGCTGCTGCGGTAGCAGGAGGCATTGCTATTGCTGCTCTGGGGTCTGATACAGGGGGATCTATCCGTCAACCCGCAGCCTACTGTGGTGTGGTGGGGATGAAGCCAACCTATGGACGGGTATCTCGTTTTGGTTTGGCTGCCTACGCCTCTTCACTTGATCAGATTGGTCCTATCACCCAAAATGTTGAGGATGCTGCGATACTCTATGATGCGATCAAAGGGTATGATGAGAAGGACTCTACTTCAGCTGATTTTGAGATAGAAGATATCGCGGGTCACCTCAATGGAGAGGTCAAACTCACCATCGCAGTTATCGATAACTATATCGAGCAGGCAGATGAGGAGATACAGCAAGCCTACACAGAGACCGTAAAAAAGCTCAAAGAGGCGGGACATACCATTGTCCACAAAACGATGCAGAACACCAAGTATGATATCGCTACCTACTATATCTTGGCAACTGCAGAGGCAGCGACTAACTTAGCCCGTTTTGATGGGGTGCGGTATGGTAGACGAGCTGAGGCCAAAAATACCCAAGAGCTCTTTTTTCATACCCGTAGTGAAGGGTTTGGAGAAGAGGTCAAACGGCGTATTTTGTTGGGGAACTTTGTACTCTCTTCGGGCTACTATGATGCCTACTATCTCAAAGCACAGAAGGTAAGACACCTAATCCAAGATGAGTTTGATGCGATCTTTAGTGAAGCAGACCTTATCCTCTCTCCCGTATCACCGAGTGTAGCACCTCAGATGGGAGCCTCCAAAGATCCACTAGAGATGTATAAGAGTGATATGTATACCATTGCGATTAACCTTGCAGGACTCCCTGCTATTTCACTCCCCGTTGCATGCAATAGTGAGGGGATGCCCATAGGATTGCAACTCATTGCAAAGAAATTTAATGAAAAGATACTTTTTGATGGTGCTTTGAGCATGGAAAAAGTAGTAAATTACACCAAATAAAGGACGATGATGAGAATTAAAAAAAGAGCATTAACATTTGAAGATGTCTTGCTAGTACCACAACACTCGACTGTTTTACCCAAAGAGGTAGATATTAAGACACAACTTACTAAGAGGGTCTCTCTCAATCTCCCTATCGTCTCAGCTGCGATGGATACAGTCACAGAGTATAAAGCAGCCATTGCGATGGCTCGACTAGGTGGAATTGGTGTAATCCATAAAAATATGGATATCCAAACACAAGCGATGCAGGTCAAAAAAGTCAAAAAATCAGAGAGTGGTATCATTATCGATCCGATCTTTATCTCCCCAGATGCAACCGTAGGTGATGCAGATACTTTGATGGGAGAGTACCGTATCTCTGGTGTCCCCGTAGTAGATGAAGCCCAAAAACTAATTGGGATTATCACCAACCGTGATATGCGTTTTATCACTGATATGAGTCGTATTGTCAAAGATGTCATGACCAATGCTCCACTAATTACCGCTAAAGAGGGGACAACCCTTGAAGAGGCAGCCAAAGTACTACAAGCGCATAAGATTGAGAAGCTTCCTATCGTTGATAGTGAGAACAAACTCAAAGGGTTAATTACGATTAAAGATATCGAAAAAAAGGTACAGTTTCCTAATGCCAATAAAGATGAGTTGGGTCGTCTTAGAGTCGCTGCGGCGATTGGTGTGGGACAACTTGACCGTGCTAAAGCATTGGTGGAGGCAGGGGTTGATGTCATTGTACTTGACTCCGCACATGGACACTCACAAGGGATTTTAGATACGGTTAAGCGTATCAAAGCCACACTCGATATCGATGTCATCGCGGGAAATATCGCTTCAGCAGCAGCAGCTGAGGATCTCATCAAAGCAGGAGCTGATGGTGTTAAAGTAGGGATTGGACCAGGGTCTATCTGTACGACGCGTATCGTAGCAGGTGTTGGGGTACCACAGATCTCTGCGATTGATGAAGTCGCAGAAGTAGCCAACAGAGCAGGTGTACCTGTTATTGCTGATGGTGGGATTAAGTACTCAGGTGATGTTGCCAAAGCCTTGGCAGTGGGAGCGAGCTGTGTGATGCTTGGAAGTGCCTTGGCGGGTACCTATGAGGCACCAGGTGAGATGATACTATTCAATGGCAGACAGTTCAAAGAGTATCGTGGTATGGGAAGTATCGGTGCGATGACCAAAGGGAGTACAGACCGTTATTTCCAAGAGGGAACCGCAGCAGATAAACTTGTCCCTGAAGGTATCGAAGGGCGTGTACCCTACCGTGGTAAGATTGCAGATGTTATTCATCAGATGATTGGTGGATTGCGAAGCTCTATGGGGTATTGTGGATCAGAGTCTATTCGCGTATTCTGGGAGAAGGCAGAGTTTGTGGAGATTACATCAGCAGGTCTCAAAGAGAGTCATGTTCATGATGTGACAATCACCAAAGAGAGTCCTAACTATAACGCATAAGAGAAAGAAGGAAAGAGATGGTAAAAAAAGAGATTAAAAAAGCAGTATTGGCGTATTCGGGTGGACTGGATACAAGTATTATTTTAAAGTGGCTACAAGATGAGTATCAGTGTGAAGTGGTCACCTTTACCGCGGATTTAGGGCAGGGTGAAGAGGTAGAGCCTGCACGCAAAAAAGCACTAGATATGGGGATTAAAGAGGAGAATATCTTTATCCTTGACCTCAAAGAGGAGTTTGTGAGTGATTTTGTCTTCCCTATGTTTAGAGCCAATGCAATCTATGAGGGGGAGTATCTCTTGGGTACCTCTATCGCACGACCGCTAATCTCCAAAAAACAGATAGAGATCGCCAAGCAGACAGGTGCTGACGCGGTATCGCATGGAGCTACAGGAAAAGGGAATGACCAAGTGCGTTTTGAGCTTGGGTATCTTGCCCTTGACCCTGAGATTACGGTAATCGCACCATGGAGAGAGTGGGATCTCAACTCCCGTACCAAGCTTCTCAATTACGCCAAAGAACATGGGATTGATATCGATGGCAAAGGGAAGCCAAAGCCCTACTCGATGGATGCGAACCTTCTACATATCTCCTATGAAGGGGAACATCTGGAGAACCCTTACGCAGAGCCCGAAGAGGATATGTGGCTCTGGTCTGTCTCACCTGAAGAGGCACCTGATGAGGCAGAGTATATCACTATAGGGTATGAGCGAGGGGATCCTATCAGTATCAATGGTGAGGCGATGACTCCTGCGACGCTCTTGGAGACGCTGAATACTTTGGGTAAAAAGCATGGTATTGGGCGTATCGATATCGTAGAGAATCGTATGGTAGGGATGAAGGCTCGTGGGTGTTATGAGACACCAGGTGGGACGATTATGCTCAAAGCACACCGTGCCATCGAATCAATCACCCTCGATAGAGAAGAGGCTCATATGAAAGATGAGTTGATGCCAAAGTATGCCAAACTCATCTACAATGGTCTCTGGTGGTCACCTGAACGCACTATGCTTCAAGCTGCTATTGATGCAACACAAGAGCAGGTGACTGGAGAGGTAAAACTTAAGCTCTACAAAGGAAATGTTATCGTCGTAGGACGCAAGTCTGACCGTACACTCTACTCTGAAGAGCATTCGACTTTTGAAGCTGATGATGTCTACAACCAAGCCGATGCAGAGGGCTTTATCCGCCTTAATGCCTTGCGGTTTATGATTGAGGGTAAAAAACAGCCTGAGCGTATCAGCCACCTACTCCCCTCACAAGAGGGAGAGGTTGAAGAAGAGGTTGAAGTGTGTCGTATTGAGACAGGATCTGTAACCGTATGTGAACGCATTAAGCGTTTTTTCGGTTTTGGTAATAAAGCAAAATAGAAGAGAGGAGAATTTAATTATGGCAATCGAAACAGTAGCATCAGCAGAAGCATTTAAGGCATTGGTAGCAGAGATTACATCGCAAGAGGGGTACAGAGAGCCTGTAGCCTTTGGTATCGCACGCGTAGATCGTGGACAGAAGAATGCGGAGAAGATTCTACAAGCAAACTTTGGACTGATTAACTGGAGAGAGAACTTCGGCTCTGCTGCGGTCTTTGTCAAGGCACTTGAAGAGGCGAAGTGTACCGTAGATTTTAGTGGGAGTGAGTTTGTTGTAACTATCAATGAGACTTTTGTCAGTAATGCTATGGCAGCTTTTGCTCCTTTTGTCTCTGAAGCGACAGGCGATGCACACAAAAATATACAGGTGATTAAAGCCCTTGCCAATATCGAAGATATGGGAAAAGATTTTAGAATTGTTTTCCTTTTTGAGGATGTGGCACCTGCTTCTGTGGAAGCGGTCTATCTCAAGCTCTATGCCCTCTCTCAGAGTAAAGCACCCCTTAGAGGTGTCAATCTCAATGGAGCCTTTGGTATTTTGAGTAATGTCGCATGGGTAGGGACGACACCGTATGAGCTTGACTATCTTAGAGAGAATGAGATCGAGATGAAACTGAATGGTACCTATCCACAGGTAGATGCGGTTGATAAGTTCCCACGCTACCTTCAGCATATTATCCCTGCCGATAACACCCGTATCCTAGAGGCTTCCAAAGTACGCATGGGGGCACAGCTCGCCGCAGGGACTACGGTTATGCCAGGAGCCTCGTATATCAACTTCAATGCGGGGACACTTGGACCTGTGATGGTAGAGGGGCGTATCTCCTCTTCTGCGATTGTAGGAAGTGGTTCTGATGTAGGGGGTGGTGCGAGTATCCTTGGGGTTCTCTCTGGTACCGATGGTAACCCTATCAGTATAGGGGAAAATACCCTACTAGGGGCTAACTCAACTTGTGGTATCCCTCTAGGGGATGCGTGTATTATTGATGGAGGGTTAGCAATCTTTGCAGGTACCAAGGTCGCTATCACTGAGGAAGAACGCAACAAGATCAATGAAGCCAATCCTCAAAATCCATTGGCTCCACAAGAGAGCTTTAGAGCCGATATGCTTCAGGGACTCCATGGTATCCACTTTAGACAGGACTCTACTACAGGAGCGGTAATCGCTAGACGCAGTACCCGAGAAGTTCTCCTCAATGAAGACCTCCACTAATGAACGACATTGATATTGTCAAAAAAGTCTCCCTTCTGGCGCTTTTTAAAAAAGAGCCAGAGGAGTCGATTAAAGATATTCAATTGATGCTTGTTGATACGGGTATGTTTGAGATGAAAGAGTGTAAGCAGGTCTTTAAAGAGCTTAAAGCAGAGCAGTATATCATCAATGATCAACTCTCTCTTAAAGGTATCACGGTTGCACAAACCGCAGAGCTAGAGTTTAAGCAGTAGGAGTGGGGTATGCGTGTAGATAAGTGGCTCTCCGCGGTCAATGTCGTTAAGCGACGCACCATCGCGACAGATATGCTCAAGAGTGGTGTGGTCTATGTCAATGGAATGAAAGCAAAAGCCTCAAAGGGGCTGAGTATTGGGGATAGGGTGACTATTGAGTATCTCAAGGGAGCTAAGTCCTATGAAGTCCTTCAGATCCCTACCAGCAAAACTATCCCTAAGAGTCAAAAAGAGGAGTATGTCAAAGAGCTGTGATAGGCGACCCACACGATAGCGGGTCGTTGGCACTCATGCTTACTTGACAAGGTGTCCTACAAATTTAGACATATTATCCAAGATCTTACTCCCCTTCCTAAACCCAAGTCCACACGCCTCATAAGCATAGAAGACCCCTGCTTGATAGCTGAGTCCTTCACTGTCTTGAGGAAGCTGAGTATAGGCTTGATAGACCATCTTATGGTTATCATACTCCCCACCGTTACTCTGAATGGGTTGGGTATTCTCATCTAAGATACTGACACTCTCTCCCTCTCGTCCAAAGATAGGTTTTTTGACCTGTTTTTGACCTCTGAGTGGAGCAAAGGAACTCTCTAGGAGTAGGGGGTGATTAGGGTATAGATCCCATAGTATCTTGAGTAACCCTTTGCTCTGGAAGAGTAGGGTATAGGCAGGGTTGAAGATAATGGCTTTTTGATTTTGGATGATATGGGTGAGTATCATTGCCAAATCTGACTCCTCAAGGGCGATATCTTCCCAAGGGATAAGCTTGAACCAGAGTTCATACGGCTCATCATGGTAGAAGATCCCCTCCTCATTGGAGAACTCTATCTCATCAATATAGGCAAACTCAGTCTCAAACCCCGCTTCTGTTGCGATGTGTTGAAGGAGTCTAACTGTCTGCTCCTCTTCGGGATTATCCTTGATAGAGGTAAATAGAAACTTCCACCCCTCATACTGCTCCTCAAAGCTCTCTGTATCCTCTTCAAGTACGACAAGGCGTTTGAAGTTCTCAACAAGTGACTCATAGAGGGTGTTAAACTGGCTCTCCTCTTCAAGGTTGTTTTGTTTGAGCATTGCCCATTGGATAATGGCAGTCTCAAAGAGTGCGGTAGGGGTATCTGCATTGAACTCCAAGAGTTTAATCGGCTTGCCATCAATCCCACCTGCAAGATCAAAGCGTCCATAGAGGTGCCAGTGGACATCGTGCTCCCACGACTCTTTGATCAACTCTACAAGGTTAAAGGGGATACCAATCTCATGGAAGAGATTGTTCTCAATCACATACTCCGCAGCCTCGATATACATCTCATAGAGGCTATTGGTCGCTTCATAGTACGCTTCTGCTTCTGCCTCTGTGATACAGACTAGTCTATCTGAGATATAGCTACTCTCATCACTATCGGTATGCCAGACAAATCCAAGTGACTCAAGGTAGCTTGGGTCTAGTGGGGTGGTTTGTTGTAGTGTGACCATCTCTTATCCACCAAATGAGCTACGGTGTGAGGAGCTACTACGCTTTTTGCTTCCAAAGAAACCACTTTTTTTGGTTGAGCTAGTTTTGCTACTGCGTGATTTGTTGAAGCTACTCTTACTTCGACTATAGGTAGAGGGAGATTTATAGCTGGCTTTTCGGTTGTTTTGGTAGTTTTGGTTACCAAATAGTTTGTTACCAATCCATGCCCCAAGCATCGCCCCTGCCATACTTGCCATGATGGTCTCACCTAGTCCCATACCCCCTGCATTCGCTTCGGCTGGTTGCTCTTTTGTGAGATTGGAGGTACCCTCATCAATCTTAGCTGCCTCCTCTTTGACTAGAGCATCCATCTCCTCTTTGGTGAGTACTTTTTCTGTTCCATCGAGTTTTTTGAGTACGATGCGTGTCTCCTCGGCAGGAAACTCATCTTTGATTTTATACTTTCCTTCTGAGATCTCCTCTATGATGAGAAAAGCCCCTTTGGCTTGCTCTTGCTCTTGTGGTGCTTGCGTACTCTCCCCACACCCTGTAATCCCTGTAAGTAGTAGTGCCCCTAGACCTGTGGCAGCTGCAATAGTAGAGAGTTTTTTGATCTGTTTCATGATAGATTCCTCAACAAAATTTTTAGATAATAATAGCAAAAAATAGTTAATATAGGGATTGTGTAGAGCAGAGAGGAGTCTCTCTGCTTGAGGATGGAAGAGAAAAGTATACGAGAGCTAGGACTAGTCCATCTGCTTTCTAAGGAAAGTTGGGACATCTAGAATATCTTCACTCTCATGGTTGTATCCCCCCACAACTCTACGGTTGAGTGAACGGATACTCTCAAGGTTGGCTTTAGTTGTCTCTTGTTTAAGAGGCTCTTTGGTAGAGGTAGGAGTAGGAATAACCTCCTCTTTTTCAAACCCTGTAGCGATGATGGTAATGCGTACTTCATCGATATCCATCTCTGGGTTGGTAGTGGTACCAAAGATGACAGAAGCATCTTCATCTGCACTCTCTTCGATGATATTCATTGCTTCACTAATCTCCATAATAGGATAGTCTGGATGGATATCAAACTGTACCAAGACACCCATCGCCCCATCAATAGAAACATTGTCAAGGAGAGGGGATTCGATAGCGGTTTTAGCTGCTTCATACGCAGCACTGTTTCCTGCACTGTATCCTGCACCCATCAATGCTAATCCTCTATGGCTCATAACTGTTTTAACATCCGCAAAGTCGACATTGATATCATTCTCTCCGTGAGAGAGGATTACTTTGGAGATACCGTAGACAGCTTGAGAGAGGATATCATCAACAAGTCTAAAGCTCTCTTTGACTCCGAGGTTTTTCTCTACGATAGAGAGTAGTTTCTCATTGGGAATTACGACGATTGAGTCACTCTCTCTCTTGAGCTCTTCAAGACCCTCTTTGGCGAGTTTGGTTCGCTTGCGTCCTTCAAACTTAAAGGGACTTGTCACAACTGAGACAGTCAAGGCACCGACCTCTTTGGCTGCTTGAGCGATAATTGGTGCAGCACCTGTACCTGTACCCCCACCAAGACCAGCAGAGATAAAGACAATATCCGCACCATCGAGTACTTTTTTGATATCATCAAAGTTCTCTAGGGCAGCTTCACGACCTTTCTCAGGGATCATCCCCGCACCCAAACCACGCGTAGCACTAATCCCTAGTTGCATCTTAAATGGAGCGAGTGAGGAGTTGAGTGCTTGTGCATCGGTATTGGCAACGATAAGGTCAATATGGTTGATCCCCTCGCTAATCATATGGTTGATCATGTTTCCACCACCACCACCAACCCCAATCGCTTTGATCTTTGCACCTGTTGTTTGACATTTTGTCTCAACAATATCTATTTCGAACTCTTCCATTTTTTCCTCCTATTTGTCGTATTATACTATCTAAAGCTGTTTTTTTATTTGATTAAAAAAGTTGGCGTGCCCAGTTTGCTAATTTTTTGAATGGATTATTGACATCATTTCCAATATCGGGTAGGTCATCAAATGAGAATGCATTGGCATCTTCTGATTCACTTTTGGTTTTTCGCTCTGGTTTTGGCTCATGAAGTACCTCTGATCGTTGTGAACTATTGGCGATTTTGATATCACTAAGGTTCTCTCCATAGAGTGTCTTGGAGTGTAGAAGCTCCTGCTCAAAGTCGATCTCATACTGAGTATGTTTACCCGACTTATAGAGTAGTAGTCCAATGACCGTAGAGAAAGCAGGGTCTTTAAGCTCTGCAAAGAGTCCGCCGATATTATTGGGTTTACCAATACGCACAGGCATTGCGGGGAAGATGGATTGTGCGAGTTCACGAATCCCTTGAAGTTTGGTCATACCACCTGTGAGGATGATTCCTGTACCAATCTGTTTTTTGAAGCCAGACTTCTCTAAGGAACGCTCAAGAATACTGAGTGCCTCTTCAACCCGTGCGAAGATCACACTATGTACCACTTCAAGTGAGACACCTTTACGGTTCTCCTCATCTCCAATGATAGGAAGATCTACAATATCATGACTGATCTCAACGAGGTGACCATGTTGGATCTTAACCTGCTCAGCGATATTGAGTGGGGTATGGAGTGCCATAGAGAGGTCATTGGTGATGTGGTTTGAGCCTACTCCTAAGAAGTCATTGTATCGTACCGCATTGCCTGTATGGATCACCAAGTTACTCGTCTGTCCCCCTAGGTCAATGACGGCTGCCCCTAGCTCTCTCTCATCAGGATCAATAGTAGCGATGGCAGAAGCGTAGCCATTGAGGACGATACTATCAATCTCAACACCTGCTGAACGGATCGTCTTTTTAAGGTTGAGAAGGTTAGATTTTTGTGCCAAGATAATATTGACATCGACCTCCATCCGTGTAGCATTCATGCTAAATGGATCTTCAACAAAATCTTGATCATCTACCCTAAAGTTGTAAGGGAGTACATGGATCACTTCATAGTCATTTGGGATATTGGCATTGTAGAGGGTGGTCTGCATGACACGATTGATCTCTTTGATAGAGATATCTTTATTGGGGATATTGACAACCCCTGTGGAGTTGAGTCCCTTGGCATGGACATTGGAGATAGAGACAACGGCACTACTGATATTGCTTCCAGCTATTCGCTTTGCATCACTGATCGCCTTCTTAACTGCTTTAGAGGCGAGTTCGATATTAGTAATCGCACCCTTTTTGACCCCTTGGGACTTGGCAACACCATGCCCTTGGATCTGAACTCTACCCTCTTCAATCTCGGCAATGACTGCACATACTTTGGTTGAGCCTATATCTATGGCTAAAATTGTATCACTCAATCTTTTAGTCCTCCCATATAAACTTCTGTAGGGTATCGTGTCTCTAATGCTTTGATAAGATTGCTCTCCAATATGCCTTGTTTCATCTTCTCACTACGTTCTCTCCTTAAGTCACTGCTATTACTATCCATAGGTAGAAGCTTCTGCTCTATGATATTATAAATAATAATATTATCTGATAAACTAATCATACCCTTTTCTCTCTTTGATGTAAAGAGTTTTTGGATAAATTCTGATCTCTCTTGTGGATTCAACACAGTTAGTGTACTTGCATCCTCTAAAGTGATAAATTCACTCTCTTTAGCATTCTTGGCGGAGAGTGTTTTGAGTCGCTCTTCTGCAAGGTTAAAGAGTAGGGTCTTTTTGGTTTGGGTGGTATATTGTTGTGTCACTTCTGCTTTTGCCTCTTCATAGCTTTTGATATGAGATGCTTCAATACCCTCAATCTTCACCGTAGCGTAGTGTTGGTTAACAACTTTAGGTTTGAGGATATCGCCTACCGCTTTTTGGGTGATACTATCCCACATCTCTGTGGAGAGGCGAGGATCTCCTACGGTAAGTGTGAGTATCTCCGAGTGTTCTAGCTTGCCTTTTTTGAAGGCAATATAGCGTTTCTGTGCAGATTTTTTACTCTTTTTGAGTTGAAGGTCTTGAGTGACTTGGGCTTTGGCTGCCTCAAAGGAGAGTTGTTTGCCTGTTGCGTCTGTGTAGTTGAAGCTGTTTTTCTCATAGAGTGCCTTGATCTCTTCATCGCTAACGGTTGTGGTGTTACTCTCTGTCCATACGATAGCAAGACGGTAAGCTTTTTGGGTGATAAACTGCTCTTTTTGCTCCTCCCAGTAGGCTTTGAGTTTGCTCTGGTCTAAGGTGAAGTTGATATCTTTGGGTGTGATGAGGCTATAGAGTAGTTTGTCTGCGATATGTGTTGCTGACCAGATACTCTCTTGTTCGAGTGGAAGGCTCTTAGTCTGAAGCAGTGTCAAGAGTTTGTTGATTGTGATATCCTCACGAATACTCGCTTCAAATACTTTGGCTTTCATGCGTTGACTCTGAAGATAGCGGTCGTAGATCGCTTTATTGAATTGACCCTTCTCTTGGAACCCCTTGATGGAGGCGAGCATCTGCGCAACCTCTTGGTCTGAGACCACAATCCCCATCTCTTGAGCAAAGTTCAAAATCTTTGCTTGGATTTCGATGCGTGCAAATGCTTGCTTGATAAGCCCCATCTCTTTGGCTTGTTTCTCATCAAGTTTACCTTGGAAGACCTCATTGTATTGATTGTAGATATTGCTATAAACCATATTGAGTTTACTCTGCTCTATCTCCAGACTTCCCACTTTGGCAACACTTCCTGCCTTGGAGCCTAGATTGTAGCTTCCCCAGCCTACAAATCCAGCACCGATAAATGCGATGGTCGCTACCCAAATGGTCCATACGAGATATTTATTGTGTTTTTGCATCCAACTAATCATGCTTTATCTACCTTCAATCAAAAAATTTGTACAATATTTTATCTAAAATAACCTTGAGGGTACCTAGGAGTAGGTCTGCTCTGCCAAATGGAGGCAATAGAAAGATGATGCGTAAAAATAGTGAAATGATGCAGCGTGACCTTGCGGTGATATGGCACCCCTGTACCCAGATGAAAGACCATGAAACACTCCCTCTTATCCCTATCAAATCGGGAAAAGGGGTCTATCTCTATGATTTTGAAGGCAACAGTTATATCGATGCGGTAAGCTCATGGTGGGTCAATCTCTTTGGGCATGCCAATAGTCAAATTAATGCCAAAGTCAAGGCGCAACTCGATACCCTAGAGCATGTACTACTAGCAGGGTTTACCCATGAACCAGCTGTGGAGTTGGCACACAAACTCGTGGCGATTACCCCCACCAGACTGAAGAAAGTCTTCTATGTAGATAACGGCTCTAGTGCGGTAGAGGCAGCCCTTAAGATGAGCTACCACTACCACCTTAACCGAGGCAAAAAAAAGCCCGTTTTTCTCTCACTGACCAACTCCTATCATGGTGAGACGATTGGGGCATTATCTGTAGGTGATGTGGCACTCTACAAAGAGACCTATGAGCCACTTTTGATTGCCAATAGACAAGTCCCCGTACCCAAAGATCAGAGTATCGCATCCGCAGGCGAAGCACTAGAGATACTAGAGCGTCTCTTGTCGGAGGAGGGGGATCAGATCGCTGCCTTGATACTAGAACCTCTGATCCAAGGAGCAGGGGGGATGCATATGTATCATCCCGACTATCTTGTGGGGGCAAGAAGCCTCACCAAGCAGTATGATGTCCACTTGATAGCTGATGAAATTATGACGGGGTTTGGGCGTACAGGTAAGATGTTTGCGTGTGATCATGCCGATATCTCACCTGACTTTATGACCCTCTCCAAGGGGCTTACAGGGGGCTACCTCCCACTCTCTGTAGTGATGACCACCGAGCAGGTCTATGAGGCATTTTACTGTGACTACAATGAGCATAAAGCCTTCTTGCACTCCCATAGCTATACAGGCAACCCCTTGGCGTGTAGTGCGGCGTTGGCGACTTTGGAGATCTTTGAACAATCTGATATCTTGGGAGAAAACCAACAAAAATCAGACTATATATGGCAAGAGGTAGCAAAGTTTCAGCAACTTGAAAATGTTGGAGCCATACGCCAACAAGGAATGGTACTGGCGATCGAACTCCAAGGGTATGCCCCAGAAGAACGCATCGGACTTCGCCTCTATCAGTATGCCTTAGAGCAGGGGGTGCTACTGCGTCCATTGGGGCATATTATCTACTTTATGCCTCCCTATATTATCACCTATGAGGAGATTGATCGGATGATCGCAGTTGCCTATGAAGGGATTGTCTCACTCAATACTTCAGCCTAGGGTTTGCGTGCGACAAGTGAGGCTTTGCGACTCTTCTCCCCTCGCATAAGCCTCCCCCAATACTCTTGGCTATGGAGTATCTCAAGGTATTGGGAGAAGTACCCCTCCAGCTCCCCCGCCTCAAGAAGAAACGAGCTATCCGTAGGGCTAAAGGTGTTGTCTGGATCAGCGACAAAAGTCTCATAGATGAGAACGCCTCCCTCTTGAAGTGCTTCAATGATTTGAGGAAAAAGAGTCCTTTTGAGAAAAAAGGTACAGACGATGAGGCTATAGCGGTTACGCGGTAGCCTATTGGTATCAAAATCGACCATTTTGGCATGGATATGAGGGAGATTGGCAAGGGAGTCAATCGCTACACTACTGATATCCAAGGCATCGACCTCAAACCCTTGGGATACAAGATACTTACTGTGCCGTCCCATCCCACACGCAATATCCAGAGCTATCCCCTTAGAGGCAAGAGGTGTATGCTCCACAACCAGTCCAATAGGATCATTGGGGATGGGGTTGTGTTGGTATTTTTGATTCCATTTTTCTCTATCATACTGTGCCATGTGAGACTCCTTGGGATTTATTGATAGTCCGTAGCATTAGCTTATCCTTTGGTTAGATGTACACCAAAGCCATGGGGGCAGGGGTAGGTGGTGAGTGAGAGGGTGGTGTGGTGTTGGAGGTGTGCTATCTGCTCTTGAGCCTCTTGGTAGGAGAGGTAGAGGGTTTTGATCTCTCCGTGGCTATCTCTACAGCTACAGAGTGCCTCTTGGGTATACTCTGTGCTATCGGTTACTAGGGGGCTACTGGTAGGAGTTGGGGTAGAGAGGGCTTTTTTGATCACCTTGAGTGGTCTGATAATCTCCTCTCGTCTCATCGCTATGACTCGATTTCACCCACGAAGTAGAACTCATCGAGTCCATCCAAAAACATCATCAGTAGCGTATCGGGGCAGTATTTGAAGTTTTTGTGACGCTCCTTGCGAAAGAGTGAGGCGAGCTGTTGTTTGGTGAGTTCTGCCTCTCCTAAAGCGAAGATAATCTCTGTCTCTGGCTCTTTGAGTTCGAGTGCGATACGGAGTTTTTTGAGGATGAGGTTATTGGTGAGTTCTATCGCCTCTTGAGGGGCTTTGGTATGGGTAGAGACTCCTCGCTTGAGCAAGATAAGCCCATCGAGAAAGACCCCTAACTCTTCGTAAGAGCAGGGGAGAAACCCCTTATCTTGTCGTCGTCTGAGGAGTGCATCAAGGTGAGAGGATTCCATGCTATACTCCATGAGGTTATAGGCTTGAAGTATCTCTTCGTGTGTGAGTCCTAGGGCTTTTTGAATCTTAAAAAGTATATCGTTTGTCTGCATAGGCATCACGATTTACTATCGCAAAGTGTTGCGGTGATTTTGGTATGGAACTTGATGGTGACATCATCCCAAATCTTCCCTTTGTAGAGGGCGTGACAACGATTTTCTATCGAAGCCAACGCATCCAATGCTCCAAAGTCTGTAAGCTTGATACTCCCCGTCGCAGAGAAGTCCTCTTGGAAGTAGTTGTACTGCATTGGGACAGCTTTGGTTTTGCCGTTGAGGGTGATCTCTACGGTTAGGATTCCTGTGCGTGCTTTGCTATTGAGCATCTTGTCTGCATTGATGGCGGTGATGACTCCCTCGATGGTAGGGGTAGAGAGCTTCTTGAAGAAGAAGGCACTCACCGTCTCATCTCTACTGGTGATGGAGGTATCGATCTTGGTACTATTGATGGTGACTTTAGAGCCTACCAACAAGGCTCTGAAGTTCTTTCCCTCTCGCTGATGTGGGGTGTAGGCTACCTCAGTAAACTTCCCATGGACTGTGATACGGCTATCGGTCTTGAAGGCATCCCATGCGACATGGATGGTGTTGTCTTGTGTGAGTAGACACCCACCACTGTTGGCAAAGGTGAATAGGGCTAGAAGGCTTAGAAGTGTTTTTTTCATTTTCTCTCCTTTGGTTTTGTCATCTCTTCTTGGATGCTATGGAGTGCAAGGGTCATATTTTTGATGATGGTTAAGCACTGTTTATCTTTGATATTGTGTTTGAGTGACCAGTATTCGGGGTTAGTATAGGTCATGGAGGTCTCCCCCTCATAGGTGGTACTCAATAGGATACGGATGGGTAGATCAAGCCCCATAGAGGGGTTACACTCCATGAGTTTGCTCCCCATGTGTGGATTACCAAAGATGACAACTGTCTCAGGCTTGAGACGGATGCCCACCTCTTTTGCTATCTGAGCGTGATCAATTGTCTCAAAGTGGGTCAGCCCCTGCTCTTTGATGATACGAATGAGTTTATCACGCTCTGTAGGGAGATCCCCTGTTAGTGTCGTCTGCTCCAAAAATGCCCCTCTTTTGTTTTCACACCCAAGGAGAAGGAGTCCCATCAGGGTGATAAGTAGTAGCCTCTTCATCTTAGACATTGAACCTAAAGTGCATAATATCACCATCTTGGACAATGTACTCTTTGCCCTCAAGACGGTTTTTGCCTGCCTCTTTGGCTCCCTGCTCACCATTAAAGGTGATGAAGTCCTCATAGCTAATCACCTCTGCACGGATAAAGCCTTTCTCAAAGTCATTGTGTATCGCGGCAGCGGCTTTGGGTGCGGTGGTGTTTTTGCGGATTGTCCATGCGCGTACCTCTTTGACCCCTGCGGTAAAGTAGCTCATGAGTCCTAAGGTATCAAATCCTTTATGGATAATCTGCTCTAGCCCCGACTCAGTGACCCCCAAATCGGTGAGCATCTCTTCTCGCTCCTCCTCATCGAAGTCGACCATATCCTCTTCGACCTTAGCACAGAGTTTGATCACCTCTGCGTTTCGCTCACTGGCGTAGGCTTTGAGTCTCTGGACAAAGGCATTATCCTCTGCGAGTCCATCCTCATCGACATTGGCACCATAGATAATAGGCTTAGAGGTTAAGAGGCGTAGGTCTTTGTTGATCGCCAAAAACCCATCACTCTCAATCCCCTCAAAGGTAGAGACAGGATGCCCCTCTTCGATATGGGCAAGAAGCTCCTCGGCTACACCGAGTTGCTCTTTGGCATCTTTGTCATTGCCTCGGGCTTTTTTCTTGAGCATCTCGACCCGTTTGATGACCGCGTCAATATCTGCAAAGAGTAGCTCCTGCTCGATGATCTCTACATCACGGATGGGGTCGATAGAGCCTTCTGTATGGACGATATTCTCATCTGCAAAACAGCGTACGATATGTAAGATCACTTCCGTCTCTCGGATATTTCCCAAGAACTTATTACCCAGTCCCTCACCCTTGCTTGCTCCTGCGACCAATCCTGCGATATCGACAAAGTCGAGTGTAGAGTATTGTATCTTCTCAGGATTGACGATTTTTGCGAGTGCGTCGAGTCGTTTGTCTGGTACAGGTACGACCGCTTTGTTTGGTTCAATCGTACAGAAAGGGTAGTTGGCACTCTCTGCGTTTTGTGCTTTGGTGAGTGCGTTAAAAGTGGTGGATTTTCCTACATTGGGTAGTCCTACAAGTCCGATACCTAGTCCCATGGTGATTCCTTATGCGTTATAAATTGTGTGATTTTATCCAAAAGTTCGTGAAGCGGGGGTTAGCGTAGGGGTTTTTGGACGACTTCACCTAGCTCCGTGGCGATTGTGTAGGCGATGAGGTGGGCGATTTGGGTGAGGCGGGGTTTGAGCCATGCCCGCTGTTTGCGACAGCTAATCTCTCCTAGCTCTAGCACCAAAAACTTCTCTGCGTCTATCTTCTTGTAGGCGTAGTACTCTGCGAGATTGGGGGTGAAGTTGTCAGGGTGCCAACGGTAGGGGAAGTAGGAGGTGTAGAGGCTCTTCCAGCGTTGGGCAAACCCATACGAACGCCTATCGGGGTAGCCGATACTCGCCCCTGATTGACACGCTTGTCTCGCTCCATCAAAGTGGATAGCGATAGCGATTTTAGCTTGCTCGTGGGTGAGGGTCGCAGGGATCCGTTTGACAGAGATACCCCATGCGTGGAGTTGTGTAGCGACTTCATCGGCGACATAGGTGTTCCACTGCTGTTCATTGTAGTATTTGGCAGAGGCACCTGTATTGCCCGTGGTACGCCCCTCATGCCCTGCTTGGATGATGACGCTTACGGGTTGCTGTAGACCGATGAAGAGGATCGTCCCCATCAGTAGTATGATGAGTAGCCCAAAGAGGGTCGCGACGATATCTTTGGTATACATCAGCTACGGGGAGTCTACGCGTGGGCTTGGATGATCTGCTCAAGGGTATGGAGCATGAGTCGCACTCCCGCCCCTGAGGCACCGTGTGGGTTCTCTCCCCAAGGATGCTCTACAAACGCAGGTCCAGCGATGTCGATATGGGCCCACTTGGCTTGGTGTGTGGTATCGACAAACTCAGAGAGGAACTGCCCCGCGGTAATCGCTCCACCGTAGCGGGTATTGGAGATGTTGCAGATATCTGCTATCTCACTCTTAAGTGTCTTGGCAAGGTAGGGGTTGAAGTCTAGTGCCGTGGCTAGCTCACCTGAGGCTTTGGCTCCTTGGATGACGAGAGATTTGATCTCCTCACTCTTACCCATCACCGCAGAGGTGTAGTGTCCCACCCCTACCACCGCAGCCCCTGTAAGGGTTGCAAAGTCAAAGAGGTAGTCGGCTTTGACCTCTTGTTGGGCGTAGCAGAGTAGATCGGCTAGTACCAGTCGCCCCTCAGCATCGGTGTTGCGTACTTCGATGGTTTTCCCATTTTTGGCGATAAGTACATCATCGGGTTTGTAGGCATCGCCCCCGATCATATTCTCCACCGCTCCCACAAAGCCATGAACTTCGATAGGGAGATTGAGTTCGGCTACGGCTTTCATGATACCAAGGACAGCAGAGCCACCACTCTTGTCTGACTTCATCGTCACCATAAAGTCTGCGGGTTTGAGGCTGAGTCCACCACTATCGTAGGTGAGTCCCTTCCCGACTAGAGAGATGACCGCTTTGGGGTTTTTGGGTGTGTGGGAGAGGTGGATGACGCGTGGTGTGTGTCGGCTTGCCCGTGCGACAGCAAGGAGGCTCTCCATCTTCTCGGCTCTGAGGGCTTTGGGTTTGAGGATCTGACAGTTGAGAGTAGCGTGTTTGGCTAGCTTCTTGGCGATGGTTGCCATCACTTGGGGGTAGCAGTCATCAGGGGTGGTGTTGACGATATCACGGGTGAAGTTGGTCGCATCGGCGATGATCTCTCCTCTGTGTAGTGCTGCTACTGCCTCTTCAAGTGAGAGGGTATGGGGCTGATACCCCTCAAGAGAGAGGGTTACTTTCTTGATAGCAGAGGTGATCTTCTTGCTCTTGTAGGTGGTGAAGCTGTAGCTCCCCAAGCGTATCCCCTCGACCATTGCTTGGAGTGAGGTCGTAGAGGTAGATTCGGTGAGGTAGGTAGCAACTTTGATATGCTTATAGGCTTTTTTGCCTAGGAGTGAACGCACCGCAGAGGCGATGGCAGGGCGGAGTGCTTCGGGCTGTAGGCTACTCGCCCCCACATAGAGTCTGGACCTCTCGACAAGCAAGCAGACCTCATCTTGTGAAGCACCAAATCCCACCTTTTTGAGTAGTTTTTTGTCGTGGACAAAGGGGTGTTTCCACTGCTGGTCGATGACCACAATGATCTCAAGATCACTCTTAATATCGGCTAGACACTCACGGCTTATGGTTAAGTTTATCATTCTCTCTCCTTGGTTGGTTATAGAAACTCTTGAGCCAATATATCTTTGGCTTGCATCATATCTTTGTCCCCGCGTCCAGAGAGGTTGACTAGGATCGTCTTGCCCTCTCGCTCTTGGGGTGTCATCTTCTTGAGGTAGGCGATAGCGTGAGAACTCTCAAACGCAGGGATAATCCCCTCTTTTTGAGAGAGCCAGACGAATGCATCCATCGCCTCATCATCGGTGATATGGTTATAGGTGACTTGCCCTGCCTCTTTGAGGTAGGCGTGTTCGGGTCCTATCCCTGGGTAGTCGAGTCCCGCAGAGATGGAGTGTGCCTCTTGTATCTGTCCATCTTCATCTTGGAGGAGGTAGCTAAGCTGTCCATGGAGTACCCCTGGGCTTCCTTTCTCTAGGGAGCAGCCATGCTTGCCCTCTAGCCCCTCTCCGCCCGCTTCGATACCGATACACTCGACACCCTCATCACCCAAGAAGTGGTTGAAGATACCCAAGGCATTGCTCCCTCCACCGATACAGGCGATGACTGTATCAGGGAGGCATTGCGCTACTTTTTGGAGTTGGGCTTTTGCCTCCCATCCAATAATCGACTGAATATCACGCACCATCATCGGATAGGGGTGAGGGCCTGCGACTGTTCCGATGAGGTAGTAGGTGTCACGGGCGTGGGTGACCCAGTGACGGATCGCATCATTCATCGCATCTTTGAGTGTCTTGCTCCCCGACTCTACGGCGTGTACTTTGGCTCCTAGGAGCTTCATCCGAAAGACATTGAGCTCTTGGCGTGCGACATCCTTGGCACCCATAAAGACCTCACACTCTAGCCCGAAGAGTGCCGCGACTGTTGCCGTAGCCACCCCGTGCTGTCCTGCACCTGTCTCCGCGATGATCTTCTTCTTGCCTAGACGCTTGGCGAGTACCGCTTGGGCGATACAGTGGTTGATCTTGTGGGCTCCTGTGTGGTTGAGGTCTTCTCGTTTGAGATAGATCTTGGCTCCTAGCTCTTGGGAGAGGTTTTGGGCGAAGTAGAGTGAGGAGGGGCGACCTACATAGTGCTTGTAGTAGCCATCGACCTCCTCCCAAAACGCACGGTCGAAGCGTACCGCCTCATAGTCTAAGCGAAGTTGCTCAAGGGCAGGCATTAGTGTCTCAGGCACAAAACGCCCACCAAATTTGCCAAAATGCCCATTGCTATCGGGGTCATGTGGACTTGGAGTAGGGATATAGATCTCTTGATGTAGGTTCATTGGGTTTCTCTTCTCTAGGTAAATTGGCGTAGATTATAGCGTATGAGAGGTTTAGGTTTGCCTACCTCTCTTTAGTCTATCTCCAAGACACTATAGATGGGGGTGTTGATGCCCTCTTTGCCGTGGAGGAAGCTTAGCTCCATAATGAAGCACGCCTCTACGCATGTCGCACCGACACGGTCGATGAGGTTGGCGGCGGCTTTGGCGGTGCCTCCTGTGGCGATGAGGTCATCGATGAGGAGGACTCTAGCAGGGGTGCCACTGCTACAGCATCCCCCCTCACCAAAGGCATCGATATGTACCTCAACCTCATCGAAGCCATACTCTAGGCTATACTTCTCTGCGACGGTGGTGTAGGGGAGTTTGCCTTTTTTGCGTACGGGGACAAACCCCACCCCCAAGCGATCAGCAAGGATAGCACCAAAGATAAAGCCTCGTGCATCGATCCCTGCGATATAGTCTAGGTTGTAGTTCTCATAGCGGGCTTGGAGGTGGCTCATGAGGGTGTTGAGTGCGTTGGGGTCGCTTAGAAGGGTGGTGATATCTTTGAAGATAATCCCTGCTTTGGGGAAGTCGGGTATCTCACGGATACTCTTTAGGATGGTCTGTTTCTCTTGAGGTGAGAGGGTCATAATCGCTCCTTATCTAAAATGTAGTAGAAGCAATCATAACACGAAAAGGTGCAATATCCTCTTAGGGGAGGGGGATTAGCTTAGATCGGCTCCCATACTACACCCCTCTATCTTGGCGACGCGTCCTGCGTGTCGCCCCCCCTCAAACTCTGTGGTACAAAATGCCTCAAGCATATCTTCGATGACCCCTCTCCCTACGATGCGTTCGCCAAAGCAGAGGATATTGGCATCGTTGTGTTGGCGGGTGAGTTTGGCGGTGTAGTGGTCGTGGCAGAGTGCGGCACGGATTCCTGCGACTTTATTCGCAGCGATAGAGATACCGATCCCCGTCCCACAGATGAGGATACCAAAGCTTCCTTGCTCACTTGCCACTTGGGTGGCACACTTCTTGGCGAAGTCTGGGTAGTCGACACGATCAGCGGAGTCGGGTCCTAGATCGATGATCTCATGTCCGAGTGCTTTGATACACTCCTTGACATACTCTTTGACAGCATAACCTGCGTGGTCGGTTGCAATATAAAATTTTTTTGACATAGGTTTCCTTTGGTTTTTACTCTATTGGTTCTTCAAACTGAATCGACTCGATGCGTCGTCCTACACGCCCCCAACGGACAGTGAAGCGTTGGGCGTTCCAGAGGGATTCACACGCTTTGGAGTCTATTGGCTCTGTGCCACAGATACGCTTGAGACTCGCATGGTCGCGTCCCCCACCGTGCTTGTCACCCTTGAGGAGGAGGTCATAGGAGCGATGCTCTAGGCTCATATAGATCAGCCACGGTTTACCCACGATGAGTTTATAGGGTACCGCCCCCCAAAAACGGCTATCGTTGGAGTTGTCACGGTTGTCCCCTATCATATAGAAGTGATCAGCTTCCACCTTGGCATAGAGTGCGTTGATCGCTCGACCCTCTAGCTCAAAGACAGGGGTTTTAAGTCCCTCGACCATCACAGGGGTCATATCGACTTCACGGTTGTAGGCGTAGTAGCGAAGGAGTACCTCGAAGATATCGATCCCCTCTGGAGCGTACTGAATCCCAGGGTATTTATCCATATAGGGGTTCTCTACCCAGAGTTTGCCTCTGAGGGTGTGGAGCTTGGATTTGGGATAGTGCTTCTGCATATACTCCGCCCCCTCATGGAAGTGGATAAGGAGTTTGCCATTGGCGTAGAGTAGCTCATCTCCCCCGACAGCTACACAGCGTTTGACATAGTGTATCTTGTGGTTTTTGGGGTAGCGGAAGATGACGATATCTTCTCTTTGGGGGCGGGGACCGTCGATGAGGTGTCCGTTGTCATGGAAGTCGGGGAGGAGGGGTACCTCTAGCCATGGTAGACGCGGGATAGGGATACCGTAGCTAAACTTCTTAGCAAAGAGAAAATCTCCGATGAGTTGGGTGCGTTTCATCGACCCACTCGGGATGACAAACGACTGTGCCACAAAGAAAATAAGGAAAAGAACGATAATAATCGTCCCCGTCCATGAGCTAGAGAATCGATAGAGTGCGGGAAGGAATCGTTTCACTTAGACCCTTTGTTTGGCTGAGGTGAGGGTGTTGGAGAGGAGCATCGCAATGGTCATCGGTCCTACTCCACCAGGTACAGGGGTGATATAGGAGCATTTGGGAGCGACGGCTTTGAAGTCTACATCACCGACAAGTGAACCATCTGCGATACGGTTGATCCCGATATCGATGACGATCGCCCCCTCTTTGACCATATCCGCTTTGATAAGAGCAGGAACCCCCACACCTACGATGATGATATCGGCTCGGGAGGTGTGTGCTTTGAGGTCTTTGGTGTGGATATGGGTGATGGTGACGGTGGCATTGGCATTGAGTAGGAGTGATGCCATCGGTTTGCCCACGATATTACTCGCCCCTACGACACAGACATCTTTGCCCTCTAGGTCGATATCATATGCCTCAAACATCTTCATGACTCCTAGTGGTGTACACGCGACAAAGCTCTCAAGTCCTGTCATCAGACGACCCGCATTGTAGGGGTGGAAGCCATCGACATCTTTTTTGGGGTCGATCACCTCAAGGATAGTATCGGTATCGATGTGCTTAGGGAGGGGGAGCTGTACCAAGATCCCATCGATATGGGTGTTGTTGTTCATCATCTCGATGATCTCGATGATCTCAGACTGAGAGATCGTCTCAGGCATCTTGTGTACCATCGAGTAGAAGCCTACATTTTTGCACGCTTTCTCTTTCATTCCGACATAGGCGTGACTAGCAGGATCATCTCCTACGATAATGACGGCAAGTCCAGGGACGATATTTTTCTCTTGTTTGAGCTGTGCGACATCGGCGGCGACGGAGTGTTGTACGGTTTTGGCTAGGGTTTTACCATCAATTAGTTGCATAATACTCTCTTTAAATTTTTAGGGTATTATATCGAAAATAGTTTAGGGCAGATGAGGGAGTGTTGATGGTGAAAAAAATAGTATATCTCCTACCATTACTGGTGGGGGCGGGTGAGGACTTTATCTCTCACTATGAGTATGGTCAAATGCTCTACAACAACCCTAGAGGGGTGAGCTGTGTTTCATGTCATGGAGAGCGTGGTGAGGGGGCTACGATTGTGGAGTATCGGGATATCCACGGCAATCAAACGATCCAAGGTCCTGATATACGCAACAAAACAAAAGCCCAGATGCTCCAGAGTGTCAACCGCTACCACCGTATCATGCCTAAGTACTATCTTACTACCAAAGAGGTTGAGACGATCTATGACTATATTCAGAAGCGAAAAGCGTATGAGTCTGGAGAGTAGTCTGATTTGATAGGGGTGATAAAAGGATAAAAAAGAGGTAGAAGTAAAAGAGGGGAGTTGGAGGAGGGGGCGAACAGGTTCGCCCCAGTCACTCTAGAGTGGTGTTACATTTTCAGCTTGTGGACCTTTTTGACCTTCACCTACTTCAAAAGTAACTGCTTGACCTTCAGCGAGAGTCACACGACCACCACCTTCATTGTTCACTTGACGAAAATGTACGAATACATCGCTTCCACCATTCTCTTGTTGGATGAATCCGTAACCTTTTTCATCATTAAACCATTTTACTGTTCCGTTAACTAGTTCTGCCATTGTAATACCTTTGGGTAAAAATTTACACTTATATAAGTGGAATCTAAAATCGGAGAGAGTCTTTCGGGGCTAGCAGGGTTTTTCACACAGTCAACACACGATAGATGAACTCGAACCTCATCTGTCATCGGATATATTGTATCTTCTTTCTTAGACATTAAGCTTAAAAGATCTAAAAACTTTTATAATATTTTCAGGAAAAACTATTTTCAGAACATTTGGATAAAATTCGACTACTATTTAAGTTAGAGAAGGAATCAATTTGCTAAGTACAGTAAACTTAACACAACGCTATGGAAAAAGGGTTTTATTTGACAAGATAAACCTTACTTTAGATATAGGGAAACGCTATGGACTTATCGGAGCCAATGGAGCAGGGAAGTCAACACTCATTAAGATACTCTCAGGTGAGATAGAGCCAACTGATGGTGAGGTACAGCTTCAGCCTGGACTCAAGATGGGGGTTCTAGGACAAAACCAGTATGCGTTTGAGGAGTATACACTCAAAGATGCGGTACTCTATGGCAACCGTCCGCTCTTTGATGCCCAAAAAGAGAAAGAGAAGCTCTATATGGAGGGGGATTTTGAGAGTGACGCGGTCAACAATCGTCTTGCGGAGCTTGAGATGATCTGTGCTGATGAAGACCCTACCTATGAGAGTGAGGTGAAGATTGAGAAGCTCCTTGAGGCTCTTGGCTTTCCTGCGAGTCAGCATGATGAGTTGATGTCTTCATTGACAGGGGGCGATAAGTTTAAGATTTTACTCGCACAGGTACTCTTCTTGAAGCCTGATGTTTTGCTCCTCGATGAGCCGACCAACAACCTCGATATCGAGACGATCGGATGGCTAGAGAGTGAGCTAAAGCGTCATGAGGGGACGATGATCGTCATCTCTCACGATAGACACTTCCTCAATGGTGTTGTCACCCATATCCTCGACCTTGACTTCCAAAATGTCCGTGAGTTTACAGGTAACTACGATGAGTGGTATATCGCTGCCAATCTCATCGCCAAACAAGCTGAGACCGATAGAGGAAAAGCCCTCAAAGAGAAAGAGGAGCTAGAGAAGTTTATCGCACGCTTCTCCGCCAATGCCTCCAAAGCCAAACAAGCAACCAGTCGCCAAAAGCAGTTGGATAAGCTCGATGTCCAAGCGATCAAGCTCTCTAGCCGACGCGATCCCTCTATTATGTTTAAGCCTCATCGAGATATTGGTAATGAGGTCTTGGAGGTGGTAGAGCTTAGCAAATTCTATGATGGCAAAGCGGTCTTTGAGAACCTCAGCTTCAAGATCAACAAAGGGGACAAAGTCGCCTTGATCGGATCAAATGGGGTTGGAAAGAGTACGCTTCTTGAGATACTCATGGGTAAACGAGAGCCAGATAGTGGTTCATTTAGCTGGGGGCAGACCGTGGCGACGACCTACTTCCCACAAGAGACCACCGACTTGGTCGTAGGGGATGAGGAGCTACCACAATGGCTCCAAGGGCATGACCCCAAGTGGCATATCGATGATCTTCGTAAGTGTCTTGGGCGTATGCTCTTCTCAGGTGAGGAGCAGAAGAAAAAGGTAGATAGCTGTTCGGGTGGAGAGAAACACCGCGTCATGCTCTCCAAGATGATGATGGATAGTGCCAACTTCCTTGTGATGGATGAGCCAGACAACCACCTCGACCTTGAAGCGATTGTCGCCCTTGGTGAAGCACTACACAACTACCAGAGTGGTGTTATCTGTGTCACACACGATAGAGAACTCATCGATGCCTTCGCCAACCGCATCATTAAACTCAATAGCGATGGCAGTGTAATCGATTTTGAGGGAGATTATGAAGCGTTTGTAGAGCAGTACGGACACTAATCCTTCGCTTTTTTATGTGAGAGGCTCGTTGGGGTCTCTTACCTTTTCGTTTAGCAATATTGGAATATGGAAATGATAATTTTATGACAGGGCGGGGAGGGTGTTACCTAGAGGCAACACCCTATAGGATAGGTATAATGGGGTTAGTTGATATTGGTGAAGACGGTTTGGACATCTTCGTCCTCTTCGAGTTTGTCGATGAGGCTATCGATCTCTTCTAGGTAGGCTTCATCGAGGTCGATAGGGGTATTGGCGATATACTCAAGGGTCGCTTTCTTGACGGCGATGCCCATCTCTTCGAGGGCTTTGGATAGCTCTCCAAATGAGGTAAACTCTCCATAGACTCTGACGATATTGATATCTTCACCACTCTCTTGAGGCTCTACATCCTCCTCGATCTCTTCAAGTCCAAAGTCGATAAGCTCTAGCTCTAACTCCTCCATATCCATCTCCTCAGTCTTATCAAAGAGGAAGACACATTTGCGTGTAAACATAAAGTTGAGTGAGCCTGAGGTGAGCATCTCCCCACCATTGCGGGTGAGGATCGCTTTGACATTGGCGACGGTACGGGTGTTGTTGTCTGTGGCACACTCAACAATCATCTGTACCCCGTGACCCGCTTTGACATCGTAGCTGATCTCTTTGATATCCGCAGCATCTTTGGCAGTAGCGCGTTTGATCGCTGCGTCGATGTTGTCTTTTGGCATATTTTGTGCTTTGGCATTGAGGATAGCGGTACGAAGCTTGGGGTTCATATCGGGATCTTGTCCCCCCTCTTTGGCTGCCATGGTGATGATCTTGCCGAGTTTTGGAAAGACCCGTGACATCGTTCCCCATCGTTTCATTTTTGCTGCTTTTCGGTACTCAAATGCTCTACCCATTTTGCTCTCCTTGTCTAAATATTTGGTGTGATTATACTCCGATTTGGATAAGGTGTGCTTTATACTTAAAAGGGTTATGTTAAAATAGTCGCAATCCACCACAAAGAGAAAATCGATGCAATTAGAAGAACTACAAGCGACCATACAGCAAGAAGTTGGGGTACTGCTCTACTTTTCGGGGGAGCAGTGCAGTGTCTGTCACGCTCTTAGACCCAAGTTTCACGCACTCTTTGAGCGTGAATTCCCACAGATAGAGCAACGCTATCTTGATGCCCATGCCAACCCTGAGATCTCAGCATATTTTCAAGTCTTCTCTGTCCCTACGATGATCGTCTTCTTGGATGGTCGAGAGTTTGTGCGAGAGGGGCGGAGTGTGAGTCTCCATCAGATGAGAGAGCAGTTGATGCGACCCTATACGATGATGACATCGTAGTCCCAAAAGAGAAAAATCCATTTAAAGGTGTCTAGCACGCAAAATAAGCCTTTTTACAAGAGTAATTAAGCTATAATGGAAAGTTTAACTTTAGAACTAAATGAGAATAAAAAGGAGCACTATGAGTGACCTATTCGAACAAAATGAAGCCGTAGATGAGGTACTGATAGAGGAGAGTATGAGACGCTCATACCTCGACTACTCCATGTCAGTCATTATCGGTCGGGCGTTGCCTGATGCACGGGATGGACTCAAGCCTGTCCACCGACGGATCCTCTACGCGATGAATGATCTCCACCTTAGCTACCGAAGCCCCTACAAAAAATCCGCCCGTGTAGTCGGAGATGTTATCGGTAAGTACCACCCACATGGAGACAACTCTGTCTATGATGCACTAGTGCGTATGGCACAGGACTTCTCTATGAAAGAGCCACTTGTTGATGGACAAGGGAACTTTGGTTCTGTCGATGGGGACAACGCGGCTGCGATGCGATACACCGAAGCACGCATGACCAAGCTCTCTGAGGATCTACTCTTTGATCTGGAGAAAGATACGGTTGATTTCGTACCAAACTACGACGACTCCATGAGTGAGCCCGATGTCCTCCCTGCACGCGTACCAAACCTCCTACTTAATGGCTCCTCAGGGATCGCTGTAGGGATGGCGACCAATATCCCGCCACACCGTATGGATGAACTCATCGAGGCACTGGTACTGCGTATCGATGAGCCTGCATGTAGTATCGAAGCGTTGATGGAGAAGGTCAAGGGGCCTGACTTCCCTACGGGGGGGATTATCTTTGGGCGTAAGGGGATTACTGATGCCTACACCACAGGACGAGGGCGTATCAAGGTGCGTGCCAAGACCCATATCGAAGAGAAGCGGAGCAAAGATGTCATCGTCATCGATGAGCTTCCCTATCAGGTCAATAAAGCCCGCCTCATCGAAAACATCGCCCAACTCGTACGCGATAAGCACCTAGAGGGTATCTCTGAGGTACGCGATGAGTCCGACCGTGAGGGGATGCGTGTCGTCATCGAACTCAAACGAGATGCGATGAGTGAGATTATCCTCAACAACCTCTTCAAGAGTACACAGATGCAGGTGACCTTTGGGATCATTATGCTAGCGATTGCCGATAAAGAACCCAAAGTCTTTACTCTTACTGAGATGCTCGATATCTTCCTCAAGCACCGTAAAACGGTCGTGATCCGTCGTACGATCTTTGACCTAGAGCGTGCGAGGGCTAGAGCCCATATCTTGGAGGGACTCAAGATCGCCGTAGACCATATTGATGAGGTGATCAAGATCATCCGTGCGAGTGGAGATGATGTCGATGCAAGAGAGAACCTCATGAGCCGTTTCAAACTCTCAGAGATCCAAGCCAAAGCGATCTTGGAGATGCGTCTGAGACGGCTCACAGGGCTTGAGATCGAGAAGATCGAAAATGAGTTAGCAGAGCTACTCAAGACCATCGCCTATCTTGAGAGTATCCTTAAGAGTGAAGCGAAGATCAATGAGATCATCCGTGAGGAGCTACTAGAGATCGGGACGAAGTACAGTGTCGCTCGTAAGACAGAGATTGTCGATGATTATGATGATATTGATGTCGAAGATCTTATCCCAAATGAGCCAATGGTCGTGACCATCACCCACCGTGGGTATATCAAACGCGTTCCTGTCAAGCAGTATGAAAAACAGCACCGTGGGGGCAAAGGGAAGACAGCCGTCACCACACATGATGATGACTTTATCGAGAAGTTCTTCATCTCCAATACCCACGATACGCTGATGTTTGTCACCGATAGGGGACAGCTCTACTGGCTCAAGGTCTACCGTATCCCAGAGGGGTCACGCACTGCAAAAGGTAAAGCGGTGGTCAATCTCATCAACCTTCAAGCCGATGAGCATATCCGTGCGATTATCCCGACGACAGATTTTGACAAAGCCAAAAGCTTGGTCTTCTTCACCAAAAATGGTATCGTCAAGCGAACTAACCTCTCGGAGTATGCCAATGTCCGAAGCAATGGTGTACGGGCGATCAACCTCGATGAGGAGGATTCTCTTGTCGAGTCCAAGATCGTCATGCCTAACACCCAGTGGCTCTTTGTCGCGACCAAAAAAGGTCTCTGTATCCGCTTCAAGGTAGCTGATGCACGAGAGATTGGACGCGTAGCACGGGGTGTGACAGCGATCAAGTTTAAGATTGAGGGTGACTTTGTCTGTGGTGCGACGACCATTGAGAGTGAAACGGATGAGCTGTTGATGATCTCTGAGAAGGGACTAGGCAAACGCACCACCGCCTCAGAGTACCGTGAACAGAACCGTGCAGGAAAAGGGGTCATCTCGATGAAGTTGACACCCAAAACGGGCGATGTGGTGGGGGTGGTCTTTGTCGAAGAGGACAAAGACTTGATGTGTTTGACTAGTATTGGTAAGATGATACGCGTCGATATGGAGACAATCCGCAAAGCAGGACGCAACACCTCAGGGGTCAAAGTCGTCGATGTAGAGAAGAAAGATATGGTTGTGAGTATCGCTAAGTGTCCCAAAGGGGATACCCCAGAGAACTTAGATATCGAGACAGATAATAGCCAAGAGATAGAAAATAGATTAGGATTAGATGCGTGAAAAAGTATAATATAGCAGTAGTAGGTGCTTCAGGTGCCGTAGGTGAGGAGCTCTTCAGAGTTTTAGAAGAGGTGAAGTTCCCAATCGGAAAGCTTCTCCCCCTTGCGAGTGCAAGATCTGTGGGTGAAGAAGTGGAGTGTCAAGGAAAGAGCTACAAGATAGAGGAGCTTACCGAGAGTGTATTTGAGGGGCGTGAGATTGATATTGCATTCTTCTCTGCGGGTGGGAGTATCTCTGCAAAGTTTGCTCAGTTTGCGGTGGAGTCTGGAGCGGTAGTCATCGACAACACTTCACACTTTAGGATGGATCCCAAAGTCCCTCTTGTCGTCCCCGAGGTCAACCCTGAGGATATTGAGCTATGGGAAGATACGGGAATCATCGCCAACCCCAACTGCTCTACCATCCAGATGGTACAGCTACTCAAACCTCTCCATGATCTCTATGAGATTAAGCGGGTCGATGTGAGTACCTACCAAGCAGTCTCGGGTGCAGGAAAGCAGGGGATGGAGGAGCTGGTACGGCAGATGCAGGAGTTTTTTGCCTTTAAGCTCAGTGAGACAGAGTGCAAAGCTTTTGCCCACCAGATCGCACTCAATGTTATCCCCCATATCGATGTACCCCAACCCAATGGCTACACCAAAGAGGAGATGAAGATGGTCAATGAGACCAGTAAGATTATGCATACTGAGTTTGCCCTCTCGGCGACTTGTGTGCGTGTCCCTGTACTTCGTAGCCACTCAGAGTCGATCACCATTACCTTTGCTGAGGGGGTTGATGTGAGTGTTGAGCAGGCACGCGAAGTGTTGGGAGCTTTTGAAAATGTCACCGTTATCGATGATATGAGTAAAAATGAGTATCCAATGCCTATCATCTCCACCGATACAGATGAGACCTATGTAGGACGCATCCGTAAAGATCTCTTTGCGAACAATATCCTCCATATCTGGGGAGTTGCTGACCAAGTGAGAGTAGGGGCTGCGACCAATGCCGTACGCATCGCTCAGAAGTGGATTAAGCTAGAGGAGAACTGCTAATGCTAGAGCGTGCATTTGAAGGCTTGATCTGGAATAGCCGATTTATCGTGATCTTGGCAGTGATATTTGGACTGATTGGGGCGATTATCCTCTTTGTGGTCGCCTCTATGGATATCTGGGGTGTGGCGGTCTATACCTTTGAGACGATTGTCACCCATGCTCACCCTGAGAAGTTTCATGAGGATATTGTCGCGAGGATTATTGGTGCGGTGGATCTCTATCTGATTGCCGTGGTGATGTTTATCTTCTCGTTTGGTCTTTATGAGCTTTTTATCTCTGATATTGACCAAGCTGAGGGCAAAAATGGCTCCAAGTTGTTGGCTATCCACAACCTCGATCAGCTCAAAGACAAGATTGCCAAAGTCATTGTGATGGTATTGGTGGTGAGCTTCTTCCAGAAGGTGCTTCATACAGACTTTACGACACCATTAGAGATGCTCTATTTTGCAGGGTCGATTACTGCCTTAGCAGTGGGATTATATTTTTTAGGAAAAGTAGGTAAATAGTAATGAGTAAGATATTTGTAGATGCCTGTTTAGGTAGAGAGACACCCTATACACCCGTATGGATGATGAGACAAGCGGGGCGTTATCTCCCTGAGTATATGGCAGTCAGAGCAGAGGCGGGCAACTTCCTCAACCTCTGTCATGATCCCAAAAAAGCCGCAGAGGTGACGATCCAACCACTCGATATTGTTGGGGTGGATGCAGCAATTTTGTTCTCTGATATCCTAGTGATCCCTGATGAGATGGGGATGGATTTGAGTTTTGTCAAAGGGGAAGGTCCTAAGTTCGCAGATCCTATCGAGAGTCAAGCAGACCTCGATAGACTCATCGGAGGGCAAGAGGCAGCCGATAAGCTCACCTATGTCTATGAGACGATTGCCCTCTTGCGTCAAGAGCTAGATGCTCGGGGTGATGAGATTGCATTGATTGGATTTACAGGTGCTCCATGGACACTGGCGACCTATATGATCGAAGGGCAGGGGACGAAGACCTACAATATCTGTAAAAAGATGATGTACTCCAACCCTGAACTCCTCCACGATATCCTCGCCAAGGTCACTTCGGTGGTCAAGCTCTATATGGAGCGACAGATTGAATCAGGGATCGATGTAGTACAGATCTTCGATAGCTGGGCTGCTGCGATTGAGCCAAGTAAGTATGATGAGTTTAGCTGGAAGTATATGGTTGAGATCGCGGATTACTTGAAATCCAAGTATCCCGATACCCCTATCATTATGTTTCCTAAGGGGGTCTCTGCATTTATTGAGCAGGGGCTTGTCTATGGTAACTTTGATGTCTTTGGTGTGGACTGGGGGACACCGATGACGATGGCAAAAGAGAAGCTAGGAGATCGTTATGTTCTTCAAGGCAATATGGAGCCGTGCCGTCTCTATAGCAAGGAGGCGACCACCGAGTGTGTCGAAGCGATACAAGAGATTATGGGGGGAAAACGCCATATCTTCAATCTTGGACACGGTATCCTCCCTGATGTCCCTGTCGAACACGCCAAGCACTTTGTGCGTGAGTGTCAACGCGTGAGTGGTAAAGCATAGATGTCCTCTATCATCTTTGGACCCATCCTCTCGCGTCGTTTTGGGAAATCCCTCGGCGTGGATCTGAGTCCATCTCAGAAGCAGTGTAACTTTGACTGTCTCTACTGTGAGCTACCCCATGTCAAGAAGATGGCAGACTATCAGGATGTCGTAGCGGTAGAGGAGATTGTCATCGCGTTACAAGAGGCACTCAAGCGGGAGCCTGATATCGACTTTATCACCATTACTGCCAATGGTGAGCCGACCCTCTATCCTCACCTAGGCGAACTTATCACCCAGATTACTCACTTCAAAGGGCGTGCCAAGACGCTGATTTTGAGTAATGGTTCGACAATCGATCAACCCCGTGTCCAAGAGGCACTCTTGGCATTTGATGAGGTGAAGCTCTCTTTGGATTGTGCGTCACAACGCTGTCTTAAGCGACTCGATCGCTCCTGTGAGGGGATTGAGATAGAGCAGATCAAGGCGGGGATGTTAGCTTTTCAGTCACGCACGACCCATCCACTCATTATCGAGGTATTGATAGTCAAAGGGATCAATGATACTCAAGAGGAGATTGCCAAGCTCAATGGCTTCTTGGGGCAACTCAAGCCTATGCGTATCGATCTAGGTACGATCGATCGCCCTCCTGCCTTTGATGTAGAAGCGGTATCTTATGAGGAGTTGTTGGCAATTGCTCAGCAGTTTAATGCCACCCTCCCACTCTATATCGCTTCACGCAAAAAAACAGAGGCTCACCCCGCATCCTATAGTGTAGAGGAGATACTTCAGACACTCTATAAGCGTCCGTTGACCCAAGAGGATATCGAAGCACTCTTTGATAGTGAGAGCCAAACACGCCTCACAAGACTTCTTGAATCGGGTAAAATAGCGATTGTTGAGGCAAATGGGATAAAATTTTATAAAAAATCCTAAAAACCCTTGACAATCAAGAAAAAATTCTCTATAATCGCACTCCAACAAATTAGTTGAATGTTCCGGATTAGCTCAGCGGTAGAGTAGATGACTGTTAATCATTTGGTCGCTGGTTCGAATCCAGCATCCGGAGCCACTTTAATCTTTTGTTTTATGCTTTTAAATGTTCCGGATTAGCTCAGCGGTAGAGTAGATGACTGTTAATCATTTGGTCGCTGGTTCGAATCCAGCATCCGGAGCCACTTCACTTATACTAAAATAACCCCTTTTAACTTTCAATCCTTATTTATAACCGTTCTTTAAAATCGTTGTATCCAAACTCTTTTACTATATCTATGCTTCCATCGAGTCGTTGGATGGCAATAGCGGGGAGGTTGATGCCATTGAAGGTGGTGGCTTTGACCATGGTGTAGTGCATCTGATCTTCAAAGATAACACTATCCCCTCTCTCAAGGGGCTTCTCAAAACTGTAGTCCCCCATGATATCCCCTGCCAAGCAAGTATTGCCTGCGAGGCGGTAGGTGTAGGGGAGGAGTTGGGGGGCTTTGGCTCCTCTCACCTCTGCACGGTAAGGCATCAAGATCGTATCGGGCATATGTGCTTCAGCAGAGCTGTCAAGGATGGCGATATCGATACCGTTGTGGACGATGTCGAGTACGGTGGTACGCAGGGTACCTGTCTCCCACCCTATCGCCTCTCCAGGTTCGAGATAGACCTCGACTCCATAGCGTGCTTTGAACTCTTTGATCAGTCTGATGAGCTTCTTGATATCATACCCCTCTTTGGTGAGGTGGTGTCCGCCACCAAAATTGATCCACTTCATCTTCCCTATATAGGCTCCAAATTTCGCTTCAAAGGCTTGGAGTACCTGCTCTAAGGCACTACTATCCTCTTCACAGAGTGCATGGAAGTGTAACCCATCACACAAAGAGAGGAGGGTAGGGTCGAGATTGGCAAGGGTGGTGCCGAGTCGGGAGTAGACTCCACATGGGTTGTAGATCTCTTTGGGGGCTTGGGAGTACTCTGGATTGATACGAAGTCCTATCGAGAGTGTTGGGTTGATTGCTTTGGCTTGTGTGGCAAACTTCTTGAGCTGATAGGGGGAGTTAAAGACCAGATGGTGAGAGATACGGGCAATCTGCTCTAGCTCCTCCGCTTTAAAGGCAGGGGCGTAGGTGTGTAGCTCTTTGGAGAAGGTCTCATCAGCAAGGAGTGCCTCATGTAGACCACTCGCACAACACCCATCAAGATAGGGTTTGAGGAGTGGGAAACTCTGCCACAAGGCGTAGCCTTTGAGTGCGAGGAGTACTTTGGCACCACTTTCATGCTTGATTGTGGCGATGATCTCAAGGTTTTGTTGGAGTTTTTGCTCTTCTAGCAACCAGCAAGGGGAGGGGAGGGAGGGGTTAGATAGGTTATTTGTCGTCTTCATAGAGAATTATATCCTAAATTAGTCTACTCTAAGATACTTTAAGGTAAAATCGCGTCCAAACAATACCCTACATAATCTATGTAGGAAAAACAGATGAAGGAAGATTGGCATGAAAAGAACATTTCAACCCCATAACACACCAAGAAAAAGAACACACGGTTTTAGAACAAGAATGAAGACAAAAAATGGTAGAAAAGTGATCTCTGCAAGAAGAGCCAAAGGTCGTAAAAGATTGGCTGTATAGCATACTAGGCTCAGATTATTAGTCGTATAAAACATTTTACACGGATAAGAACGAGTCAGGAGTTTAACGGAGTGTACCATCGCTCCTCTAAAAGGTGGCACTCTCCCTACTTTGTACTCTTTTATCAAAAGGGTACGAGTAATAGAGTAGGGTTTGTCGCCAGTAAAAAAGTAGGAAATGCAGTTCATCGAAATAGAGCAAAGCGTTTGCTTAGAGCACATTTCATCGAAAATATAGATCTTTTATCACAAGGGTCTTATGTATTGGTTGCAAAACCAGCTCTCTTAAACGAAAGTTTTTTAGAGACTCGAAAATCATATCTTCATGCACTAAAAAAGTGTGCTGCATTATCCACATAACATAACTATTACTTCACTACTATTTTAAAGGTATTATTTTGGAACAACAAGATCTGAACAAACGGCTCCTTATCGCACTTGTACTCTCTTTTTTTGTATTTGTCGGGTATGGATATCTCTTCCCCGTACAGCCACTAGAACAAGTGACGCAACACCCAAATCCCACTCAAACCACCCCCAACCAAACCGCTACTAGCACACCACAAACCCCTATGAGCAATGCTACACCAAACGCCTCAACACGGACGGCACAGGCTCCTGTGACGACTCTAGAGGGTGAGAGACTCATGGTCGTACAATCGGATAAATTTAAGATGACGATTGATAAACTTGGGCGTATTGCACAGTTTGAACTCCTAGAGGAGAAGTATCAAGATGCGGAGGGAAGAAACCTTCAGATCTTGGGAGAAGAGCAGGTCAAGCCACTAGAGGTACGATTCTCTGATGTCACACTCAACACCGAAGCCTTTAAGCAACCCTATACCTATAGTGGTAGTGCGGTTGTAGATGTCTCAACCAAAGCAGAGACAATTATCTTAACACAAACACTCTCTACACTCACGCTTACCAAAACCATCACAGTTGAGCCAAATGGTGCCTACCATATCGAGATTGCAACCTCTAAGCCTGTACCTTACTTTGTCACACCAGGGCATAGACCAATGGCAGATGACTCCATGTATATGTTGGTGCGTGGTGGATTGATTAAGAGTAGTGAGGGGATCATCACGACGATTGAGGATGGTGATGCTGAAGGCAATGAGAATATCAAAGGGGCGATTATCGTTTCAGCGTTTGATCGCTATGTTGCTTCGATGTTTTATGCTTTTGAGAGTGGGATGAATGTCTCTGTACTCAAAGAGGGTGAGGGCGATCCACTTCTCTTTGTTGAGGGGAGACAATCTCTCAAGCTTGGGGGGTATATCGGACCTAAAGAGTATGAGATACTCCATAGTATCAACCCTGAGCTAACCGATGCGATTGAGTTTGGATGGTTTACTTTCCTCTCTAAGCCCTTCTTCAAAGTCCTGCTATGGATTCAGAGTATCGTTGCCAACTGGGGATGGACGATTATCCTCTTTACCCTACTGGTTAAACTGGTACTCTTCCCACTCTCCTATAAGGGGATGATGTCGATGCAGAAGCTCAAAGAGCTTGCACCGAAGATGAAAGAGCTTAAAGAGAAGTATAAAGGTGACCCTGCTAAGATGAATGCACAGATGATGGAGATGTACCGTAAAAATGGTGCCAACCCTATGGGGGGATGTCTTCCGATGTTGCTTCAGATTCCTGTCTTTTTTGCACTCTACCGTGTCCTGCTCAATGCAGATGAGCTTCAAGGGGCATCATGGCTCTCATTTTGGATTAGTGACCTCTCCGCAGCAGATCCCTACTATATTCTCCCAATCTTGATGGGTGCCTCGATGTGGTTCCAACAAAAGATTACGCCCAATAACTTCACCGATCCACTCCAAGAGAAGATTTTTCAGTGGTTCCCTATCATTATGGCGGGGATGTTTATCATTATGCCTTTCCCATCAGGATTGGTTCTCTACTGGGTTGTCAACAACATCTTTACAATTGGTCAGCAGTATATCATCAACAAAGCCTATACCAAACAGAAAAACCTTGCGATTGAAGCACACAAAAAGGGAAAGGAGTAGCCAATGAAAAAGGTTGAAGCCCCTACACTGGAAGAGGCGTATCAAAAAGCTGCCGAACAACTCTCCTGTTCGATTACCGAGCTAAAGTGTGAGGTGATCCAGTATCCTACCAAAGGGATTTTAGGATTTATGAAGCGTGGTGCGATTATTGTCGCAGCCTACAATGAAGCACTCCGAGCAGAGGTAGCCCCCCACGCTACCCCTCAAGAGACTGCTCCAACCCCACCACGCCCAGTGCGTACTACCCCGACACCCAAGTCCACTCCTAGCCCTCAAGAGAGTACCCCCACACCACGCCCTACCGTATCTCAAATACCTCAAGAGTCTGTAGTGCAGAAGGTCAAAGATAGTAGTGTCTTGGAGGGCTTTTTTGATGCTGACGCTGCTGAAGAGGAGGCAAAAGAGGAGAAGATCGTCTATGATGAGTTGGCACTACTTATTGAGCAACAACTCAAAGAGCTTCTCTCTCACTCTTGTTTCGATATCGATGTGGTAGAGGTGGATGTGGTAGACAATACCGCACTAATCTTCATCGATGGTGAGGATGCTGCCTTGCTTATCGGTAAAGAGGGGTATCGCTATAACGCCCTCTCCTATATGCTCTTTAACTGGCTCCATGCCAAATATGAGATCTTTATCAAGCTTGAGATTGCAGAGTTTTTGACCTCTCAGCAGGAGATGATACGCAACTATATCAAGCCTGTTATTGAAAATGTCCAGAAGTATGGCAAAGGAAAGACCCGTCCCCTTGATGGGATTTTGGTACAGATTGCCCTTGAGCAGTTACGCGAAGAGTTCCCCGATAAGTATGTGGCAGTCAAGACCAGTCGTGATGGAAACCGTTTTGTTATCATCAATGAATTTAATCGTAGATAACGATGTGTGACTCTATCGCTGCGATTGCAACAGCCAGTGGTGTCTCCTCTATCTCTATCATTCGGGTGAGTGGGACACGATCCTTGGAGATTGCCAAGCGTCTCTCTCATCGTGAGGAGATTATCCCTCGTTATGCACACCTCACCTCCCTCTATACTTCCCAAGACCATCTTATTGACCAAGCCATCCTTCTCTTCTTTGCTGCACCCTATAGCTTCACAGGTGAAGCAGTGGTGGAGTTTCAGTGTCATGGGGGGATGATTGTCGCCCAAGAGATACTTGATACGATTGTGAGCTATGGCGTGCGTCTTGCAGAGCCTGGAGAGTTCTCAAAGCGGGCATTTCTCAATGGCAAGATAGACCTCACCAAGGCAGAGGCGATCGCCAAGCTAATCGAAGCGAAGAGTCTTGATGCCGCCAAGATTTTGGCAAAGCAGATGAAAGGGGAGCTCAAAGCGTTTGTTGATGAGAATCGTGAAGCCCTACTTAAGTCACTTGCCTACTCTGAGGTGATGATTGATTATGCGGAGGAGGATATCCCTGAGGATATGATGCAGACAATTGCTCAACAGCTTATAGGCTTGGAGCAGAAGATCGATCAGATTGTAGAGGTGAGTCATAGACGAAGAGGGTTGATTGAGGGATTTAAAGTCGCCATTATCGGAAAACCCAATGTCGGTAAAAGCTCTCTACTCAATGCTCTCTTGAGTTATGAACGGGCGATTGTGAGTGAGATCGCAGGGACGACACGCGATACCATTGAGGAGCAGGTGCGTATCGGCTCTCATATCATTAGACTTGTCGATACCGCAGGGATTCGTGAATCAGATGACACCATTGAGAAGATCGGGATAGAGCGATCGATGAGTTCGGTGGAGGATGCGGATATCATTATCGCACTCTTTGATGCCTCACGCGAATTTGATGCTGAAGATGAGGCGATTGTCTCGATTCTTCAGACACTTGGGGATAAGCATCTGATTGTTGCCCTCAATAAGTGTGATCTCTCACAGAGGCTTGACCCAAGCCCCTTAGCTAGCTATGAGCCACTAGAGGTGAGTGCCAAACGAGGCTTTGAGACCCTGACCACGCGTCTAGCAGAGCTACTCGATAGTATCGGTGAGGGGGAAGAGCTGATGCTTATCTCGTCGCGTCAGATCGAAGCGGTCAAACAGACTAAAAGAGCGATAGGCGATGCGAAACTCCCTTTAGCGGGAGGAGAGTTGGAGTTCTTCTCTTACCATCTCCAAGAGGCGATTCAGGCGATCTCCTCTATCTCCAAGCCCTATGATAGTGAAGAGATACTCGATAAAATGTTTGGTGAATTCTGTTTGGGAAAATAGTCCCATACAGATCTCTAAAGTTAATCATGTATAATTACAAATCATTACCTATAAGGAAAAGTTTCAATGACTAAAAAAACTCCCCTAATTTTGGCTATCTTTCTACTGCTATTTCTCTCTACGGGATGTGTAGAGCGGGAGCTTGTACTCCATGACCCCGATAGTGCTGGAGCGAGTTGGGCAGAACAGAGCAATGTCAATGATATCAATATCTCTGATCTCGATGAGAATCTTACCGAGAGTGAGACGATGATTACGGAGAGTTCAGAGAGTGAAAAGGGTAAACGGATGCCCTTTCCTGCCTCCGAATATGCCAAGCTTCCACGCACAGGACGCGGAACTGTCAAGGGGAGTATCTTTGTTAAAAACCTCTATGGCGAGAAGGTGATGGGGGGTGGAACACGACTCTATCTCAATCCTGCGACAAGCTACTCTGAACAGTGGTACAATCAGAGCTATCTTGAGGGTAAGAAGATGGAGCGGGCAGATGCACGACTCTTTAACTATCTGAAGTTTACTGCGGCCAATAGTAGCGGGAAGTTTGCCTTCTATGGGGTGCCTTCTGGTAGCTACTATCTGATTGGTACGGTCAAGTGTGGGCGTGCATGTGGCTATGATGGTATCCGCAATATACGCATCGCTACGAAAGTGAGTGTCTATGGTAGTCAAGTCGTAGAGCAAGACCTCACACGATCCATGGCTCAGTAGAGCCACTGCCCCCCTTGGTATTACCCTTGGGGATAGGCATCGCTGAGTGCTTGATAGAGTGCTTGGGGGCTTATCTCAGGGGTTGTGCGTAGGATCTCTTGCATCACAACATTATCCTCTCTCCCCCGCCATACTTTGATATAGCGTCCCACTTTATAGCCATGGTCTTGTCTAAATTGATTTAAGATATTTTTTCCGATATAGAGGGTGTAGAGGCTATCGAGATTGAGTGAAGATTGTATCGCCACATCGATAAAGGCTTGCATCAACGCCTCAGTGGAGTCTTGGCAGAAGAGGGCTTTGAGTAGTACCTCTACGACCTCAATCTGTGCATAGCTCTCTGTGGTGATAGGTTGAATGGGTGCGGTAAAGGCATCAAAGTTGGGTAGGGCAGAGATAGTAGAGGCGAGGCTTTCGATACTCCCTAATCTCCCTTTTTTGTAGTCCTCAAGCCCCTGAGACATAATAAAGTGCCAGATATCAACCGCTTCGAGTTTGATATTCTCATAGTCAGGTTGGGCATCGATGTTTTTCCAGTGCTTCCACGGATAGGACTCTATCAGCTCCGCACACTCTAGATAGATACAGCGTCGCCAGTTAATAATCTTACCATTTTTGGTGACACCCCCCTCCCAACCCTCGCCATTGGTGGCATTATTGAGTTGTTGTTGTAGTGTTAGCATCTGTATGATTTTATTCATTTTCTATCCCTTTTTAGGCTTTTTTGTGTGATTGTATCGAAATTTCGTTATAATGATTGTAAATTTATTACCAAGGGGTTCATGATGTTAAAAAAAGTTTTAGTCGCCTCAGCTGTGAGTGTATTGGCAGTTGCTCAAGCACCCGCACCTGTGGAAAAACTGGATATCAAAAAGAGTGTACAGTCGTTTATCGATACTATCGTAGCCAAACAAGATACGCGTGGTGGTTGGTTGGTTGTTGATCGTAAGAAATCAGCAGATGGTGAGCGTTTTGGTCTGCTCTTCAAAGAGGCAAAAGCGGAGGATAACCTCTCAATGGACTATGCAGAGTTGGCAGGTACCCGCATTGACAATACCCTAAAGTATGCTAGTGATAGTTTCCATGCGACTTCACTCTTGACAGCACTCCCAAAAGCAGATGCAGGGGATAAAGGGGCACAACTTGTTATTGATCAGATCATTACCAAAAAGTTGGTTGAGATTACGACAGACTACTCTTTGAAAGATTATCACTATAGTATGACATTCAAAGATATCAAAGAGCGTTTGGGCAAAAAAGAGGTAGATGTAGAGATGCGTGGAGCAGGGATTACAGGTATCTATGATATCACTGATACCCTCAACCAAAAAGCAAAAATAGGAATCGAACGCCTCTACCTTGCACCACAAGATAAGCAGTATAAAGGTGAGTATATTGATGTCAAAGAGAGTCGTATCAATGTAGAGACCGTTGTCGCAGGGAAGAGCTTAGACTTTAAGTACAGTATGGGACTAGGATCACTTGAGTCAAACTTCTCTAAAGAGTATACGGAGGTCAAAGCCTTTAATCTTGATTTGACTATTGGTGGTCTCAATGTTGCAGCGTATCGTGCATTGGAGCAGTTTGCCAAAGCCAATCCAGATCTCTCTGAAAATGATCCAAAACTACAGAAGTTAAGTATGGATCTCTTCACAGGGAAAGGACTCTTTATTGAGATTGAGGATTTGAGTATTGCCAATCTCCTCGTAGCAGGTCAGAAGTTTGGGAGTGCTAAAGTGACTGCCAAAGTATCACTCGCAGGGGACAACGATATCCAAAAGATGTTGGCAGTCAACCCGTTGATGGTACTCTCTGCACTCAATGTAGTCGCACGCGTAGAACTCTCAGAGAGTATGCTTACGACCCTTATGAGTACACAAGAGGGTGCGATGCTTGCGATGTTGCCTAAGAAAAAAGTCAAAGGGAATTATCTTTATGATATCACTTTTGCCAAAGGTAAATTGGCGATCAATGGACAGAAGTTTTAACCACTTCTCCCTCCTCCTACCATCTAAGCTCCTCTTAGATGGTACCCCCCTTTCAACCCATATTTAGTAGTTTTGAAGTAAAATACGCTACTTAATTTACCCCCCTAAAGGACTCACGCTATGTCACAACCAGTCGAAAATTTAGATGAAGTGTTAAAAAATCATAAACTCAGCCAAGAGGAGTATCAAGATATACTTCGTATCCTTGATGGTCGCCACCCCAATATCGTAGAGATCGGTATCTTCTCTGCAATGTGGTCAGAGCACTGCTCTTATAAGTCTAGTACGAAGTACCTCCGTGGTTTTCCTACGACTGCCCCATGGGTGATCCAAGGGCCAGGAGAGAATGCAGGGGTCATCGATATCGGTGATGGTATGGCAGCTGTCTTCAAGATGGAGAGCCACAACCACCCCTCCTTTATCGAGCCATTTCAAGGGGCTGCGACAGGTGTAGGAGGGATCCTTAGAGATATCTTCACTATGGGTGCAAGACCTGTAGCCAACCTCAATGCGTTGCGTTTTGGTACGGTCAAAGGGGATAGCGAAACAGCGAAGTACCAACGCCACCTTGTACGCGGGGTAGTCGATGGTATTGGAAGTTATGGTAACTGTATGGGTGTCCCTACGATCGGTGGAGAGGTGAGCTTCGATGAGAGCTATAACGGCAATATCCTTGTCAATGCCTTCTCTTTGGGGCTTGTGAAGTCAGATGAGATCTTTTTGGGTGTCGCCTCTGGTGTGGGGAACTCAGTCATGTATGTCGGCTCTAAGACTGGACGCGATGGACTAGGGGGTGCGGTGATGAGTTCGGACTCCTTTACCGAAGCGTCTAAATCCCTACGCCCGACCGTACAGGTGGGTGACCCCTTTACAGAGAAGTTGCTTCTTGAGGCGTGTCTTGAGCTGTTTAAGACCGACCATGTCGTAGGGATCCAAGATATGGGTGCGGCAGGACTCACCTCTTCGGCGTTTGAGATGGCAGGGAAGACAGGTGCGGGGTTGATTATGCACCTTGACAAAGTTCCTGCACGAGAAGAGGGGATGACTCCCTATGACTTTATGCTCTCAGAGTCTCAAGAGCGTATGCTAATCTGTGCCAAAAAGGGTAGAGAGCAGGCGATTATCGATATCTTTGAGAAGTGGGAGCTTGATGTCGCGGTGATTGGTGAGGTAACCGATACCGCGCGTATGGAGTTGATGTGGCATGGTGAGAAGTGTGCGGATATGCCTATCGCTCCTGTGAGTGAAGAGGCACCTGTCCTTGATAGACCTACCGCACGCCCCGCCTATCTCGATGCGACCAATGCCAAAGGGGTAGAGGATTTTGCCTCTGTGGCAGATCAAGAGGCGTATGAGACGCTTTTGGGCAATATCGAGATCTCCGATAAGGCATGGGTCTACAATCAGTATGACTCTATGGTACAGACCAATACCACCAAAGCACCAGGGAGCCTTGATGCCTCCTCTATCCGTATCAAAGAGAATGGTAAAGCGTTGGCGATGAGTTCAGACTGTAACCCTCGTTACTGCTATATCGACCCCAAAAAAGGGGCAGCCCTAGCAGTAGTAGAGTCGGGGCGTAATGTCGCGATGAGTGGGGCAAGACCCCTCTCTATCACCGACTGTCTCAACTACGGAAACCCAGAGAACCCTGAGGTGATGTGGCAATTTGCCCAAGGGTGTGAAGGGATCAAGGAGGCGTGTAGTGAGCTAGAGACCCCTGTTGTGAGTGGAAATGTCTCACTCTACAATGAGACCAATGGTGTGAGTGTCTATCCTACCCCTGCCATCGCGATGGTCGGACTCAATGAGGATGAAAACAGAGTCCTCCCCTCTGCGTTTCAAACGCAAGGAAACAGTATCTTGCTTCTAGGGGAGACAAAAGGGGAGTTTGGTGGGTCACTCTATATCAAGGCCCTTCATGGTGAGACGGTAGGAAGTTTGCCTGAGTTTGACTACTCTGCGGAGCTTAGACTCTGGGAGCTTGTGATCGAAGCCAACAAAAAAGGACTCCTCGCCTGTGCAAAAGATGTCAATGTTGGAGGGGTCGCTATCGCACTCTCCAAGATGTCTGCGGTCTCAGGTATGGGTATCGAAGCGACTGTAAGCGTAGCACAGAGTAGAGATATTTTCGATGAGACTCAGAGTAGAGCCTTGGTAGAGGTCGCACCTGAGCATCTCGAAGCCGTCGCACAGATGGCATTAGATCTGGGTATCCATATCGAGAAGATTGGTACCGTCGGTGGAGACCGTGTCGCTATCAACCAAGTAGCACTACCCCTAGAGCGTGTCAAAGATGTCTATTTTAACACCTTTGCTAGAACCATCGAACAAGATTTGTAAACCAAGAAGAAAGAGAGAATAATGAGAGCATTACTAAGTGTAAGTGATAAGGCGGGTATTGTAGCGTTTGCCCAAGGGTTGGAGCGTCAGGGTTGGGAGATCATCTCAACAGGGGGTACCTATAAGAAGCTCAGTGAAGCGGGTGTTAAGGTCATTGAGATTGATGAAGTGACGAAGTTTCCAGAGTGTTTTGAGGGGCGTGTGAAGACACTCAACCCCTATGTCCATGGGGGTATCCTCCATAAGCGTGGAGATGAAGCCCATGTCGCACAGGCTAAAGAGCTTGGTGTAGAGGGGATTGATCTCGTTTGTGTCAACCTCTACCCGTTCAAAGAGACGATAGAGCGTACAGAGGATTTTGATGAGATTATCGAAAATATCGATATTGGTGGACCTACTATGGTGCGTTCAGCTGCGAAAAACTTCAATGATGTACTCATCGTGACAGATGTAGCAGACTATGACGCGGTCTTGGGTGCAGTGGAGAAGGGTGAGGATAGTATCGAGTTTAGACGCGGATTGATGATCAAGGCGTTTGAGCATACTGCATCGTATGATGGGATGATCGCCAACTATATGAATAAGCGTTTTAACAAAGGGTTTGGAGCGTATCAGTTTATCACTGGTAAGAAGGTATTCCAGACGCGTTATGGAGAGAATCCACACCAAGATGGGGCACTCTATGAGTTTGATACCCACTTCTCTGAGAACTTTCAGCAGGTCAAAGGGGAAGCCTCTTTCAATAATATCAATGATGTCAATGGTGCGTTGAAGATCGCTTCGAGTTTTGGTGAACAACCTGCCGTCTGTATCGTCAAGCATGGGAACCCTTGTGGATTTGCGCTCAAAGCAACCCTTCTTGAGAGTTATGTAGAAGCACTTAAGTGTGATCCAGTCTCTGCCTTTGGTGGGGTGGTCGCGGTCAATGGTATCGTCGATGCTCCCCTTGCTGAGAAGATGAATGAGATCTTCTTAGAGGTGGTAATGGCAGCAGATTTTACCCCTGAAGCCCTTGAAGTCTTTGAGAAGAAAAAACGCCTCAAACTCTTTGCCCAAGGTGGCAGTAAGCTAGTGATGAGCAAAGATAGCCATGACTTTAAGCATGTTGATGGTGGATTTGTCTATCAAAACTCAGACTGTATCTGTGATAATGAAGTCCACAATGCCCATAAAAAATCAGAGCTTACCGCCTCAACACAAGAGATGAAAGATCTTGAGATCGCATGGAAAGTTGCAGGACTCACCAAGTCTAACTGTGTCGTCTATGTCAAAGACTCTGCAATGGTAGCAGTGGGTATGGGAATGACTAGTCGTGTGGACGCGGCACAGTGTGCCCTCAAAAAAGCCAAAGAGATGGGACTAGATGTGAGTGGTGCGGCAATGGCATCTGAAGCGTTCTTCCCTTTCCGTGATAGCATTGATGCCGCAGCGGCTGCAGGAGTCAAGGCGATCATCGAACCAGGAGGCTCTATCCGTGATGATGAGGTGATCGAAGCTGCCAATGAACATAGAATTGCACTCTACTTTACAACCGTAAGACACTTCTTACACTAATCTACTCTCTTGAGATGCCTACGGTGTGGGCATCTTAGTAGTAAATCCTCTCTTTCTCTCCCTCTTTTTCTCAACCTTTTGATTTGACGCAAAACTTTTATTTAGTTTTTGTTATGCTATAGCTATAGGCTTCGTCTATAGCGGGGTTTATGACTTCATCTAGGAGGAAAACGATGCTCATTACACTTGATCCAAAAGGTATTTTTCTTAAATTGCTTGGGATAATTTTTCTCCTTTTACTGCTTAATGGTATGGGGATTGTGACACAGCACTATGGATATCATATCTACGGCTTAGTCAAGCTCTTCAATTTTGACTTGGAGACCAATATCCCTACACTCTACTCAGTCGTAGCACTACTCTTTGCGAGTCTGCTTCTTTTGATGATTACACGCGAACATAAACAGGCACACCAGCCTTATGCTGCATGGCTTGGGTTGATGCTACTGTTTCTTTTTTTGGCGATTGATGAGTTTGCATCGATTCATGAACACTTCTCCTACACTCTCCATGACTCCCTTGAGACTTCAGGACTCTTCTTCTATGTGTGGGTAGTGCCGTATGGGGTGGCGTTTATCCTCTTCTCCTTGCTCTATCTGAAGTTTTTGATGCGTCTTCCTTCACGAAGTCGCCTACTCTTTATCCTCTCTGGAGGGATTTTTGTAGCGGGGGCGATCGGAATGGAGATGGTAGGGGGGTGGTATCATGAACTCTATGGTGATCAGACCCTTGTCTATGCCCTCCTCTATAGTTGTGAAGAGTTTTTGGAGATGTTTGGAATTGCACTCTTTATCTATGCACTCCTAGAGTATATGCTTAAGCAGTTTGGTGTGTTGCGTGTTGAAGTAACAAAAGGGAGTCATTAAGATGCAAAAGATACTCCTCGTCTTTGGAACACGACCCGAAGCGATCAAGATGGCACCGTTGGTACTGAAGCTACAAGCAGAGCATGAGACGATAGAGACGCGTGTCTGTATCACTGCACAGCATCGAGAGATGCTCGATCAGGTACTCGATATCTTTGGGATTGTCCCCGCGTATGATCTTGATATTATGCATGCGGGGCAAGATCTCTATGATATTACAAGTCGTGTACTCTTAGGGATGCGAGAGGTCTTAAGTGACTATCAGCCTGACCTTGTCTTGGTACATGGGGATACTACGACGACCATCGCTGCGGCACTAGGGGCGTTTTATCAGAAGATCTCCGTAGGGCATGTAGAGGCGGGATTGCGGACAGGAGATATCTATAGTCCATGGCCCGAAGAGGTCAACCGTAAGCTCACCTCTCAAATCACACGCTACCACTTCACGCCTACGATGATGAGTCGGGAAAATCTCCTCCAAGAGGGGGTAGCCGATGAGCAGATTATCGTGACGGGCAATACGGTGATTGATGCACTCTTTTGGGTACTAGAGAAGATCGACGCTACGCCTCATCTCAAGGAGCAACTTACCCATACTATCCAAGCGGAGTTTCCTGCGTTTGGAGATGGTGCGTCGATGGTGTTGATTACGGGGCATCGTAGAGAGAACTTTGGAGAGGGATTTTTGCAGATCTGTCGGGCGATCGCTCTCTTGGCAGAACAACACCCCCAAGTTCACTTTGTCTACCCTGTCCACCTCAATCCCAATGTCCAAAAACCTGTACTCGAACTCCTCTCAGAGAAGGCAAATATCTATCTCATCTCCCCTTTGGAGTATGAGTCATTTGTCTATCTGATGCGTCATGCATCGATTATCCTCACCGATAGTGGAGGGATACAGGAGGAGGCACCTAGCCTTGGGAAGCCTGTCCTTGTGATGCGTGATACCACCGAACGCCCCGAAGCCCTAGAGGCGGGGACAGTGAAGCTTGTCGGAACAAAGGTAGAGAGGATTGTCGATGAGGTGACAAAGCTACTCATAGAGAGTGCGTGTTATAATGAGATGAGCCAAGCCTCCAACCCCTATGGGGATGGAGAGGCGTGTGAAAAAATCATAGCGTTTTTAAATCATCGTGGTAGATCAACTATAATAAAGGAAGAGAATGCAAAGTAAAACAGTATGTGTAATGGGATTAGGCTATATCGGGCTACCAACCGCTGCACTTTTGGCAAACCGTAAGTACCATGTGCATGGAGTGGATGTCGTAGAGAGTACCGTAGAGACGATCAACCAAGGGAAGATTCATATCGTAGAGCCTGACTTGGATACCTTTGTCCGCTCTGCGGTCAACTCAGGAAACTTAATCGCCTCGACAACACCTAAAAAGTCTGATATCTTTATCATCGCGGTACCGACCCCTTTTCATGAGGGGTATGTCCCTGATATCGACTATGTGATTAGTGCGACAGAGTCTATCGTCCCTTATGTCGAGGTGGGCAATACCGTCATACTCGAGTCCACTTCTCCTATCGGTACGACAGAGAAGGTCGCAGAGATTCTAGAGGCAGGGGGGGTAGATATCTCTAAAATCTATATCGCTCACTGTCCTGAGCGGGTACTCCCTGGACATATTATGCAGGAGTTGGTTCAAAATGACCGTATTGTAGGGGGGATCAATGAAGCCTCTACCAAGGAAGCTACCGCCTTCTACAAAACATTTGTCAAAGGTAAGATTCTCCAGACCGACTCCAAGACAGCAGAGATGGCAAAGCTCACAGAGAATAGTTTCCGTGATGTCAATATCGCATTTGCCAATGAACTCTCTATCCTCTCTGATAAGTTTGGGATTGATGTCTGGGAGCTTATCTCTTTGGCAAATCGTCACCCCCGTGTCAATATCCTTCAGCCAGGGGTAGGGGTAGGGGGACACTGTATCGCAGTCGATCCATGGTTTATTGTCCACTCTGGTGGGAGTGATGCCAAGATCATCAAGAGTGCCAGAGAGGTCAACAACTATAAAGCCCAGTGGTCTATCCAGAAGGTCAAAGATGCGGTTGAGGCATTTGAGAAGTCACATGACACCAAAGCCAAGGTAGCGTGTATGGGACTCGCCTTTAAGCCCAATATTGATGACCTTAGAGAGTCTCCTGCACTGCTTGTGACCAAGCAGCTTATCGCAGAGGGTATCACCGTACTTCCTGTCGAACCCAATCTCAAATCTTACAGTGAGTTTACACTCGTAGAGGATGAGGAGGCGATTAATGAGGCCGATATTATCCTCTTTTTGGTAGCCCATGATGAGTTTAAGGGGATTCGTATCTTTGGTAAGACGGTCTTTGACTTCTGTGGTGTTACACACCATAAAGAGAGCTAAGCTATGAAGATAGCAATCGCAGGGACAGGGTATGTTGGACTCTCCAATGGTATACTACTTGCACAACATCATGAGGTGGTGGCACTCGATGTGGTTGAGGAGAAGATAGCATTACTCAACCAAGGGGTCTCTCCGATTGAAGATAAAGAGATTGAGGAGTATCTGGCGACCAAACAGCTCAACTTTACAGCGACACTCGATAAGGAGTTGGCGTATCGTGGAGCGGAGTTTGTGATTATCGCGACCCCTACGGACTATGACGCAGTACACAACTACTTCAATACCGACTCTGTGGAGTCTGTCATCAATGATGTGATGCGACTCAATCCTGAGGCGGTGATGGTGATCAAATCAACTGTACCTGTAGGCTTTACCCAAGAGATTAGGGAGCGGTTGGGGTGTGACAATATTCTCTTCTCTCCAGAGTTTTTACGGGAAGGAAAGGCACTCTATGACAACCTCTACCCCTCTCGTATCATTGTAGGGGAGCGATCTAAGCGGGCAGAGGTCTTTGCTAATCTGCTCAAAGAGGGGGCGATCAAAGAGGAGATTACGACACTCTTTACAGACGCTACGGAGGCAGAGGCGATTAAACTCTTCTCCAATACCTACCTTGCGATGCGTGTGGCGTACTTCAATGAACTAGACTCCTATGCCCTTGTCAAGGGGCTAGATAGTCGGCAGATTATCGAAGGGGTAGGGCTTGATCCTCGGATAGGCACGCACTACAACAACCCCTCTTTTGGGTATGGTGGCTACTGTCTTCCCAAGGATACCAAGCAACTGCGTGCCAACTACCAAGATGTTCCCAATAGCCTCATTGGGGCGATTGTCGATGCCAATAGCACCCGCAAAGACTTTATCGCCGATAGTATCATCGCTAAGAACCCCAAAGTGGTAGGGGTCTACCGCTTGGTGATGAAGAGTGGTTCGGATAACTTTAGAGCCTCTTCGATTCAGGGGATTATGAAGCGGATTAAAGCCAAAGGGATTGAGGTGGTGATCTATGAGCCTTCACTCAAAGAAGAGGAGTTTTTCCGCTCAGAGGTGATTGAAGATTTTGAACACTTCAAGCGTATGGCTGATGTCATTATCGCCAACCGCTACACCGATGAGCTAGCTGATGTCTCTGAGAAGGTCTATACACGCGACCTCTTTGGAAATAACTAAGATGAAGATTTTAGTGACAGGTTCGGCAGGGTTTATCGGTTTTCACCTCACCCATGCCCTGTTAGAGCGGGGTGATGAGGTGGTGGGGATTGACAATATCAATAACTACTACGATGTCAACTTGAAGTATGGACGACTCCATGAGCTAGGGGTTGATGCCAAAGGGGTGGAGGCATCTCACTTCACCTCGACACGCTACCCACTCCACCGTTTTATCAAGATGGATCTTGCCGATAGGGAGGCGATGGAACGCCTCTTTGTCACAGAGCAGTTTGACGCGGTGTGTCACCTTGGGGCTCAGGCGGGTGTACGCTACTCGCTAGAGAACCCCCACGCCTATATCGATAGTAATATTGTAGGGTTTATGAATATCTTGGAGGGGTGTCGTCATGGAGGGGTCAAGAATCTCGCCTACGCCTCTAGCTCCTCTGTCTATGGACTCAACCGCTCCCAACCCTTTAAGACCTCTGATAGCACAGAGCATCCCGTCAGCCTCTATGCCGCAACCAAAAAATCCAATGAGATGATGGCACACACCTACAGCCATCTCTATGGGATTGCCACGACGGGGCTTCGCTTCTTTACTGTCTATGGAGAGTGGGGGCGACCCGATATGGCACCGATGCTCTTTAGTGATGCGATACTCCACCAACGGGCGATTAAGGTCTTCAATTTTGGTAAGATGAGTCGGGACTTTACCTATGTGGGCGATATCGTCAAGGGGGTGATCAAAGTCATCGATAATCCTGCCAAACCCAACCCTCAGTGGGATCCTCAAACACCTCAGATCCAAAGCTCCTCTGCCCCCTATCGACTCTACAATATCGGCAACAACGCACCTGTAAGTCTGATGGCATTTATCGAGACGATAGAGGAGGCACTCGGGGAGAGCGCAACCAAAGAGATGCTCCCGATGCAAGCAGGTGATGTCGTCTCTACCTATGCCGATACGACAGAGTTGATACGCGATTTTGACTACCAACCCTCCACCCCACTCAAAGAGGGGGTAGAGGCATTTGTAGCGTGGTATCGAGCATTCTATCGCGATTGAGTGGTGTAGGTGGGGTGAATCAATCTGCTTTATGTTAGAATAACAGCTATTTTTCTATAAAGAGAGAGACTATGTCTATACAAGTAGCATTTGAACGACTATTTAACAATCAGATGAGCCAAGAGGAGGCACGGGAGTTTTTGATTGGACTCTATGAGCAAGGAGAGTCTGCCCAAGAGATCGCGATCGCTGCTTCGGTGATGCGAGATCACTCGGTGAAGTTGCCCCTCTCATCGGAGCTTCAAGCAAAAGCGATTGATATTGTAGGGACAGGGGGAGATAAGAGCGGGAGTTTCAATATCTCTAGCACGGTCTCTTTGCTTCTCGCTTCGCTTGGGTGTGTGGTAGCCAAGCATGGCAACCGTAGTATTACAAGTAACTCAGGCTCTGCTGATCTCTTTGAGGCATTGGGGATCAATCTCAACCTCTCTGTAGCAGATCAGATCACGATGCTTGAAGAGACGGGGTTTTGTTTTATCTTTGCGATGAACCATCACCCTGCAATGCGACACATTATGCCTATACGCAAATCGATCCCCCACCGTACCATCTTCAATATTCTAGGACCCCTCACCAATCCCGCAGGAGCCAAGAAGTATCTCTTGGGGGTTTTTGATCCTGCGTTTATTGGGCGTATGGCAGAGGCACTCGTCACACTCGATACCCAGAGGGCATTTGTGGTGAGTAGCCATGATGGGATGGATGAGATCTCTCTGGCTGCTCCAACCTCTTTTGCCTATATTGAGTCTGGGCGTATCTTGGAGGGGGAGATTAACCCCCAAGCACTCGGCTTCAAACACGCTCCCAAAGAGGCGATTTTGGGAGGGGATGCGATTGCCAATGCCAAGATCACCCAAGCGATTTTTGCAGGGGAGGAGCTGGGAGCCAAACGCGATATTGTCCTACTCAATAGTGCCTTTGCACTCTTTGTGGAGGGGCGTGTGCGTGATCTCCAAGAGGGAATTGCTATGGCAACCTCGGCACTAGAGAGTGGGAGAGCGACCACACACCTTCAGCGTATGAGAGAAGTCTCAAACCGTTTTTAACCCCTAGAAAGGATTGACTTGATAGAAGAGATAGATGCCTCACTCGATGAGATTAGCAAGGTTGTAGCGTACCTAGAGCAGACCCTTCCACCCCATACGATTCTCTTTTTGCGTGGTGACCTTGCCGCGGGAAAGACAACTTTGACACAAGCCATCGCCAAAGCACGCGGTGTGGAGGGAGAGGTGACCTCTCCTACCTTCGCCCTCCAACACTGCTATGGTGAGGCACTCTACCACTATGACCTCTACCGTTTATCCCATGAGGCGTTTATGGAGATGGGACTCTTTGAGGAGTTTGATAAGGTCGGGTGGCATCTGATTGAGTGGGGTTCGGATGAGCTTAAAGCGTTCTTGTTAGCGGTGGGCTACCGCGTTGCGGTGGTCTCGATAGAGCCACAGGGGGCGGGGCGACGCTACGAGGTGGAGGTCTAGATGCATACACTTGAAGCCAAAAATCTCTCCAAGACGATTAAGAAGACGAAGATTGTCCATGATATCTCGTTGCGTGTCAAAAGCAAGGAGATTGTAGGACTGCTTGGTCCCAATGGAGCAGGGAAGACCACCTCTTTTTATATGGTGTGTGGATTGACAGGGACGACGAGTGGTGAGGTCTTTTTGGATGAGGTCAATGTCACCCATCTCCCCCTAAGCAAGCGGGCACAGATGGGGATAGGCTATCTCCCTCAGGAGTCGAGTATCTTCAAGGACCTTACCGTTGAGGAGAATCTTCTCATTGCAGCAGAAGCACTCAAACTGGATAAAAAAGTCATCTGGCCACGGATCGAAAAGCTCCTAGAGATCTTTAATATCGAACCGATTCGTAACCGTCAAGGGATTCGGCTGAGTGGGGGAGAGCGACGACGCGTAGAGATCGCACGGGCATTGGTAGGGGAGCCGAAGTTTCTCCTGCTTGATGAGCCATTTGCAGGGGTTGACCCGATTGCGGTGATCGATATTCAGATGATTATCAAACAGCTTGTTGACTTGGATATGGGGATTTTGATCACCGATCACAATGTACGAGAGACTCTAGGGATTTGTGATAGAGCCTATGTGATGCGTTCGGGTGAGATGCTCGCGATGGGGACGAGTGAGGAGATTACGAGTGATGAGAATGTACGAAAGCACTACCTCGGAGAGCATTTCAAGTTTTAGGCTCTCAACTCCTTAGTGTTTAACCGACTATTTAACATCTTTTGACTATAATACAAGCAAATTTATAACAAGAGGATGTTTTATGGAAGGTGTATTTACTTACCTTGGTGCAATTTTTGGTCATGGACAGATGATGTTTGTGGCTCACTTGGTTTTGGTCGCAGGTGTGATTCTATTTATCGCAAAAACTGCAACAAAAAGTTTTAGAGCCGTACCGAATGGTACACAGAATGTAATGGAGGCATACCTTGGCGGTACAATCGCTATGGGTAGAGATGTAATTGGTGAAGAGCTTGCTAGAAAGTATCTCCCTTTGGTAGCTGCGGTAGGTATGTTTGTATTTGTCTCCAATGTCATCGGTATTATCCCTGGATTTGAATCTCCTACTTCAAATATCAATGTAACACTACCGTTAGCACTCTTGGTCTTCTTCTACTATAACTATGAGGGGATCAAAAAGAATGGTGTTGCCAAATACTTTGCACACTTTGCAGGTCCTGTAAAGATTCTTGCTCCGTTGATGTTCCCTATTGAGATCGTCTCTCACATCTCACGCATCATCTCACTCTCATTCAGACTTTTTGGTAACATCAAAGGGGATGACCTCTTCTTATGGGTTCTCTTGATGCTTGTACCATTTATTGCACCACTTCCAGCCTACCTATTGCTCTCATTCTCAGCGATTCTACAGACATTTGTATTTATGATACTTATCTATGTCTACCTTGCAGGTGCTGTTGCAATGGATGAAGATCACTAAGCCCTCGCGTTTAGTATGGATCAGACTATGAGACTCCAAGCGAAGCCACTGGGCTTCATAGTCAACTTTATGTTAGGTATCGCATGGGCATCCATGCTCATCGGTGCCGTTACCTCCTTTCTCTCTTTTTATTCTGATAGTTTAGCCTTTGCGATTGTCTCTGCGGGTATTGCTTCACTTCCGGGTATGGTTGTGGTACTCCTACTCGAACACTTTATCACTAGCAAAGAGAAGTTAGCGGAGCTTCAAAAACAGACCAAACTACTCGAAGCGTTGCAGGCTCAAGGTAGTAGACCTTGATTGCCTATGCTATCACTAGCCCCCAAACCCTACACTTTACCACACTCAAAGAGGATATTGAGCGGTTTGCCAAACACGCAGATATGATACTCTATCGAGACAAAGAGAATGAGGCCTACGCTTATGATGCCAAGTACTTTTTGGATGAGACTGATAGCTATCTGTTTGAGCGGGTGCTACTCCATCAAGATATCGATCTGTGTTGTCGTGTCGGTGCCAAAGGGGTACACTTGAGTAGTCGACAGATCAAAGAGATTACACGAGCCAAGTCGGTGGGACTTTGTGTGGTGGTGAGTACCCATACGATAGAGGAGGCATTGGAGGCGGAGCGTCTTGGAGCCGATATGGTGACCTTGAGTCCCATCTTCCAAAGCCCCAACAAAGGCAGACCCATTGGACTACCACTTCTGAGCAAAGCCGTTGAGGCATTAGCGATTCCGATTATTGCACTTGGGGGGATTGTCACCCCGCAAGAGATAGAGGCGTGTGAGATGGTTGGTGCCAAAGGGTTTGCGTCGATTCGCTACTTTGCGTAGGGTTGTCTCATCTGGGTAGGCGGTGAGGTACTCCGCATTGACCGCAAGATCAAACACCTCTATCTGATCGAGATCATTTGTAAGAGCGATATATAGCACAGAGGAGGTAAACTCTCTTAAATCACCAACACGATATAATACCTCCACTATAAGTCTATACTATCCAAAGGAAATCTGCTATGTTTGAAACCGTCATTGGTCTTGAAGTCCATGTGCAACTCAACACAAAAACAAAACTTTTCTGCTCCTGTCCTACCTCATTTGGGGCACCCCAAAATAGCAATACCTGCCCCACTTGTCTCGCCCTTCCAGGGGCGTTGCCTGTGGTCAATAAAGAAGCAGCAATCAAGGCGATGCGACTAGGATATGCGATCAATGCAGTCGTCAATCACAGCTCAAACTTTGATAGAAAATCCTACTTCTACCCCGATAGTCCTATGGCGTATCAGATCACCCAGCTACACAAAGCGATTGTCCAGAAAGGGGAGCTCTTTATCGATCTGCCTGATGGGACACAAAAACGCATCGGGATGACCCAAGCACACCTTGAGGCAGATGCAGGGAAAAATATGCATGAGGGCAATCACTCCAAAGTCGATCTCAACCGTGCGGGTACGCCACTACTAGAGATCGTCTCTGAGCCTGATATGCGTAGTGCTGAGGAGGCGGTCGCCTACCTCAAAAAGCTTCATGCGACGGTGCGTTATCTTGGTATCTCTGATGCCAATATGCAAGAGGGGTCGTTTCGTTGTGATGTCAATGTCTCGATCCGTCCGAAGGGGCAAGAGGCGTTTGGGACACGCGTCGAGATCAAAAATATCAACTCCTTTAAGTTTGTCTCTGCTGCGATAGCCTATGAGGTACAGCGTCAGAGTGAGGCGTATGAGGATGGTATCTATACACAAGAGGTACACCAAGAGACGCGTCTATGGAGTGTAGAGGAGGGGGTGACCAAGTCGATGAGAGGCAAAGAGGAGGCAGCCGACTACCGCTACTTCCCAGACCCCGATCTGCGTCCATTGGTGGTGACGCCTGAGATGATTGAGGAGGCACAGCAGATGCCTGAGCTACCCGATGCCAAAGTCAAACGGTATGTCGAGGAGCTAGGGATCAAAAAAGTCGATGCCCTGATCATCACCTCAGATAAGGAGATGGCAAGTTACTTTGAGGAGATGATCGCCCAAGGAGCTGTCGCTAAGACCGCAGTGACTTGGCTCATCTCCGAGCTTCTTGGTCGCCTCAACAAAGCAAGCCTCACCATAGAGACAACGCCTATCGATGCGAAAACACTCGGTAGACTTGTCTCAAAAATCTCTGATGATAGCATCTCAGGTAAGGGTGCCAAAGAGATACTTGACCATATGATGGAGCATGAGAGTCGTGATATCGATGCCCTGATCGATGAACTTGGCTTGGCTCAAGTGAGTGATGATGGGGCAATTTTGGCGATTATCGATGGGATACTAGAGGCAAACCCTCAGAAAGTTGCGGAGTACCAAGCGGGCAAAGAGAAGCTCTTTGGGTTCTTTGTGGGGCAGACGATGAAGGCCTCCAAAGGTACAGCAAACCCCGCTAAGGTCAACACCCTGCTCAAGCAGAGACTCAGCTAGTCTCTTTTTGGGAGCGATATGAATCAGCTACTCCTCTCTATCGCTCTTTGGCTCCACCACTCTAAGCGGTACAAGGAGACCAAACACTTTATCTATGATCTCCTCAAAGGGGAGGGGAACCCCTATAAGAAGTATGTCGATCTCTCGATTATCTTTCTGATTGTCACCTCGGTCTTTATCTTGATCTATGAGGTGAAGCACCCTGTACCTCACTGGCTAGATACCTACGATATCTACTTTGTCTCCTTTGTCTTTAGTGTAGAGTATCTGCTTCGCCTCTGGGTACACAACAACCTCTCTGAACGCATTGTCAAAGAGTATAAGGAGGCGGAGTTTTTGGGGCGTGAGTTTGTTCCTGTGGTGATCCTCAAAGCGGGGTTGATAGAGAAGCTTAAGTATATGCTCACCCCCTCCGCACTCATCGACCTCCTTGCGATATTTCCCGCCTATCGTCCGCTAAGGGTATTGCGTATCTTTGTACTCTTTCGGGTACTTAAGCTCCTTCGCTACACCAAGAGTATCAATCAGTTTATTGAAGTCCTCTCCAATAAGAAGTTTGAGCTTTTAACACTACTCTTTTTACTCTTTTTTATCGTTATGACAGCAGGGATTGCCATCTATGTCTTAGAGGAGCAGACCAATGAGCAGATCAATAACCTCTTTGATGCACTCTACTGGGCACTGGTGACGATCTCCACGGTGGGGTATGGGGATATCTCACCTGTGACCCCTGAGGGGCGTAGTATCTCAGTACTCGTGATTATCTCAGGGATTGCGATGATCTCCTTTGCAACCTCGGTGATCGTCTCTGCCTTCTCAGAGAAGCTGAGTGAACTCAAAGAGAACCGTATCATCGAGCAGGTCAATAAGAGCAAGTCGTTTCTGTTGGTGTGTGGATATGGTCAGATGACCAAGATGTTTTTTCGGCAGTATGCTCAGTCGTATGACAACTATATTATCCTCGAAAACTCCCTAGAGCGGATGGAGCAGGCACGCAAAGATGGCTACGATGCGATCTATGAGGATGCGAGTCGCTATGAGACACTCAGTAAGTTCAATGCCAAACACTGTGATATCACCATCTTGTGTCTCACCGCAAGTGATGTGGAGAATGTCTATATCACCCTCAATGCCAAGAGTATCAGTAGTCGTATCACCGTGATTGCTAGAGCCAACGATAGCAGTATGGTGAGTAAGTTTAAGCATGCAGGAGCGGATCATATTCTCATGCCCAATAAGGTCGCCAACTCGATGATCTATACTGCTATTACACAGCCAACGATGTATAAGGCGATCCATGCGATCTTGACAGGTAAAAACATCGCCCGTATGGATGAGATTCATGCCTATGAGTGTGAGTCGATTGTGGGGAGGACGATTGCGGAGTTGGAGTTCAAAAGAGCCAAGCTCCTCTTTATCGGGATTGATCGTGGGGGGAACTTCCTCTTCAATCCCCCTAGTAGTGCGGTGATAGAGCGACGCGATACGCTCTTGGTGATGGGGCGTAAGATCTCACTAGAGTACTTCAAAACACGCTATCAGAAGGGGTGCTAATGGGTAAAAAGATACTACTTTTTGGGTATGGAAATCATGGGAAATATATCGCCAAGGGGTTGGTGGAGGATGGGTTTGTGGTACAGGTGGTCGAGAATAACCCGCTCCATCATACCCAAGCGGTAGAGGATGGCTTTGAGTCTGCGGTGGAGATCGATATCACCAAAGATGAAGCACTCATTGGTCTTAACCCCTCTGGGTATCAACAGCTTGTCTGTGTGATGGATGATGAACACCTCAATGTCTTCTTGACCCTCTCCTTGCGGTCACTCTTTGAGAAGAGCTATATCCTCTCAATCTCAGACTCTATCCATGTGACCAAGAAGCTCCAGATGGCAGGAGCCAATCGGGTAATCGATCTCTATGAGGTGAGTGCCAACAAGATACACAATATCCTCAACCGCCCCGTTGCCACCCGCCTCCTTGATGAGTTTGTGATGTACAAAAATGGGATAGGGTTCAAGGAACTGGTGATACCTGAGGGGTCGTTTCTGCATGGATTGATGACCGATGAGGTGGATCTCTCAGCGTACGGGGTGTTACTTGTAGGGTTGATTGATGAGATGCGTGGGCATCACTTTGAGTTTATCACCGCAGGGTTTAACCACCGTCTCGATAGTGGAGATACCCTTGTCTGTATCGGTGAGGAGGCAAAGTTAGCGTATTTTAAGCAACTCATCGCATCGCCTCACTACCCTAAGGGGTGATTAGTCGTTAGGCTCTTGGGTTACAAGCCACGCTTGGAGTTGTGCAATCTGCTCTAGGGTACGGATAGTCGCTGTTCCTCCTTGGGACTCTCTAGCATTCATCGAGGCACGGTTATCAAGTAGGGCTACGACCCCTTCACCGATACGCTCATCGATACGCTGAAGGTCGCTGAGGGTCAGCTCTGAGATATCGACCCCTTTGGTCTCTGCGAGGTTGACTACATTGCCCGTGATATGGTAAGCATCACGGAAGGGAAGCCCCGCCTCTTTGACAAGATAGTCCGCCAAGTCGGTGGCACTGAGGTGACCTACCATACAGGCACGCTCCATCGCTTCGGTGTTGACACGCATATCTGCGATCATCTCATTGAGAACTTGGAGGCTAAGTAGAGCCGTACGCACGGAGTCGAAGACCCCCTCTTTGTCCTCTTGCATATCTTTATTGTAGGCGAGTGGTAGTCCCTTCATCACCGTGAGTAGGGCGATGAGATTTCCATTGACTCGACCTGTCTTACCACGAAGAAGCTCTGGGATATCGGGGTTTTTCTTTTGGGGCATGATGGAGCTACCTGTGGCGTGACGGTCACTGAGTGTCACCCACTTAAACTCACTAGCACTCCATAAGATCAGCTCCTCACTCAAGCGACTCATATGCATCATCATTGTAGAGATATTGAAGAGGATATCAAGAGCAAAGTCACGATCACTCACAGTATCGAGACAGTTGAGTGTAGGAGCATCAAATCCTAGCTTTTGAGCGGTGATGTTGCGGTCGATAGGATGTGGTGTCCCTGCGAGAGCAGCACATCCGATAGGGGCGTAGTTGTTGCGAGCATAGGCATTAACAAACCGCTCATAGTCACGCTTAAACATACTCGCATACGCCATCATATGGTACCCAAAGTTGATAGGTTGTGCATGCTGAAGGTGTGTCATACCTGGAAGCATCGTCTCACTATGGGCTTTGGCAACCTCAAGAAGGGTCTGGATATTGGTCAGGAGAAGTTGTGCGATCGCTTGGGTGTTGCGTTGGACATAGAGTCTAAAGTCAAGGGCGACTTGGTCGTTACGACTCCGAGCGGTGTGGAGTCGCTTGCCTGCATCCCCGATCTTCTCTGTGAGTCGCCCCTCGATCGCCATATGGATATCCTCATCATCCCCCTCTAGGGTAAATACCCCCTCCTCTATCTCCGTGCGTATCTCACGAAGCCCTGCGTCTATCTTCTGATAATCCTCCGTAGAGATAATGCCCTGTTGTGCGAGCATATAGGCGTGTGCCTGAGAGCCTTCAATATCCTCACGGTAGAGAACCTTATCAAAGGGAAGTGAGTTGTTGAGATCTTGTAGTAGCTGAGAACTTTGAGTAGAGATACGAGCCGAAGCGATTTTTTTAGCCATGAATACTCCTAGATAATTAAGTAGTGCTATTTTATCGTAAAGTTGGTTTGGTTTGGTGGTAGAGTGGGCAAAAGCCCCATAGAGGGCTAGGCTTTAAAGTCTAGGGAGAGGGAGTTGACACAGTGGCGGGTGTTTTTGGGAGTCATCTGCTCCCCCCTAAAGAGGTGTCCTAGGTGTCCCCCACAGGTGGCACAGACGATCTCTATGCGTTGTCCATCCGCATCAGGGAGTTCGCGTACGGCTCCCTCGATGCTATCATCAAAGCTTGGCCACCCCGTCCCTGAGTCAAACTTGCTCTGAGAGTCAAAGAGTGGTGCGTTGCACTTGCGACAGCAGTAGAGACCTGCTTCATGATGATCCCAAAATCTCCCCGTAAAGGCACGCTCTGTCCCTTTGGCTTCTATGACATACTTCTCTTCTTGGGTGAGTGGGTTGTAGGTTGGCATGGGTTACTCCTTGGTGGTTTTGGTCGGTAGTATAGCAGAGAGACTCTTGACCTCTGCCATCATCTCAAACCAATCGCGTGAGAAGTGCTGAAGGATAAACGCCTCATGGTGGGGGATAGTACACCCCGAGCAGTTTTGGTGTATCTTGCTCTTGCCCTCAAACCTCGCTCCATCAGGTGAGTTCACACTACAGTAGCTCATCAGCTCTTTTGTCCCGATAGTCTCAACCCCCGCATCATCAAAGCGGAAGTTGGGGCAGGCACAGAGGTAGCAGTTGAGGTTCTCCATCGCATGACACTTTTTGTTTTGGGCATAGAGTGGGCAGAAGTCGGGGTGGGCTGTTTGCATATGCTCAAACCGAAAGTAGGTAATGATCTCTTGGGGGGTGAGGTGGGTGAGGGTGGCGAGGATTGCACGGTGTTTTGCTCCGTGGGTCTGAAACCAGCTACTATAACTCATAGGTACGATACTCCAGATAGTCTAACCGCTCCACTACTACGCCTAGAAGCTCCATCATCCGTGCTAGTGTGCCTGCATGGGAGCAGATGAGTAGGTCTTGGTTGGTGGGTAGTCTATCCAAAAACGCCTCTATGCGTGCTGTAAACGCCTTAGGGGACTCTTGGCAGATATAGGTGTGCCACGCCTCAGCAGAGTCGAGGTAGTGCGGGCGAAAGCTAGGAAGAGCAGCAACCTCCTCAAACGATAGCCCCTCAATCTCAGGTTTAAACTGCACTTCGCGTAGACGCGAGTCAGTTGTGTAGGGTTTGCCTAGATATCGGAGGGTCGCTTGGGTGCGTTGGAGGTCGGAGCTGTAGCAGTGGTCAAAGCAGATCTGACGCAACGCTATCACACTACTAGGCTCAATCGCCTCTCTATCGATAGGGAGATCACGCCAACCGTTGTAGCGGTGGTGGTGAGCAGGGGCGAGTGGGGCGTGGCGTAGGAGGGTTAGGGTACGAGACATGCCACCCCCACCAAGAGCAGTGTCTCCACCCCCTCAAGCGTCGCACCGAGTAGATCCCCATTGACAAAGCCTAGTCGCCGTTTGAGGTAGCCTAGGAGGAGTATGCCCAGTCCAAGTCCTGTGAGTAGTAGCACCACAAAGTGCCAAGAGAGCAGTACGATCCCGATACTCCCACTTAGGAGAAACGCCCCAAGTAAGTAGGGAAGTGTCAGGGCAGATTTGAGTTGGGTCGCAAAGGAGGAGCGAAAGACCTCACGCCAAAAGAGTAGCACTAGAAGCAGACGACTCACCATCGCTATGGCGACAAAGTACCACCCCAGCTGATGGAGAAGCACAAAGACAATCCCCGAGAGCTTCATCGTCATGACCCCTATCACCCACAAGACCCCCATCGCTCCGACTGTCGGCTCTTTGATGATCGTGTAGGGGTCTTTGTGGGCGTGTGAGGCGTAGAGTGCATCGGCGACATCCATCACCGCTTCGGTATGCAAAAACCCATAGAGCATCATATACCCCACCGCAGAGAGTAGTATCCCATACCATGAGAGAGGAGCAAGAAGTGTGGAGAGAGTGAGGGTGAGTAGTGCTAACAGTAGCCCCACAATCGGAAAAAACAACAGCATCGCCCCCAAGACCTCAGAGCTAGAGAGGTCATCATCAGAGCGAAAGCGAACAGGTAGCACACTAAAGTAACTCACTGCAAACTTCAACCCAAGCCAAAGTGATCGCATAGGGGACTCCTCTGTGGTAGTATGGGGGTATTATACCGCGTCATAGCACAATTATAAGTGTTTAGATTAAGCCTAACAGAAGAGAGAGTATCACCATCCCATCCAGACGCAGTTGGAGTTGTAGGGCTTGGGTGATATCGTGGGGGGTGAGGGTGGTGCGTCCTCTCCCGAAGTGGGGTTTGGGTTTGAGTTTGCCAAAGTAGACGGTATCGCCACCTAGCCGAATCCCTAGAGCGAGTGCCATGGCGGTGATGGGGTGTCCTGCGTTGGGGCTTTCGTGTTGGGAGCCTTGGGGGTAGAAGCCTAGTGCTTTGGCAGAACCAAAGAGCAGTGCGATGAGTAGGGCAGTGAGGCGAGAGGGGAGGAGGTTGGCGAGGTCGTCGAGTTTTGCGGGTATGCGTCCAAAGCGGTAGTAGTGCGGGGTCTTGTAGCCGACCATTGAGTCGAGGGTGTTGATCGCTTTGTAGAGAAAAAGCCCTGTGAGTCCAAAGAGTAGGAGGTAGAGGAGTGGGGCGATGACCCCATCGCTGAGGTTTTCTGCGTAGGTCTCTATCCCTGCTTTGTTGATGTCACTAGGGCTTAGCTCTTGGGTGTCACGGCTCACAAGATAGCGTATCTTGTGAGGGTGGGTGATCAGCTCTCGGACGGCATCATGGAGCATCTTGGAGGCAAGACCCATCGAGGCTAGTATCCCCACAACAACTGTCTCAAGGAGAGGTGGGAGTAGGCTAGCGAGGGTGAGGAGTATCTCTGTCGTGAGTGCGGTGAGGGTGAGGAGGGTGAGGGTGAGGAGTCCGCCACGCAGGATGGAGTCTTGGTAGTAGGCTCTCTCAAACCACCCGATCACCCCGCCCATCAAGACCACAGGGTGGTAGCGTGAAGTAAACTCCCCAAAGAGGCGGTCGATGAGGTAGGCGATAAGGGTGATCTCAGGATACATCCGCAATCACCCGCTCGATATCAAAGTAGGCTTCCATCTCCTCCACAAAGGTGGTGATGGTCTGCTCTTTGTAGTCTCTAAACCACGCATCTACAAAGAGTCCATGCTCAAAGGTACCGTAGAGCTGAGGGGCTTCATAGGAGAGGGGGTACTTCTGGCTGATACCGTGATGGATCTCAAAGGTATCCCCGTTGCGTTTGAGTATCTTCTCTCGTTGGAAGTAGATGGTATCATCGATGAAGCCTAGCCCCGTAGCGTGTGTGGGATGCTCCACCTCGATACACGCCTCATCGACAATCGCCTCAAACATCATCTGATACCCCCCACAGATTCCGATGATACGGCACTGCTTGGTTGCGTAGAGGGATTGGATCTGCTCGAAGAGTCCAGAGGCTTTGAGCCATGCAAGGTCTTGGAGTATAAGTTTGCTCCCAGGGAGTATCACCCAGTCAAACCGTGTCAGATCGATAGCAGAGGTGACAAACTCCACACAGCTCTTGGGGTCGGCTAGGAGTGGTTCAAAGTCGTTGTAGTTGCTCATGGTGGGGTAGTGTATCACCGCGATACGCCGTGAGGCGTGTTGGCAGTCTTGGGTGAAGTTTTTGAGGCTTTGGGAGTCCTCAAAGCCTAAGTTGAAGGGGCGGTAGGGGAGTACCCCTAGCACAGGGATACCAAACTCCTCCTCGATGATACGCACCCCCGCATCAAAGAGGCTACGATCTCCTCTAAATTTATTGATCACCACGCCGATGACATTGGCTCTTAGGGCGTGGGGGAGGAGGTGGTAGACACCGTAGATGGAGGCAAACACCCCACCCTTCTCGATATCAGCTACAAGGATAATCTTGGTCTTAAACTGCGTAGCGATAAAGAGATTGGAGAGGTCTTTGTCCATAAGATTGAGCTCTACGGGGCTTCCTGCCCCCTCTGCGATGATACAGTCGTAGCGGTCGTTGAGCCACTCATAGGCTTGGGTGACGATGGGCTTGAGGGTATCGAGGTCACGGTAGTAGCTTCGGACATCTTGGGTCTCTACAGCTCGTCCTCCAACGATGAGTGAGGCACTGCTCCCGCGTCCCGACTTGAGCAAGATAGGGTTGTTGTGCCATGAGGTCGCTACGCCTAGCACTTCGGCTTGAAATCCCTGTGCTACGGCGATCTCTGATCCATCATGGGCGACGATGGCGTTGTTGGAGACATTTTGGGCTTTGAAGGGGGCGACACGGTAGCCTCGTGCTTGAAGGAGGCGTGCGACGAGGAAGGTCACGGTCGATTTGCCTGCGTCACTGGAGGTACCAAAGATAGAGATGTTATTCATGAGGGAGTGCCTTGATGAGGTGTTGGAGGTCGTGGAGGCTCTTGATGGCGATACGCACATGGTAGGGGGTGAGTCCATCAAAGTTGGAGCAGTCACGCACCATAATACGGTAGGGGAGTAGATGGGCTTGTAGCTCCTCAGCTCGCATCGAGGCAAGCTCGATGAGCAGGAAGTTGGCATCTGAGGGGTAGATGCGTCGGATGAGAGGAGAAGACTCAAGCTTGGGGAGCAGATAGGCGAGGCTCTTGGCATGGGCATCTGCGGAGCGTGACCCAAAGGTGCTATCGGCTAGGGCAGATTGGATATAGGCACTATCAAACGCAGAGAGTTTCCAGAGTGGTTCGGTGGCTTGGAGTGAGGCGATATTGGTGGGGGAGGAGAGTATCGCTCCCATACGGATCCCCGCAGAGCCAAAAAACTTGGTCATCGACTTGAGGATATAGAGTCGCTCATAGCGATCGAGATAGTGTGAGAGTGAACGGTGTGAGCTAAACTCCAAAAAGGACTCATCAATGAGTATCGTACACCCCTTGGCGTGCCACTCCTCTAGCATCGACTCGATAGGGTAGTAGTAGCCATCGGGGGTCGAAGGGTTGACGAAGACCACCAATGACCCCTCTGCTACCTTGCTATCGAGTGCCTCAAAGCGGTCAATCATCGTAAGATGGTACCCAAAGGCTTTTGAGGCTTTTTTGTACTCTAGGTAGGCGGGAGTGTAGAGGGTAGAGTGGGAGAGTGCAAGGGTACGAAAGAGGGTGAAGATCCCTACACTCGCTCCATTAAAAAGCTCCAAAGAGTCTATAGAGACACCGTAGTGTGTAGCGATGGTGTGGGTGAGGCTCTCGTAGTTGGGGTAGGCAGAGATGGGGAGGGTATTGAAGTCCACGCTGATATGGGGTTTGATAAAGTTGATATTGGATGAGAGGTCGATCACCTCACAGGGGTGGCAGTCGGCACGCTGGGCGAAGGTGGTGATGTCACCACCGTGTTGGTAGGGGGTCATTTGAGCTGACTTGAGATGCCTAGCGTAACATGGTAGACGCTGTCACACTGCTGAGCTAGGTGTTGTCCGATGATCCCTGAGTAGTCGACAAAGCGACGTGTACTAGCCTCCATCGGGATGATACCCCCACTCACATCATTGAGGACAAAGACGATATCACTCTGACTCTGTGTGAGGTGTGTGATCTCTTGGAGTAGCGACTCGATAGGCTCATCGAGGCGGTTGAGGATGAGCATCGAGATACAGTCGATGAGGTAGCAGGCGTTGGGTTTGAGTAGTGGGCTAAGGGTGTGTGGCTCCTCTAGGGTATGGAATTGCTGCTTGCGTTGGTGTTGGTGTTGGGTGATGCGTTGTGCCATCTCCTCATCTCCATAGTGGTTGTCATAGGTGGCGATGTAGTAGGGGGTACGCCCTTGGGCGAGTGTGATGGCGTGTTGTTCGGCAAGGTGGCTCTTGCCAGACTTCTGCCCTCCATAGTAGAGGATCTTCATGGGCGTAAAAACTGCTCGACTTGTCGGGTGATCGCCTCTTTGGAGAGACCATTGAGCAGACCATACATCAACGCTCCGCCTGCTCCGACACCCTCTTTGGCTTCACCCTCATCATAGAGCTTGAGAGCGGGGTGGTCACTCAGAGCAAAGTCAAAGTCACTGTAGTAGGCGTTGATAGGGAAGTCAAGGAGTCTAAGGAGTCCTTGGATATCACTCTGGCTATCCTCCGCGACCCACTTGGTGGTACACAGAGCGAGATTGTGGCTCTCTAGCTTGCCCCCCATATAGCGGACGATACTATTGACAAGGAGGAGTAGCCCCGCCATCTGTGTCCCTCCTGCGAGTACGATCTTGGTCGACTTGCCACTACTCCCCAAGATAAATCCTGCATTGAAGAGGAGCATATTGTCTGCGACGGCTCCCACACGCTCAAAGAGATCCTCTACCCCCTCAATACCCTTGAGGGCTTGGGCGATGGTCTGCTCTTTGATAGCGTTGGGGGCTTCACGAAAGGAGCTACTAAACATCGCTTGGGCATCGTAGCCGAGTGCCTCCACCATCGCAGAGGCGGTAGTGGTACCCGCAGGGACAGACTCCCCCAAGATGATGTACGCATCGGGTGCCTCATACGCCTTACCAAACGCCACCCCTTGCTCAAAGAGTCCCAACGCATCGATCTGGGCTCCTCGGTCGATACGCTCACTAGGTGTGATAGCAAAGTCGTGGCAGGTGAAGTAGTCGAGTTTGGGGGGGGTCGCCATCCCGAGATTGAGTAGCTCAATCGTCCCAAAGGGGCGAAGCAGATGTACCGCACGGGTGAGGAGTGCGGGAGTCGGGACACCCTTGGGGGTCGTAGCGATATTGTCGATACTGCGTACCTCTCCCGTACAGAGAAACTCACTATCGAGTGTCGGTGTAAGGTGGATAAGCTCTGGGATACCCGCTTGGGTGATCCCCTCTATCTCAACGGTTTTGGTGGTGCTAAGTGCAAGTAAAAAAGTCGCTCTTTTTCCACGAAGCGACTCCGCAAAATCGATACTACCCTGTAGTGTTTTGATCATTATCTCTCCCCTTTGTATCATACAGATTTTGTTGAGCAAGAGCATACCCAATCTACCCTTTAGATTCTTTTGTGGGGTGGGTAGCGTCTGTGCGTTTTGTGTTGTCGGTGTGTGAAATCTACAACTGTTATGATAAGTTTTTTCTCTCAGCTAGATTAGGATGCAACTTGAAACTTTCTAATAGCTACTGCCGTACCATTTTTGATTAGCTCATTGGATTTGTTCAGTAACGCTATCCGCTACCCCTCTTAACCGCTCAAGAAGCTCCCCATAGTTTTGTTTGGCTAGGTAGCGGGTGGTGGTGTAGTAGAGTAGAGCGTAGTGGAGGTAGGGGGTGAAGTGGATGGGGGATAGGGGGGTGCCGTAGCTCTGGAGGAGGGTGTGGAGTTTGGGGCGGTGCAGTCTGCTTCCCTCAAAGCACCATGAGGAGGCGACAACGGCGAGGTCAAAGAGGAAATCCCCCTCACACGCCCCACTGAAGTCATAGACCCCACTGAGTCTACCCTCTTGAAACTTGGCATTGTCTACAAAGAGATCACCGTGGATGATCCCGTCGTTGTGGAGGGTGATGTCGAGATGCTCCCATGCGTGGAGGAGTGGGGGGTAGTGGCTCTGCTTGATGAGTCTGTGGAGTCGATCTCTCCCAAAGCGTGGAGGGGTGGTGGAGGAGATCCCTTGGGTCTTGGTGTGCATCTGTTGCAAAAACTGCCCGATCTGCCTGATCTGCCCAAGGGTCGGGTGGTAGGGACTCTCCCCTGCTATCTGCGTATAGATGCCACAGAGCTGTCCTGCTATCTCAAAACTACTCTCTAGCTGAGGGACAGGGAGCGGGTGGAGGTGTCGTAGGAGGGACTGCTCTTGGGCAAGTGCCTCAGGGGAGTTAGACTCAAAGCACTTGAGTACCCATCGCTCACCAAGGAGATAGACCGTATCACTCACCCCATCGGTGGTGGGGATAAGGGGGTAGTGGCGGTAGGTGGGGGGGAGTTGTGTGGCGTGGAGTGGACGCTTGATACCCATCGTGGGCTTAGAGTCGGTGGTGCTTCAAGGCACGCTCAAGATCCTCTTGGGTGTCGATCCCGAAGCTCTCGGTGGCAACCTCACACATCGCAACCCTATAGCCGTGGTAGAGGGCACGGAGCTGTTCGAGCTTCTCGATCGATTCGAGTGGGGCAGGGGGGAGGCTACAGAAGAGGCGTAGGGAAGCGACGGTGAAACCATAGATCCCTAGATGTCCCTTGTAGTCATCGAAGTGGTGATCTCTGGGGTAGGGGAGTTTGGAGCGTGAGAAGTAGAGGGCGTGATCTTTACTATCGGTGACGACTTTGACGATATTGGGATCATCGGCGTAGGGGTTGGAGATGGCTTTGTAGCAGGAGTTCATCATGATGGAGGGGTTGGTTTGATTGCGTTGGGTGAGGGTGTAGATCGCCTCGACCACCTCCACCTCGATAAAGGGTTCATCGCCTTGGACATTGATGATGATCTCCTCATCGGCTAGTCCGAGTTGCTCGACTGCTTCATAGATACGATCGGTACCGCTCTGGTGTGTGGAGGCGGTCATGACAGCATCGATATTGTAGGTGTTGGCGATCTCTATGACCTCTTGGGAGTCGGTGGCGATGACGACACGGTCGATACTTGCGACTGCCATAGCGGTGCGTACCACCATAGGCACCCCGCCAATATCAGCTAAGACTTTGTTGGGAAAACGGCTCGATCCGATGCGTGCAGGGATGATAATCATAGGGCAACCTTTTGGGTGTGATATAGAGGAATTTTACACTCTCTATGCTAAAATAGCAACCCTAAAGAAGGGGGTACCTATGCAAAAGAGCAAAAAAGCACTACTACTACTCAATATGGGTGGACCAAACAATATCGCAGAGGTGGAGCTCTTCTTGCGTAATATGTTTGCAGATAGACATATCTTGACGATGCACCCCTATCTGCGTCGCTTTGTCGCTACTATCATCATCTCAAAACGCCTCGAAGATGTCAAAGCCAACTACCAACTCCTCGGAGGCAAATCCCCCCTCCCTCAGCTCACTGAGGAGCTGATCGCCAAGCTTAAACCCCATCTGGATATGCCTATCTACCCTGCGATGCGGTATGTGCCACCCTTTGCCAATGAGGCACTTGAGGCGTGTCGTAGAGAGGGGGTAGAGGAGCTGATACTCTTCCCGATGTATCCACAGTACTCCACGACGACGACCCTCTCCTCTGTAGAGGATATAGAGCAGTGGTGTGAGCAGATGGACTACCACCCTAAGCGTACCCTTATTGACCCCTACTATGATGCCTATGGCTATATCGAAGCCTCTTGTGAGCAGATTATCAAGGCGATGGAGGGGGAGGATACCCAGAGCTACGACCTACTCCTCTCTGCCCATGGACTCCCGATGAGTATCATCAAGGCGGGTGATCCCTACCAGAATCAAGTCGAAGCCAACGCCTCCGCGATCAAGATCTATCTCCATGAGCGTGGGGTGAAGTTTCACGATATCAAGTTGGTCTATCAGTCCAAGGTCGGCTCCTCTGCGTGGCTAGAACCCAACCTTGTCGATGTCCTACGCAACCCTACCCACCGCAAGGTACTCCTCTATCCACTCGCCTTCACCCTTGACAACTCTGAGACGGTGTTTGAGCTAGAGATAGAGCATCGAGAGATCGCCCAGAAGATCAAGTATGAGAGCTACCGTGTCGCATCGTGTCTGAATGCCAGTGAGAAGTTTGTCGACTTTATCGTGGAGCGTGTGCGTGAAGCGTGATCTCACTTCTCTCTGGAGGCTAGGGTTTTGGGTGGCACTTGTTGTGAGCTACACCCTCGCCCTTCTCCCCCAAGAGATGGCACCACAGATCGGGAGACTCTCGGACAAGACCATACACTTCTACGCCTTTGGAGTCTTGACACTTCTACTCTGGTTTGCCTATCGTCTCCGCTATAGAGTGGTGGCGGTGTGGCTCTTGGGTTATGCGGTGCTGATAGAACTCTCTCAGTACTTCACCGCCAACCGTAGTGCGGAGGTACTGGATGTGGTAGCCGATGTGATAGGGATAGGGATGGGTGTGGCGGTGCTTCGCATTGTTGGGCAGATTGGGGGGCGTGATGGTTGAGATCGCTGAGGCGTGTGTCGCCACTACGGAGGTCAAACGATCGAAGTTTATCGCTCACCTTGTCCCTATCGATGCCTACAAAGGACTCCAAGATCAGCTCAAAGCCCAACACCCCAAAGCCCGCCATGTCGTCTATGCGTTGCGGTATCTCAACACCTACGATCAGATCGTAGAGAATAGCTCCGATGATGCTGAACCCAAAGGGTGTGCAGGACTCCCCGCACTCAATGTCCTCAGAGGGGAGGAGCTGATCAACTGTGCGGTGCTAATCGTACGGTACTTTGGAGGGATCAAGCTAGGGACAGGGGGGATGGTACGAGCCTACGCCAAATCCACCCAAGCCGTCATCGCCCAAGCCAAACTCCTCTCCTATGAGAAGCAAACCACCCACACCTTTGAGAGTAGCTACCGCGAGGTCAACAAAATCCTCCACCGCCTCAAACAACTCGACCTCACCCACTACGAACGAGAGTTTGGCACCCACGGTGTCACTTGGCACCTTAAAGGAAGCGAGCGTGCGATAGAGGCATTTGGTGAGGATTACCCTACCAAGGTATAACGGTTAAATGACCGCTAGGATACTTATTCTACAAGAGCTTATGAGAATGTTTTGATTGGGGATAATCTGAGCTTTGCCAATGCACGGTTTGCTTAGATGGTTTTTTTAGGAGTTGAAAGTTCAGCTTAGCTCTGTTGTACTAGTGGGTTGAATTTAGGAGGATAGAATAGAAGTGGTGGGTCCTCGGGGACTCGAACCCCGGACCACTCGGTTATGAGCCGAGTGCTCTAACCAGCTGAGCTAAAGACCCATCTTTAAGAGTGCTGATTACTCTTTCGAAATCATGGTTAGTTTCGAGTCAGAATTATATCGACCATAATCTTTGAAAGCGATTAAATTTTGTAAAATACCGAAGATGACAGCAAAGATAATAAATGATGTCCCCCCATGACTAAACATCGGTAGTGGAAGCCCCACCACGGGAGCAAGACCGATGATCATATAGATATTGACTCCCATATAGACAAAGAGTAAAAACGCCAAGCCAGAGGAGAAGGCTTTGATGAGATAGTCTGTGGCGTACTTGGCGGAGATATAGAGGAGGTTGAAGATGAGGAGGATATAGAGGGTGATGACCCCCACCATCCCCTTAAATCCAAATCGCTCTCCAAGATAGGCGAAGATGAAGTCTGTGGAGGCGACGGGTAGGAAGTTGAGTTGGGTCTGGGTGGCATCGTGTTTGCTTTTGCCCTCTAGCCCACCAGAACCAATGGCGATAAGGGCTTGTTGGACTTGGTAACTGGGTTTGTTGAGGGCATCTTGGATACGGACTTTTTGGTAGGGTTTGAGTCCATACTCATAGAGTAGAGGGGCTCCTGCTCCTGCGAGAAGGGAGAGGGTGAGCCAGATCTTCCAGTTGATCCCTACGATAAACAGTACACCATATCCCGCGATGAGTAGCACCAGTGCGGTACCTAGGTCAGGCTCTTTGGCGATGATGATAAAGGGGATGATAATCACCACCGAGAGCTTGATAAAGCTCCAGAGATTGTAGCCTTTGGGTGGGGGTGGGTTTTGGTGGATGAGATGTCCTAGCATCATAATGACGGCGACCTTGATAAACTCTGAGGGCTGTATGGTGATACCGATCCCTGGTATCTCTATCCAGCGTTGAGCTCCTAAGATCGTCTTGCCGACAAACTCTACTGCGATGAGTAGGGTGAGATTGGCGAGGTAGAAGATCGGGACAAACCACCAGATGATAATCCGCCACGGGATAAACGCCGAGACAAAAAACGCCAACGAGGCGATGGCATAGTAGACCATCTGCTTATGGTAGAGTGCGGGGTTGATCTCATAGACGAGGTAGGAGGAGATAACAAAAAGGGGGATAACCTGTATCATCAGCAGGTAGGAGAAGTGCTTTAAGATGCGTTTATCAAAGTCATACCAAGCATCCATACACCCACTCCTCTTTTTTTGCTAATTATAGCAAAAAACCTATTTGAGGAGGTGTAGTGGGTGGTTTATGAGTCTGATAGGGCTTACTTAAAGGTGTCTGCGTTGGTGTCACACTGTAGGGTAAGGGTGTAGAGCCACTGATGGAGAGGAAACATCGCTTGGTAGATCTGGAAGTTTCGCTCTACAATCGCTTCGGAGTGGAAGACCGTATCAGGGGTGAAGGTGGTGTAGGCGTAGATACTCCCCATGAGGTAGAGATAGCTGTGGCTATCGCTCTTGTCGCATCCGCGTGGCATGCGTTTGTACTTGGGGAGGGGGAGTTGGTAGCCTTGGGCTTGGAGAGTGGTGAGGAGGGTGTGAAGCTCCCTGCGTCGTGCGTCGTTTTGGATATAGGCACGGTAGGTCTTGAGTAGGGTGGGTTTGAAGTTGCGGATACCCACTGAGACAAAGACCTCAAAGGGGTCGTAGTGCATATAGAAGCTACTACTCTGCATACGGTGTCCACTCCCCTCCCAAAATATCACCCCAATACGGCTCTTGATCGGCTCAGTGGGGTGGAGTCGGGCATCACGGTAGATACGAAAGAGCGACTGGGTACTCTTGGGACTTGCGTGGATGGTGGGGACGAGTATCTGGAGGTACTCCCCCATCTCACGGACATAGGCAGTGTTGGGGGCGAGGATGACGCGGTTGTACTCCTCTCGATGAGCCTCTAGCCACGCTTTGGAGTTGTTGGCGATGATCTGCTCCAAAAATACCAGACCCGCTTTGGGAAATCCTTGAAACTCCATTAGGCTCTGACTTCTCTATCCTCATCTGCCCCTAGCTCCATCACCTGCCACGGGAGTCCCTGTTTGTTGAGCTCTTCCATAAAGGGATCAGGATCAAACTGCTCCATATTGAAGACCCCTTTGCCTTGCCACTTGCCCTCTAGCATCAGCTTGGCACCAATCATCGCAGGAACTCCTGTGGTGTAGCTCACCCCTTGACTCTCTACCTCTGCGTAGCACTGCTCATGGTCGCTAACTTGGTAGATATAGATGGTGCGGGGTTTTCCCTCTTTGATCCCTTTGGCAAAGATACCGATATTGGTCTTGCCTCTGGTGCGTTCGCCTAGGCTTGCGGGGTCGGGGAGGAGGGTTGCGAGGAACTCCATCGGGACGATCTTCATCCCCTTATGCTCCACCTCTTGGATACCGAGCATTCCGACATTCTCTAGGCACTTCATATGGGTAAGGTAGCTCTCCCCAAAGGTCATAAAGAAGCGGATGCGTTTGAGTCCTTTGATGTGCTTGACGAGTGACTCCATCTCCTCATGGTAGAGTAGATAGCTATCTTTGGCTCCGATCTCAGGGTAGTCCCACACCTGTTTGATCGCCATGGGTTCACTCTCTATCCACTCACCTTCTTCCCAGTATCGCCCCTTGGCACTCACCTCTCTGAGGTTGATCTCAGGGTTGAAGTTGGTTGCGAAGGGGTAGCCGTGATCACCCGCATTGCAGTCGAGGATATCGATGGTGTGGATCTCATCAAAGTAGTGCTTTTGGGCGTAGGCACAGAAGACATTGGTCACCCCTGGATCAAACCCACTCCCTAACAGTCCCATGATATTGCTCTTGCGAAACTCCATATCTCTTGCCCACTGCTCTTTGTACTCAAACTTCGCCGTGTCGGGGTGTTCGTAGTTGGCGGTATCGAGGTAGTCTATCTGCATCTGCTCACACGCATCCATGATGGTGAGGTCTTGGTAGGGGAGTGCAACATTGATGACGATAGAGGCACCTGTAGAGGCGATGAGTGTTTTGAGCTGAGGGATAGAGTCGGCATCGACTTGAGCCGTGGCGATGGTGACTCCTACCTTCTGCTCGATAGCGTGGGCGATACGGTCACACTTGCTTAGGGTGCGACTCGCGAGGGTGATATCCCCAAAAGTTTCATGGTTCATCGCACACTTAAAGGCGACGACATTACCAACACCACCCGCTCCAATAATGAGGGTTTTTTTAGACATAAGAACTCCTTGAAAATAAAACAAATTGTAGCATAATAAGATGCTAGCAGATAGGTTAAAATAGTATTAATAGGAGGAACTCTCACAAAAATCTACTATAATAACACTATATTAAAAACTATGGATAGATTATGCCCAAAAAACTACTTTTACTCTTACTTTTTATTCTTATTAATAGTATGGTTTATATCATCACGACGATCAACAAAAAGGGGAAACAAGCCATTGTCCTAGAGGATAATCTCAATATTGTACGCACCCACTATAAGATCCTCCTAGAGACACAAAAACGCACCGCACGAGCCGTCTACCAATCGACCACTTCTATCCCTGAGGTGCTAGAGATACTCCAAGTAGCAGGTGATGCCTCTGTGGAGCAAAAAGCGATACTTAGAGCCAAGATGCACAATCTCCTCCACAAAAAGTATGAGATTATCAAGCAGAATGGGGTGTTGCAGTACCACTTTGTCCTCCCTAATAATGAGTCTTTCTATCGTGCCCATAAGCCTGAGAAGTTTGGGGATGACCTCACGAGTATCCGACTAGACTTTAAGTATACCAATAAGACCCATAAGCCTATTGATGGCTTTAGCCAAGGGAGAACGGCTCATGGGTTTAGAAATATCTTCCCTATCTTTAGTGCCAAAAAGGAGTATCTTGGGGCGATGGAGGTCTCCTTTTCGAGTGAGAACTTCCAGTGGTACCTCAATCACCTAAGCAATATCCATTCACACTTCTTGGTCAAGAAGACGGTCTTCAATGCAAAAGCGTGGGATCGAGAGGATCTAGTCCTCAAGTATACGCAAAGTTCAGAGTCTGATGCCTATATGCTTGCCCTAGGAGATCTCCACGATAGAGAGAAGTGTATCATCGAAAATAGGAAAAAACTCCAACCCATTCGTGAAGAGATCGATACCAAAATCGCGTTGGGAGACTCCTTTGCGAGCTTTGTCAGGCACCAAGACCATGTTGATGTGATCTCCTTTTTGGCGATCAAAGATATCAATGGGCGTGTCACGGCGTGGATCGTCTCCTATGAGAACTCCAAGATCATCGAAGCGACCTTTAGAAATACCTTGGTGATACGGATTGTGACTCTGCTGATCTCCTTGATGGTGATCTACTTCCTCCTCAATCAGATTCGAGTGAGCGAGGAGATAGAGAAGAAAAATAGTGATATTAAAAAGAAGCGTAATCTACTCAATGATATCCTCAACTCTACCGATAATATCATGATGATTACCGATTTCAAAGATGTGAAGTTTGCCAATGATAAGTTTATGGAGCTACTCAATGTGGAGGATACGGTCACCTTCAACCGACTCCATAGAGGCTATATGCTAGATATCTTCTCTCCGATGGAGGGGTGTCTGAATGTGGGACTCCTCCAAGAGGGTGAGCGATTTGTCTCTCTCATCTCACGCACCGCACCTGAGAATCGAGTCGTCTCTATCTTCGATAAAAACTTTGAGTTACGGCTCTTTAAGATCAGTATCTCTAAGACCAAAGACAATGAAGACTACCTTGTAACCCTCTCTGAGATCACCCAGATGAAAGCCAGACAGATGCAGATCGAGAAGAAAGCCTATATCGATGGCTTGACACAGGTCTATAACCGCAATAAGTTTGATGAGATCTTCAAAGAGGAGATCAAAAATACCAAACGCTACCACACCCCGCTATCGATTGCGATTTTGGATATCGATAAGTTTAAGGAGTTTAATGATACCTATGGACACCTAATCGGAGATGAGGTACTGATCCGTATGGCACAAACAGTCAACCACAATGTTCGTGAGACTGATCTCTTCGCACGCTGGGGGGGAGAGGAGTTTGTGGTGCTGTTCAAGAGTACCACCGCACTCGTTGCCAAAGAGGTCTCCGAGAAGCTCAAAGCCAAGATCGAAGCCAACACCCACCCCCTAGCAGGCAAGATCACCGCAAGCTTTGGGGTGACAGAGTACCAAGAGGGGGATACGATGGAGAGTATCTTTGCACGCTGTGACAAAGCCCTCTACCTCGCCAAAGAGAATGGACGCAACAGAGTCGAGATCCTGCTAGAGTCGTAAGTGTAGCCAACTCCCCCGCCCTACATGCGTCCAACTCTTATCTCTTTTAGGTATGATTCCTTACTTTTAATATATAGGATAGATAGATGGATTTTTCTTCTTTGGAGACTTGGGGATATTTTGCGGTGGCGTTTTTCTCGTTTGGTGGATCGCTTTTTATTGTAGCAGCAGCGGGGGTCTTCTCCTTTATGGGGCATATGGATCTGATGACCGCACTCCTTGTGGCGATCCTCTTTAACTTCTTGGGAGACAACTTCCTCTTCTATCTTGGGAAGTACCAAAAGAGGGAGATCGCTCCCTACTTTGCCAAGCACAAACGCAAAATCGCTCTTGCGACACTCATCATGCGAAAGTACGGGGTGTTGGCGATCTTTATCCAGAAGTTTCTCTACGGCATAAAGACCCTTGTCCCCCTCTCTATGGCACTTGCCAAGTATGACTTTAAGCGGTTTGTCTTTTTTAATATCTTTGCGTCGATCCTCTTTGTCGTCACTATCGGAGGAGCTGCCTACTACTCTAGTGAGCCTATCATCGCGATGTTTGGCTATATCAAGACCAATCCTTGGGTCGCCCCGTTGGTGCTGTTTGGTATCGTGGGTGTGGTGTGGTTGGGGATGGAGAAGATGACAAAGCGACGATAGATAGCTACTGCGTACTCTAGCGACTCAAGCTATACTCCCTTGAGTTGCTCCCCTTTTTTTTACTTCCCCCTCTACAAACTCTTGTCGTTTGCTTCACGCTCCTCATCTCCCCACCGATAGGTAGGGATACACCCACTCTTACGAGGTTTGAGAGTGGGGTGTGTGTAGTTGGAGAGAGGTATAAAAAGCGTAACAATACGATATGATAGAGCTTTTTACACCTTTTCCAAAAAAAGTTCGCAAATCGTTTGGAGGCGTTTGGTTTAGAGGTTTGAGTGAGCTATAGAGCTCTTTTGCCCTTTACATCACGATGATGCCACGCAGTCCTTTGACATACTTGTCGAGTCGTCTAAGACCCTCTTTGATAGTGGTCATATCGGTCGCAAAGGAGAAGCGGAAGTAGCCCTCTAGTCCGAAGCCTATACCTGGTACGACGGCTACGCCATGCTCTTGGAGGAGTCCTTTACAAAACTCGATTGAGTCGTTGCTGACATCTTTGATATTGACAAAGAGGTAGAAGGCTCCTTGAGGTTTGAGGACAGAGACCCCATCGATACTCTCAAAGAGTTTGATCGTCTCCTCCATACGGCTCTTAAACGCCTTTCGCATCGTCTCAATCTCCTCATCGACCTCACCATTGAGTGCGGGGATTGCGGCTTTTTGGGTGATGGAGTTGATGTTGGAGGTGCTTTGGCTCTGGAGTTTGTTCATCACAGAGATAAGCTCTTTGTTGGCAGAGGCGAGGTAGCCGATACGCCACCCTGTCATCGCTACAGATTTGCTCAATCCATTGATGGTGACGGTGCGTTGGAACATATCTTCTGAGATACTTGCCGTCGCGGTAAAGTCGACACCATAGACGAGCTTCTCATACATCTCATCACTCGCTACGACGATATCTGTCCCTTTGAGTACCTCTGCGAGTGCGAGAAGCTCCTCTTTGGAGTAGACCGCTCCTGAGGGGTTGGAGGGGGTGGTGAGGATGAGGAGCTTGGTTTTGGGTGTGATCGCCTCTTTGAGCTGTTTTGGGGTGATCTTGAAGTGTGCCATATCATCGGTCTCGATAAAGACAGGCACCCCTGAGGCGTACTTGACTAGCTCAGGGTAGGTGACCCAGTAGGGTGCAGGGATGATCACCTCGTCACCTTCATTGATGAGGGCTTGGAAGAGGTTGAAGAGGGAGTGCTTGGCACCATTGCTGACGATGATATCCTCTGGTGCATAGGTGAGGTTGTTGTCTCGTTTGAGTTTCTCTGCGATGGCTTGGCGAAGCTCTAGGATACCAGGGACAGCGGTGTATTGGGTGAAGCCCTCATTGATCGCTTTGATCGCCTCTTCTTTGATGCGTTTAGGGGTGCCAAAGTCTGGCTCCCCTGCGGAGAAAGAGAGGACATCTTTGCCAGAGGCTCTAAGATCTTGAGCGAGTGTTGTAATCGCGATAGTGAGTGATGGTGATAGTGTCTGTATACGATCAGATAACATTAAATACCCTTTTGATTATAAAATGAAATATTATAGCCAAAAAGGGTTGGGTAGTAAATTAATCATGCTCACAAAAAGGATCAATCCATCGAGTGGATAAAGTTGTCATAGATCTCTTCAAGATTGTGATCTTTTTGCTTGATGTTCTCTTGCTTGTTTTGAGGGAGTGCGGACTCTAGCACCTCGATGCGTTTGATGAGATAGGCGAAGATCTCTTTGTTGACATCGGGGATTTTGTTGTGGCTTAGTGGGGTCTTGTCAAAGCCCCGTTTGAGGACGCGTGCGGGTATCCCCACAGCAGTGGAGTCGGGGGGGACATCTTTGACCACGACAGAGTTGGCTCCCACTTTGGAGTTGGCTCCGATGGTGATGTTGCCTAGCACCTTGGAGCCTGCTCCGATGACGACATTGTTCTCTAGGGTGGGGTGTCGCTTGCCGTGTGAGAGGCTCACGCCCCCTAGGGTGACCTGCTGGTAGATAAGGACATCATCTCCGATGATCGTCGTCTCACCGATGACCACTCCCACCCCATGATCGATAAAGACTCTCCGTCCTATCGTCGCAGCGGGGTGGATATCGATCGTGGTCAAAAAAAGTCCCAATCCTGAGATGAAGCGAGGCAGAAATCGTAAGCCTCGTTGGTAGAGTGAGTGGGCGATACGGTGGAAGAAGAGAGCCCACAATCCAGGGTAGGAGAAGAAGAGTTCTGCACTAGAGTGGAGGGCAGGGTCGTTGCGTTTGACATTGGCAAAATCCTCCCGAATAAGGCTAAAAAATTTCACGGATAAAGGCTCCTTGGTTGGTAGGGTTATTCACTGCTCTGGGCTTGAATGGTCTTAAGATAGCTATTTTCACTTAAATAGAGATAAAGCTTCCCTAAAATATCCTGCTTCTCCTCGGCTAAGAGGTGTGGAGCCTGCTCGATAGACTGCTTGAGTGACTTGTCGATGAGGGCGGTGTCGTAGTCGAGATCATCGAGGACATCCATGAGGTTTTGGGCTTCGATAATCTCCTCGATATGGTACGCCCCCGCCTCATCAAACCGCACCACACACTCCGTGGGGTGGGTGAAGAGGTTGTGTTTCATTCCTAGTACCTCTTGGTAGGCACCCGTGAGAAAAAACGCCAAGAAGTACTCCTCTTGGGTCACATCGATGTCGTGGAGGTAGAGGGGGAGATCCTGCCGAAAGGGTATCTCTCCATCACTATCACAGGAGATATCCCAGAGGGTAGCGGGGTTGGTGGGTTTGGTGTCGAGCTTCTCTAGGGGCATGACGGGAAACTGCTGTGTAAGCCCCCAGAAGTCGGGCAGTGACTGAAATGCGGAGAAGTTGAGAAGGTACTTCTCTTGGATACGCGCTTGGAGCTGTCGAAGCTCATCGCTAGGGGTATCTTGGAGTAGAAGAATCGCCTTTTTGATGATGAGGTTGACCAGTATCTCGGTGTTGGAGCGATCTTCAAGGTCGATATAGCCTAGGTCAAAGAGGGTCAGCAGGCTCTCCATATGGTCGAGGGCATCGTGGAGGTACTCCTTGGCATTGTCGGGGGTGAGGGTGCTAAAGAGGTCATGAAGCTCTTGGATGAGTGGGGGGTTGATGGCTTTGAGGCGTAGCCCCCTCTCATGGTACTCTTGGGAGAATAGCTCCAAGACGGGAGCAATGAGGACGGAGTGGTTGGCCGCGATATACCGCCCCGACTCGGTGAAGATATCAGGCTCTGCGACATTTTTGCTCTTGGCGATCTCCTGCATGAGGTAGATGACATCATTGGCAAACTCCTTGAGAGAGTAGTTGCGTTCGCGTGTGGTGTCATGTTGGCTATACTCCACGGCAAGTCCTCCACCGATATTGATCGCACCCAAGTCCGTAGCCCCGCGTTTTTTGAGTTCGGCGTAGATATTGCCCGCCTCTCTGAGGGCTTTTTTGAGGGGGCTGATATCGCCCATTTGAGAGCCGATATGGAAGTGTATCATCCAGAGGTGGTCGAGTAGTTGGGCTTTTTTGAGTAGCTCATAGGCTTCGAGTAGCTCTGTGGAGGTGAGTCCAAACTTGGAGCTATACCCCCCACTCTTTGCCCACATCCCGACCCCTGAGCTGTGGAGACGGATACGCAGTCCAATCTTGGGGCAGATGGGGTGTGGGTGGTGTTGGTTGAACTCTTGGTTGACACTGATAATCGTCTCTAGCTCTCCAAGCCCCTCGATGGTGATAGTGATATTGTGTCCCATCTTGGCGGCGATGAAGCATAGTGCAATCATCTCTTTGTCTTTGAAGCCATTGACGGTGATGGGCGCACCAAGAGGGGTCTTGCTCATGGCGATAATCAGCTCCGCTTTGCTCCCCGCCTCTAGCCCGTAGTGGTAGGGGGTGGAGACCTCCATGAGGGTATTGACAAAGTTGGGGAACTGGTTGACCTTGAGGGGGAAGACAGCGTGGAAGTTGCCTTGGTAGCCAAAGCTCTCTTTGGCTTGGCTAAACGCCTCAAAGAGCGTGGAGATCTGCTTGGCGATGAGGTGTGGGAAGCGGAGCAGTAGGGGACCCTTGTAGCCCTTTTGGCGTACACACTGAGTGATGGCAAGGAGAGAGGGGCTAGTGGCGTGGTTGATGCAGACACGCCCGTGTGTGATGGTGAAGTTCTCCTCCCCCCAGATATGTAACCCAAAATCTTTCATACTCGCCCCCTGCGTTAAATTGAAAAATTATACCAAAACTTAATCTATTCTTACCTATAATGAGGCTATGAAGTGTATATTTTTGACCTATACCATAACCAATGATCGACTTGCTTTGCACTCACAAGGGGAGTGGAGACTCCACACCGTGCGTCAAGTCGCCCAAGAGTTGGAGCATCTACCCCGTGCCTCTGATATCACTTGGGACTTCTCTGGGTTAGAGGGGTTTGATAGTGCAGGGGTGTTGCTCTTTATCGATACGCTCAAGAGGCTTGAGGAGGGGGCTACGGTGCATATCGTCGGCTACACCCCTCAGCAAGAGGCGATGTATCAGCTTCTTCATCAGACGGATACCACCTCACCCATCGAACCGCCCCGTGAGGGGGTGGTGATGCGTATGGGAGTGGAGGGGGTGGCACTCTATCAGCTCTGGCGGGACTTCTTTACCTTTTTGGGTCATCTGGTGATGGCGTGGGTACAGACGCTACGACACCCGCGTAACTTTCGCTTTAAGGAGATCGTCTACCATATCCACCGCTCAGGACTCAATGCGTTGTTGATTACGGGGTTGAGTGCGTTTTTGGTGGGGTTGGTGATCGCCTATCAGAGTGGGGTACAGCTAGAGAAGTTTGGGGCGGATCTCTTTATCGTTGATACGGTGGGGATCTCGATCACACGGGAACTCGCTCCGATGATCACCGCGATCGTGATTGCGGGGCGGAGTGGCTCTGCCTATACCGCAGAGATCGGAGCGATGAAGATCACCGAGGAGATCGCTGCGATGCGTACGATGGGGTTTGACCCCTACTACTTTTTGGTGATTCCACGGATTGTGGCGTTGATGGTGGCGTTGCCGTTGTTGATTTTTTTTGCAGATATGATGGGGATTGTCGGGGGGATGGTCGCCTCCAAGCTCCAGCTTGGTATCTCGATGGGGCAGTTTGTTGATCGTCTCAGTGAGGTCTTGGAGGTGAAGCACTATCTACTTGGGATGATTAAAGGACCTGTTTTTGCGTTTTTGATCGCGATGATTGGGTGTTTTCGGGGGCTTCAGGTGGCACACAACACTGAGAGCATCGGACTCCATACCACCGCCAGTGTGGTCAATGGTATCTTTCTTGTTATCGCCTTTGATGCCCTCTTCTCTGTCCTCTATACGGAGTTGGGATTATGATACGCGTTGAGGGGGTGGTGACACGGTTTGGGAGTCGGGTGATCCACGATGGGGTGAGTCTACATATCAAACGCGGGGAGATCTATGGCATACTAGGGGAGAGTGGTTCGGGTAAGTCGGTACTGATGAAGGAGATGATTATGCTCCTTGCGCCAACTGCGGGGCGTATCGCTATTTTGGGGACACCCCTTGAGACGATTGGGGTGACAGAGGCACAGGCGTTGCGTCGGAAGTGGGGGGTGTTGTTTCAGTTTGGGGCGTTGTTTTCGTCGTTGACCATCGCCCAAAATATCGAAGTCCAACTCAAGGAGTACACCAACCTCACCCGCAAGATGCGTCAAGCCCTTGTCCACTCCAAGCTCACAATGGTGGGGTTAGATGCCTCAGTGGGACTCCTCTACCCCTCTCAGTTGAGTGGGGGGATGGTCAAGCGGGCAGCCCTTGCTCGGGCGTTGGCAATGGAGCCTGAGTTGCTCTTTTTGGATGAGCCGACCTCAGGACTCGACCCGATTGGTGCGCGTAACTTTGATGCGTTGATTGTGGAGTTGCGGGCGTTGTTGGGGGTGACGGTGGTGGTGATTACCCATGATCTCGACTCGGTCTTCACCATCGTCGATCGGATGTCAGTCTTGGCAGATAAGCGGGTGGTAGCTGAGGGGAGTATCGATGAGATCTTGACCTCAACCCACCCCTTTGTAGAGGAGTTTTTCAAAAACGAATATACGCAAAAGTATAGAGAGGAGCATCACCATGTATAGTAAGATTAACTACACCGCTGTGGGGTTTTTTGTCATGATCTTTATGGTGGGTGTGGTGTGGTTTGGATTTTGGCTAGCGGGGTATGGACTCCAGCAGGAGTATGACTACTACCGTGTGGAGATGAATGAATCAATCTCAGGACTCTCCAAAGACTCTGTCGTGAAGCTCCACGGGGTCGATGTGGGGAGTGTGAGTGCGATAGGCATCAACCCGCACAATATCGAGACGGTGGAGTTGGTACTCGCCCTTGACCATGGTACGCCTATCCGAGAGGATATGGTGATCTTCACGGAGATGTATGGGGTCACAGGATTGAGCTACTTACAGATCGAAGGGGGAACCAACCGTGCCAAACCCCTACGAGCCAAAGCCCCCCACCAGCTCCCTACGATCCCTACTGCCCCCTCACTGATGTACAAAGTAGGGCATAAGTTTGAGCGACTCTCGGGGGATCTCTCTGCGGTCTTGGGGCAGGGGGGTAAGCTCTTTTCGACGAAGAACCTAGAGAATATCGAAAAGATACTGACCCATATCGAGAAGATTACAGGGGCGGGGCTAGAGGATAGGCTAGAAGACTCCCTCGCACAGTTTGACCATACCTTCACAGAGCTAGAGGCGGTGATATCCGATATGAACCACTCCTTTCATCAGTCGGTTGAGAAGTTTGGGATGATGCAGGAGGATTTTGCTCAGATTAAGTCTGAGACCATCACGATGCTCAAGAAGGTGACCCAGACGAGTCGCAGCTTCAACCGTACGACTCTGGGGGTTGAGCGGACGCTTAAGCGAGGGGACTACAACCTACGACGGATTTTTGAGCCGATGTTGATCGAGATCGAGATACTAAGCCAACAACTTCACACCCTCTCACGGGAGCTAGGGCAGAGTCCGAGTGACCTGCTGATGAAGTCACGCAGACGAAGAGGAGGACCAGGAGAATGAGATCAATCGTCATCATAGCAGTGGTATGGTGGAGCATAGTGGGGTGTATAGAGTCCCCTCCAATGCACCACTACACCCTCATCACCCCGACCCCCAAGGTGATACCCCACCCCTCACACACACACCAGAGCCTCAAGGTACTCTACCCACGAAGCCTCAAGAGCCAAGCGGGAGTTGCGATGCACTACCACTATAGTGGAGAGGAGTCGGGGGTCTATCTCCATAGTGCGTGGTCGAATGATATCGGTAAACTACTAGAGGGGAGTCTGATCGAGGCACTATCGCGTAGTGGGGTCTTTGGGGCAGTCGTCTCCTACCACTCTACACTAGAGACCACCTATCGCCTAGAGAGTACCCTCTACGCCCTAGAGCATCGTATCCGAGGGGAAGCCTCCTATGCGATACTCTCTGTGGAGTGTCGCCTTATCGATGCGAGAGAGGGGGGGTTGGTCAAATCACGACGCTTTAGCTACCAAGTCCCTACCACCCAGACCAATGCCAAAGGGTATGCTGAGGCGACCAATCACGCCTTGGCACGCTTTGTAGAGGAGCTATTAGCGTGGCTTATTGTGTAGAAAATAAACACTTATAAGTTATTGTGAAGAGGAAGTTCAGTTTTTTTGTTTATTTTTAATTCTTTTAGTAAGTTTGTATGTTACTCTTGCTCTAGATTTGTATGACAGTTGTGTATGGATTGATAAAACTAACCGCCTATTGAGGTGTTGCAAAGGAGATAAATTGAAACAGACGCTACGAGGGTTATCTAAAGGTAAAAAAGTGGGTATATTGAGCATGATACTACCACTATTTTTGATGGCAGAGGTACACGCTAATGCCCAAGATGTACATAATATTATCGATATCTGTACCTCTTCACAGCGGGTGATGAAGGATTATGCACTGATGGGGATGAAGATCGAGTATCACAATCCCAAAAAAGATCTTGATGCGATGGTGAAGCGTATGGAGCAGGAGATGGAGGTGATGGAGAAGCGTGCTATCTCTAACGCCCTCCATGCAGAGGAGCTAGCCCTCCATAAAGCGTGGAAGAGTATCGAAGCGGAGCTTCAGAAGAAGCCCACCAAGGCGGGGGCGTTGACCCTTCACCACCATGTCAACACCTTTGCCCACCACTGTGAGGTGATGGCAGAGCATCTTGCCAAAGATAGCCATACCAGAGGGATGTATGATGAGGCACTCCTTGGGCGTATCAATCTGGATGTCCAAGACCTTGCTGCATCGTATATCATGCATGCGTGGGGTGCTGAGGAGGATACGGAGTACTACAAAGAGGTCAAAGAGATCTTAGCTGACTACCAAAAAGCCTATGATGAGCTAGAGGGTGCCGATGAGAAGCAGGTCTCAGCGAAGATCAAAGCCCACCTCAAAACAGCCAATAAGCACTTTATGGCGTTTGAGTTTATGGCGGAGAGTCGGTCTGGTCGGTATGTACCGTTGTTGATTGCAAAGAAGGCGGATAAGATCTATACAGGGATCAAGAAGATACTAAAAGAAGAAGAGAGTGAGGTAGAGAAATGAGAAGTCTAATCAGTAAAAAAGCACTGGGTGTAGGGATTGCGTGTTTGGTACTTGGGAGTAGCGGACTCTTTGCTAAGAGTGTATCGCATGAGGCGTTGGTACAAGCAGAGGGGATCAAGATGCTCTCTCAAGATCTAGCCAAAAACTACTTCTATATCGAAGAGGGGATTCAGGTCGCCTCTGCCAAGAAGGCACTCAAGGGTGATATGCTCTCTCTTGATGAGAAGATACAGAAGCTTCAAGTGAGTGTGACCAACAAGAAAGATCAGCGGGTTGTGGAGTTTATGCTCTTCTCTATGGATGAGCTAAAAGCGATTATGAAAGAGAAGTTTAACGCAGAGAATGGGGGGTTGATACTTGACTACACCGAGACACTCCTAGAGGGGTCTGAGTCTATCTCCAAACACAACAGCGGTAAAAAAGCTACTATGCTTGATACGGTCGAAGAGATGGCGTTTTTGCTAGAGCGTGCCTCAAAGTACTATATCGCGTTTCGTGCGGGGTATACCGATGATATCAATATCGAGCAGGCGAAGCATGCGGTGGAGGAGTTTGAGACACTTCTTAGACAAGTCGAATCACACGCATATGTCGATGGTGGTGCGATCAAAGCGGTCAAAAAGCTCACCAAGTATTGGCCAGCGAGTAAGAGCTTCTATCTTGGGATCAAAGAGAGTGAACTCCCTACGATTGTCTTCATCTCTACGAAGCATATGAAAAAAGCACTCGATAGACTCATCGTGCATCATCAAAAATAGTACGACATAGAGAATGCTCTCCTGTTTGGGGGGAGTATCCTAAGAGGGCTTCTAAATGGTACTACACAGTACTCTTTGTAGGTCGTCTAATAAAAAGGGAAATATCATGGTCAAAAAATCTAAGCGTATCAACCTACTAGTTGGGTTTATCCCTATGCTGATGCTACTGGTAGTGAGTGGCTACTTCACCTTCAACTACATCCAAAGTTATCTTAAGAGCAGTACCCTTCTAACAACCATTGAGAGTGTCGAACGCCTCAAGAGTGCTATGCGTGGTATCGTCGATGAGATCTCCTGTGTCGCGACGACCGTGGGAGAGGAGAGTGATATCAAGGAGGTCTGTAAGGATGCGAGAGCCAACAGTGACAGACTCCTCTTGGCACTCAATCCTGAGCAGATAGAGGAGCCGTTTGTCAAGGTACTGCGTACGATTATGGGTGATAGACAAAACCATACACTCCAAGAGAGTATGGTAGCCTTAGAGGGCTTGGAGGAGAAGATCAAAAAAGTGCGGTACGATATCGATACGAGTAAGATTATCGATATTGATATGTTGATCAATGGGGAGTACTATATGGATGTGATCAATCCCATCTATACGACGCTTAAGATGCTAGAGTTTATTTCGAGTGAGGGCAAAAGCTATAGCACACTACTCCAGAGACTTCAAGAGATGACTGATATCCACTACTATACTGACCTAGAGGGGATACTGGTGATGTACTATATCGCCAGTGATGCTCCCATCCAGTCTGATATCCTCAAGCAGTGGGATAGTGCCATCTCCTCTTCACTACTCCCTTCTCTTGAAGAGGTGGGTAGTGATGCGATGCCTCTAGGGGCGTTGAAGCGTATCTTTGAGACCAAAGAGCTACGCAATGCGGTTGAGGAGATAGAGAATGTACGGATCGAGCTGATCTCCAACCATACACTCGGAGGCTATGGCTACACCCGTAAAGAGTGGTCTGCCCTCATCAACCAGAAACGCAAAGCACTCTACCAAGCGACTGATCTGATCACCACCAAACTCTCTAGGGAGATGAGTAGTAGACGCAACCAGAGTCAGCAGATGCTAATGGTCGGTGCAGGGCTGATTGTACTGAGTCTACTCTTTACCCTCTTTTTGGTGCGATACTACTTCAAGGTCAAAGAGGAGGATAGTGTATTAGAGGGCGTTGTTGAGGGGATTGAGAAGCTCTCCTTGGGCAAACATGATGCCGTCCTCCCTTCTATCCCTACCAATCTAAGCAACAAAAAAGAGGTCTATAGCTACCTTGAGTCTATCCTCCAGCTCCTCCACAAAAAGGAGATAGAGGCAGCCGAAGCCAATAAAGCCAAGAGTCACTTCCTCGCCAATATGTCCCATGAGATACGCACCCCACTCAACGGTATCGTAGGGTTTACAGAGCTATTGCGGGAGACTCCACTCAATGAAGATCAGCGGGAGTTTACCTCTATTATCCATAGTAGTTCAGAGAATCTCCTCTCTATTATCAACGATATCCTTGACCTCTCCAAGATCAATGATGCGAAGATGGAACTCGAAGAGATCTCCTTTAATCTCTTTGAGAAGGTGGAGTCAACCGTGGAGATGTTCTCAGCGAAGGTTGAGCAGAAAGATATCTCTCTAGGGGTGCTTATAGAGCCGACCCTTGATCCTGTGTGGCTAGGGGATCCCACCAAGATCACACAGGTCTTGACCAATCTTATCGGTAATGCGGTGAAGTTTACCCCGACTTATGGGAAGATCAGCGTACGGGTGAGTAGTGTGCCGTTGGATGATGAGTATGCTCGGGTGAGTTTCTCAGTGCAGGATTCGGGGATAGGGATCGCCAAAGAGGTACAAGCGAAGATCTTTGAGGAGTTCTCTCAAGCTGATGCGGGGACGACACGGGAGTTTGGGGGGACAGGGCTAGGGCTTACGATCTCCTCCAAGATGGTCGAGATGATGGGTGGTAAGCTAGAGGTGGCGAGTGAGAAGGACAAAGGGGCGACCTTCTCCTTCTCCTTGGTACTCCAACGAGACAGTAGCCAACCGCGTAAGCAGGAGCTAAATCTTCAGGGGCTAAGTGTGGGGTTGGCACTGCCTACGGTCACAATCGATCGAGAGATTGATCAGTTTTTGCGTACCTATGTGGAGGCACTTGGTGCGACCCTCACCACCTACTACTATGATGATCTCTTTGGTGATGAGGGGTGCAGTGTGGTGTTACCTGATGTGATGCTCTTTGATCACCACTACGCACGACGAGAGGGGTGGCTCACGACGATACAGTCTTTGGCGTGTGAAAAAGTCCTCATCACTACAGGGAACCTCAAAGGGCGTATCAACCCCGATATCCACCACTTTAGCTCAGTCGTCTTCTTCCCTATGACACTAGCAAAGACACGCAAAGTCCTCAAAGATATCGGACAGAGTGAGCAGGTCGATACCGCTACTGCACCGACTTTGGCTCCTAAGCGGATACAGCTCACTGGGGTAGAGGTGCTTGTGGCAGAGGATAACCGCATCAACCAGAAGCTAATTAAGATCTCTTTAGAGAAGTTTGATCTCAAGGTCACCCTCGTAGATAATGGACAACTTGCCCTAGAGCAACGCAAAGCAGATGAGTATGCCTTGATCTTTATGGATATACAGATGCCTGTGATGAATGGTATGGAGGCGACAGCGGAGATACTCGCCTATGAAGAAGAGCAGAATCTGCCCCATATCCCTATCATCGCACTCACCGCCAATGCCCTTTCAGGGGATAGAGAGAAGTATATCAAAGCGGGAATGGATGGCTACCTCTCTAAGCCTATAGAACTCGCTAAGCTAGAGGAGGTGATAGAGCAGTACTTGACCCAAGACGAGGTAGTAGTCGAGTCTAGCCCTGAAGTGGTAGAGGTGACACCTACTCCAGAGGAGGTCATCCCACTCCAAGAGCCTGTGGTAACTGCCCCATCCGTAGAGTCCAGAGAGTCTACGCTTAGTCTGGAGGTAGCCAAAGCCGTCACTACACCTTCCACCCCACCTGTGGTGACGCAAGTAGAGCCTACTCTCCCGACCAAAGATACTCTGCTCTGTGTGGTCACACCTCTCCTCGCACGGCTCTACCGCTCCATGCTTACAAGAGCAGGACATGAGGTCGAGAGTATCAGCGATCCCAACAGCTTCTTGGATCTTTTGGAGAGTACAAACTACCGCTATGTCTTCTACGAAGCCGAAGCTTTTGGAGAGCAGGCACGCTTGATGTGTGATGTTGTCACCGATACAGGAGCCAAAGCGATCCTCCTCTCCTCCAAAAAACAATCCGAACTAAGCCAAGAGTGCCTAGAGTGCAGTGTCCTCACCTCTGATGTACACTTAGATGATGTGAAGGCGATGCTGGAGGGGTAGGGGGTCTTGGCTAAGAGAGTTAAAAGAGGGGGCTAGAGTGGTTTAGAGGTTCTTTAACTCACACTCTTTGAGGTGTAAATTAAAGGTCTTTTTATCCATCCCGTGAAATTTCACTAATCTTGAGGTACGAACAGCACTTAATGAATGGATTTATCGCTATCTTTTGACCGACACTATTTTGCAGAAAAATCCTATAGGAGTGGGAGAGGATCGTTTAATCTTCCACCACTACCTCTTTATCCCACCCCAATAAAATGCAATAGAAGCTTCACGCCCAAGAGGTAGAGGAGGATTGCCATGAGTTGTTTGATGTGGGACTGTTTGAGTTTGAAGTGCATGAGGTAGTTGCCGATATAGCCACCGATGATGGCACACAGAGCGACCCAGAAGAGGAGTAGCCAGTCAAGCTCAACATAGGTCGCGTAGGTGAAGAAGGAGCCAAGAGCAGAGAAGGGGACGACGAAGCTCACGGCGATGGCGACTTTTTTGGGTAGGAAGCCTAGTAGAGCGAGGAGGGGGATGAGGATATTGCCCCCGCCTACACCCAGTAGTCCCGCGACAAACCCTACCACCGCACCAACGACCCAGAGCAGGAGCTTGGAGTCGGTGTGGAAGAGTGCCTCTTTTTTGCCAAACATCATCATAGACGCACTATAGAAGAGCATCAACATAAAGAGAAACTTTACCCCCTCCTCATCGATAAAGCGACTACTATAGGCTCCAATAGGGGCGAAGATGACCATCATCGATGCGATGGGAATCACCAAGCGATACTCTACGACTTGACGACGGATATTCATCACGCTAGAGGTGATGGTCGTCGAGGCTCCTGCGAAGAGTCCTACCGCTTTGGCGACGGTGAAGTCCATCCCCAAGAAGTTGAGAAGGGGGATGAGTGCTACCCCACTCCCTGCTCCCCCCATTGAGAAGAGGATCGAGAGACTCAAGGTCAAAAATCCATAGAGAAGATACTCATACATCGCTAGACTCCTAAAGTATTTGATTTGCTAATAACTGTTATTGGCTGAACTAATCGGGCGATGATACTCTTTTTAGCTTAAAGTTGAAGGGGGGTGAGAGGAGAGGGGGAGGGTATCCCCACAGAGGGGACTAAAACGCCTCTCTATTGGGGGTCTGCTCCTCTTTTGTCTGGAGGTCTTTGACCCAGAGGGTGCCGTTGGCGAGTTCATCTTCACCGATGAGGACACAGTATCTTGCACCTGCTTTGTCTGCCCCTTTCATATGGCTCTTGAAGCCTTTTGGATTGTACTCGACGGTGACTTTGGTCTCTTGGCGTTTGCGTGTGGCGAGGTGGAGGAGTGGGGCAATCCCCTCTGCGACCATACTCCCTAGATAGATCCCCTCACGCGTCGGCTCTGGCATCTGGACAAGCTCCATGATACGCTCTATCCCGATCGCAAAGCCTACAGCGGGGGTGGGTTTGCCATCGAGGTACTCTACGAGCTTATCGTAGCGTCCGCCCCCTGCGATAGCCGACTGAGCTCCAATCTGGTCACTGACAAACTCAAAGGCACTCTTGTTGTAGTAGTCGAGTCCGCGTACAAGGTGGGTATCGACACAGTAGGCGATATCGGCACTATCGAGGAGTGCGGTGAGGGTCTTGAAGTCTTGATTACACGACTCACAGAGGTGGTCGATGAGCTTAGGAGCGGTTGCTAGTAGGCTCTGACAGGTACTGTTTTTGCAGTCGAGGACACGGATAGGGTTGCTCTGGATACGACGCTGACAGTCGCCACATAGCTCCTCTTCGATTGTGGTGAGGGTGGTGACAAGATCACGCTTATAGGTGGGCATACAGTCGCTACACCCAAGGGAGTTGAGCTTGAGTTCATAGCCAATCCCTAGGGCTTGGAAGATCTGTCCTATCATGGTGATGATGGTAAAATCCTCATAGACCGACCCCTCCCCAAAGCTCTCACACCCAAACTGATGAAACGAGCGTAGCCGTCCCTTTTGGGGGCGTTCGTAGCGAAACATTGAGCCGTAGTAGTAGAACTTCTGCTTGAGGGGTTGGCGGTCGAGCTTGGCAGAGACAAAGGCACGCACCACCCCTGCTGTCCCTTCAGGACGCATACAGACATCATTGCCCCCTTTGTCCTCAAACTGATACATCTCCTTGGTGACGATATCGGAGCTATCACCCACGGAGCGTCTAAAGAGTGCTGTCTCCTCTAGGATAGGGGTCTCGATATAGCCATAGCCGTACCGCTTGGCGATGGTTGTGGCAGTCTCGATGATATGGTTGAAGCGTTGGCTCTCTTGGAATGTGAGGTCTTTCATACCTCTTAGGGGGTTGATCATGGGGGGTCTCCTTTGTCTATTTATAGCTTTAAGTAAGCGAGTATGGTTTGGTGGATATCCTCTATCCCCTTGGTCGCATCGATAAAGAGGTGGGGGATGTTGAGTCGTATGAGGCTCTGCTTCATCTGCTCTTGGACACGCAGAAGGTAGGTGAGTCCTCGTAGCTCTATGCTATCGGGTCTTTTCGCACCGATGCGTCTGCGTAGGGTCTCCTCATCGGTGAGGAAGAGGATGACTCTATCGGGTAGTTGTCCCTCCAACGCAAAGCGGTTGAGCCAGAGAAGCTCCTCAAACTCAAACGAGCCATTGGCAAGGGCATACCCAATCCCTGAGAGAAACCCTCTATCGGAGAGGATTACCTTGTGGGCATTGGGTTTGATGATACTATGGTAGTGTTCGGCTCTATCGGAGAGAAAGAGGAGAAGCTCCGCACGGTTGGAGCTGATACTCTCATGGAGTAGAATCTCTCGAAGCTTAACGCCAAAGGGGGTACCTCCAGGCTCTTTGGTGGTAAAAATCTCAGGGACTCTCTGAGCGATTAGGTCGAGTTGGGTACTCTTGCCACAGGTGTCAATCCCCTCAAATAGTACATACATTAGGCGTTGAACTTTTCGATGAGTTTGAGGGTAGAGGGGGCAAGAAGGTGGGCGACTTTACCATCAAAGGCGAGGATAGAACGCACCACAGAGGAGCTGACAAAGGCGTGTTCGAGACTAGGCATTAGGTAGATTGTCTCTAGCTCTTTTTTGAGAGAGGCGTTGGCATAGCCCATCTGTAGCTCATACTCAAAGTCACTCACCGCTCTCAACCCACGGATAATGATATTGGCATCGAGTTCATCAGAGAGGTTGACCAAGAGGTTGTCAAATCCTATGACACGGATCTTGGGGTAGGAACGGGTCGCCTCTTGGGTCATCTCGATACGCTGTTGGAGTGTAAACATCGGCTTTTTGGCGTGTGAGTCCGCCACTGCTACGATAATCTCATCAAACATCTTACACGCACGGGTGATGATATCAAGGTGTCCATTGGTGATAGGGTCAAAGGTGCCAGGGTAGATCGCTCGTCTCATTTTTTCCTCGGTTTCAATACAAACTTTTGCAACGAAAAGCATACCACAACTCTCTAAACTTCACTCTTAATTTTGGGATACTTCTGGTCTGCTTTGCTATCTCCTATACCGTAGATACTTGGTTATCACCCGAAAGGGTTTGATGAGGAGATAGAGGAAGCGTAGGGAAGAGGGGAGTAGTAGGGTATGGCAGTCATTGCGTGAGATGGCAAAGTAGGTGCTGTAGAGGTGTAGGAGCTTGGCTCTTTGGGTGGGGAGGAGTCTGCGTTGGTAGCGTTGGATGGTGTAGTATCTACGGTAGCTGTGGTGGTGGAGTGTGGGGCTGTTGAGAAGGGTGAGGGTCTCTTGGATGAGGGTGTGGGTGGTCTGGTCATAGGGTATCGATGGGGGGAGTGGTGTCCCAAAGAGGTGGTGGGTCAGTGCGAGTCCGACCCACACGGATCGCTGGGCTTCTATCTCCTTGGCAAACGCCTCTGCCTTCTCCCAATCGAGTGTTGGGTGACTACGGATAAGCTGGTCAAGATCATAGATCCATGCGATGCGTTCCCATGCGTGTTTGCCTCCGTGTAGGCAGAGGTAGACTAGATGTATCTCCGTGGAGAGGATGGGGATCGCTCTCTGTTGGAGGCTGATGAGGGTGTGGGTCTGGTAGAGTTGCGAAAAGGTCGGATGTTTGGCGATCTTCTCACGAAAGAGTCGCCAGTGTAGTTCGATGGTGACACCATTGGGATGGCGGAAGGTCACATCACTCTCAACCGCTAGACAGGTGGGGTTGTGTAGCAGTGTGATAGGGGTATCGCTGTGGTAGCCTAGTGTGATTAGCTCGTGTGCGACACGCAGTAGGGAAGTGGACTCAACTAGAAGGTCTATATCACCATATTGACGCAGGGTGATATCTCCATAGGCGATCTGTGCAAGGGGAGCTCCTTTGAGTATGAGTAGTGGGATATGAGATGCGTGGAGTCGTGCGACGATACGCAGGAGTTGGGAGGAGAGGAGCATATTGTAGTGGGCGATATGGTGGTAGTCTTGGCGTAGTTGTCTATAGAGTGGGGTGGAGGTAGAGGGGAGATGTGTGTAGCAGCGTGGGGTGAGTCCGTGGCGATTGGCAAGTAGCAGTAGGAGGGGGGTGAGGGGTGGAGGGGATGTTTGTGGGGTTGAGGCTAGAGAGAGCAGTGTGAGGAGTGGTGGGTCGAGGTAGTCAGAGAGGATAAGGGGGTGTGGGGTATAGGTCTGCATGAGAGAGATTATAGGTGATAGCACCTTAAGGGTGCTTAAGAGAATACGCGTTATAATTGAGTAACTATATCGGTGTGACTAAAGGAGTGATAATGAAAAGAGTATCTATAACAGTGGCAATACTATCTGTAGCGACGAGTCTACTTGTAGCAGGGGGTAATACCAAAGAGGTGATGCCTGCTCAAGATCCTATTGTTGTGATTCCTGCGGTGAAGCCATTCTATCTGGGTATGGGGATATCTGCTCAGAGTGTACGAGAGGGGGGTGTTTCGGTCGATTGGGATGGACGAAAGGAGCAAGATAGACTGGGAAGCTATAGTGTCGTCGGGGGGTATCACTACAATGAGTACTTTGCGATTGAAGCACGCTACACTGCAAGCTACACCCATGAAGATGTGGTAGAGATGAAGACGCTTAGTCTCTTTGCCAAACCACACTACCCTGTGTTAGGAGGGATTTCACTCTATGGACTCTTGGGTGCGGGGTATATCGATATCACAGCAGAAGACTACCGTGCCAAAGATATGGATGATACACAGTTTCAGTGGGGTGGTGGTATCTCCTATCAGTTAGTGGAAAATGTTGCAATCTTTGCAGACTACACCTTCCTTGCCAAAGCGCTTGATGGGACTTTTATCAAAGCTTCTGATGTCGATATCGATTCGATGAATATTGGGTTTAACTATCAGTTCTAATAACCTTGAGGGGGGGGTATCTCCATAACTTCCCTCAATCGTCTCTTTTTACACTCTATTGTTAAGGATACCCAACCTTTTTTGGCTATAATATCTCTTATTATGACACTGGAATGACAATGAAACAGAGTAGAGCCACAGGGTATGAAGATGAGATTGATATCAAAGAGATTTTTAGTATCCTCTACCGCTATTGGGGGATGATAGCGATTTTGGTACTACTTTCTGGGGTAGTGACTGGCTACTATGCCTACTTTATGCCCAATCTCTATAAAGCCTCTGCTACTGTAGAGGTAGGGGTGGAGCATGGAGGCTATGGTGGGCAAGATATGCTCTCCAAAGCGATGGATCCTGGGGCAGTGAGTGCAGATAGTGAGATGGATATTATCAAATCCCGCTTCCTCGTTGAGAAGGCACTTAAAAAGATCAACTTTACCCATCGCTACTATGTCACCCGTAGATTTAAAGAGGTCGAACTCTACGACCAGAGTCCCATTCAAGTAGGACTCTTACGGGGGGTGGGTATCTCCTTTGACTTCTATCCTATCGATGCGACGCACTATCGTCTCGTCGTCCCCTCAAAGGGGCGTGACTGGTCATATGATGAGGTCTTGCTCTATGGTGAAGAGATCGTCACAACCCACTTCCATCTCAATATCATCAAGCACCGTATCCCAACAGAGAGTCGCTACCGTTTTGTCGTCTATAGCCCTGAGGCGGTAGTGCGTGAGATACAGGGAGGGGTGAGTGTCCGACAAAAGTCCAAACACTCCACTCTCCTTGAGATCTCCTACTACGACCATGTACCTAAGCGGGCTCAAGCGTTTGCCAATGCCCTCTCTGAAGCCTATATCGAGCAGAGTATTGAGAAGAAGACCAAAGAGGCGACACGCAAACTCGCGTTTATCGATAATCAGTTGAAGTTTATCACCCAGAGTCTCAGAGGCTCAGCGATCAAGCTAGAGGAGTTTAAGCGTGCCTCCAATACGGTAGATCTCTCCCGCAAAGCCAAGACTCTTAGTACGCAGTTACAGGGCTATGAGCTACAGCTCTCTGAGGTGACGATGCGAGAGGTGGTCTTGGATAGACTCTTCAAGCAGATTGATGGAGCAGAAAACTTAGAGAGCCTCTCTATTGCGGGGTTGGATATGTCGGAGTCTTCACTGGCACTCAAGCTACAAGAGCTTCAAGATAGTGTGGTCAAGAAGCGGATTTTACGAGAGGAGTATACCGAGATCTCCTCTGAGGTGATTAAGTTGAGCAGAAAGATACTACAGCTCAAAGAGATTATTATCGCAACGATTCGTAACCTACGAGCCAATATCAAAGAGCGACGCATGCTATTAGAGTCGGCTATTGCCAAAGCACAAAAAGCGTTTGAGCAACTCCCTGCAGATGAGCGGGTCTATGGGGAGCTAGAGCGACGCTTTGTGGTCAATGAGAAGATCTACTCCTACCTTTTGGGCAAACGCTCAGAGACCGCGATTATCAAAGCCTCAACGGTGAGTAAAAATAGGATTATTGATCGGGCGTTAGTGCCTGAAGGCCCTATTAAGCCTAAGCGAAAGCTCATTGTCCTTGCGGGGGTGGTCTTTGGGGGGATTTTGGGGGTTGTCTTGGCATTTATTCGTGCCTTTTTGGATGATCGTATCAAAGAGGAGGAGGATATCTCCAAGATGACAGATTTACCTATCTTGGCACTAATCCCCCACCTAGAGGAGGGGGAGGAGAAGCCCAAAGAGACGATTAAGGTCTTCGATTCACCCAAGTCACTCTGGGCAGAGTCCTTTAGAAACCTGCGTACCAACTTACAGTTTATGAACACGCAAGAGGGGAGTCAGAGTATCGCTATCACCTCGACAGTGGGTAAGGAGGGGAAGACAACAATCTGTGTCAACCTTGGGGGGATTATGAGTATGGCTGAAAAGCGGACGGTGATCCTTGGGTTGGATATGCGTAAGCCTACACTTCATAAGAAGTTTGGACTACACAATCATGAAGGGATGAGTACACTACTCTCAGGGACGACGCGTCTCAATGATGTCATACAGCATACGAACTACCCTAGGCTTGATATCATCGCTTCAGGTCCTATCCCTCCCAACCCAAGTGAGTTGATTCAGAGTGAGTTGATGGCTAAGGTCTTGGAGAAACTCAAAGAGGTCTATGATGTGATTATCCTCGATACACCTCCTATTGGGTTGGTGACAGATGCACGGGTCTTGATGCACCTTGCGGATCTCAATCTCTACCTCCTTAAAGCAGACTACTCCAAAAAGAGCTTTTTACACACCATTAATCAGCTCTCAGAGTATCCCGATATCCACTCAATGGGTATCGTACTCAATAATCTTAAAATGACAAAGCATGGCTATGGTAATGGCTATGGCTACTATGAGGAGAAGGCATAATGAGATGGGATTTTTGGCATAAAAAAGAGCCTCTACCACAAGCTCCTACCCCAACGGTAGATCTCCACTCCCATCTCATTCCTGGGATTGATGATGGCTCAGGGAGTATGGAGGAGAGTCTGACTCTCCTGCGACACATGGAGCGTCTAGGCTATGAGAAGATCATCACAACCCCCCATGTGATGGTCGATATCTACCGTAACACCTCCGCAGGGATCAAAGAGGGGTTGGTCGCACTTCAAGCAGCAGCCAGATCAGAGGGGATTAAGATCACTATAGAAGCGGGAGCGGAGTACTACCTTGATGAGGGGTTCTATAGCCATCTCGAGAGTGGAGAGGTGATGGCGATTCAGGGTACCTATGTCCTTTTTGAGACTTCACATATTGCCAAGCCCCTACAGCTTGAAGAGATGATATTTGAGATCGCTTCACAGGGTTATACACCGCTTTTGGCTCACCCTGAGCGGTATCGTTATATCCAAGACCCACAGCAGGAGTATGGACGGCTCAAAGAGCTGGGTGTTTTGTTTCAGATCGATCTCAACTCTCTTGGGGGCTACTACGGTAAGAGTGCCAAGAAGCGGGTAGAGTTTTTGAGTCGTGAGGGTATGGTAGATTTTGTGGGGAGTGATCTCCATAGCTACCGCCATATCGAGGAGCTTGCCAAGGTCTTGCACTCAACTGCCTATCAGAGACTCTGTGCCTCCAACACCATACGCAATGATGCGTTGAGATAGTATGACTTTAGGTTTTGTGGGGATGGTAGCGGGGTTCTCGTTTCTCTTGGCACTGCTCTTGATCTGGTTGCTGAAGCACTATGCGGGGTGTTTGGGGCTGATCGATCATCCCAATGCACGCAGTATCCATCTCCAAGCGACCCCACGCGGTGCAGGGGTAGGGATCTATGTTGCGGTGAGTATCGCACTCTTTGTGGGGTGCTTTGATCTGATGTACTCCTATTTTTGGAGTTGGGTTGCACTCTTTTTGGTGATGTGTGTGGGACTCTATGATGACTACTACGACACCTCACACAGTGCGAAGTTTATGGTGATTATCGGTAGTACACTACTGCTACTCTTTGATGGGATTGTGATTGAGGATTTGGGTACTTTTTTGGGGATACCGCTCTTCTTGGCGTGGTTTGCAATGCCCTTTACCCTCTTTGTGGTGGTGGGGTTTACCAATGCACTCAATCTGATCGATGGATTAGATGGGCTTGCGGGGACACTGAGTCTGATTATCCTTGGGAGCTTTGGCTTGATAGGCTACTGGTATGAAGATCCCTTTATTCTCCTTGTCGCCTCTGCCTTTATGGGGGCATTGGTCGCCTTTTTACTCTTCAACTGGTATCCTGCATCACTCTTTATGGGTGATAGTGGCTCGTTGAGTCTGGGGTTTGTCATCTCTATCTTAGCGATTGAGTCCTTGGAGTATATTGATGCGGTGAGTATCCTCTTCTTGGCTGCGGTGCCTATCTTGGATACCTTGGTGGTAGTCCTCCGACGCCTTCGTACCCACCACTCACTCTTTCTCCCCGATAGACTCCACACCCACCATCTACTCAGAGAATCCCTCTCTCATAGCACCCCTAAAAGTGTCCTTCTCCTCGCCCTCATCCAACTCCTCTATAGCACCCTAGGCTTGGTCACGACAGGATGGATAGAGGAAGAGGTGATGTTGATACTCTTTGTGTTCACTATCCTCTTGCTTTATGGTGTGGTGAGTCGTCGGATAGGGTAGGGGATAGTGAGTCTATTTAGGAAAATTTTGAGGTATTGGAGGGGGAAAAGAGACACCCCCAAACAAAGGGGTGTTGTAGGGGGAGATTAGTTGACTGTCACTTCGACAGGTGTACCTTCCCAGATACCGTGTTTTGTACAGTAGCCGTGTGCTACAAGTTTGAGTTTTTTACCTGTTGGGATGATGGTAAAAGTAGTGGTGTTGTGAGCTTTTGTGTTACCTAGTGTACCTGGTACATAAGTTGCTTGAGCTAGTTTAACCTCACCATTGAAGAGGGTAACTGACTCGATATAGTGATCAAAATCATCAGGGTGAGTATACTCATTACCCATCTTGACTGTCACCTCAAAAGGCTCACCTGCTGTGGCTGTCTCTGCACAGTGGATAAAAGGAGAGTGTCTATCGATAAGGTCTTTTTTGGCTTCTCTCTCTACTTGGTCAATATCTACATACTTGTTAATTTTTGGCATATGCTATCCTTTTGTTAAATTTGTAAACCCATTATAGCATAACTTTTTTTAATTAGGACTATTTTTATCCTATTCTATTAGCGAAAGTAGAAATCGACCAAGAAGTGAAGGGAGTAGTTGGCACGGTAGTGGTTTGCTTGGTGGAAGTTGACTGCGGGGATAATCTCATAGAAGAGCCACTCTCTCCAGATATTGGCACGGTAGCTCATCGCTGTGATGTAGTTGTGTATCCCCTCAAAAGATCGCTCTGTACCATCTGATTGGGTATAGGTGTAGCCTGTATCTCCCCAGAAGGATTGGGAGAGTTTGAGACCTCGTTTGTGAGAGATCGCCCAGAAGTACTCCGCACTCAGAGCATACTCCATTCCCTTATCCTCAGAGGTACTCTTGCGGTGGAGCTGAAGTCTCAGTAGCTTTTGGCTACTCAGCGGGTAGTCGAAGTAGAGGTTACTCTCCTCCTCAAACGCATGCTCCACAGAGTACTCAAAGCTCTGTGTCGGTTCGATACGCCATTCCCCTACTTCAAACAGACGGCTATACTTTGCCCGTATAAAGGGGTTGATACCCCGCATGGCAAGGGAGTATTTCGACTCGATACCGTAGAGATGAGAGAGAAAATAGTGGATCCCAATCTCCGCTTGGGGGGTCTCGTCATCGGAGCGATTGTGTAGAAGGTTGGAGGCGTTCTCTCGGGTGAGATTCTCAACAAAGAGTTTGAAGTGTTGTCTACTCAGGGGTAGGGGGAGCTGTGTACTAAAGTGTGTGGTGTGTTCGTATACTCCTCCTTGGGAGAGGAGGGTATCGGAGCGTAGACGCACAAAGCTCTCTCCACTATCACGCAAAAACTTCTCATCTTGAAAAAAACGCTCAATGGCACTGCGGTTATCCTCTTGTGTTGGGGGGTGTATGGCACAGTGGGTCTGGTTGGATTCTCCCAAGAGGAGATGGCTCAGCTGTTGGTCGATGATCGTGGAGTACTCATGGACTTTGAGAGAGAGGTAGTGGTGTAGGGTGTCGAGTTGGTTGGGTCTATGGGCATGGAGCGTCGCAACGAGTAGGAGAAAAAGAGCTAGATGACGCTGTATCATAGAAGAGTCCTCCCAAAGAGGAGGATCCTAGGGGCTACGCAGGGTTGAACTGTGTGGCTTTTTGGACATGGAAGTTGAGTCCAAGCTCTTTTTCGGTCGCACCAAGGGCGAGGGCAACCATCTGAGGCATATGGAGTACAGGAAGCTCTACATCACGCCCCATGACCTTACTTACATCATCTTGATAGGTGTCAAGTTTGAGGTGACAGAGTGGGCAAGGGGTGACCATCATATCGGCATCATTATCGATCGCATCGAGCATCGCATTACCCGCCAACACCTCAGAGGTGTGGTTGGCTTGAAGCTCCACATGGAATCCACAACATTTGTTTTTGTGGTCATAGTCGACAGGGTTCCCTTCAAGTGCATCGATAAGCTCATCAAGAGAGGTCGGTACATAGGGGTTCTCTCCGCCATTGCTACTGTGGTGTAGCTCTGATGGGCGGATATTGTGACAGCCATAGAAGGGGGCGATATTGAACTGGCTGAGTGGTGTGACAACCTTCTCTTTGATCTTATCGAGTCCATACTCATCGATAAGGCAGTAGAGGAAGTGCTTGACCTCACTGGTTCCTTTATACTCTAGCCCTACCTCTGCGAGTTTCTCATTGACTCTGGCTTTGAGTTTGGGGTCACTATCTAGTGCGTGTTTGGTCATTGCTGAGTTGAGTTGGCAGGTGTTACAGATGGTGATCATCGTCATCCCTAGCTTCTCAGCGTAGCAGATATTTCTCGCATTGAGGACATGAGCCAAAAACTCATCAAAATCCTGTAGGTGACTCGCCCCACAACAACTCGCCTCTTCGAGTATAGTGATCTCAATTCCTAGTTTGTCGGCTACTGCGAGTGTAGAGGAGAGTAGCTCAGGTGTAGACTGCTTTGCGGTACACCCTGTAAAGAGTGCGTATTTTAGTGTGCTCATCGTTTCTCCCTATAGCTTATTTGTCATCGAGATATCAATCAATTTTTGAACCTCGTCTAGATTTTTGATCTTGGGCATATTGTCAATAAATGGTACCCCATCTTGCCAGTGGATCTTCCCTGCTTTGAGCATCTTGATCGCAGTCTTGAGGTGTTTATACATCCCAAGGTAGCCTTCAGAGTAGACCACGATATCTGCCTCATCTAAGAACCCATGCTTACGGATACTTCTCACAAAGCCCTCTGCGTGGCGTGTAGCGATATTGCTTCGTGCAACACCCTGCTCAAACTGCATATTGTGAAGTTTGGTGATCTTCTCGATAGGGTTGAGATCTTTTGGACACGCCTCAGCACACTCATAGCACTTGACACAATCCCAGACCCCCACACCTGTCTCAAAGGTGATCTCAAGTCGCTCTTGAGACGCCTCATCACGGGTATCCGCAGTAAATCTAAACGCCGCAGCAAGGGCTGCTGGCCCGAGGTAGTCCTCATTGACCTGAAGGGCAGGACAGGCGTAGTGACAGCTACCACACTGGATACAGAGATCTGCATCGAGTAGGGCATTGAACTCCTCAATAGACTGCTTAGTCTCACTCGTAGGGTGTGGCTCTACATCGGCTACGATATAGGGCTTGACCGCTGCGTGTTTGTCCCAGAAGTCTTTTTTGTCGATAATCATATCTTTGACGGCACGCTTTTTGCTCTGAGGCTCAAAGACCAACTCGTTGTTGAAGAGGTCAAGAAGCTCCATGGCATTTTGTTTACACGCAAGGACTGGTTTGCCATTGACTTTGATACCACAGGCACCACAGATACCATGACGGCATGAGCGACGGTAGGAGAAGCTCCCATCGTGTTCCCACTTGATACGGTTCATCAAGTCGAGGATCAGCTCATCTTTGCCCACCTCCATCGTATATGTCTTTGTATAAGGAAGATAGTCAGTCTCAGCGTTAAATCTAAATGCTTTGATATCTACTTTTCTTGTATCTTTACCCATTTTACCCTCCTTAGTATGTTCGCTCTTTAGGCTCGAATTTACCAAGCACCACTTCACCCCACTCATGGCTGATATTGTAGTTCTCATCCATATATGCGTAGGTGTGTTTGAGGAAGTTCTCATCATCTCTTGTTGGGAAGTCCTCACGGTAGTGACCTCCACGACTCTCTTCACGGTTGAGTGCCCCATCGACGATAAACTTAGAGAACTCAAGCATATGCCCAAGTTCTATCGCCTCTTGGAGGTCGGTGTTGAAGGTGTTGGATTTGTCATCGATACGGATATGGTTAAATCGCTCAAGTAGTTCATCGATGAGTGTGAGTTGCTCTTCGAGAGAGGCTTTGGTTCTAAAGACTCCCGCATTTTTTGTCATACCGTTTTGAAGCTCCTCACGAAGCTTTGGCACACTCTCTGTACCATTAGAGGTCTTGAGTTTCTCCATCTCTGCTAGCATTCTATCGGCATCTGAGACAGTCGCTTTGCGAAGGGTGATCCCCTCATTGAGCTTCTTAACCATATTCTCTCCTGCGTGTCGTCCAAAGAAGAGTGCTTCGAGTACAGAGTTGGCTCCTAGACGGTTGGCTCCATGAACAGAGACACAACTACACTCACCCGCAGCGTAGAAGCCCTCAGTGAGTTCAGTAGGAGATTTGCGTACTTGACAGTTGATATTGGTTGGGATACCCCCCATAGAGTAGTGAGCCGTTGCTGAGATGTGGATCGGCTCCTTGAGCATATCTTGCCCTTGGAATGCAATCGCAAGTTCACGAAGCTCAGGGAGCCGTGTGAGGATAATCTCTGGGTCGAGGTGTGTAAGGTCGATATTGACCGATTGACCATCTTTCCCAACCCCTTTACCTTGGCGTACCTCTTCCATAATCGCACGAGAGACGACATCACGAGAGGCAAGCTCCATCGCATTGGGAGCGTACTTACTCATAAATCGTTCACCCTCAGAGTTGTAGAGTCTTCCTCCCTCTCCTCTCGCAGCTTCAGAGATCAGTACCCCTGAACCACCAAGTCCACTTGGGTGGAACTGGACAAACTCCATATCCTCTAGTGGGAGTCCGTGGCGTGCAACGATAGAAAGTGAATCCCCTGTATTGGCGTGGGCATTGGAGTTGAAGCGGTAGGCTCTACCGTGTCCACCTGTGGCAAACATCGTGACTTTTGCATTGAAGATAGCGGGTTTGGAGTTGCGGATATCATACGCTGCGACCCCTGATACCTTGCCATCTTCATAGAGAAGGTCAGCCGCATACCACTCATCAAAGACCTCAATCCCTGCACGGTGTGCCTGCTCATAGATTGCTTGAAGGACGGCGAGTCCTGTACGGTCTTTGGCGTAGCAGGCTCTAGGTTTTGACTGTCCCCCAAATGGACGGATAGCGATATTACCCTCTTCATCTCGTGAAAACGCTGCCCCCATGCGTTCTGCCCATCTGATCGTCTCAGGTGCTTTGCTACACATGAGCTCAACACAGTCTTGGTCGGCTAAGTAGTCGGAACCCTTGACGGTATCAAACTCGTGAAGTTCGGTAGAGTCTTCTGCTCCAAGTGCTGCGTTGATACCCCCTTGTGCTGCCCCTGAGTGGCTTCTTAGTGGGTGAAGTTTTGTGATTACTGCTGTCTTTTTCCCTGCTTCTGTTAGCTCTTTGGCTGCTGCCAATCCAGCCAATCCAGACCCAACGATTACAGCATCGTATTCGTAGATTTTAACATCCATACTGCCGTTTCCTTTTAAATAAGTATTTAGTTTAATTATAGCTATTTGTGATTAAAATGAGTTGGTAGGGGGTGGTTTCATCGGTGTAGATGTGTGAAGATGTTACACACTGTAGCTTTTGGGGTGCTAGAGTGTGTGGTCTGGAGGGGCTACGCCTCCAAGTGTTCGCTCGCAAGTGCTATGGCTAGAGGGATCTCTCGACCCATGACGCGTTGGATATTGGCAAGGTGGTTTTGAAACATCTCATAGTGGCTACTATCCTCTACAAGCACTACCTCGGCTCCTCTATCGAGGGCATCGAGTAGCGTTGTACCCGCTTTTTGGTAAGCGAGTTGCGGGCTGGTTGCTAGTAGCGAGAGTCCAGAGAGACGAGAGGCTCTCTCAAATGGTACATAGGTCGCCCCTGCCTCTTTAATCGCAGTGATTTTTTGAGATACTTCTACGATCGTATCCCCTTGGTAGTAGGCGACTTTTTTGCCTGCTAGGGTGATGGGTTGACTCAGTTGGCTCTGGAGCTTTTTTTGTCCACAAAACTGCGTAATCTTCTCGATGAGTGAGAAGGGTTTGGGTGCAGGTACCATCGCTTTGAGCTGGGTGAGTGTGGTGGTGTGGTCTTGTGCATCAAAGAGGTTGTTCTCATACTCACACGCAAAGAGTCCTGTAGGGACAGAGGTGATCGCCTCAAGGATTGCTGTTTTATGCTCTGAACCATCACTAATCATCTTGTAGGCAAGTAGTAAGATCGCATCACCAATATAGTCTCGCTCAAACTTCTCTGTCTCTGAGGCGTAGTGAAGAGGGTAGAGTTTTTGGTAGTAGTCGAGATCCTCTTGAGAGGCGTAGGGGGCGAGAAGTTCGTAGCTCTGCATAAAGTCACTATCGTTAATGCACAGACCATTAACAGAGCGATAGCTATTGACAGGGTCGATGGTGAGGGAGGTACCAAGGCGTGCCACAACCTCACTGAGCGGTTTGTTTGGTGTCTCGATAATCCATCCATTGATCTTGAGAAGTAATCGCTCTTTAGGGTAGGAGAAGGTCTCATTTTGGGTCTGGATAAAGGCGAGAAGATCACCCACCGACATCGTATCACTCAACTCAAGGCTGAAGTGTTTGTAGTAGGGGAGATAGTCTGTTTTGGCATTGAAAAAGAACGCTTTAATCTCTAATAAAGGTTGCATAGTGGTATATCCTCTAGTATGGTTTTGATTTGATTATAACTTAATAGTCGCTTGATAGCTCTTTATTTTTCCCTCAAAAGTGAGAAGTCGTGGGAAGTATGTTACAATTTTACCAATGAATAGAATAGATAAAGAACAGTACTTGATAGATAGACTCACCTCTACACAGATAGGAGATGATGCTGCGGTAGTGGGTGAGATGCTCTATAGTATGGATGCCTTTTTTGAGGATGTCCACTTCAAACGGGAGTGGATGAGTATGGAGCAGATAGGTAAAAAAGCGATGCTAGTGAACCTCTCCGATGCGATTGCAATGGATGCGACCCCTCGCTATGCCCTCGTCACCGTCTCTCTACCTCCCGCTATTACCACAGAGGAGATCGATGCACTCTTGGGGAGCCTAGAGCAGACTGCGGGGGCGTATGGGTGTGAGATTATCGGAGGGGATACCATCGGGGGGGATAAGCTCCATTTGAGTATCACCATCATCTCTCATACGGCTACTCCACTTCTGCGTAGGGGACTCAAAGTGGGGGATCTTCTTGCCTATACAGGGGTACTAGGAGAGAGTAAGCGTGATCTAGAGAGGCTCTTTAGAGGAGAGTCAATCACACCCCATTCGCGTTTTTATGAGCCAGAGTTGAGAGGCTCTTTTGTAAAGAATGCACGCCCCTATCTACGCGTCGGAATGGATATCTCTGATGGACTTTTTTGCGATACCAATAAGCTTTTGGATGCCAATGGTATGGGGTTTGAGCCTCTTGTGGTGGTTGAGCCATCGGTAGGGTTGAGTGGGGAGGAGTATGAGATGTTGATTGGATTTGATCCATCTTGCCGTGAGAGGATTGCTCAGATAGCCAAGGAGGAGGGAGTTGCCCTCTCGGTTTTTGCACGGGTCGCACCCAATGCCCAACGCTACCCCTGCCAAAGCCACCACTTTAAGACGGAGTTAGACTAATGCAAACGATTGTTATCACAGGATGTTCTACAGGGATTGGATACGCCACGGCACACTATCTCAAAGCACACGGGATCTGTGTCTATCCTACGGCACGGGCAGAGGAGGATGTGGAGCGGTTGAAGCGTGAGGGGTTTGTCCATGCGATGCGACTCGATGTCACAGACCCCCACAGTATCGCAGAGGTGATTGCTACGGTACGCACCCAAGAGGGGAAGATTGATGTCTGGTTTAACAATGCGGGCTTTGGACAACCCGCGACGATAGAGGATCTCCCTACTGCCATCCTCAAAGAGCAGTTTGAGACCAATCTCTTTGGGCTTCATGAGGCGACACGACAGGTGTTAGTGGTGATGCGAGAGCAGGGGTATGGGAAGATTATCCAACATAGCTCTGTACTGGGGCTGATTGCTCTGTTTGGGCGAGGGGCATACAACGCCAGTAAGTATGCCATCGAGGGACTTACTGATACCTTGAGACTAGAGCTAGCGGGGAGTGCAATCTATCCTGTACTGCTCAACACAGGTCCTATCACTAGCCACTTTCGTCAAACAGCTGTAGGCAAACTCCAAGAGAATATCGCCATAGAGCAGTCACGCTTTGCCCAACGCTACCAAGACTCTATCGAGGGGACGGGTAAGCGTGTCCCCTTTAATGAGGAGGCAGAAGCCGTAGCCCAAGTGGTCTATCGTATCATACAGACCCCCAAGCCCAAACCACGCTACTATATCACCAAAGCCACCTACCTTTTGGGGTATCTCAAACGCATCGTGAGTACCACACTACTCGATAAGGTACTACTCAAGATAGGGTAGTGGAGGTGCGTCTGTTGTGTCGTGCTTGATGCTCTCTCTTGACGGAGGTGATCCAGAGGCGGTTGATGAGGAGGTAGAGGAGTGTTGAGATGACGAGTGAGTAGAAGGCGGTTCCTGTATAGAGTGGGATGAGAATATCATCTAGATGCTCACTAAACCACGCCATCGTTAGCTCAATCGTGATAGTACTCTCTCTGCCTAAGATAAAGTTGCCCGTGAGATACTCCATATAGTACATCGCAGGCATAGTGAGGGGGTTGGAGAGCCACACCATCGAGATGGCAAGGGGGACATTGAAGCGAAGAAATGGGGTACTCATCATCACCGCTGCCATCTGCATTGGCATAGGGATAAAGCCCCAAAAGAGTCCGACCCAAACCCCACGACTGATGCTTTTACGGTTGATACTAAGGTACTCACGGGGGATATTATACTTATCTAAAAACTTATCGAGTTTACTACTTTGGGAAGATTTTTTCTTAAAGAGTCTGCGTATCATCTCAATCCATACTTTATTATTTCACATTAGTTTAGTATTGATGGGCTTTAAATCACCTTTTTATTAAGATTTGTGTAAAATACCCCACTCCAAAACGACAGAAAGGTACATTTATTATGAGCGGATATATGCTTTTTTCCGGAACATCCAACCCACAACTTGCTGAAGAGATAGCGACCTATCTTGAGATGCCACTTTCAAAAGCAACGATTAACCGTTTTTCTGATGGTGAAATCTCTGTACAGATCGCTGAGTCTGTGCGTGGTAAAGATGTCTTTATCATCCAGCCCACCTCCGCACCTGCCAATGCCAACTTGATGGAGCTTCTTATTATGACCGATGCCTTGAAGCGTTCGAGTGCGAAGTCGATCACAGCAGTAGTACCCTACTATGGATATGCAAGACAGGATAGAAAAGCAGCCCCTAGAGTACCTATCTCGGCAAAATTAGTTGCCAACCTTATGGAGACAGCGGGGATCACCCGTATGGTTACCGTTGACCTTCACGCATCACAGATCCAAGGGTTCTTTGATATCCCTGTAGACAACCTCTATGGAGCGATCTTGTTTATGGACTATATCAAGTCTAAAAACTTCAAAAACCCTATCATCGCTTCACCTGATATTGGTGGGGTAGCACGGGCAAGATATTTTGCCTCTAAGCTAGGACTCGATATGGTTATCGTCGATAAGCGTCGTGAGAAAGCCAATGTCGCTGAGGTGATGAATATCATCGGTGATGTAGAGGGGAAAGATGTGATTCTTATCGATGACATGATCGATACAGCAGGGACAATGGTCAAGGGAGCAGAAGCTCTCAAGAAGCTTGGTGCCTCCTCTGTCATGGCGTGTTGTACTCACCCCGTTCTCTCTGGACCTGCGTATGACCGTATCGAAAATGGGGCACTCGATGAGCTTGTCGTTGCCAACACCATTCCGATGCCTAAACCCTCTACCAAGATCAAAATGCTCTCAACGGCTTCGATGCTAGGTGAAGTGATCAGACGCGTACACAACAATGAGAGTGTCAACTCACTCTTTGAATCCAACTCATAATCGTAACCGATACTAGGAGCAACATTGGCAAAGACAGTACCACAAAAGAACATACGAAACTTCTCTATCATCGCACATATTGATCACGGGAAGTCTACACTCGCAGACCGTATCATCCAAGAGTGTGGGGCGGTGAGTGATAGACAGATGTCCTCACAAGTGATGGATACAATGGATATCGAAAAAGAGCGTGGTATCACAATCAAAGCCCAATCGGTGCGTCTGGATTATGTCAATAAAGAGGGGGAACACTATATCCTCAATCTTATCGACACCCCAGGGCATGTGGACTTCTCCTATGAAGTGAGTCGCTCTTTGGCATCGTGTGAAGGAGCGTTGCTTATCGTCGATGCGGCACAAGGGGTCGAGGCACAGACGATTGCCAATGTCTATATCGCCATCGAGAACGAACTCGAACTTCTCCCCGTCGTAAACAAAATTGACCTACCTGCAGCCGATCCTGATAGAGTTCTCACAGAGCTTGAAGAGGCGATCGGTATCGATGCGACAGAGCATAATCTTGTCTCAGCTAAGACAGGGGTTGGGGTGGCAGATCTGATTGATACAATTGTAGAACGCGTTCCCGCTCCTCAGGGGGATGAGGAGGCACCTGCTAAAGCCCTCATCTACGATAGCTGGTTTGACAACTACCTTGGAGCCTTGGCACTGGTGCGGGTCTTTGAGGGGAGTATCAAGAAGCGTCAGATGATCAAGATCATGGGTACCAAAGAGGAGCATCAGGTTCTTGATATGATGTACCCCAACCCTATCGCACCTATCAAGACCAATGAGATACGCACAGGTGAAGTGGGGATCGTCGTGACAGGACTCAAGACCGTAGAGGGGCTACAGGTGGGAGATACTATCACCGATGCCAAGCACCCTACGGCAGAAGCGATTGATGGGTTTGAGCCTGCGAAGCCCTTTGTCTTTGCGGGGATCTATCCTATCGAGACGGATCGTTTTGAGGATCTGCGTGATGCCCTCAATAAACTCAAGCTCAATGACTCCTCACTCAGCTTTGAGCCTGAGAGTTCGATGGCACTAGGGTCTGGATTTAGGACAGGGTTCTTGGGGATGCTTCATATGGAGGTGATAAAGGAGCGGTTGGAGCGAGAGTTTAACCTCGACTTGATCGCCACGGCTCCAACGGTGGTTTACCGTGTAGAGCAGACCAATGGAGAGGAGATTGTGATCCAAAACCCCTCTGAACTCCCTGAGCCTCAGAAGATCGCTAAGGTCTTTGAACCGTATGTCAAAGCGACCATCTTGACCCCACAAGAGTACCTTGGTAATCTCATCAAGCTACTCAATGATCGCCGTGGGATTCAGATCAAGATGGACTACCTCAATGAGACACGGGTACTCCTAGAGTATGATATCCCGATGAATGAGATCGTAATGGACTTCTATGATAAGCTCAAATCTACTACCAAAGGGTATGCGAGTTTTGATTATGAGCCTGTAGGATTTAGAGAGGGGGATTTAGTCAAGCTTGATATTCGTGTAGCAGGGGATGTAGTCGACTCCCTCTCTATTATCGTTCCACGAGATAAGGCACGCACACGAGGGCTTGCTTTTGTTGCACAGCTTAAAGAGTTGATCCCAAGACAGCTCTTTGAGGTCGCTATCCAAGCGAGTATCGGCAATGATGTAATCGCCCGATCCAATGTCAAGTCGATGGGTAAAAATGTCACCGCGAAGTGTTATGGTGGGGATATTACCCGTAAGCGAAAGCTCTTAGAGAAACAGAAAGCAGGGAAGAAGCGGATGAAGTCTATCGGTAAGGTGCAGGTGCCTCAAGAGGCGTTTATGGCTGTACTCAAGTTGGACAACTAAATGGGTTGGGCGATACATCTTCATCTCTTGGCTGCCATTGCATGGATTGGTGGCTCTATCTTTATGTTTGTACTCGGGGTGACGATGCGGGATAAGCAGGCACAAGAGTCTGTCTACCCTTATGTAGGACCTATCTTTGGCTATTTTGAGGTGGTGGCACTGCTCTTTTTGCTCTTTACAGGGACTTGGATGATTCTGGATTATGGATTGATTGAGCTACTCTTTACAGAGTATCACTCCGTGGTGATAGACTCGTTGCGTATCAAGCTCTCGATGGTGTTGGTGTTGCTTGTGGTGACGGTTATCCACTTCATTATCGCACTCAAGACCAATGGCAAACAACGAAGCAAACTCCAAAATCTCATCTCACGAGGCTCCTCTATGTTGATCTTCTTTCTCAATCTCTTTGTCTTGCACTATGCCATGGTGATACGCGACATTCTCTAGGCTATGAGCTTAACGCTTTGTAGAGGTTCTTCTCCTCAAACTCGATGCGTTCTGCTAAGATATCTACAAGCTCATTAAATGTTTTGAAAAACTCATCATCTAGTGGGGTCTCGGGGCGAGAGTATTTGGTCAAGAAGCTCATTAATGCAGCTTTGGTGCCTTTGAAACTCTTGACAAAATCATCTACAAGCTGTTCGGTTTGGGTATCTGAACGCTTATGATCTTTGAGGAGTTTATAGAACTCGATATCTTCATTCATAATATGGTCAACAGCGAGTTCATTAAGTTCATTGAGGGCTTTTTTGGCAGTATTATGGTTGTTTTTTGAGTACTCTGCAATCACTTTATGGGCTAATAGGACGATCTTTTCATGCTCTTTTATCCATTTCTTAACAAGTTTTTGATTTTTTGATGAGAGTAATGATGAAAATAGTGAAAACATATAACGACTCCTTGATTTTTTTAATTGTAGCTTGAATTTGATTTGATATATATGATTTTTCTCAAAAAACCCCATTATATAGGGATTAAGTCCCCTTAATGTATAATCCAAAAAAATTACAATTGTTGTGATAAAATCACTACAAGAGAGGTACTATAATGGGTTATGAGAAGAGTATAGAGGCGTTTGAAGAGGCATATAAGGTGATCCCTGGTGGGGTTGACTCTCCTGTAAGAGCATTCTCTGGTGTAGAGGGTACTCCACCATTTATTGCACGCGGTGAGGGGGGGTATCTTATCGATATTGATGAGAACCGTTATGTGGATTTCGTACAGAGCTGGGGACCTCTGATCTTTGGTCACTGTGATAGTGATATTGAAGCTTCCGTGATAGAGGCAGTCAAGCGAGGGTTGAGCTTTGGGGCTCCTACGACGGTGGAGACGGAATTGGCATTAGAGATTGTTGAGATGTTTGAGAGTATCGATAAGGTGCGTTTTGTAAGCTCTGGGACTGAGGCGGTGATGTCTGCTATTCGTCTAGCTCGTGGGGCAACGGGACGAGACAATATCTTGAAGTTTGCGGGGTGTTACCATGGACACTCTGACTCTTTGCTGGTTGAGGCAGGTTCAGGATTGGCGACTTTTGGGACTCCTTCGAGTCCTGGTGTCCCTGCGGATTTGACACGGCACACCTTGCTTGCTACCTATAATGATATCGAGAGTGTTCAGAAGTGTTTTGCTCAGAGTCCTGATGGGATTGCGTGTGTGATTATCGAGCCGATTGCAGGCAATATGGGCTTAGTCCCTGCTGATGAGGCATTTTTAAAACAGCTTCGTACCATCTGTACTGAGCATGGGGCGTTGTTGATTTTTGATGAGGTGATGAGTGGTTTTAGAGCTTCACTTACAGGTGCACAAGGGATCAGCAGTGTCAAGCCCGATATGGTCACCCTTGGGAAGGTGATTGGAGCGGGGATGCCTGTGGGGGCATTTGGTGCGAGTAGTGCTATCATGGCACACCTCTCTCCTGAAGGTCCTGTCTATCAAGCAGGGACACTCAGTGGTAACCCTGTCGCGATGGCGGCAGGACTCACAAGCCTTCGTAAGCTCAAAGCCAACCCTGCACTCTATGAGCAGTTTGAAGCCAAAGCGAAGCGATTGGTAGAGGGCTTTAAACACGCTGCCATGGCAGTGGGTGTTCCAATGGTGACAGAGGTGAGAGGGAGTATGTTTGGGTTCTTCTTTTTGAATAAACCTGTCAAAAACTTCGCCGATGCGTGTGAGAATGATAGCACACTCTTTGCTAAGTTTCATAAAGGGATGCTCGATCGTGGGATCTACTTGGCTTGTTCATCGTATGAGACAGGATTTATCTCTACTGCAACAACCGATGCGATGATAGAGCAGGCGATCACTTCAGCTGAAGCAACCCTGCGTGAAATCACGGCAAAGTAGGGAAAGTTGATGAGAGAAGAAGAACCAAAACTCAAAAAAATTGTGGATGCTGCGGATGGATTAAGTCTGGGCATCTCCATGGTGGTTGCGGTCTTGATTGGTGTGGGGCTTGGGCTTGGGTTGCGTAGTCTTACAGGGGCAGGGTGGACACTTTGGATTGGGGTCTTTATCGGGGTGAGTGCTGCGATACTCAATGTCTACAAAGCCTATGAGAAGCAGAAAGCCTCACTCGATGAGCTTGCGGATGATCCACGCTATCGTAGACGAGCAAACAGCCGTGATGAGGATGAGGATGAGCAGTACTAATTTGCGTATCGTTTGGGTACTACTGCTACTTGATCTGCTCTTGGCAGGGGGGGCGTTGCTCTTTTTTGATAAGGAGATACTCTACAATACCCAAGTGGGGTTTCTCTCCTCCTCCTTGGTGATGTTCGCCTCGATGTTGAGCTATCGCCGTATGGTCAAGACGCGTGTTGCACACAATATTATTACGATTGATGATAGTAAAGATGTGATTGATACGCTTGAGGATCCCTATGATCTCTACAGTGAGGGAGAGCAGGAGGAGCCTTTGGATGTTGTCGAAGCGGTCAAAGAGGAGAAGGCACGACTCAAAGCCAATCGACGCTCTCTCTATGAGACGCTCAAGGATACCAAAGCAGCCCTCTCCCTCTATCGTTTGGGTGCCTATGTGGCACTGATCTTGGGGTTTCTCTATCTCAATCGTCATGGACTACTTCATATCCCTAGCTACCTCTTGGCACTCTCCTTGCCTATGGTCGTTATCGTCACACTCTTGGTAGAAGACAAAGCAAACGATAGGCAAGATTTGATAGAATAGCTCTCTAACTATCTTGAGGAGTGAATGTGACTATCCGACACCTACTACTATTTGTGGCACTGCTACTGCTGGGTGGATGTACTCAGCCAGAGCCTGAGTGTATCACCTGCCAGAGTGAGCCACTCGCTCCTCCCCCACTAGAGATCATTGATCGTCCGATTGTTTTTGATGCGTCGCGTATCGAGATGACCAAATCCTATATCCAGACCCACTACCATAAGCGTGTATCTACTATCGAGATGACCCCACGGGTGGTGGTCTTGCACTGGACTGCGATGATGGATTTTGAGGCCTCTTTTGCACGGCTCTACCCTAGTAAACTCCTCACAGATCGTACCGATATCGCCAATGCCTCTGCTCTCAATGTCTCTGCACACTTTATGGTGGCACGCGATGGGACGATCTACCGCTTGATGCCTGAGAATTGGGTAGCACGCCATGTAATTGGACTCAACTACAGTGCCATTGGGATTGAAAATATCGGAGGTCAAGACAACCAATCCCAAGACCTCACCCCTGCACAGGTCGCCTCCAATATCGCACTGGTGAAGTACCTCAAAGCCAAATACCCTACCATAGAGTATCTTATCGGACACTATGAGTACCGTGCGATGGAGTCTACCCCCCTTTGGCTAGAGCAGGATAAGGGCTACCGTACAATCAAACGAGATCCTGGTGAGCAGTTTATGCGTGCGGTGCGTCACGCTGTGCGACCACTAAAGCTCAAGAAGCCTCCCAAACCTCCGCATGAATAGTGCCTTTTCACTGCTTGATTGGGAGATTTTTGGTGCCTACCTTGTGCTACGCTTTGTCACCTCTATACGCGACTACTTTGTCGGAGGAAAACCGATATGATACAGGATTAGAGGGGGGTGTTAGCGTACCAGCCATGCAGTGAGACGGCTTTTGGAGAGTAGCCATGTACTACCCACCGCAAACAAAAAGACAAGTAGGGTATAGGATAGCTCCCAGAGGATACTATCGTTGAGTTGATCGATAGGGAGAAGTAGCTCAACAAAGATAAAGTGTATCGCGTAGACTCCTAGTACCATCTTTCCTAAGTGGCTTACCCTCTGGATACGAAGGTGTGGGTGGTTTGAGAGTGCTATCATCGCCACTCCAATACCGATGAGGTAGGTACTCATCACAAAGTCCTGTTTGGGATTTGTCCCAAAGAGCTTCCAGAGTGTCATGATCTCCACCCCTTGGAGCAGTGTCCCAATCAGATAGAGAGCCAGACCATACCAGAGCCATCGCTTGACTCGTTGGCGTTGGGCAAGGAGATAGCCCGTGACAAAGAAGAGTGTACTAAAGAAGGGACCATTGCGTGTATCAAACGCAAACTCAATGCCAATAGGGGTCTTGAGATAGGCTTTGGCAAGGAGAGCAAAGAGATAGAGTCCCACCCCAATACCTAGAAGCCAGTGGCGTTTGTGGTAGTGGAGAAGGAGGGTGGAGAGAAGCAGTGCATAGAGTAGACTAACCAAAAACCACAGATGGATCTTTGTCCCCTCCATCAGCAACTGCATAGGGTGTGCAAGCAGGTAGTGGATATTCCACCCTATCCTCTCCATAAAACCCAGCTCCGAAGGCATAGCGTGGTAGTTGAACGGGAGTAGGTAGATAAGCGACCAAGCCAGCAGAATCATCCCGATACGCCTCCCCATCATAAAGGAGGTTGAAAGTAGTGGGGCTCCTTGTTTGAGCTTAAGCCCCCAAAAGTAGCCAGAGATCACAAAGAAAAAAGGCACCGCAAAGCGTGGAAGCTGATCACAGAGTAGATCGAGGTATCGGTAGAGACTACTTGCAGGTGCAATATCCGCATGAAAGGGTGCGGTGTGTAGTATCACCACCCCAAACATCGCAATCAGCCGAAAGAGATCAACACTCTCGATACGCTCTCTCATAAGAAACCTTTTTTGTCTATAAAATCTATCTGAAGTTACTTTAGTATAACTCTCCTTAGAGCCGAAAGAAAAAGACGCTAAACTAACATAATCTAGTCAATAAAAGGAGTCAACCTCTCGCCCCACTACGGGTGAACTCTATGAGGGGGTGTGGTTAGCGTACCTCTACCTTCTCTACGACATCAAGTCCAAAGCCTGCAAGTCCGACAAACTCTGTCTCTTTGTTGGTGGTGAGTAGATTGATATGCTTGATACCGAGATCTTTGAGTATCTGTGCACCGACACCAAACTCTTTGGCTTGTTCATGAGAGATCACTTTGGTATCAAGGAAGATGAGTACGCCTCCATACTGTTTGAGGTGTTCAATGGCATTGTTGAGTGTATTGAAGCGTTTGTCATCTAACACCATATCGATATCTAATCCGATATTGTGAAACTTGACATTGGTACGCTCTTGGGTTTTGTCAAAGACAATCACCGTATGGATACGGTCAAGATGGTCAGAGTAGAGTATCTTCTCTACCACTTCCCCTCTAAGGCTACTCTCCTCTTGGCTGATACGCTCGATAAGCTTCTCATTTGCCAAACGATACGCCACGATATCGGAGATATAGACGATGGGCATGGTGTGTTTTTGGGAGAAGATCTCTAGGTCATCCATGCGTGCCATCGTCCCATCATCTTTGATAATCTCACAGATGACACCCACTGGGGCGAGTCCAGCAAGCTTACAGAGGTCAACAGAGCCTTCGGTGTGACCTGTCCGTACAAGTACTCCACCATCTTTGGCGATAAGGGGGAAGATATGCCCTGGGCGTACAAAATCCTCACTGATGGTTTGTGGATTGGCGAGCTTAGAGATACAGTCATCTCGCTCATCGGCTGAGATACCCGTCTGTGCAGAGGTTGAGTCGATAGAGACGGTAAAGGCGGTCTCATGGTTGGAGATATTGTTATCCACCATCGGGATAAGTGCTAGCTTAGAAGCGATCTCTTTGGTGACGGGGGTACAGATGAGTCCGCGTGCCTCTTTTGCCATGAAGTTGACCATCTCAGGGGTAGAGAAGGTTGCAGCATAGACAAGATCCCCCTCATTCTCTCGATCCTCATCATCCATCATAATGACCATTCGACCCTTTTTGATCTCTGTGATGGCTTGTTCTACTCGTTGTATTGCGTCAGTTGGCATAGGTACTCCAGTGTGATTTAGTGTTGTATTATACCTATAGGGGCTTTAGTTCACAATAAGAGTTTATAATAAAATAGGATTATTTTAAAAATTTTTCATTTTTTTTCTAAAAACACTTGACATATCAAAAACGAGGTGCTATAATTCTGCCACATAAGCAAACAACGCTTAGTAACAACAGAATGTTGGGGTATCGCCAAGCGGTAAGGCATTGGTTTTTGGTACCAATATTCGGGGGTTCGAATCCCTCTACCCCATCCATTTTGAGTTAAGCTTGACTTAAGAAAGTTAAGGTATAATTCAACTATAATAAGTCGAAAGACTTATAAAATCCTGTCGCGGGATAGAGCAGTTTGGTAGCTCGTCGGGCTCATAACCCGAAGGTCGGTGGTTCAAATCCGCCTCCCGCAACCAATTCACACCTACTTAATCAAAATCAAATACCTTCTGAACCAGTTTAATCTTATCTTCTAGCTTTAGACTTCTTCTTACGATACTCTTTATTCAAGGAATATTTTCTATCATGGGCTTATTTATAATGATATTTTTTATGTTAGAAGAGTATGACTTTAGTGATGGAGTTCGTGGTAGATTTTATGAACCAAAAAAGATACCTGTTTCACTAAGACTAGATAATGAGATAGTCCTATTTTTTAAAAAACTAGCAAGTGAGCAAAAAGTACCCTATCAGATACTTATAAATGCTCTTTTAAGAAAGAAGTTACAAGAAGTATAACAAGTACGAGAGACTGTGAACTTAGTCCAAATCACTAATAATCTAACCCCTAATAAAAAAAGTAACATGACAGATGCTGATTTAGTAAAACTTAAGAGTTTCAAGCAAAGATACTTAACTCCATGATAGATACTACAGCTGATGCCATAGGTGAAGCAAGATCTCTTATCTTAAACCTTCCAAATCTTAATAGAGAGATAGTGTAAAATAAAGTTCGCAAGGTTGCCATACTGGTTGATGAGTCTATCATCGGTACTTGGATTGGGTATCTGACATCCACTCCGTGTGAGAAGTATCGCTCCGAGGTGTGTGATGGGGGTCATGGTTGCTCTCCTTTGGGTGTGATGCGACCGCCCCATTCGAGTAGGTGGAAGCCTATGCGTTGGGGGGTGTGGAGTGTGGGGGTGGTGAGTGGATAGGGGGCGGGTATCGCCTTGAAGTTGAGGAGTACACGCACCATACTATCGGGAGTTGGGGTGACAGTGAGTTGCATAGTCTGCTGGAGAAACGCCTCAGAGAATCGTTTGATCTCGTAGAGGGTATGGGGGTCGAGTGCCTTGAGCCAGTAGGCTTTGAAGTCTTTGCGTTCACGGGCATTGAGTCCCATTAGAGGGAGGTAGTGGTCACACCACGCCTCTAGCTCCTCTCCCGCTACGATCCAGCCCTCATCGGGGAGGGTGATGGTATTGAGGGTGTTTTCGTAGAAGAGGTAGTCATACTTCCCATTGATGGTGCCGTTGCTCTCGACGCTGACATGCCACCCCTCATGGTAGGGGGGGATGGAGGTGACGAGAGAGCCGTTGAGTGTGAGGGTGACATCGATAGTGGTTGTGTCTGTGGGGTAGAGATAGATGGCGGGTTTTCGCATGAGTGGTTTGTGGGGTTTGATGGGGGTTTTGGTGTGTTGGATGAGTCGCTCTTTGAGGATACGCCCTTGGGGTGAGACGATACTTTGATAGACCAACCGCTCCTCATAGTCAATCCCACCGATACAAGGAGGGTAGCGTTGCTCTTCTCGTTGGATCATATAGCCCTGCTTGACCTTGCGGTAGCGTGTGGTGTTGGCTTTGCCATGGAGCCAAAGCACCAACTGAGCCTCCGCAGGGGTGTCTATCGTGCCAAGGAGTGCGAGAATATCTTTGATCTCATTGAGTCGCCAGACGACCTGTTGACTATCGATGCTAAACCCATGTGTCACATGGTGTGGGAGAAGTGAGGCTCTGATGTTGTTTTGAGGTGAGGGCTTGGGGGTGAGCTGATGGAGATGCTCTAGGAGCGTATGTGGGAAGGATTGTCGTGGTTGGGTCGTGATATCAAGCACCGTAGAGACCCGCCCCTCACACTTCTGACGCTTTAAGTCTATCTGACAACTCTTGAGCTGAAACAGCCCCACATCCCCACGCAGATGGAAATCCGAAGCACTATAGCGGTGGAGTGGTGAGAGGGGGTGCCATGTGACCCCACCTGCTACCTCACTAATGAGTAGTATTATCCAAATCAAAATCCATCGTACCATCCTAGACTCCTTCTGTCTGTTTAGCTCTATTATACACTTTAGGGTTTTAATCTCCATACACTCCCCCTATGATTTAAGTATTAACGATAGTGTAAAATATATCAAATTAGCCTATTTTCACCTCAAACCACCGTATTAATAGAGACTTTTTGTGTCCGTATAATAGATAGTTTCATGCTACTTACGCTAGAATGGGGTTGAATGAATAGTTGCTCTGGACGCTGCGAATCCAGAGCAACGGGGCGTGGCTTGAACACCTGCTTGTTGTCTACCGCTCCGCACCCCATTATAAGACACTAGAAAAGGAAAATAATGAATTTACTCTTTAGACTCAGTCAAGATATAGAAGGTTTTGAAAATATAAAGTCTACAAAAGATTTTTTTTCTAATATTTTACCTGAAAGAGATAAAAATTATTTTTTTAATACAAAAAAGTTTAGTAAAGATAAAATTGGAAAAGATGAGATAATATATTTTGCATATGATGGATATATTGTTGCTAAAGCAAACTATTTAGGCAAAATCAAAACTATTCCAAATAGATTTAATAGTAAATATATTCATGGTCATAAACTTAATAATATAGAAATTATAAATTCAGAATTAAGATTAAATCTTAGTGAATTTAAAATATTATTTAGCATGAAGTATGTAGACTCTTCCCAATTACAAGATGAAATAAATAGAGTTATAAGTCAAAAGCTAGTTGAAATATATCCTGATGGTATTGAAAATGATGATCTCTTTGAAGGTGCAAAAAAACAAATTAAAGTAAACGCTTATGAAAGAAATCCTCAAGCAAGAAAAAAATGTATTGAATATTATGGAACTAAATGTTCAGTATGTAATTTTGATTTTGAAAAAATATTTGGAGAGATTGGGAAAGGTTTTATTCATGTACATCATGTAAAACCATTATCAGAAGTTAACGAGGAATATAAAATTAACCCAATTCAAGATTTAAGACCAGTATGTCCAAATTGTCATGCCATGATACATAGTAAAAAACCAGCATACAAAATAAAAGATATTAAAAAGCTAATTGAGTGAAAAACTTATAGAGAAACCGTTCAGAGTTTTGTGTCACCCGATAGATAAGTGAATTATATCACAACTCCAGTGCCTTATCCAATCTTCCCTCAAAGAAGATCGCCAATTGAGAAATGGTCAGTGACCAGTTTCTCATTGGCATTGTCCACTTCTTCTGGGCATTCATAATTCCCATATAGAGTAATTTTAACAACGAATTTTCATTAGGAAACGCTCCTTTGGTTTTGG
>JAMOSB010000008.1 GCA_027068485.1 Sulfurovum sp.
AACTTATAGAGAAGATAATACAATGCTATGGCATAGATGAAGATACTCTTCTTGAAACATTAGATGATGCAGATGCTATTAAAAGAAATAATGATTTTAAAGAGGGTGGTTATGGTGTGGTAACTACACGCTATCCTGATGCTTTTGAGGGTGTTGGACGAAACAAGATAAGAGAAGTTGGAGCAAAAAAAGCTCAACTAAGTCTAAGAGTTGGAAAATATAATGAACTCAAAGAGCTTTGGGAGAGTATAAACCAAAAGGTTATTTTGGAGTACAAGGTAGAGAGTGAGTGTAAGTTTGAAGAGCTTTTTAGGGCTTACTTGCAAGAGATAAAAGAGCGTTTTAGAGTTCAAGGGGTAACAACACGGGTAGGAACACTTGACTTTGAAGAGGGTGTTGCGTTTTATCAAGAGGTAGAAAGTGTTGATGATATGATACTGCCTATCTCAACTATGAGTTATAAATCTTTTTTGGTAGAGCTTAGTAACGCACTCCATATCAATATGCAAACACTTCATCGTGTATTTGTCTCTATAAAAAAAGATTTAGATATAAATATTTATCTCAATCAGCAAACCATAAGTGTCATAAGAGGTGGGTTTAACAAATATCTCTTAGATCATGCGTTTAGTGATTTTACTATCGGTTATAACAGAGTGACCAATACAATCCACCCAACAAAACTAACAGACAGAGATGGAGAGCCACTAGCGCATATCAATGCTAGTGATGTAGGCGTGAAGTTTTTAGATGAAAAAGTAGCTCAAAATTACCTTTTTGAAGAGCTTTACTTTGATAGTGACTTAGAGAGAGAAAATATACAAACTAACATTCAAGAGATAGTGATATTTACCAAAATACCCAAAAACTCTATCAAAATACCAGTAGCAGGTGGTGGAACCTATAGTCCTGATTTTGCTTATGTCATAAAAAGTAAAGAGGGTAACAAAAGATTACACCTTGTAGTCGAGACAAAAGATAAAGGGGAGAGAGACCTTTATATAGATGAACAACAGAAAATAAAACATGCTCAAAAACTGTTTGAACATCTAGGTAGTGAAGTGAAAATAGCGTTTAAAAAGCAGTTAAGGGGTGATAGAATGGTTGAGATTATAAAGGAGATCAGGGCTTTTTAGAGATTGATTAGTGGCGTGTGATAACGATACAAGATAGGTTAAAAGAGGGGATAGTAGCCTTTGAGACTAGATACACAACAATAAGCACTAATTGGCTAAAATACCCCCCTTATAAAAGTCTCACAATCAAAAGGGTATAGAATGAAACAGAGTAAAGATTTTTTACGCAGAGTAGTTGAAGAGGATTTGAACGCAGGTCGATACCAAGAGGTCGTGACGCGATTCCCTCCTGAACCCAACGGCTTCCCTCATATTGGACACGCGAAGTCTATTAGTATCAATTTTGGTATCGCCAAGGCGTATGGTGGACACTGTAACCTACGGATGGATGATACCAATCCTACTACCGAAGATACCCAGTATGTCGAAGCCCTCAAGGATGCCGTGGAGTGGCTAGGGTTTGCGTGGGAGGGGGAGGTGCGTCATACCTCTGACTACTTTGATAGACTCTATGACTACGCGGTGGAGCTGATCAAAAAGGGCAAAGCCTATGTCGATAGCCTCGATGAAGAGACGATGCGAGCCTACCGCGGAACGGTTACCGAGGTGGGGCGTAGAAGTGAGTATGCCAAGAGAACGGTCGAGGAGAACTTAGAGCTCTTTGAGCGGATGAAAGAGGGTGAGTTCAAAGAGGGAGAGCATATCCTTAGAGCCAAAATCGATATGACCTCTTCCAATATGAAGATGCGTGACCCACTCCTCTACCGTATCCGCCACGCACACCACTTCAGAGCAGGGGAGAAGTGGGCGGTCTACCCGATGTATGATTTCGCTCACTGCCTCTCTGACTATATCGAGGGGGTGACCCACTCCATCTGTACGCTAGAGTTTGAGAACAACCGTGATATCTATGATTGGGTACTCGATACGCTAGAGTTGACCCCTCCACGCCCCTATCAGCATGAGTTTGCACGGCTCAATATCAACTACACCGTCATGAGCAAACGAAAGCTCCTAGAGCTAGTAGAGAATGGGATCGTGAGTGGTTGGGATGACCCACGCCTACCGACCATCGCAGGGTATAAGCGACGAGGCTACACCCCTGAGTCTATCCTTAACTTCTGTGAGAGTATCGGTATCGCCAAAGCCAACTCGATGGTCGATGTGGCACAGCTAGAGTTTGCCATACGCGATGATCTCAATACCAAAGTTCCCCGAGTGATGTGTGTGATGGATCCACTCAAAGTGACACTCACCAACTATAACGGAAGTGAAACTATAGAAGCCTCCTACTACCCCCACGATGTGCCAAAAGAGGGAACACGAGAGCTACCATTCTCCAAAGAGATATACATAGATAGAGCCGATTTTGATGAGAATCCCTCTAAAGGCTACTTCCGTCTTACACCTAGCCAACCTGTACGGCTCAAATACGCCTATATTATCACCTGTAAAGAGGTGATCAAAGATGCTAACGGTAAGGTGATAGAGATCAAAGCAGAGTACCATGCCGACTCTAAAAGTGGCTCAGATACTAGTGGTATCAAGGTCAAAAGTGCCATTCAATGGGTAGAGGCAAACCACGCTAAGACCATAGAGGTACGACTCTACGATAGACTCTTTAAAACTGAAGTCCCTGAGGGGATAGACGATATCAACCCCAACTCTTTAAAGATCATCACCAACGCATTGATAGAGCCTGCGGTGATTAGTGACAAACCCGATGAGCGGTTTCAGTTTGAGCGAGAGGGGTACTTTTATGCGGATCCGATAGAGTACCGTGATGCCACCCCTATATTTACTAAAATCGTAGGGCTAAAAGAGTCCTCCGCTAAAAAGAAAAAATCCCCAAAACAAGAGCCTAAAGCACAACCTAAAAAGGTACAGATAGAGGGTGAAGTCGTCCCCATGACAGCCAAAGAGCAAGCCCTCTTTGAGAGCTATACCAAAGAGCTAGGACTCAATAGTGAAGTCGCCAACACCTTAGCTCGTGATGCCAAACTCTCTGCGTTTTATACTGAGGCGTTAGATGCTCTTCCTAGCCCTGTAGGGATTGCCAATATCGTGAGCAATGAGGTCGCTAGAGAGCTAAAGAGCAAAGAGATAAGTGAGCTTAAATTTAGCCCAAAAGATATAGCCGAACTTATCAAAATGGTAGAGGATGAGACCATCTCCACCAAGATAGCTAAACAGGTCTTTGAAGAGATGGTCAAAAGCGGAGCAAACCCAACACAGATAGTCCAAAGCAAAGGACTCCAACAGATCAGCGACCCCGCACTCATTTTGCCACTTATCGAAGAGGTGATGGCTAAAAATCCTGACAATGTAGAGCAGTACAGAGCGGGCAACCAAAAGCTCTTTGGTTTCTTTGTAGGGCAGGTGCTAAAGGCGACTAAGGGTAAGGGAAATCCTAAGGTGGTGAATGAGTTGGTGAAACAAGCATTAGTCTAAAACTCTCCACAGCTTCAGCTGTGGAATGGGTAACTCTTCTAGGCTCTTCTCTCGATGGGAATGTCTAAGAACTACAACGAAATAAAATAGCAATTTCTGAATTGAACTACTCACCCTCTCCCCACCGCTCATATAAGCTATGTTCAATCCCTAAGATATCGTACCATTTGCCAATGATGAAGCGTTCCATCTCTTCGAGGGTTTGGGTGTTGGCGTAGTAGCCCATGATAGGGGGGGCGATGATGACACCGAGTGTGGCAAGTTTGTGCATATTTTCTAGGGCGATGGGGGAGAGGGGGAGTTCTCTTGGGGCAAGGAGGAGCTTCTTTTGCTCTTTGAGGGCGACGGCTGCGACACGGGTGGCAAGGTTGTCGCTGATCCCACACGCGATCTTGGCGAGGGTGTTCATACTACACGGGATGATCGCCGTGGCATCGACCCCAAACGATCCACTAGAGATGGAGGCTGCGATATTGTCTGGGGTGTGTCGTGTCACGCTAGGATGCTCAAACTTCTCAACCGTCACGGCGTTGTCTGAGACGACAAGGTGGACTTCGATATGGGAGGGGAGATAGGCGACAAACTTCCGTCCAAGCTCCACACCACTCGCCCCTGTAATGGCGACGACGAGCTTCATGACTCTAGCTCCGCAAGCCAGATAGCCATATCGGCATCACTAGGCATCTTCCAATCGGCTCTAGGGCTAAGGGAGATACTCCCTACTTTTGGACCATCAGGCATACAGGAGCGTTTGAACTGCTGAGTAAAGAACCGCCAGATAAACTTCCGAAGCCACTTTTTGATCGTCTCCTCATCGTAGTGCCTAAAGGCGTGTGTGGCGAGGAAGAGGATCTTTTTGGGTCTTGCTCCATACTTGATGAAGTGGTAGAGGAAGAAGTCGTGAAGCGCATAGGGACCTACGATATGCTCTGTCTCTTGGACGATGCTATCCTCCTCGTGGGGGAGAAGCTCAGGAGAGATAGGGGTATCGAGGATATCTGCGATGATAGGCTCAAGGGCTGGGGTGGATTGGTAGTAGGCGATGAGGTACTGGATGAGTGTCTTGGGGATACCGCTATTGAGGGCATACATACTCATATGGTCACCATTGTAGGTACTCCACCCTAGTGCAATCTCACTCAGATCCCCCGTCCCGATCACCAAGCCCCCCTCTTTGTTGGCGAGGTTCATGAGGAGGGAGGTTCTCGCTCGTGCTTGGACATTTTCGTAGGTGACACTATGCTCTTTGGGATCATGCCCTATCGCCTCAAACTCTTGGAGAGAGAGGGCGGTGATATCGATCGTTTTAAGGGTGACACCGAGTGCCTGACAGAGGGTGATGGCGTTGTGTTTGGTACGGCTGGTTGTCCCAAATCCTGGGAGGGTTACGGCGATGATATCGGAGGGGTTCCACCCCATCATCTCAAAGGCTTTGTGGGTAGAGAGGAGGGCGAGGGTGGAGTCAAGTCCCCCTGAGATACCGATAACGGCTTTGGAGATATTGGCGTGTTGCATCCGCTTGATAAGTCCATGTGACTGGATAGCGATGATCTCCTCACATCGCTCGACCTTATCAGCGTACTGAGAGGGGACGAAAGGCATAGCAGAGAGGGTGCGTTGGAGGGTGGTGAGATGAGGGAGACTCCCTAGGCGGATGGTGCGAGAGGGGTTGCGTTGGGCATCGCAGTAGCTTGACTCATTAAGGCGGAGCCATCGGAGGCGTTGGAGGTCGACATCGGCGGTGATGAGGTGGCTTGTAAGGCTAAAGCGTTGGTTCTGGGCGAGGGTAGTACCATACTCACTGATGATCGCATGCCCCCCAAAGACCGTATCGGTTGTAGACTCTCCCACCCCTGCGGAGCTATAGACATAGGTAGCCATACAGCGGGCACTCTGTGTACGGACAAGCTCCTCACGGTAGGCGTGTTTGCCGATGAGTTCGTTGCTAGCGGAGAGGTTAAAGAGGAGGTTGGCTCCATTGCTTGCCATCTGGTTGCTTGGGGGGGTGACTGCCCAGAGGTCTTCACATAGCTCCACCCCAAAGGTCATATCTGCTCCATCGCTAAAGAGCAGATCGACCCCAAAGGGTATCTCAGAACCAAGTAGCGTATGGGTGGAGCGTGTGATATCTCTCCCGCTGACAAATTGGCGTTTCTCATAAAACTCTTGCTTATTGGGGAGGTAGCTCTTGGGGATAATACCGAGTATCTTCCCTGACTGTATCACCACCGCACAGTTGTAGAGTCTGTCGGCTTGGAGGAGTAGATAGCCTAGGATAGCAACGGTCTTGAGGGGAGTGGTTTGCTCTAGGACTCGTTGGAGTGCCTCCTCTTGAGTGTGTAGAAGGCTTTGATGGGTGAAGAGATCACTAGCGGTGTATCCTGTGAGGGTGGCTTCGGGAAATACAACGGCACTGACCTCTTGGGCGTGGGCTTCTTCTATGAGTGTGATGATCTCAGAGGCATTTTTGTGGGGGTTGGCTACGGTGGTATGGTTGACTGCCGAGGCAACACGATAGTATCCATGGAGGCTCAAGGTCTTTTCCTTTGTGGGGTCTCTAGCGTAGGGGTGTGACCCCTAGAGGAGGGGTCGGGGCGGGTTAATCTCGTGTAGCGACTACTTCGATCGACTCAATCGTATCGTTTTGGTCGATGCTATCGAGTACGCTGAAGCTCTCTGTATCACTCTCTTCAATCGCACCAAAGACCGTATGAACACCATCGAGGTGTGGTGTCGCGACAAAGGTGATGAAGAACTGGCTTCCACCTGTGTTGGGTCCTGCGTGAGCCATCGAGAGGGTTCCTCTGCGGTGTGGTTGTTTACTGGTGTCTGTCTCACAATCTATCTGCCACTCTGGTCCACCTGTCCCTGCCATAGCGGGGTTGCCTGTGGGGCCTGAGTGTGGGCATCCACCCTGTGCCATAAAGCCAGGAATCACACGGTGAAACTTCAATCCATTGTAGAAGCCCTGCTCACTGAGGTGTGCGAAGTTGGCTACAGTGTTGGGTGCATCTTGGGGGTAGAGTTTGACCCAGATTGTCCCTTTGGCTGTGTTAAACTTAGCGTAGTTGTAGGTATCCATGACCGATTGTGCGATGTCGTATCGTTTTGACTCTTTTCCAAACATAGTTGTTTAGTCCTTGTTTATTGAATTTAGGGTAGTATTATATCACTAATTAGTTAAGGAGTTTGGAATGGAGTTATGTGTCGCACTAGATCTACCCTCAGCAGAGGAGAATCTCGCACTTGCAGAGTCACTCAAAGGGTATGATATCTGGCTCAAGGTGGGCTTTCGTACCTATATTCGTGATGGGAAGTCTTTTATCACGGCACTCAAAGCGATCAATCCAGACTTTAAGATCTTTCTTGATCTCAAGCTCTATGATATCCCAAACACTATGGCAGATGCTGCGGAGGAGATTAGTAAGCTTGGGGTCGATATGTTCAATATTCACGCCTCTGCGGGAGCGGTGGCGATGCGTACGGTGATGGAGCGACTCTCTACCCACCCCACGCGTCCACTGGTACTAGCCGTTACAGCATTGACCTCTTTTGATGCGGAGGGGTTTGAGGCGATCTATGAGAAGTCGATCGATGAGAAGGCGGAGCAGTTTGCGGTGATGAGCCATAGATATGGACTCGATGGGGTCGTCTGCTCAACCTTTGAGAGTCGTGCGATCAAGGAGGCAACAGGGGAGGGGTTCTTGACACTCTGCCCAGGGATACGCCCCTTTGGTGAGGATGCGGGAGATCAACAGCGTGTGGCGACACTCCAACGAGCCAACGCGGAGGGGGTAGACTTCCCCGTGGTGGGGCGACCGATCTACCGTGACACAGAGCCTCAGAAAAAAGTCGAGGCGATACTCGCGACGATGGCTACTCTTTAGCTGAGGGTTGAGCCATGGCGATGGCGTTGTCCATCCCTTGCATCATGAAGTAGACCCCCACAGCAAAGAGAGCAAGGACGATGAGTGGGGTGAGTTGTTTGAGTTTAGTAATCATAAAGATACCTTTTTTAGTGGGATTATCGGATAAAGTTGCTTAATGGTCTGTTAAGGTTCTTGGTGTAGACTACCCAAAACCAATCAAATAAAGGAGTCTAAAATGAATAGTCGTATCACTGTGGTCTGTCCACACTGTCTCAAAGTCAACCGTATCCCCAAAAAGGATCACTATGCTAAAGCCAACTGTGGAGCGTGTAGACGATCACTCTTAGAGAGTAAACCCCTTGCCGTGGATGCGGAGATGCTTGGGACGATCTTGGCAAACTCTGAGATCCCTGTGGTGGTGGATTTTTGGGCACCGTGGTGTGGTCCGTGTCTACAGATGGCACCTGCCTTTGAGGAGGTGGCACTCGGGATGCCTCTCCAAGCACAGTTTCTCAAGGTCGATACCCAAGCCCATCAAGAGCTTGGAGGGCAGTATGGTATCCAGAGTATCCCCACGCTAATCCTCTTCAAGGGGGGGCGAGAGGTGGAGCGTCTCTCAGGAGCATTGAGTGCGGGACGACTCCAAAACTGGGTGCGTCAGTCCCTTGATTAGTCGGGTTTATGGCTAAGATACTACTACTCGAAGATGATGTGACGCTCAATGAGACCTTGACGGAGTTTCTCCAAGATGAGGGGTTTGAGGTGGTGAGTCTTTATGATGGGAAAGAGGCTCAAGAGAAGCTCTATGAGAGTCGTTATGACCTCTTGCTTCTTGATGTCAATGTTCCACATATTGATGGGCTTACCCTCCTACATGAGAGCCGTGAAGCGGGGGTGGTTGCTCCTGCGATCTTCATCACTTCGATGGATAGTGTCGAGGATCTAGAGCGGGGGTTTGAGAGTGGGTGTGATGACTATATCCGCAAGCCCTTTGCACTCAAAGAGCTTCGTATCCGTATCGAGACACTACTCAAACGGGGGTTTTACCATACCTCCCAAACCCTTATCCCTATCGCTGAGGGGATCGCCTATGAGAGTGAGGGGGAGCAACTCCTCATTGATGGCAAACACTACCCCCTAGGCAATAAAGAGTCGACACTTCTCAAACTCTTTATGAAGCATCGTGGGGAGGTGCTAGTACATGAGCGTATCTATGCTACGCTGTGGGATTTTGATGAGGAGCCGAGTGATACTGCACTGCGTACCTATATTAAAAATCTCCGCAAAGTTGTCGGTAAGGAGCGTATTGTTAGTATCAAAAAACAGGGCTACAAATTCACTACTCAAGAGTGAGAAGCGGTCGCTTTTTCGCTTTTTGACCCTCTATGTGGCGATGGTAAGCCTGCTCTTTGGGCTGATAGGGGTACTCTACTATCAGAGTGCTCAGAAGCTGATGCTCTCTGATCGGCGTGCGGACTTGACTAAGTACGCCTATATCCAGACTAAACGGCTCAAACTCCTCCACCACTTTTTTGATGAGAAGCGTACCTATCCCCGTGATCCCCGCTTTGTCTCTGCGATCTATGATATCGAGTTGGTGCCGATCTTTTCACTACTAGAGCAACCGCAGATCGCCTTTGATAAGGAGATCTATATCATTGGTGATAAGATACACTTCATCAAGACTTTGGATACCTACTACCTTGGGGCGAAGTACCTGATCTTGGAGGTTGAAAATAGTGGGGCATGGCTAGAGAACTTTTGGCGTGATGTGATACTCTATGGGTTGGTGGCGTTTGTACTCTTTATGCTTCTTGGACTCTACCTCGCCAAGCTCTTTGTCAAGCCGATGCGTAACTCTATGGTGCTACTTGATCGCTTTATCAAAGATACAACCCATGAACTCAACACCCCCCTCACGGCTATCCTCGCCAATATCGAGATGATGGATCAGGAGATTATGGCAGAGAAGAACCGCAAGAAACTCACCCGTATCACTGTAGCTGCCAAGATGGTCTCTGTGCTTTACCGTGATCTCACCTACTTGATACTAGAGCAGGAGAAGGAGAGTATCGAAGAGACTATCGCCCTTAAAGCACTGATCGAGGAGCGGGTGGAGTATTTTGATATCTTGGCACGCTCCAAGCAGATCACTATTGAGCTGAAGCTCGCCAAGGTCTCACTTGTGATGGATCGTCAGAAGTGTATTCGGGTGCTTGACAATCTCCTCTCCAATGCGATCAAGTATAACCACCAAGGGGGGCGTATCGTGATAGTGCTTAGGGAGGGGTACTTGAGTATCGAAGATACAGGAGTTGGGATAGCCCATAAGCAGATTCCGTTGATGTTTGATCGCTATATGCGGTTCAATCAGAGTGAAGGGGGATTTGGTATTGGGTTGAGTATTGTCAAGAAAATTATCGATGAGAAGGGGTTGGATATCCATGTCACCTCCAAAGAGGGGCGTGGTACCAAGATGGTGATAGTATGGTAAAGGTGTGGATTGTAGTAGTGGGATTGACGCTTGTAGGTGTGGCAGAGGGGGTCTACGAACGCAACTGTGTCCCGTGTCATCAAGCCCTCCCTAGTACCCTACAGCAGATGTTCAAACGCTACCTCCTTGTCTATAGTGGAGAGAAGAATCTCAAAGCCTCGATCAAGCACTACCTTCAGTACCCCGATAGGAGTATCTCGGTGATGTCAGATCTCTTTATCCAGCGGTATGGGATCAAGTCAAAGAGTTGGCTGAGTGACGCGGAGCTAGATGAGGCGATCGAGGTCTACTGGGATCAGTTCAAGGTCTTTGGGAGACTCCAGTAGTAATCTTTTGAATAAGTGTAACTTATTGAAGCAGTTTTTAGGAGTTTTGGACTCTTTTGTGGACTCCCTTCACAATCTCTTCACTATTTCGTGTTATCATTCCCCATATCAAAAACATAAAGGATGATAAATGACAAAAATGACAAAACTAGCAGTTGCTGCTCTTCTTGGTCTTGCTGTATTCTCAACAACTGCTTCTGCAGACGCTACAAAGGGACAAAAGCTTTATATGAAAAAAATGAAAGCGACTTGTGGTTTCTCAGGTGCTAAATTTGCTGCAAAACATACTCAAGATGAGTGGACAGATATCAAAGAAGCAGGTAAATTTGTAGATGAAGCTGAGAAGCTTTGCCCAGGTGTAAAAGCGAAAGTAAAAGATAAATATGTTCCACATATCTATGATTTTGCACATAAATTTGCATCTGATTCAGGAAATGTACCATCTTGCTAAGTGCTTCGCACTCGGCTCGCTGTGGGGTGTAACGCATCCTCAATCTACTGTTAAACTTTCAAGGAATTAAAATGAAAAAAATTGCTATCTCTATGTTATTTGCTGCGTCTACACTACTTATGGCTGATGGTGCTGCGGCATTTGCTAAATGTGCTGGTTGTCATGGTGCAAACGGTGAAAAAGCGGCACTTGGTAAATCTGCAATCATTAAAGGTCAAGATGCGGCTAAAACTGTTGAGCAACTTAATGGTTATAAAGCAGGTACATTGAACCAACACGGTATGGGTGCATTGATGAAAGGTCAAGTAGCTGCAATGGATGACGCAACTATCAAAGCTGTAGCAGATCATATCGCTGCAATGAAGTAATCTTCCCCCCCCCTCAGACCTCACCTGTGTGGGGTTTGGGACTCTCCCTCTTTTCTCTTATTTTTATTCTTTTTTTTCTCTTCTGTCACTTTGATAGTTAGTTGGTAGTAGCTATCCTTATCGTCTGTGCTTGAAGAGGCTAGCCCCTATCAAGAAAACCCCCAAACTAAGTGCAGATACAACAATGATAGAGGCTCCTGAAGTGAGGTTGTAGGTGTAGGAGAGCCAGAGTCCTAGGGTCGTAAAGAGGGTAGCGACAACTCCTGAGATCGCCATCATCCCTAGGAGGCTATGAGAGAGTCGCTCTGCGATATAGACAGGGATAGTGAGCATCGCCATCACAAGGATCAATCCGACAACCTTAATGGCGATGACAACCGTCAGAGCAGAGAGGACAAGGATGAGAGTATAGAAGAACTTGACATTGAGTCCTCGTAGTGCTGCGTACTCACTATCATAGGAGACTGCAAGGATATCACGATACCAAATGGCGATAATCAGAAGGGTTAGCAGTAGTAGTCCCCCCATAAAGTAGAGATCTTCACGACTCACCGCCAAGATAGAGCCAAAGAGATAGGAGAGCATATCGACATTGTATCCTGGTGACATATCGACAAGCAAAATCCCTATCGCCATCCCCACAGACCAGATCAACCCGATAAAGGTATCGATGCGTTCGCGTTGGTGTAGGGTGATAGCGGAGATGAGTAGTGCTGTTGCTACCGCAAAGAGAGAGGCACCCAAGAAGAGTGGAAACCCAAAAAAGAGTGCCAGTCCAATCCCCCCATAGGAGGCGTGGGCGATCCCCCCTGCCAAGAAGACCATACGGTTGACCACGATGAGTGAGCCAACCACACCAGAGAGTAGACTCACCAGTATCCCTGCGATGAGGGCGTGTTGCATAAAATCAAATGAGAGTGCCTCTAGCATGGTAGCTCCTTGGTATGGTGACAGCTCTCACAGTGTGTGGAGCCGACCTCATAGTCACACGCAGTACAGTGAGAGGAGCCAAGCATCTGAAGTAGCTCCACTTCACAAAAATGCTCTTGGGGGTCATGGATATGAAAGGTCTCTTTTTTGTTAGAGATATCATGGTAGGCAAGGTGGCGGTTGATATGGGCTGTTTTGTTGGCGTACTCCAAGATCACAGAGATATCGTGACTCACCACAATGATAGTGATCGATTGGTTGAGCTTCTTGAGGAGGTTGTAGATCTCTCGTTGTCCTTTGACATCGATACTAGAGGTGGGTTCATCTAGCAGGAGGATCTTGGGGTTGGCACAGAGGGCTCGGGCGATCATGATGCGTTGGCGTTGCCCCCCTGAGAGTGAGCCAATCTTGGCATGGGCAAACGACTCCATCCCCACCTCTTTGAGTATCGCCATAGCTCGATGGTGCTGTTGGGGTGTGTAGCCAAAGAGAGGACGCTTCTCTCCGATAAAGCCCATCATCACCACCTCAATCACACGGATAGGAAAATGGGTATTGATATTGGTATTTTGAGGGACATAGCCGATAGCAGAGCGGTTGTGCTGAGGGGGGGAGCCGAGGATAGAGATGGTACCCTTTTGGGGTTTGAGTAGACCTAGGATCAGTTTGAGGAGGGTCGATTTGCCCCCACCATTGGGACCGATAATCGCCAAAAAGTCCCGCTCCTCCACAGTGAGATTGATCGACTGGAGGATAATCTCTTTGTCATAGCTAAAGCTAAGCGACTCAATCGTAAGTATCGACATCGAAAAGCTTAGGGGTGTTGTGCGATAGCGTCTGCCATCTTGATGAGGGTCTGAGACCAGTTTGGGCTAAGAGGAGTGAGCTTGATGACAGGGATATGGAGTGCATTGGCAAGGAGCTTGGCACTACGATCAGGAAACTCTGGCTGGGTGAAGATCGCGGTGACCTGCTCCGCCTTGGCCTCTTTGATGAGTGCGATCAACGCTTTTGGTTTGGGGCTTTTGCCTGCTATCTCTATGGGGAGTTGTGTGAGTCCATACTGCTTGGCAAAGTAGCCCCATGAGGGGTGAAAGACCATAAACTTCGCCCCTTTAGGTGTAGAAGCAAGGAGGGTTTTGATATGCTGATCGGTCTGCTCTATCTTCTCTATAAACTGCTCAAAGTTGGCTTGATAGTCGGCACGATGTGTGGGGTCATAGTGCTGAAGTGTGGCGAGGATGGTACCTGCAATACGCTTGAGGTTGCTAGGAGCAGTCCAGATATGGGGATCTAGGGTCGTCTCTTGTCTCTGATCTGCTGTGCTAGGGTGCGTATGGCTAGCGATAGGGTACTTGGTGATACCTTGGGTGAGATCGATGATCTTGAGCTGAGGGTTGAGGTCTTGAAATCGACTGAGCCAGACCTTCTCATACTCTACCCCAATCGCCAAATAGAGTGAAGCGTGAGCGATGGCACGCATCTGGGAGGGTTTGGGTTCGTAGGTGTGTGGGGAGTTGCCGGGGAGTACCATCAGTGTCACATCGACATGCTCGCCACCAATCGCCTCGACAAACTTCTGTTGGGGGAGGATACTCACAACAAGGTTGAGCTTGGCAGAGAGGGAGAGGGTGAGCAGTAGGGTGAGGCCAATCCACGAGAGAAGTAGTCGCATACTCGCTCTCCTATGCTCGTCTAAACATGGAGAAAAGTCCACGGTTTTGCTTTTTGAGCTTCTCATACTTCTGGGTAGCACGACTCACACCTAGCTCCATCGCCTCTTTGTAGAGTCGCTCTGCCTCCTCTTTCTCCTTCTCTACACCGATACCATACTCATAAAACTGTGCCAAATCACAGATCGCTTCGGGGTAGTTGTCATTCATCGCAAGGGAGTAGATGAGGGCAAAGGACTCAGGGAGATTACGCTGAAGTAGCTCCCCTTTGTAGAGTTCGCGTGCCAAGATAAACTGTGCAAATTTTGACTCTGTCGCCCCTGTGACAAGGAGGAGTTGGGCTGCCTCTTCATACTTATGATGCTCAGTAAGCTTCTGAATATAGGTGATAATCTCATCAACCTTCTTGGAGTTATACCCTCCGTGCATAATCTGAAAGAGCCACTTCTTAACCGTACTAAAGCACTCCCCACTCTGGTGGACGAGGGGATACTGGGTAAGCATCGCATTAAACTTCTCTTCGATGTGCGGGATAGAGGGGTACTGGAGGGGTTTCTCCTCCTCTGGGGGTGTCTGTTCTGCTTCAGCCTCCGCAGGAGTCTCCTCCTCTTGCTCCTCGTGGGGAGTAGGGGGTTGCTCTGTTGGCTCCTCTTGTGCTGGGGGAGTCTCGCTGAGTTTGGATTCTACTGCTGGCTCCTCCTGTGCTTGGATGCTCTCTGGCTCTGGCTTGGTTGGAGGGGTGGTAGGTTGAGCAGGCTCTTCGGTGGTTTGGGTCTGGGTCTTCTCGATAGTGATATTCTCTGTGAGGATATCATCGGGCTGGATACTGAGTAGGGCATCGAAGTTGGCAGGTTTTTTGGATGGTTGAGGCGTATCCAAAAAGAGTGCCTCCTCCTCTAGGGACGGATGCTCCTCTTTGGTGCCTGTGACAAAGAGATCAAACTCATTGATAATAGCACTCTCTTGTGCCTCTTTGATGCGTTTTGCCTCTTTGGTATTCTTCTCCAAAATCACCTCCATAGGGGTGTTGATATAGGTGTCGATCAGCTCTTGAGCCTTACCATAATGCCCCTCTTGTAGCTCTTCGATAATCACTTGTATCTCTCGGTCGGTCTTGAGGTGTGTGAGCTTGGCTATCTGAAGTTGTATGGTTTCGATGTCGGTCATAGATATAGCAAAATTGATAATACTAAGGCGTTTTTTTGTCTGATTCATCTATCCTATCCTGTATGCAGTTTGGTGGAGAGTATAGCAAAAGTATGCTTTGAACCACTCCGCAACGCACCTTAGAGCGTCGCAGAGAGTGCCAAGAGTCTACAGGAGTTCTCTAGGATGGAGACCTTTTTTGCCATCTCGGTGATATCTCTATCATAGGAGATAACCCCAAAGCCTTTGATGAGGAGGATATGGGTCTCGTGCTTCTGAAAAAACTGTGGTATCTCAAAGTGGGATCGCTCTCGCCAATCCTCAAAACTCTTAGGATCATAGATAGAGATCTCCCCTAAGATCTTATAGCCGTGGTAGTCTTGGGGGATCACTTTGCTATGTTTGAGAGAGTAGGCAGTCGCGTAGGGGGGCATACTAAAGGAGACATACTTGGCATTGGGAATGGCATTATAGAGGTAGGCGTGGATAGGGGCATCGATATTGGCCTGCTTCCATCGGTGATCTTTTTTGTGGCTATTGAGTGTGATGAGTGACTCCTCTGTCACCTCGTTTAGGATACTATTTTTGGTGTTGGTGATGAAGCTACTCTGTGTGACGCGTGCAGAGATGGAGCCGTGGTAGGCACCAAAGAAGTTTTTATTGAACATAGCCAGTGAGATATGCTGTATCTCTTCCATAAGATATTTATTCATGCGTGGCGACCTTTGTTAGGGATATTGTGTTATTATACTCACTTAATTTTAGTCAAGAGCAACCCCCCGCTTCTTGGAGTGAGGGAGGAGGCCTTGGTGAAGGAAGGCATAGGGTGAAGAGTCCGCATATACCAGTCCTCTTAGATGAGGTATTAGAGAGTTTTAGTCAGGTGGATGAGGGGTATTTTGTCGACTGTACCCTAGGGTATGCGGGGCATAGTAGTGCGGTGTTGGCACGCTATGGACACCTCAAGCATATCGGTATCGATAGAGACAGTGAAGCCCTCGCCTTCTCACGCGAACGGCTCGCCCCCTTTGAGGGGAGAACAACGCTCTACAGAGGCACCTTTGCGACACTCCTCCCCACGCTAGAGGAGGCACCTATCACCGCACTGCTTGCGGATTTTGGGGTCTCTTCGCTTCAGCTAGACAAGGTAGAGCGGGGCTTCTCTTTTGAGAGTGAGACGCTAGATATGCGGATGGATAGTGAGGCGACACTGAGTGCCTATGAGGTGGTTAATGGCTATAGCCAAGAGAAGTTGGAGTATATCTTCGATACCTATGGAGAGGTGCGTTCCTATCGTAAGCTTGCAGGGGAGGTGGTGATGGAGCGAGCCAAAGCCCCTATCACCTCGGCTAAAGCCCTCAGTGAGATCGCCAAGCGGGTCATCCCCGCAGGGGGCAAGATACACCCTGCGACACTGATGTTTCAGGCGATTCGTATCGAGGTCAACAATGAGCTAGGGGAGATCGAGGGGCTACTCGATGCCCTTGAAGCCAAGCACTACGCAGGGGAGGTGGTCTCACTCATCACCTTCCACTCACTTGAGGATCGTCTGGTCAAAAACCGCTTCAAGCAGTGGAGTCTTAACTGTATCTGTGACCCCCACGCGATGCGATGTACCTGTGGCAAAAACCACGCCCTAGGTAAGCCACTCTCCCGCAAACCCCTTACCGCTTCCAAAGAGGAGCTACGCACCAATCCCCGAAGTCGGTCTGCTAAACTGCGTAGTTTTAGATTTCAATGAGTCGGCTAAGAGCAGCCAAGCCCAATGGTATCTCTCTGGGTATGGTCGTGGTGATTGTGATGAGTATGAGTCTGGTACTTCTACTCGCAGGGATCAAAATCTATCTTGCCAACACCATCTACTACGAGAGTAAAAAGGTCAACAAAGTAGCCCGAGAGGTACAGGCACTCAAGGCAGAAAAAGCCCTCCTTGAGCAGAAGGTTGAGGTGTTACGCTTCAAAAACCGTGTCACCGATACGATTTTTGTTGTCTCGGATGAACCCAATGAATTTGATGAGTAGAGGGGGAGTGGTATGATACGAGGTTTTATTGTGTTTGCGGTAGACCGCCCGATACTCAACCATATCTTGATGGTTTTTATGCTTCTGCTCTCACTCTTTGCCTATCAAAATATCGCCAAAGAGATCTTCCCCGCCTCTACACTCGATCAGATCTCTGTGAGTGGTGGGTATGTTGGGGCGAGTGCGGATGTGCTTGATAAGATGGTCGTCACGCAGATAGAGGATGAACTCAAAAGCCTCTCAGAGATCGATACACTCTATACAAGTATCCAAAA
>JAMOSB010000009.1 GCA_027068485.1 Sulfurovum sp.
TTTTTGAAAAAATTAAAATAGATTCTTTAATATTAGTTAAACTATTAGATAAAAAGGTACCTTTTTTTTTCTTTTCCCATGTTAATTCACCTACAAAATTCTCCTCCCCAAAAACCTCATCACAAAGCAGTTTAAGTTGTGCTTGTTCATTGTCATCTATGGAGATAAAAATAACCCCATCCTCTTTAAGTAACTCTCGTGCTACATAAAGTCGTGGGTACATAAAAGTAAGCCATGCAGAGTGGGAGTTTGCTTTGCTTTGAGTAAAGGCTAAGATGCGTCTAGCCTCTTCTATATCTACACCAGCTAAACGACTCAACTCTTCTGATGTAAATTTTCTATCATCATTATAAACAAATCCATCAGTTCCTGTATTGTATGGTGGGTCTATATATATCATCTTTATAGATTCACTGTAAGCATTTGAGAGATGTTTTAAAACTTCAAGATTATCCCCTTTTATAAGAAGATTTTGACTCTCTTTATTTTTTTCTTGTATATTATGAAATTTGTCCTCTTTTATAAGAGTATGAGGATTTTCATTTGCTAAGAGTCTTGCATAACTTTTACCAAGCCAGTTAAGAGAGTAGCTCTCACTACTAAGTTTTAGCCCACTCTCTCCTACTATCTCCTCCATCTTATGAGAGATAAAATCACCATTTTTATCAAAACATTGCGGAAAGTTTTTTTTGAGGAGTTTGAGTTGGTGGCTATTAGCCGTAATATTTGTATTGTCATTGAGAATCTCTTGTTGCATACTTCCCTACCCTTGTGATATTTTAAATAAAAATGAATAATGATTATACTCAAAGCAGACTTCGATCTTTTAGAATTTATCGCCCCTATAGAGATAAAAAAGAGCCTAATAGATGAAAACTTAGAAGGATTAAAATGTGGACAATAGTAAAAATTGTGAAAGGAGTATAATGGCGGACAGTGAGGGATTCGAACCCTCGGTACCGTTACCAGTACGCATCCTTAGCAGGGATGTGGTTTCAGCCAACTCACCCAACTGTCCGTGTTTTGTGAGTGAGATTATAGCTTTTTTTTCTTAAAGTTTACTTAATAGTTACTTCCCAAACCGTTTATCACGGATACTCATCTGCTTGGTTTTCTCATCGACATAGACATCAAAAATATCAATCGCATCAATAAGTGAACTGAGTTTTTTGTAGCCGTAGTTGATGGGGGAGAAGGAGGTATTGTTGTTGATATACTGCCCCACCTCTGCCAAGGTCGCCCAGCCATCATCCTCCATCGTCTGCTCTGCGGCATTTTTGAGGACATGGACAAGCCAGTGATCCCCTCGCATCTCCTTGGCACTCTTGCGTCGGGTCACGGGTGGGGTATCGCTTGGGGTCTTCTCGGTGGTGGTGCGGGTGTTGCCCATGAGCTTCTCAGTGAAGATAAACTGCGAACACGCCACCATAAAGGGCTTGGGAGTCTTCTCCTCCCCAAAGCCATAGACCTTGATCCCCTCTGCTTTGACACGCATCACCACAGGGGTGAAGTCACTGTCACTCGTCGCAAAAGCAAAGGCATCGATCTCCTTGGTGTGGAGGAGGTCTATCGCATCGATAGTCATGAGGATATCAGTGGCATTTTTATTGCGGGAGTAGTCAAACTGCTGGATAGGCTTGATCGCAAAGGCGAGGAGCTTGGACTCCCAGTTCTTGAGGTTGTCCTTTGTCCAGTTGCCATAAGCTTGACGGATATTGACCACCCCATACTTACTAAGCTCATTGATAATCCCCTCAATCGCCCGATAGGAGATGTTGTCACAATCGATAAACAGAGCGATATGGTCTTCGTTTTTACTGCGTCCCATTAGCACTCCTTTGGTCGGTAGTAGCTCATGGTACTTCGCCCAAACTTCTTGCGTTTGACAAACTCCATCGCACCGATAGACTCAGGCATCTCAAGGCTACTCATATGCTCCACGATCACCATCTCACACACCTCTGGTGCTATCGTCTCGATGAGGGCAAGGCTCTTGTCGTAGATCTCATCCATCCCATCACGCGTCGAAAACGGTGGGTCAAAGTAGAAGTAGGTCTTGTGAGGGGAGGATTTGACCATACTATAGACCAGAGCAAACTTCTCAAAGCTATCCCCAAAGAAGAGCTGACAACGGCTAGGGTCAAGCTTGCGGATATTGGACTCTAGTACCCTAAAGGCAGTCTGGTTATACTCCATAAAGTAGCACGCCCCTGCCCCACGGCTCAACGCCTCTAGCCCGATAGAGCCACTCCCACTAAAGACCTCAACAAAGTTCTTATCGATGATATCAAACTGTAAGGTATTAAAGAGCGACTCTTTAAGTATCCCTTTGGAGCTTCGAGTTGTCTGGATATCAGGTATCTCTATCACTTTACCCTTAAACTCACCACTGGCTATCTGTGTCGTAAAGACTTTGATTTTTACTTTTTTTCTCATTGGTTAATCCTTCTGTTTCGTGCTGCAAGTAGGGTGAGTGCCATCAGACCTGCCACACCATAGTAGACCCATACGGGCATAGGGATAGGGTCGCCCGCTGCGTAGGAGTGGAGTCCTGAGAGGTAGTAGTTGACCCCAAAGTAGGTCATCAATACGGTGGAGTATGCCCAGACCGTTGCAACATTGTAGATGAAGTTAGAGCGAAGTGACGGGAGAAAACGCAGGTGAAGCACCACTGCGTAGATGAGGATCGTCACCGCTGCCCATGTCTCTTTGCTATCCCAACCCCAGTAGCGTCCCCATGACTCATTTGCCCAGACTCCCCCAAGGAAGTTACCTACCGTAAAGAGGTAGAGTCCAATAATGAGTGCCATCTCAGAGAGATTGCTTAGCTCCTTGATCGAGCGATCGATAGAGGGAGTGCCTGCTTTACCCCGTAGGATATAGAGGATGAGTACCAACAGCGACAAGATCGAGCCAAGCCCAAAGAAACCATCACCAGAGATAATCCCTGCCACATGAATCATCAGCCAGTAGGATTTGAGTACAGGGACGAGATTGGTGATCTCAGGGTTGATGAAGTTCATATGTGCCACCCCCATCGTGATCCCTGCGAGTATCGCTGTACCTGCCAGTGCAAAGGGGGAGTTTTTGGCAAGGAGTATCCCCGCAAAGACTGTCGAGAGAGCGATAAAGACGATCGACTCATAGGCGTTTGACCATGGGGCGTGTCCTGCGATATACCACCGAATCCCTAGCCCAATGAGGTGTACCACAAATCCAATACTCAATACCCCCCATGCGATACGCATCACCCACTTAAGTGAAAACGCAGGCTTGAGGACATTGACAAACGCAAAGAGTAGGAGTACCAACCCCAGTATCAAGTAGAGTGGTACAAGCTTCCCAAAGAGTCCAAGCTTGTTGTACCAGATCTCCATCTCTAGGTGCTTAGGGCTAGGGAGTACCGCAGAGCCATACCTCTTCTGATACTGCTGTATCCCAATAATCGCTTTGTTGGCATACTCCCAATTACCACTTTTGACTCCCTGTGTCACCATCATAAAGTAGGCTTGGATACGCATCCGTACATCCTCTAGCATCTCCCCCTTGAGATCCTTAAACGCCTCCATCGGAGTGAGCCACTTGTTGTTGCTATCGTTGGGCTTAGGGAAGATACGCAAAAAACTCCCTTGGTAGGTCATATAGGCGATATTGAGTCGCTCATCGACTTTGATCAGCTCCTTGTCATACTGCGTCTGCTCCAAAGGCTTCTTACGACTCGCTTGGGTGATTGCAGTGAAGATCTTATACTCCCCTTTGCTATCAAAAAAATCCTCAAAGCTCGCATACTTCGCCCCCTTGTCTAGCCCTAAGTCTAGTGCTATCTTGGGGTGTCCTAGCTTGATCATCGCAATACTCTGATAGAGATCAGGTTGCATCATCATCCCTAAAAAAACCTGTATCGGATCGAGTCCATAGGGGGTACTCTTGCCTGTAATCTTACGCATAATATCACGCCCCACCGTATCCATCGGCTTCATCCGTCCCATCGCATCTTGGACAGCAAGCATCCCAAAGGCTTGGCTATGAGAGAGAGGATACGCCTCCAACTGCTTCTGTATCTGAGGGGTCACCTCTAGTGGTGCAGCGTGCAGGGTCGGGGTCACCCCCCCTAGTAGGAGAGTCACGAGAAGTGCCATCGCTCCTGCTTGGAGTTTTCTTGCCCCTTTGAGGAGCTTTTGGAAGCGTCCATTGGGGGTGAAGAGGCTCCAGAGCATCCCAATCCCCATCAAGAGATACGCCAAGTAGGTCGGGAGTGTCCCAGGGTCGTGGTTGACGGAGAGGATGGTACCCTGCTCATCGGGATCATAAGAGGATTGAAAGAAGCGGTAGTTACGGTGGTCGAGTACATGGTTCATATAGATCCTATAGGGCATAGTGATAGCTTGCTCTTGGTCGATAAGCACCACTTCACTCGCATAGGAGGCGGGAGTCATCGATCCAGGGTAGCGTTCGAGCTGAAAATCTGTCAACTTCACCGAAAAGGGTAGTGTTATGATCTTCGCACCGAGACGCAGACCTACCATCACACCCCCCAACTCAAACTGATGGAGTTTTCCCACCGCTCCCTTCTGTGGATGGGTGGTCACGATCTCCTCCTCCTCTCCGACACGCACCCGAAACTGCACATACTCAGGCTTACTTGAACTACTCTTGAGATCCTCTGCGATCATGGTGCGGATCGCTTTGGGGTGGGTAGCTTTGAGTACGATGGCATTATCCCCAAAGCGGTAGAGTACCCGATGGCTCAACGGGTTTCTCCCGATGCCAAGTTTTCTACTCTGCTTAGTGTCCATATTGAGTGTCTCAAGGGTATAGGGGAAGTTCACCTCCAAGGCATCAAGACTCCCCATGATCTGAAAGGTAGGCTTGGTAGATGTCGTAGCATTGGCATTATACGCCACCGCAAAATCACCAAAATCCTTCACCTCGCCCGTAGCAAGATACTCAATCTCCCCACGCTCTCCCGTAGAGATCTTCAGCTCTAGCATATCCTCACCATCCATCCCATCGACTACCGACTCGGTCGCACTCGGGAGATAGGTGAGTAGCTCTAGCTCTACACGCTTCTGCCCCACTTGAAGGCTCTGGCTTAGGTGGTTGGGGGTCATACTAGAGAAGAAGACCTCCTGCTCTAGGGAGGCGTTCTTCTCCCCTTGTCTCGCATAGAGCTGAAGCACTTTGACATCAGAGACCATGAGGTTGCTCGATTGTCCCTCGCGGATATGCATAATCCCCTCATAGCCGACATAACGGGTGACCAACGCCCCTATCGCGACTAAAAAAAAGGCAAAATGGAAGAGAAAAACAGAGAATTTGGTTTTGTAACTCTTGTACTGAATGACTTGATAGACCAAGATCGCAGTAAAGTAAGCAAGGAAGAGTTCAAACCATTTGGCTTTGTAGATGAGGGCTTGGGCGGTCTGGGTACCGTAGTCATTTTCGATAAAGGTGGCACTCCCCACCAGTACACCAAAAAGAAACAGCATCAAAACTGCCATCTGCATCGATAATAGTCGCTTGAGTATCACACCAAACCCCTTGTAGTTGAATAAAAAGGATTGTAACCAATGTTTGTTAATGGGTTGCTAATTTCCTACTTTAGCTCCCCCCAACACGCCCCCACACTCACACTACACACCAAGGGGACATCCAGAGGTATCACCCCCTCCATCACCGCCACAAACCGCTGGCTAATCGCCTCTACCTCTGAGGTTTTGACCTCAAATATCAGCTCATCGTGGATCTGCAACAACATCGAAGCCTCCAACTGCTCTTGGCGTATGAGGGTATCGATTTGGTTCATTGAGAGCTTAATGAGATCGGCTGCGGAGCCTTGAAATACAGTGTTGACCGACTCCCGCATAAAGGCTGCTTTTTGCATCCCATTGGCACTCTCATAGTCGAAGATACGGCGACGCTTGAGCAGGGTCTCCACATACCCCTGCTCCTTGACACGCTCTTGGATCGTTGTCAAAAATGCCTTAACGGTAGGAAACGAATCGAAGTAGTTGGTGATAATCTCCTTGGCTTCACGCGAGGTGATCCCTAGCTCATCGGAGAGCTTTTTGGGTCCCATCCCGTAGAGGAGTCCGAAGTTGACCGATTTGGCAAAACTCCGCTTGGCATGTGCCTCCGCCTCCCCAAAGAGTATCGTAGAGGTAGCAAGGTGGATATCAACCCCCTGCTCAAACGCCTCCAACAATGCACGATCTTTGGAGAAGTGTGCGAGGAGTCGTAGCTCGATTTGGGAGTAGTCGATACTCACAAGGGTGTAGCCCTCTTTGGCGACAAACGCCTCACGCACAGAGCGTCCAAGTGCCGAACGCACGGGGATATTCTGGAGGTTTGGATCACGAGAGCTGAGTCGTCCTGTTGCTGTCCCTGTCTGCCCAAAGCTAGTATAGATACGGTGGTGGCTATCGGCATGGGCGAGTTTAAGCAGGGGGTTGACATAGGTAGAGAGGATCTTCTGATACTCACGATAGGTCAAGATCTTAGGGACAATCGCATGAGCGTCACGCAACCCCGTAAGAACTGCTTCATTGGTACTAAAGCCCGTTTTGGTGCGTTTGCCCCCCTCTAGCCCAAGGGTCTCAAAGAGGACAAATCCAAGCTGTTGGGTCGACTTGATATTAAACTCACTCCCTGCCAATGCGTAGATCTCACCTGTTAGCTCTTGGAGTGCGTCGGTTAGGTCTCTTTGAAGTGTGAGAAGCTTAGAGGGGTCGAGGGTAATCCCCAACTGCTCCATCCGCATCAAGACCCCCACAAATGGGTACTCGACACACTCCGCCTCCTCTAACAAGCTCTCCAACCCCTCCGACTCCATCTGTGTTGTAAGCGTCTCATAGAGTAGGTAGCTCATCCACGCATCCTCACCCGCATAGAAAGTCGCATCCTCTATCGCCACACCTGAGAAATCCTCACCCTTCTTGACCATCTCCTTGAAGGGCTTCATGGTGTAGTCAAAGTAGTGCTTGGCAAGGCTATCGAGTCCTACTCGCCGTGAGGGGTTATAGAGCCATGCGAGTATCATCGTATCCCCATGGGGAATGATAGGCTCTACCCCATACTGATTGCTCAGTAGGGAGAGGTCAAACTTGAGGTTCTGCCCAACGATAGGGTACTCAAAGAGTCGCTCTATCGCCCCAATCGCATCGGCAATGGCGACCTGCTCCCCTACCCCTAGGTAGCTATGCCCGATAGGGACATAGTAGGCACGCTCCCGCTCATAGGCAAAGGAGAAGCCCACAAGCTTGGCGACTTTGGTATCAAGCCCCGTCGTCTCCGTATCAAACGCCACTACACTCCCTGCGGGAATCTGCTCGATACGATCACTAAGCCTCTCGATACTATCTAAGAGTATCGGCTCAAACCCTATCGTCTCCTTCACCTGCTCCTCATGATCGGCAAACTCCACCGACTCTTCTAATCCTACAGAGGCTTTTTTGATCGCCTGCTTCATCTCATACATCCGAAACTCATCGATGAGGGGGTGGAGGTAGTTCTTCTCCTCAAAGGCAAACGCCTCAAGGTCGAGATCACGGTAGACATCACTCCGCATCGTCACCAACTCACGCGACAAAAATGCCTGCTCCTTACTCTCTAGCAAGAGTTTTTGTATGCGTGGGGTGCCACAGTTTTCGATATCGTCATAGATCGCTTCGAGGGTGTGGTAGCGGTTGATAAGCTTACTCGCCCCCACCTTGCCTATCCCCTTGACCCCAGGGACATTGTCTGAGCTATCCCCAAGGATCGCTTGGAAGTTGACAAAATCCTTGGGAGCGACCCCAAACTTCTCGATACACGCACGCTCATCAATCTCCTGCTTCTTGACAGAGTCAACCATCACCACACGCCCATCCTCTATCATCTGATAGAGATCTTTATCGTGTGAGACGATGCGTACCTTTAGCCCCCGCTCCTTGGCAAACTTCGTCACGGTGGTGATAATATCATCGGCTTCAAACCCCTCACGACTCAGATTGGCAAACCCCATCTGCTCAATCCACTCGATGGCGATAGGGAGCTGTTTGGTCAGATCCTCTGGTGGGCTGTCACGGTTAGCTTTGTAGTCGGGGTAGAGCCTATTGCGGAAACTCCCCCCCTTGCTATCAAGAGCAAAGACCAGATAGTCGGTACTATGGTCACGCCGTAGCGAGTCGACAAGGTTGATAAATCCCGTCAGTAGCCCCGTAGGAAACCCCTCTGAGTTACGCAGTGGAGGCAGGGCAAAGTAGGAGCGGAAAAAAAACCCAAAAGTATCTATAATCGTAATCGTCTTCACGCCATCCCCTTAAGCTCTTTGGCGAGGTACTCACCTGTGTAGGAGCCTGTCTGCTCATAGTTTTGGGCGATACTCTCAGGCGATCCCGTCGCGATAATAGCCCCCCCTTTGTTGCCCCCTTCGGGTCCCATATCGATGATATAGTCGGCATTCTTGACCATATCAAGGTTATGCTCTATCACCACAACTGAGTTGCCATGCTCGACGAGGTGGTGGAGTACCCCCGTGAGCCGATCGACATCTGCAAAGTGTAGCCCCGTGGTTGGCTCATCGAGGATATAGAGCGTCTTACCTGTATCTTTACGGCTTAGCTCTTTGCTAAGCTTGATCCGCTGAGCCTCCCCGCCTGAGAGGGTGGTGGCGTTCTGCCCTAGGGTGATATAGTCTAGCCCCACGGCGGTAAGGGTGTTGAGCTTGGTCGCAATCGCAGGGATCGCCTTGAAAAACTCCAACGCCTCCCCTACACTCATCGCCAAGACATCGGAGATAGACTCCTCTTTGTAGAGTACCTCCCGTGTCTGGGCGTTGTAGCGTGTCCCCTCACACGCATCACACTTGACCAAAACATCAGGCAAAAAGTGCATCTCGATCTTAATCTGTCCATCCCCTTGACACTTCTCACAGCGTCCCCCCTTGACATTGAAGGAGAACCGCCCAATCTTGTAGCCACGAAGCTCCGCCTCTTTGGTCTGGGCAAAGAGCTTTCGTATCTCATCCATAATCCCCGTATAGGTCGCAGGGTTGGAGCGTGGGGTACGCCCAATAGGACTCTGATCGAGGTAGATGACTTTGTCGAGTTGCTCTAGCCCTGTGATCTCCACCCCATCGATACGGGTGACTTTTTTGGCACGGTTGAGTAGCTCCCGTGCGACAGGGAGTAAGGTCTGTAGAATCAGTGAGGATTTACCCGACCCACTCACCCCCGTGACACAGACAAAGTTGTGTAGTGGTATCTTTGCATCGAGCTTTTGGATATTGTTGAGGGTGACATTTTTGATCTCTATCCACGCCTCTTGGGGCTTGGTGTGGCTATAGCTAATCTGCTTGCGTCCATACATATAGTCTGCGGTGAGGGTCTTGGCTTTGGCAAGCTTCTTGGCATCCCCTGCGAAGACCACCTCCCCCCCATACGCCCCTGCTCCAGGTCCGATATCGATGATATAGTCCGCAGCAAGGATCGTCTCTTTGTCATGCTCTACGACGATGACCGAGTTGCCCTTGTCTCGTAGGGAGTTGAGGGTACGGATAAGCTTCATAGTATCTCGCTCATGCAGACCGATACTCGGCTCATCGAGGACATACATTACCCCCGTCAACCCAGAGCCAATCTGCGACGCGATACGGATACGCTGTGCCTCCCCACCTGAGATACTACGGGCATCACGGCTCAGTGTCAAGTAGCCCAACCCCACATCATAGAGGAAGTAGAGTCGTTCATAAAGCTCCTTGAGGATCGACTCTGCGATCATTTTTTGCTGTGGGCTAAGGTGAGAGAAGCTCTCCGCATCCGCAAAGTAGGCGTAGGAGTGTTCGATAGGCATATCAATAATATCAGCGATACTCTTCCCCTCTATCTTGACCGCCAAGGAGCGGGGGCGGAGGCGATGCCCCTCACACTTATCACACACCTTCTCAGTCATATACTCAGAGAGATCCTTCTCCTCCTTGAACATATCATGGGCAAACTTCACCACCCCTGGCCACTCACGGGTGAGTTTGTGGCGTTTCCAGAGAAACTCCACCGTCCCCCCAACCCCATAGAGGATCGCTTTTTGTTCATGGGTGGCTAGCTCCCCATACGCGGTGGTGACATCGATACCATTCTGCTCACAAAAGGCGTTGAGAAACTTCGTGTAGTAGCTCTTGTTGAAGCCATACATGATCTTGACCGCCCCCTTCTCCACACTCAGCTCAGGGTCGATCACCTTTTTAAGGTCGATCACATACCGCAATCCTAGCCCATCACACGCAGGACACGCCCCCTTGGGGGAGTTAAACGAGAAGCTCACAGGCTCTAGTGGTTCAAAGCTCAGCTTACACGCAAAGCACGCGAGGTGTTCGGAGTAGTGTATCAAACCACGATCAAGCCCAAGCTCCTCGTAGTTGATCACCTCGATCTCCATCTCCCCATAGCTCTCCTTCAAGGCTCGCTCAACATCCTGCCCAATACGGTCACGACTCTGCTCCTTGACCACCACACGATCGACGATAACCTTGATCGAGTGCTTTTTGGTCTTGCTCAGCTCAATCTCATCATCCAACCGCACCATCACTCCATCGATCATCGCACGCACATAGCCCTTGTGACGCAACGACTCCAACATATCACTAAAGGAGCCTTTTTTCTCCTTGACAAGGGGTGCCATAATGATGAGCTTGGCACCCTCTGGCAGAGTGAGTACCTCTTCGATGATATCCGATGCCGACATCGAGGAGATGGGCTTACCACACTTATGGCAGTGTTGCTCCCCGACCCGAGCAAAGAGCAGACGCAAGTAGTCATAGATCTCAGTGATCGTCCCCACCGTAGATCGGGGGTTTTTGGAGGTGGTCTTCTGATCGATGGCAATGGCGGGAGTGAGTCCCTCTATCTTATCGACATCAGGCTTCCCCACACGCCCCAAAAACTGCCGTGCGTAGCTAGAGAGTGACTCAATATAGCGTCGCTGTCCCTCCGCGTAGAGCGTCGAAAACGCCAGAGTAGACTTCCCACTCCCTGAGATACCTGTCACGACGACAAGCCTGTTTTTGGGGATTTCGAGATTGATATTTTTGAGGTTGTTCTCTTTTGCACCGTAGACTTGAATAGTTGCTTTTTTTACTGCCATCATAACCCTTTGTGTCCACGATAAGCGTGTGACATAATTTGTAGGATTATAGTATAAAAGGTTTTAAAGGTGAGCGTATCCGCTCCACCCACGCAGGGGGAGGGAGTGTGGAGGATTAGTGCTTGGCGATCTCTGCGACAATGACCCCTCTGAGGCTATTCTCAGCAAAGTCCACTGCTTTATCTTGTGGGTAGTGCTTGGTGATCTCTGCTTGGATAGCAGGAGAGATCTTGCTCCCATGACAGAGTAGACAGACAGGCTTGGCAAGGAGAGGCTTATAGACACGCGTTACCCCCTCATGCTCTACGACACGGATATCTTTGGGAGAGAAGCTCTTATTAGCGATCGACTCCTCATACCCCTTCATCACCTCGATATCCAACGCATCTGCTCCATTGGCTTGTGGGTTGCGTAGCTTGAGTGCGGTGCGTCGCACGGTTGCGTAGGTAGGGAGCTTCGCATTGACCTCCTTGGTCAACGCCTCCGCCTCCTTAGCACAAAACGCCACAGCCCCTAGAGCCGTCTTGTCTGCTTTCATCTCCTTCTGGAGCTTACCCTTGAGTCTACCCCCCAAAAGCTTGATATACTTTACCCCCTCCTGCTTAGCCGTGAGTGGGGTAGAAGCAGGCGTAGCCTCTTGAGCGAGTAGTATCCCTGTAGTGAGTAGTGAAGCCAGTAGTAGTGATGCACTCTTCATTATTATCCTTTTGTGATTGATATGATTTGCGTGGATTATGACAAAAAAAGCTTAAGATTACCTACTACCCGCTCACCCAACCCTACTTCTGCTTCATCACAAGATAGACTTTTTCCACCTTCTCTCTCGCCCATGGGGTCTTACGGAGAAACTTCAAACAGGAGTTGATAGAGGGGTTATTCTCAAAGCAGTTGATAGAGACAAACTCTGAGAGCATCTCCCAGCCATAGTGGTCAACCAGTTCGGTGAGGAGGGTTTTGAGCGTGATACCGTGGAGGGGGTTGTTGGGGTGTTCTTGAGACATGGGTTACTCCTTGTGTCTAGGGGGCTACCACACCCCAAGGGTGTAGTAGAGAGAGGTTATTTACCAAAGACTCTCTTGAAAATCGCATCGACATTTTTGGTGTAGTAGTCGAAGTTGAAACACTCACGAATCTGCTCTTCACTGAGTGAGGCTCTTAGCTCCTCATCCGCAAGGAGGTGGAGAAGGTAGAGTGACTCCCCTTTGTCGTTGGTGGTACTCTCTCCTGCTTGGATCTTCTCCCAGACCTTCATCGCATTTCTCTGGACGATACGGTAGGCATCTTCACGGCTCACCCCTGCGAGTGGTAGCTCAAGGAGTACGCGTTGAGAGAAGACCAACCCACCCGTAAGGTTGAGGTTTTTCATCATATTTTCAGGCATGACGGTGAGATTGGCGATGACATTATTCATACGGTGGAGCATAAAGTCTGTGGTGATAAACGCATCAGGTAACCAAAAACGCTCCGTAGAAGAGTGGCTGATATCTCGCTCATGCCACAACGCGACATTCTCCATCGCAGGGGTCGCATAGGCACGGATCATACGCGCTAGTCCTGTGATGTTTTCGGTGAGGATTGGATTGCGTTTGTGTGGCATTGCAGAGCTTCCCTTTTGCCCTTTGGCAAAGTACTCTTCACACTCATAGACCTCGGTGCGTTGCCAGTGTCTCACCTGTACCGCAAACTTCTCGATAGTCGAAGCCAAGAGAGCCAATGCCGTAGCCAATCGAGCATAACGATCTCTCTGGATCACTTGGTTTGAGGCAGGAGCAGGCTGAAGCCCTAGCTCTTTACAGGTCAACTCCTCTAGCTCTAGTGGAGCATGAGCAAAGTTACCCATCGCACCACTCACCTGCCCTACTGCGATCACTTTGCGTGTCTGCTTGAGGTTCTCAAGGTGTCGCTTCATCTCATCATACCACACCGCCAAGACAAGCCCAAAGGTGATAGGCTCACCGTGGATACCGTGACTTCGTCCGACCATTAGGGTCATCTTATGCTCTTTGGCACGCTTCTTGATAGACTTCATCATCATCTTGACATCTTTGATCACAAGGTCAAGTGAAGAGGTCATCTGTAGAGCTACTGCCGTATCAACCGTATCCGAACTCGTCATCCCATAGTGAAACCATCGGCTCTCATCACCAAGGGTCTCAGAGACAGAGGTCGTAAACGCGATCAAGTCATGACGCGTCACCGCCTCAATCTCATCAATACGAGCGATATCAAACCCCGCATTTTTGACGATCTTTTTGGCATCACCCTTTGGGATCTTCCCTAGCTTCGCCCACGCCTTGACTACCGCTATCTCAACATCCAACCACGCTTGGTACTTCGCTTGGTATGTCCACTTATCCGCCATCTCTGGTCTTGAGTATCTATCGATCATTCTTCTACCTTGATTTTAATATAAAACCATTTTATCAAAATAGCCGTTAGGAAAAGGTGAAATGGGTTGTTATGGAGGTAGTTTATGCTCAAATGCCCGTGTAGAGAAGTCTGCGTGGTCGAGGTGTTTGAGGTGGAGTCGCTCACGGCGGTAGGTCGATCACCGCACCTGCTTACGAGGTGAAGCAACACACAGATCCCTCAACCTCCCCATCAGATGATGAAGTAGTGGGTTCACGCTCTCCTTAGGCACGATACTTCCACCCTAGCTTGAAGCGGAGCATATCGAGTAAGAAGAGTGGGGTAGAGATGAAGTTGCGTCGCCACATCCGTTTGGGTTCCCGAAAGAGCCGTGGCAACCACTCTAAGTGGTGGTCGATCCAAAACTGTGAAGAGCGTTGGATTGTCCCTGCATAGAAGTCAAATACCGCTCCCACACAGCACCCTATCTTGAACTCTAGTAGCTCTTGATGGGCGTGGAGCCACTTCTCCTGCTTGGGGGCGGTAAGCCCCACAAAGAGGACATCGGGCTTGAAGGCATTGACCACAGAGATGATCTCTTGGCTCTCCTCTGTGGAGAATACATCACGATAGGGGGGTGCGTAGAAGCCGACTCGTAGATTGGGGTACTCGCGTTTGAGGCGTGCCTCTATCCTCCCTAGCGTGTGATCTCTTGCCCCCATATAGAAGCACGATCCCCCAGAGCGATCAAGCTCTTGGAGTAGATGGTGGTGGAGATCAGATCCTGCGACTTTGGTGAGGCTCTCTTGGTTGATCTGCTGTGCTGCGAGTACCATCCCACTCCCATCAGGGAGTAGGAGATCAGATGCACGCAACGCCTTCTCAAAGGGCTGATCGCTTTTGGCCAAGATATAGGAGTGGGGGTTGAGGGTATTGATCACCTGCTTTCGCTCTCCAATCTCAATTTTAGTAAGACTCTCCCTTAGAAGTGGATAGCCCATGACGGTTAATGTTGTTATCTCTTTCATACGCTTATTGTAACACATTTAGCAGGGTCGATTCAAATACCTCAAGGGTAAAATGCTCCGCATAGCGTCTACGACACGCAGATGCCATCGGCTCACTTCGCCATCTATGATATGCCTCTTGCAGTGCCTCAGAGAGCCTCGATGCGTCAGACACCACACACCCCCCCTCACGCCCCACAATCGACCCAATCGCCCCCTGCTCTGTCGCAAGGATCGGCAGACCATACGCCAACGCCTCAAGCAGTGTCAGAGGAAACGCATCGTTACGGGTGGGGTAGCAGAGTAGATGTGCCTCTCGTAGGAGTGTCGCCTTTGCCTCTCCAGATACAAATCCATGATAGCACACCGATGCCTCTAGCCCCTCGCGTCGTACCTGCTCCACAAACCGTTGCTCCTCTACCGCACTCCCCCAACTCCCTGCGAAGTGGTAGACGATCGCCTCCCTCTGGGTCTGCTTGGCCAGCTGAAGTACCCTATCGTACCCCTTCTCATACATCATATGGGCAAGATAGAGTACCCGCATCGGCTCACTTTGCTCCAACCGCTTGGCAACCATTGGCTCAAACTCCCCCTCACCTAGGGGGTCTTCTATCCCATTGGGCAGATAGGCAATCCCCGCAATCCCCTCCACCTGCTCAAACTCCCCTGCTAGTTCAGGAGCAAGAAGTATCAGCTTCACCCCTCGTACAAAGAAGCGTAACATCCTACGATGGTAGCGGTGTGAGGCGATCAACTGCTTGACCCCTTGGGTATGGTAGTGGTAGTGACACACCAGAGGCGTAAGGAGTCCATACCCCTTCCAAAGCGTAGAGAGAAGTAGATCACGATAGAACGCTATCGACCCTACCGACGCAGTAAAGTAGAGCCTATCGGGACGAAACCAGACCAATGCCCACAACACCGCACCGAAGAGCTTCACAAAAGCGAAGAGCTTCCCCACTCGAATACGCCCAATATCGGCAATACTCTCCGAGGAGTCAATGGTGATAAACCGACACGCAAACTGCTCTTGGAGTCTACGACTCTGTGCGATCCTATCCCCCACTCTCCCTGCCCCATGAGTAGGAGGAGAGCGGTGGAGGATGAGGAGGAGTTTGGGTCTACTTCGCATCACGATACTCACACGCTCTGCGTACCCCCTCTACGGCACGCTCAGAGCTATAGGGGAGGACAGAGGCAAACGCCTGCTTAGAGAGTCGCTCCCAGAGTGGCACATCACACAGTATCCTATCGACCTGCACTACCCATTGTGAAACCACTAGCGGTAGGATGAAGCCATTGATATCATCTTGTACTAGCTCATAGGCGACACCTGCATAGGGTGTAACCACCACAGGGGTACCACTAGCCAGTGCTTCATGGGCGACCATACCCCATGCGTCATGTTGCGTCGGGAAGAGTAGTACCTTTGCCTTTTGGTAGTACGCAGGGATCTGGATCGGTTCGACAAACCCTACATACGAAACCTCCACCTCCAGATCAGCTAGAGCCAAAAGCAGAGCCTCTTTGAGCCTCCCCTCTCCGATCAGTAGCACCTTGGGGTGCCTGCCTCTCTCACAGAGAGATTTGAGTACCGCTACAAAAAAAAGCGGATTTTTAATCTCGATAAAGTTCCCAACAAAGAGGAGATCATAGGGACGATTAGCCAATCCATTGCTATTGATAAACACTTCATTCTCTACGGTTAGGGGACTTTGAAAACACTTTTTGCTATCGATACCATAGTGGTGATAGAGTGCTAAACTACCCTGACTCGCCCCAATAAACGCATCAGAGGTTGAGAATACTACCCTGCGTACCAACCGATGGAGCCAAGAGAGGTGCGTCTCTGAGAGGAGTGTCCCATCAGTCATTGGGATATGTCGCTTACCAAACCACTTGGCATAGCCCCACGCATAGAGATGTGTAGGGTTGAACCCTGTAGTAATCACCACATCAGGATCAAACCTCCGTAGGTATCCCACCACATCAAGATTGTTGTGGATATAGTTGAATCCATCCCGCTTGGTAGTGATACGCTCTGCTAAGAAGTGATGGGGAAAGGGAAGGGTTCCAAGTCTCCAGAGGCGGTTGGGTTCGCGTCGTGCCGCAAACAGTACCACAAACCCCTCTCCAAATAGCCTAAAGAGGTGCGAATAGAGTGCGATACGATAGGGGGTGGGGATATTGGTCACCAGTGCTACTCTCAAGAGAGACTCCGTGAGGCTAAGTAACGGCGTAGTCGCATCACCCCCACACGCAGAGGAGAGGGGAGCAGTGAGAGGAGTAAGATGACATAGCTCTTATAGCGCCACTTATCATACCCAATCGCCTTGAAGAGTTCACGCCGTGTAGCGATGGGGTCGTTGTTGTTGAGGTAGAGTGTGGCACGCATACGGTGCCAAAGAGAGAGATAGGAGCGGAGTGCAGGGGCGACCTCTCCTGCGTGGGGAAGGAGTTGCTTGAGCTGGGTACCTACACGATCCTCTGCGGGTGGGAGCGGTTCCTCTGCTATGAGTTCATCAAGTGCTTTGAAGTGGTAGTAGGCCGTAGCGTTCTTACTGTAGGCGATGGGGTGAGCTATTGCGAGTTTTGCCCAAGCCAAAAGATCTTCACCCATCCCTACCCCTAGTGGAAAACACCCCACACGACACAACGACTCTCTCTCTACCACAACCGCACCTGTCCAGAGTGGAGGAGCCATCTTACTCGCAATCAAAAAGTAGTCACACAGTACTCCCCGCTCCCCGCTAATCCCTAGTTGTGTGGTATCGATAGGGGAGCGTGTCTGACCAGAGGGATCGACGATCGTGTAGTTGGAGGCTAAGAGCTTCGCCTCAGGATAGCACACCTTGAGTCTACGCATCTCTTCGAGATGCTCTGGAGTCCACGCATCATCGGCATCCAAAAATGCGATCCACTCATAGCGTGCCATAGCGATCCCTTGGTTGCGGGCAGAGGAGACCCCTTGGTTGGGCTGAGAGAGGAGATGGATACGATGATCCTCAAACGATTGAACGACCCGCACCCCCTCATCAGTCGATCCATCATCTACCACAATAATCTCAAACGCTTGCAGAGACTGTGCCAAGATAGAGTCAATCGCTCTAGCAATCGTCTGCTCTTTGTTGTAGAGCGGGATCACAACACTAAACATAATCGATACTCCTCTAGGTAGATTTACGATATGCTAACATAATCCCAATAAAGGTAAAGGGGTAGGCATGGGTTGCAAAGGCGTAGTTGACAATATTATCAAACCCCATAGCAGGAAGCACTGCACTATAGCTTAGTAGAGAGAGCATTATGGTAGTCTGATAGGGGGTGATAGGGGGTACGGTGTAGTCTCTTCGCACAGAGAAGTAGAGCGTCACAGGAAAGAGGAGATAGAGGAGCAACCCTACCATTCCAACATCACACAGCATCTGTATATAGTCACTATGCGTCACCTTCAAGCCACCAAAGACAAAGTTCTCATACATATAGTGCTGGACACTCCCTAGCCCTGAGCCAAGCCACTCCCGCTCATCATAGAATAGCACTAAGAGATGCTCCCACATATACGACCGCATACTGGTATTGAAGTTTCCCTCCTCTTGGGCGACAAAGATATCGACAACACTCTCCACCTTGGAGGCATCATAAAACATCTTCTCCTTGATCTGAGGGACAAAGAGTATCGCACTAAGCCCTATACTCACCCCTGCCACCAAGAGAGGAAGTGACTTCAGCCCATAGTGAAGATAACTCGCAACCATCAGTACCATCCCAATCGACAAGACCCCTGTACGGACACTCTGGAGCGTAGCAGAGAGGATAAACCACCCAATCAATAGCAGATAGCGTCGCTCCTTGGTACGCCACCACATCACCACAGAGAGTGCCGACATCACCCCAAGGTAGTCATTGAGTGTGGACATCGACCAGAAGAGATCCCCTAGATAGAAGTTCCAAAAGCCCACGATATGGGTCATCAGCCCACCAAGCAGTAGCGAAAGAACAAAGGAGACAAGAAGCATCTGACGCATCGCCACATAGATAAACTCCCTAGAGTGGACAAAAGTCGCAGCAAAGAGCAGTGCCACCAAGGGGTAGAGGTACTTGAGAAAGACCCGTATCCCATACCCCAGACTAGGAGTCCATATCAGGGTGATGAGCAACCACCCCAAGAAAAGGAGATAGACCAGTGTAAGGCGGTTGAAGTGTGGTGAACGGCGATAGAGTAGAAATGCCCCAAGCATCATCATCATCCAGACCATCAAGCGTAAAGCAGAGAGATTTATCCCTAGACTTGCCCCACCCACACTCACCATCCCTGTCACCAGCGTCAAGAGCAGAAACTTCTCCCGACCCGTTAAGCGTACCCTCTGTGCTTTGGAGAGGGTGACATAGGAGGGCTTGGAGAACATCAAGAGGACGGCATAGCCTGTCAGTAGGAGAAAGACCAGAATATTAAGCACTACATACATCTAAGACCCCTCCGCTAAGAGCATACGATAGAGAGTGAGCGTAGCCTCTTGGTAGCGTGCTAGACTAAAGTGTGAAGCGACTCGCTCACGCCCTGCCACCCCAAGCCTCTGTCGCCTCGATCTATCCACTCCAAGGGTCGTAATGGCTTGGGCTAAAGAGGCACTATCCTCAGGCGTAAAGCAGACCCCAGAGACCCCCAACTCAACCACCTCTTGGAGTCCATCCACCGCAGAGACAATCACAGGGATCCCCAAGCTCATCGCCTCCAAAGCAGTGAGTCCAAACCCCTCAAAACGAGAGGGGACAATCACTATATTCATCTGCCCATAGTAGTGGATCAACTTCGCTTTTGGCTGGAGACCAACCCAGTGGATTGAGGCACAAATCCCCAAAGCGTCGGCTAGTGCTTCGAGTCGCTTTCGCTCTCTCCCCTCCCCAACAATCAATAGGCGTGCGGTAGGAATCTCTCGCAAAACCTTAGGCATCGCCTCAAGCAAGATATCGATCCCCTTCTCATAACTAAGTCGTGAGACAACGCCTAGCGTCAAAGGGGGTCGCCAATGGGGAGAGGGGAGTGGTGGCAGGGTGATACCGTTGTAGAGGGTGAAGTGTCTGCGTCCACGCTCAAAAGCCTCCAGAGAAAACAAAGCAGGCTCCCCACCAAAAAAGCCAACCTCAGCAGAGCGTGAGACCGTAAGGAAACTCTTGGTAGCGTAGCGGGAGATGAGACGCACGATCCACTTGTGTGAGTAGATATGAGCAGGGGTATGTACCGTAGCGAGGATAGACTTCACCCCCAAGAGCTTCAACACCCCCATCAACAACACCGCAGGGGTCATATACTGCACATGTACCACTCTAGGGTGTACCTCTTGTAGTGTACTTCTCAGACCGTTAAAGAGTGCGATACCGATCCTCAAGAGTCCCGTAGGACGCAGACCACTAGGAGTCATCAGCCTCACCTCTGCCCCCGCCTCACCCATCTGCTCTACCATCACGCTATCATACTCAAAGAGTACCAAGACCACAGGGTGATACCCCGCCCCATGTAGAACATTGACTAGCTGAAGGGTCTGATACTCTGTCCCTCCGTGTAACAAACAGGGGATGGTGATGAGGATTGGGATAGGTTGCTCTCTCATCGGTATGCCTTGATACGCTCTTTGAGCTTAAGCAGTCTCGATTTGAGTCGTGTCTCTAGGCGTGGAGTATCATACGATAGCGTGTAGAGGCTCTGGCTACTTGTAGCGATCTTCTCCTTATACGCCTCTGCCCCACGCAGTAGATCAAACACCCCTACCCCCTCACCAAAGAGTGCTTCAATCGTCAAAAACATCATCATCTTCCCCACCCCATAAGCTCGATAGCACTCATCATACGCAGGCATATAGTAGGCATACCGCCCCTTATAGACAAACCCCAAACTCCAACTAATAGGCTTTCCATCTAGGCAGAGGTGGGCAAAGTGAAGCACCCCCGCCTCCATCGCCTCTGTGATCAGATTGGTATGAAAGTGAGGAGCTTTATAGGCATCTTGCCATCGGCGTGTATGGTGGTAAAGCATCACCGATAAGCTCTCTAAGGCTTCAGGAAGCTCCGTAGAGGTAAAGCGATGATAGGAGAGCTCTCCTAACTCTTGGAGGGCGTGTCGCTCCTTGTATAGACTACGACGCATCTTGGGTTTGAGTCGCAACACAAATGCCTCATAGGAGTCAAACTGCCCCAGTGTGACAGAGAGGCTGACATCCTCCACCATCCACGAACGCCCCTTACCACACATCTCCGTAGAGAGTCCAGCTATTGAGACCTGATCATACCCCCCTTGTCTATCCCTAGCAAGAGCCATAGCAAACTCCTCCCAAAAGGAGTCGGGTAGTTGTGGGCTTGCTCCAACCACAATCGGGTCATGGTAGTCAAAGTCCGCATACCCTACAGGGATAACCATCCGCATCCAAGCCCCCCTCCACGCTCTTTGCCAGACGACAAGAGGCAAGAAGATCGTTTGATCCTCACTCTGTACGATACAGAAAAGTGGCTGAAGATGACGCAAGGGCAGATAGGTCTTGACCCATGCCCGTACCATCGCAGGATGGAAGAAGATATGAGCAGTGGGTGACACATCCATCCACCCCTCCCACTCTGCCATAAAATCCTCAGACCAGACCTCATCCCATGAGGTAATCCACTTAAACTCCAGCATACTTCACCTCCTCAAATACCTCATACTCCCACGCAAAAGCACGCAAAAATCCATCGGGTAGGATACCACAATAGGGTGTACCACTAGGTGTATGGTGTGAGAGGTAGTGTCTGAGTACCGCGTGTTTGGTAGAGGCGACCCCTGCAAGAGAGAGCCTCTGGGTATGAGACCACTCCAACGCACCAAAGGTACGAAACGGGAGGCTATACCATATCCAGACCCAATAGTAGTAGCATCTTGGCTCTTTGGGGTAGCGTCTCAACGCTTCAGTGACCAGTGTAGCCGTCGCGGTATGGTCAGACCAGCCATCAAGCGGATGGGTTACATAGATCTCTTCTGGAGCATACTGCGTGATCACCTCCAGAAGCATCGCCACCCCCTCCTCAAAGCCCTCTTCTCCCACTTGCGGGATCGCTCCATCGTCTAATCCCATACTCACAGACTGCTCTACTCCAAGAAGGGAGAGTACTGTGTGGGCATCTGCCATACGATTGGTAGCAACCTGCTCAGGAGGGGTATCCACAAGGCTCTGCTCTCCGCGTGTCACAAACACCACTACCACCTCTGCTCCACGCAGTCGCTTAAGGCGGATAAGTCCACCACACCCAAAACTCTCATCATCAGGATGGGGTGCGATGATGAGTGTCGAGGCGGATGTCACCTCAAAGTGTCTGCGTGATAGCACCATACCTCGCAACACCCACTGTCGAACCCTACGAAAACGCTCTCGTATCACCCCACTACCTCCTCAAACATACTCTCATACGCCTCTATAATCCTCTCCTCGGAGAAGTATTCAGTGAGTTGTTCACTCCAAAGGGAGCATAGGCTACGATCTTGTCTCCAGAGATGATAGAGTTGCTCAATCCCCTTAAAGATCGCATCACAAGAGGAGACATCCACACAGATACCCCCACCATACGACTCAATCAGCTCTGCCACACAACTCCCCTTGGGCGTAATCGCAAAGATAGGGCGTGTAAGCCCACTATAGTCTGCCATCTTACTAGGGAGAAATATCCCCTCTTTTAGATCCGCTTCAATCAACAAAAGAAGATCATAGCGTGCCATCACCTCTAGTGATCTATGATAGGAGAGACTCCCACAAAATCGTACATACGGCTCAAGCCCATAATAGGAGACCAAACTACGGCTAACCTCATCCTCCCTTCCCATAAAATCGATTCGGATAGGTACACCACGATAGCGTCTGACAAAGAGGGAAATCGCTTCAAAAAGGCTCTTGGGGCTTCGCTCTATCGAGAGGTTACCTATATGACACCATGAGAACGACTCTGCTATCTCCGCGGTATGAGGTCTCTGGCGTGGGGAAGCGATATGGGGAACCACACGCCACGCTATCGTATGAGACGAGGGGATGTGGCGTAGGAGATAGGTACCTAAGCGTTGGGAGGGGAAGGTATTGTAGTGGGCATAGGACATCATACGCTTCATAAAATACCCATAGAGCCTTCGCTTCCACCCTTGTAGGGGTAGCGTATAGGGGGAGGGCCAGAGGTGTGCAACGGGGTCATTCCAGTTGGCGATCCACGGGATAGATCGTGCTTTGGCAAAGTGATAGGCGGGGAGATGGGAGATATCATTGGGAGAGCGAGAGAGTACCACATCATAGGGATGTTGATCATGCAGGAGCAGTGCGTGACGATAGGCACGCCTTGCCCAGCGTACCCCATCGAGAGGAAACCCCATCACGAGACTACTTCGTATCGTATCCCACCACCGCACAAGGGGACCCCCTACAGGATAGGAGAGTTCATGAATCAGAGGCTTAAGTACGCCCCACTCCTCCTCTAGGTGTGTCGTGTAGGTAGCCCCCTCATCCTTCTTGGAGATGACATCGACCTCCCACCCCTTAGCTAAAAATGCCATAACCAATTTGCTATTGACAATATTTTCCGAAAAAGTATATGGGGCAAACCCTGTAGCAATAAAAAGAATCCTCATAATCGTACCAGATGCTCCCATACGCCTAACCATCGTGCTATCTTACGCACAGGTCTCACAAGCAGATGCCAAAGCCAAGGGAGATCTCCAAGCAGAGAGAGAACAACCTCTCCACTGCGTGGTCTTGGGGAGCTACCCACGCCCTCGATCAGCTCAAGGTAGGCTCTACCCATCTCATCGGCACTAAAGTGTGTAGCGATCTGCTTCCAAGCCTGATAGGCGTTGTGTTGGAGTAGTAGCGGATTGCCCTGCAACGCAATAATCCGATCGGCAAACCCATCGGGTAGCCTCTCTAACGGAAAGAGGTATCCACTCTCCCCCTCCTCTACCACATGATCTGTATGCCCCGTGAGTCGTGTCACAAGAGGCACCATACCCTGTGCCATCGCCTCCATCAAGACAATAGGATGCCCCTCATAGTGTGAGGGCATCAATACAATATGGTGATGCTCCATCATCGCAATCACCTCGCTATGCTCCCGACTCCCTAGCAGTGAGATATGAGCAGTGAGCTGAAGTCGTTGGATCTCCTCCCGTAACGACTCCATAGACTCCCCATCTCCTATCACACTGAGGTGTATCGCTTCTCCCCCTTGTGCTAGCACCTGCTCTATAATCGTAGGCAGATACTCTACCCCCTTTTGGTGATGCTCCACCCTCCCTACATAGAGTAGTTTAAGCTCCTCTCCTACCTGATATACCCTATTGGCTCTAGAGTAATTTTGCGGTGTTACGACCCCATTGGCGATGGTTGTGACACCAAGAGATGCCTCTCCAATACTACGCTCTATCTCCTCTTGCAGTGCGGGACTCACCGCGACAATCTGATGTAACGCCTCTAGGTTGGCTATCGCATTACGCACCATGGAGGGGAGGGCATTATGCACAATAGCCATCACAACACTACGAGGAGGTAGTAACCCTACAATACTCTGAGCAAACGGGGCATCATTGAGGAGTATGACATCATACGATTGTAGATGGTGTGCGATACGCTTGACATGGTGGAGCCTCGACTCCCATGGAGAGATAAGGATCGAGACGACAGACTCCCCTTCTCTTGTGAGATACTCTGACCATACACCTTTGGTAGAGGTCTCTACCAATACCACCTCATGATGCTTCGCTCGAAAGTAGCCAGAGAGTAGATGAAGCATCGATTCGACCCCTCCTATCTCTAGGGCGTAAGTGACCAAAGCGATTTTCATTGTTGCTCCTTATAACGCACACTATGAATCAAGGCAATAATCTCTTGATAGGTTTGATTAAACAGGAGTAAAAAAGTTAGAAAGTAGATCAGCATTCCCACAAGGATAGAGAGGATAAATGCAAATAGAAGGGGGAGTAACGCGTGTAAAAAATACTCTACCCAAAAAGCCCCTATCCCTGTCAAGAGTGACGCAATAATAATAGGCATAATCTCTCTTAGTAAGAGGCTTATACGCATTTTAATCAGTCTAAACGCGATCAACAAAGAGAGCCAAAAAGTCAATATAGCACTCAGAGACATCCCCATCGCCACCCCCACAATTCCATAAGCATACCCCAATAGGCTTACAGAGACAACCGTAATAGAAAGCTTAAAAAACTCTATTTTGAAGAGTAGTTCTGGTCGCTCTTTTACCAAAAAAATTGTCCCAATAGAGACAGACAAAATATAAATCATAGGAGATATAGAGATGATTTGCAAGGGAAGTACGATCATACTCCACTGTGTACCCCAAAAGAGTAACACCATCGGTTCGGCCAAAAAGATAATTCCAAAGAGTATTGGATAGGTAATAAAAGTGATATATTTGGTCATACGAATATAGCTCTCTCCCAATAGCAGTCTACCCATTTGACGCTTTTTAATCATATAGGGTAGTAGTACAGAACTAGCAGGAATGGCTAACTTAGTATAGACAAGATTGGGAATACGGTAGGCAAAGGAGTAGAATCCTAGCTCCCGACTACCAAGAAGCTTTCCAATAATAAGATAGTCAACATTGTGTCGTATATAGTTGAGTACTCTCTCCCCTGTTAGATGAAATCCAAACCGTAAAAAGTAGCGTAAGAAGCTAACATCAAAGGAGAGACTCGGTCGCCATCTCGCAAAGAGCATATAGCACAAGGACATCACAACTTCTGAACACAGAATGCCAATAACAACCCCCCAATAGTCAAACCCATAATAGACCACTAAGATAATAGCGATCAGTGTCTCTATCACCATTCCCACTAGTGTAATGGCATTGAGGACTTTAAACTGCATCTCTTTGTTGAGGAGTGCTTTAGAGACAGAGGCAAATCCTAGTGGAATAAAAAGAAGGGCATAGAGAGGGAGTAGCGATGCCAGTGGCGTTACATCAAAAAAATCGGATAGTATCTTGGCACTTATAGCCGTAAGCATCCCCAAAAAAGCAAACCAGAAGAGATTAAACCAAAATGCGGTAGAGAGTTCTCTTTGGCTAATCTGCTCTCGTGTCACAATAACCATCGAAGCACCAAATTCACTCAGATGTGAAAAAAGACTATAGACTAATGAAGCGTAAGCGATAATGCCAAAATCTTCAGGGAGAAGGATGCGTGCTAGTACAAAAGTTGCTACGAGTCGGATCAAAACCTGTACCATACCTGTAAGAATATTGATGATGCTTCCCACCCCTGCACGCTTTCTCAATACGCTACTCATTACCCTACTTTGTAAAGCTATCTATGAGATGGAAGAGACCCTGTTCATCCCCTGTCTGCTTCTTCACACCACTAAACTCATACGCTACGAGTAGTGCATCGATCATCTTACTTTGTCTCTTTTGGTAGTAGCTAAAGTCTGAGGAGACTAGACTAAAATACCCATCAAAATCAAGAAATGTTCTATTTTCCAACGCTAAACAGAGTTTCAACCTAGGAAGAAGATATCCTCTCTCAACCTCAAAAAATCCCGTCTTTGCCTCAGTGCGTTCAAGCCAGATAAAGTGCGTCGTATCAGGGAGTTTCGCTACACTACAAGAGGGGTAGAGTAGACGATAATCAACCTTTTGATCTATCACTCTTCTAAGTCGCCACTCTATCCGAAAGAGTAAAAAACGATAGAGAAACGCACTATGCTTGGACGCTTGAATCTTCATAAGCAGTTTTAATCTCCATTGAGAGACTCGGGTCTTTTTCAATAATAATGGCTTGTAGTGAAAGTTGTAATAGAGTAGATTGATACGCTTGCGATAGGGGTAGATCACTCCATTTTGGTCTACTACGGTCAAGTCATCGGCAAGATACTCCCCCCCTCTCTCCAATATATCAAGGAGTAGATTGGTCTTACCTGTACCACCAAACGCATTGATAACATAACACGCTCCCTGATAAGAAAAAGCTGACGCATGTAGGAAGAGTAGCCCAAATGCTGTCGCATAATACCGCATCAATACCTCATGAAGATAGAAGAGCGTAAAGGGATCAAATCCCTCTTCAACACATAAAACATAACAATCTCGTGCCATGACAATAGAGAGATGAAACCCCTCTTGTACAAAGTAGATCGACTCCCCTTGATAATACAATGTCTGATCTATCAACACACTACTATCCTGAGGAATAACAATCTTCTCTACCACCTCAACCAAAGAGATCCTAGGAAGGATACGCTCTGCCTCATAAGGGTGATGTGTATACTCCTCTTTAAAATAGGCAAGAATAGCAGAGGGTACAGAGGCGTGTAGTGCAATCGTAAATTTACCAAAAAAACTAAACTGCTCGTTGATCATCATAAAGCCTTTTATTATCACTCATAGTTGCACGCATACATTCGTAATACACGATATCCTCCCCCTCTTCACACTCTAGTAGATTAAGATCCAACTGATCATTGACAAGAGCCAAAAAAGTTAAGTAGCGTCGTAGATCTAAAAACTCTGGTAAAAAATCCCAAAAGAGCTGATGATATCTCTCTAATCGATTGGCTACACCTCGCTTAAAGTAATAGCGTTCACCCAAGTAAGTATAGATAAAACGAGGCGTATTGACTTTTTGAAGGGCTACCCTAATCTTCTCATACTTCTTTCCATACGCATCACCCTGACCATTGGTGTAGAGGCGTAGAGGATCAGGCACAAAGAAAAGTGACCTCTTAGAGTAGAGAATAAAGTTATCAGAGAGTAGTGTAGCTCCCTCTGTCTGGGCAAGAAGGGCTAAACTACTCTTACCAATACCATCAAACCCAATCATAGCAACACTCTGCCCTTCTTGAAAAAAAGCTGAACCATGAGAGAGTGCAACCGACTCTATTTGGTTAAGCATAATAAAATAGGGGTATAAAATAGCGTGTCGTAGGGCTTGGACTATACTATGTTGCCTTGCTCTCATCACCTGCTCTCTTCTTCTACTACTCAAAAGATTGCGTAGTGTGGTAGTGCAGGAGAGAGGTTTTTTCAATATCTCTATTTCAGAAACAATTTTATGAGACGCTAGCTCTAGTATGCTAATGCGTAGGGTTTGATCAAAAAGATAGTAGCTTTTCTCACCACCCTTGTAGAGATCATTTGAGATTTTAGTCCGATAAACGGTACGATCAAACTCCTCAACAAACCGTATCGTACTCACAATATGATACTGCGCTACAGTATCCATAGGCTCTAAAGTATAATACTCAAGGTACTCCGAAAGCTCACTAGGGGCTTCAATAGAAAAAGCGATACCATTGAGTAGAAACCTCCTACACTGCATTAGCATACCCATGAGGGTTCTGCTCTTGCCATCGCCAGCTATCTTGACACATCTCCTCTAGACCTCGTGTCGCTTCCCAGCCCAAGACTTCCTTGGCATAGGAGGGGTCAGCATAACAGCTAGCGATATCACCACTGCGTCGTGGAGCGATGGTATAGGGGATTGCTCTACCTGAGACCTTCTCAAAGGCTTTGATCATCTCTAGTACCGAGTAGCCTCGACCTGTACCAAGGTTGACACTCAAGACCCCCGCAAGTGAGGTGATCTTCTCGACGGCTTTGAGGTGTCCTAGTGCGAGATCGACAACATGGATATAGTCTCGCACTCCCGTCCCATCAGTAGTGGGGTAGTCACCCCCAAAGACACTGAGGCTCTCGCGTTTTCCTACGGCTGTTTGAGTGATAAAGGGCATTAGATTATTGGGGATACCGTTAGGGTCTTCTCCTATCAGTCCTGAGTGGTGTGCCCCTACAGGATTGAAGTAACGCAACAGTACCACTCGCCACGCCTTATCTGAGGTACTCACATCACGCAACATCTCTTCGATAAAGAGCTTGGTTCTACCATAAGGGTTGGTTGCACAGAGTGGGAACTCCTCTTTGATAGGGACAGTATGGGGGTCTCCATAGACTGTCGCAGAGGAGCTAAAGACCATCGCTTTACAGCCATACTCCGCCATCACTTCACATAGGAGTGTCGTACCGTGGAGATTGTTATCATAGTATTTGAGTGGATGAGCGACCGACTCCCCGACTGCTTTGAGCCCTGCAAAGTGAATCACCACATCGATAGTGTATGCTTCAAAGAGACGCTGAAGATCCTCACGACTTCGGATATCTCCCGTTACCAAAGGGATCTTCTCTCCTACAATCTGCTCTACCCGACGGATACTCTCTGGAGAGCTGTTGGAGAAGTTGTCAAATATCACCACTTCATACCCTGCTTCTATTAAGACGATTGCAGTATGTGAACCAATATACCCCGCCCCACCTGTTAGTAGTACTCTCATAAACTCTCTCCTTCAAATAAGTAGATTATAGCATACTAAAAGGGAAGAGTGGAGGGGTTAAAGAGAAAAAGCACCCCCTAATAGGAGAACTTATAGCCTCGTCTTCGCACCGTATGAATTACTTGAAATCCAAGGATACTTTTAAGTCGTTTGCGTATCTGATTGATTGCGACCTCTACGGTGTTGTCGCTGACATACTCAGGCTCTTCCCAGAGTGCATTGATGATCTCATCTTTGGAGAAGACACGCTGTTTTCTCAACGCTAAATAGGCGAGGATGTCAAAGGTCTTTCCGTTAAGTGAGACGATCTTTTGATCATACTCTATCTTTTTGTTAGCGATATCGATCACTAGCTTATCGATATTGACCTGTGTACCAAAGAGGTGTCGCATATTGGCAAGTACCCGTGCAGCGATAAGATCTGGCTTGTCACAGTGCTGGTAGATGACATCATCAACACCCAAGGCAAAAAAGCCCATCTGTCGCTGTGGCTTATCGGTGAGTATCATAATCTTTGTCTCACTCTTCTTGCGTTTGACCTCATTGACATACCGCTCTAGGGAAAACTTCACACCCTCATCGACAATGACGACAAGTTCATAGTGTCTAAAGTCTGTAAAATTGGTCGCATCATACATATCTTTGGCATTATCAACAATGCAGATAAAATACTTCTCTAACTCTTCTTCAAACTCTCTGACATACTCATCTCTGAACCCTACGGTTAATATTCTCATCTTATATGGCTATCCAATCTACTCAAAAAGCAGACAAACCTTAAGTTTTATCTACTTCTCTCTTTTATTAGCGTATTTATAGCGAAACATAGCTTATTTAAAAATAAAAGCAAGTTTTTTTAAGGTTTATATGCTATTTTATTCTCTCATGGCTTTAATATAGACGCGTTTGGGTGCAGGATAGCCCTCTACGGTCTTCTCTGGATCATCAGGATCAAGAAAATCCTCCAAGCTTTGTGCATCAACCCATTGGGTTTTTCGCTGTTCATGTGACTCAGTCTTCATTATCTCCAACACCTCTACAGACTTAAACCCCGCACGATAGCACCAGTTTTTGAGTGCATTGACGGTAGGAATGAAGTAGATATTGGGGATTTTGGAGTAGCGGTCGCGTGGGGTCAATGCCACCTCCTCCTCCCCATCGATCATAAAGGTATCCAAGATCAGCTCTCCCCCTCGGTTGAGTCCCTTGAAGAGAGACTTCAGTGTCCCCACAGGATCGGGTCGATGGTAGAGTACCCCTAGACAGAAGAGGGTATCGAAGCGATGCTCATAAAACTCCACATGCTCTACCCCTAGTAGCTCATAGATGATAGGGGTCTTAGCAAAGTGGTTGATAAACTGAAACTGTGAGTAGAAGATAGCCGAAGGGTCAAAGCCCACCAATCGCTTAGGCTTTTGGGCAAGCATACGGAAGAGGTAGTAGCCATTGTTACACCCGATATCCCCCACAATCTTATCGGTAAGATCAAAGTGTTTAGCCAAAAGATTATACTTAATCTGACTCTGCCACTCCGAGTCAATAAAGAGTTCATTGATCTCAAAGGGACCCTTACGCCACGGCTGTATTACCTTGGCAGTCTGCGCTATACGCTTGGCATCTTTATCTGAGAGATTGGCGATCTCCACGCGTATCCTATCCCCTAGTACGACACGCACCTCCTCAAACTCAGGGAGTGCATGGATCGCATCTTGACGCGGTTGGATATTTTTCCAAGTGAGCCACTTGCGTCGCTCCTCTCTTAGGCTATCGAGATTCATCTAGGGCTTTTTGATATAGGCTTTTTTGATCACTTGGTCAAAGAGTGGTCGAGACCCCGCTCCAACAGAGACACCCTCAATCCGCTTCACAGATTCTTCCCCCTTAATCACCTCACCAAAGATCGTATAGCCACCATTGAGGTGTGGTGTAGGTACCGTTGTGATAAAGAACTGACTCCCATTGGTATTGGGTCCACGGTTTGCCATGGCTAGAAGGAATGGTCTATCAAAGACAAGATTAGGAGCATACTCATTTTTGAAGACCTTTTTCCAGATAGACTCTCCCCCACGACCTGTACCCGTAGGATCTCCCCCTTGGATCATAAAGCCCTTGATAACACGGTGAAAGATAATCCCATCATAGTAGCCATTTTTGACATGGGTTACAAAGTTCTCAACAGCCAAAGGAGCTACTTTTGGATACATCTTTAGTTCAATTGCCCCCGCATTGGTCTCAAGTACCACAACAGGTGCTTGAGGTGTAGATGCGTGCAACACAACGCTCAAAAGAAGGGTCAAGGTGAGTACTATACGCTTCATACTACGCCCCCACCACATCATTTTCACACTTATCGATCTTGAGCTCTTTGAGTACCAGCTCAAAAAATGCTCCACTCTCCCGCTGTACCTCATCACTAAACTCAATATAGAGTGCCTGCTTGGCTTCATGATGATCTTTAGAGTTGTCAAAAATCAGTGGATTGAGTCCTGTCTGCTTCTTGGTAGCCTCAATCGCCTCCTCTATCTCTGCTCTAAGTGACTCCTCACCCTTAAAGACAAGGCTCAACCCCGCGTAACGCTCTTCCATTCTTACATTTGCTGTGATTTCGTGACATCTGTTCATTTATTTCCTTTGTAGTAGATTTTATTTTGCATAGCTCATCGCACGCATTTCCCTAATAACATTCACCTTAATTTCTCCAGGATATTGTACCCGCTTCTCTATCTCTTTGGCAATCTCTTTGCTAAGAAGTACCACCTCATTGTCACTCATCTGCTGTGCATTGACAAAGACGCGGATCTCCCGCCCTGCATTGATCGCATAGGCACGCTCCACTGAGGGCTTGGAGAGGGCGATCTCTTCGATCTCCTTGACACGCTGTGTAAAGCTCTCTAGCACCTCTCGTCTCGCCCCTGGTCGAGCCGCAGAAAGGGCATCTGCCGCACAGACCGCCGCACTCTCTACAGAGTCTGGCTCTTCGTGTCCATGGTGGGCATAGATAGCGTTAATGACGGTGGGGTGTTCATTGTGTCGACGACACAACTCCGCCCCTAGCTCTACATGAGATCCCCCCCTATCTTGCGTGAGTGCCTTACCGATATCGTGGAGAAGCCCCGCACGCAATGCCAGCTTCTCATCACCTCCCATCTCAGCTGCCATCACCTTGGCAAGGCGTGCCACCTCGAGGGTGTGTGCCAAGGCATTCTGCCCATAACTAGCACGATACTTTAGCCTCCCAAGGAGTCTCACAAGCTCTTCGTGCATCGGGAAGAGTCCTAGATCGATAAGGATATTCTCCCCCGCCTCATAGGTGCGTTGCTCAAACTCCGCTTCGACCTTGGCGTGTACCTCTTCGATACGCCCAGGGTGGATGCGTCCATCTTCGACTAGTAGCTCAATCACCCGTGTCGCGATTGCTCTACGGTAGAGGTTGAAGCTACTTACCAGTATCACACCAGGGGTCTCATCAATGACGATATCCACACCTAAAAGCATCTCAAGGCTCTTGATATTGCGTCCCTCTTTTCCGATGATACGCCCCTTATGCTCATCGCTTGGCAGGGTGATAAGATTGATGAGTCGTTCTCCCGCAAACTCCCCTGCGTAGCGACTCACCGCTTGGGCTAGGATATAGTTAGCACGCTTCTGCCCCTCCTCTTTGGCACGCTGTTCATAGCGACGCACAATCGCTGCGACCTCTTGGCGACTCTGCTCCTCGACCTTCTCCAAGACATAGGCTCTCGCCTCCTCTTGGGTCAAGGAGGCAACACTCTCCATCTTCCCTACCGCACTGGCTATCTCTTGGACTTTGCGTGCCTCTAGGGTTGCGAGTTTCTCCACCCGATACCTCGCTGTCTGCTCTAACGCATCGAGCTGTTGCTGATGGACTTTGAGTGCTTTTTGCTCCACAACAAGCTCACGGTGCTGATCCTCTATACTCTGGGTTCGTTCACGCAGTCGGGCATTGAGCTTGATCTCTTTGGTCTTAAGGCGTGACTGCGTCTCCTCTAGCAGAAGCTCTGCCTCTTGTGCGATCGCTTTGGCTTTGGCTCTCGCCTCGACCTCTAGGTAGGCAAAGCGATTTTTGGTACTCGCTTGCAACCAGAGGTAACAGACCCCTGCTCCAACTACTACTCCAGCGACACTGGAGACTCCGATAATTTCTAACATCTTGTCCTTACTTAGGTGGCAAAAAAGTACATATACCCTCTGGTACTATAATCGTATCGGCACGCACATCGTAGTCATCGGTCACAACCGTAGGACTATAGCAGAGTGTCCGTGCTACAAATATAATCTTATCTATATATTGTCGCTCTTTCTCAAAGAATCTATCGTACATCCCTTTGCCAAAGCCGATGCGTCGCTGTGTCACATCGACTCCAACAATCGGCACGATAGCCACATCTAATTTTCTATTTCTATATTTTTTTGAATTTTTTGGTTCTCTAATACCAAAAGACTTCTTCTCTAATGGATACCTATATTTTACCACTCTAAAACTTTTACCTTCCATAAAGGGGACATAGAGTGTACGCTTTTCGCGTCGTAACTGCTTGATAAGGGGGGTGAGGTTGACCTCACTCTTGAGTGGGAGGTAGAGCATAATCTGCTGGGCATTCATCTCTCTGATGACCCCATAGAGTGCTAATAGCACCTGTTTATCTTTTTTGTAGACACCAAGGGAGCTGATGCGTCGCAAACGCTTCAAACACCCTGCTCTAAAGCACTGTTTATTCATGGCTATAACTTTATTTTGGTATAATTCACGCTATTATACCCAAAGGAATCTAGTGATAAAAAGACTACGACTGTTTGAGAGTGTACGCGTGCTTTGCCTCCTTCTACTTCTCAGTGGCTGTGAAAAGGAACCTTCCCAAGAGGAGGAGAGACTCACTCCAATCCCAATACCCCAATCCCAACCCAAAGAGGGGCTATCTGATGCGGAGTTGATGGAGGTGATGCTACAAGCTAGACACGCTATTGACAACGCCCCAGTGGTACAGACTAGCACCAAGCCTACACCACCTAAGCCTACGACAACACACCCGACTCCCCCCTCACCCACAACACCATCCCCAGCAGAGAGTCCCGTAGTCACCACCACACCGCCTCTCTCTACTCCCCCCGTAGCACCACAGATCCTACAAGAGCAGTTTAGCTTCAAAAGTAGCACAGGAGAGGAGTACAATCTCACACTCAAACCACAGAGCCTTCAGCTTCAAGCAGGAGCCAAACCCCTCATTGTGCTACATCTCTTTGACAAACACCACGGAATGGATACCTATCTCCCCTCACTCCAAAAACGCTATGCCAAAGTCATGACACTCCTCACCCTGCCACTCCAACAAGAGCCTAAGCCCAAAGCTCACTGGATCAGCTATAGTCCACAAACCCACACCCTACTCCATACGCTTCAATCGCATCTAGCCATAGAGCAAAGCCCTCTACCACTTACCCTACTCTACTACAACGGTACCTACCGTAGTGACTATAAGGGTGAAGTGCCTATTGAGATGCTCACACACGATATCGAAATGATTATCAAACACTAACAAGGAACCCATATGTTTAATCTATTTAAAAAAGTCCTCGGTCGCACCAGTAAAGCGATCAAAGGGGTAGTCCCCACCAAGAAAAAGAGTATCTCCAAAGAGGAGTTTGAGGATATACTGCTAGAGGCTGATGTCAACTACGCATTGGTAGAGAGGCTCTTGAAGTCACTCCCCAACACCATCAACCGTATCCAAGCCTTCAACTCCCTCATCTCTGTCTTTCAGTACAAAGCCAACTGGAAAGAGCCAGAGACAACCCCCTTTGTGGAGATGATCATCGGGGTCAATGGAGCAGGTAAAACCACCACCATCGCCAAACTCGCCCACCGCTACCAGAGCCAAGGCAAGGGGGTGATACTCGGAGCGGGTGATACCTTTAGAGCTGCAGCGATAGAGCAACTGAGCCGATGGGCAACCAAGCTCAACCTCCCTATCGTCGCAACACAACAGGGGCATGATCCCTCCGCAGTCGTCTATGATACCATCGAGTCAGCCAAAGCCAAGGGGCTTGAGCATGTCATCATCGACACCGCAGGGCGACTCCATACCCAAACCAACCTCTCAGAAGAGCTCAAAAAGATGATACGCATCGCCCATAAAGCCCAAGAGGGAGCCCCCCACCGTAAACTACTCATACTCGATGGGACACAGGGAAGCTCCGCTATCAACCAAGCCAAGGCGTTTCATGAGATGATAGAGATTGATGGGATTATCATCACCAAGCTCGATGGGACAGCCAAAGGGGGGGCACTCCTCAGTATCGCCGATGAGCTTCAGATGCCGATCTTCTACATCGGGACAGGTGAACAGCCCAAAGACCTCATCGACTTCAAGGCAAACGCCTATATCAATACCATCTTAGATGAGATCTTCGTCTAACCCCTAGAGAGCAAACCGCTCTTTGTAGACCTCTTCAAGGGGTCGCTTCTCTCGATAGTCGATCAACTCCCCAATCACCACTGTAATCTCTTGTGCGACACTACTATCTTTGAGTGATTTAGAGAGTACGGCTCCTGCATTACCACGGATATGCACAGGGAGTATCGGCAGACGGTTTTTCAGGGCGATGATACGCGCCCCCTCCTTGAAGGGGATAAGTGAATGGTCTGTCTTGTTGCGTGTACCTTCAGGAAAGATAAAGATAGAACTTCCCTCCTTGACCCCCGCTTTGACATCGGCAAAAAATCCACTCATCTGCTCTTTTTCTCTATCGAGTAGGATCGTCCCTGCATTGCGTACAAAGAGTCCAAAGAAGAAGGAGTTGTAGAGCTCTTTTTTGGAGATCCAGAGTCCAAAGATATTTGTCTTCTCTAACATCATCTCGATAATAGGCGGATCGATAATCGTACGGTGGTTACTCACCAGTAGATACTGCCCATCTAGCGGAAGTCTCTCCTCATGCTCTACTTTGATGGTGATATTGAGTGCCTTGAGTTGGGCTTTGGAGTAGGCTAGACGAATCCTCTTCTTCTCCAATGGATCAGAGGTCTGCTTGAGCCTCCACCCAAAACTATTGGTCAGATAGAGTGCGTAGCCTAGTTGCTTGATTTGGTTCCAGTTCATAAAATCCCCTCTGATAAAATAGAGTTGGATTATAACCAAAAGAGCTAAAAGCACCAATCTGTCACACTTTGATAACTCTAGGAGATTTTTGACTATACTTTCATAAAAAGGTATCGACAATGGCAAAGAAAAAAACCCTCTTTGAGTGTCAAGCGTGTGGCTTTCAGTCCCCACGATGGATGGGGAAGTGTACCTCCTGTAATCAGTGGGAGACGATGATAGAGCTTAGTGCTGAGCAGATTAAGTTTCTCAAGAGTGAGACGACAACCAGACAAAGCACCCCCTCCAAGGCGATTCCTATTACTGAAGTGGGAGAGGATAATATCACCCGTTTCTCCTCAGGTAGTAAGGAGCTAGATTTGGTGCTTGGAGGTGGAGTGGTACCAGGGTCACTCACGCTGATTGGGGGGAGTCCAGGGATTGGTAAATCGACCCTACTCCTCAAGATAGCAGGTAACCTAGCCCAACAAGATAGACGCGTCTTGTATGTCTCAGGGGAGGAGTCCGCAGGGCAGATCAAACTACGCGCCAATCGTCTCGATGCTAACCACCCCAAGCTCTATCTCCTCGCAGAGATCAACCTCGGCAGTGTCTTGGCAGAAGTTGCCAAAACCTCCTATGACTTTATCGTCATCGACTCCATCCAGACCCTCTACTCTGATGAGACCCCCTCTGCTCCAGGCTCTGTCACACAGGTACGCACCATCACTTTTGAGCTAATGCGTATCGCCAAGAGCCTCCATATCCCGATCTTTATCATCGGGCATATCACCAAAGATGGCTCGATCGCAGGTCCTAGAGTCCTAGAGCATATGGTCGATACCGTACTCTACTTTGAGGGTGATAGTAACTCAGAGCTACGACTACTACGAGGATTCAAAAACCGTTTTGGCTCAACCAATGAGGTGGGGATATTTGAGATGAGTGCGGGAGGACTCAACGATGCCAAGAGTATGGCGGGGCGGTTCTTTGATAAGGAGCATCTCCAGTCAGGCTCTGCGTTGACGGTCATTATGGAGGGGAGTCGCCCCATCATCATCGAGGTTGAAGCCCTCGTCTCCGAGGCCTATGGACACCCCAAACGAAGCTCTACGGGATTTGACAACAACCGTCTAGGGATGCTTCTGGCACTACTAGAGAAGAAGCTCGACCTTCCATTGGGTACCTATGATGTCTTTATCAATATCTCAGGGGGCATCAAGGTCACTGAACCCTCAGCCGATCTTGCTGTCATCGCTGCGATACTCAGTAGCTACCGCGAACGCAAACTCAGTGCCAATACCCTCTTCTTGGGGGAGGTGAGCCTCACAGGAGAGATACGAGAGATCCCCGCCCTCACCCAACGCCTCAAAGAGATGGAGACCCAAGGCTTTACCAAAGCAATCATCCCTAACACCCCACTAGAGAAGAGTAGCATCAAGTGCTTTGTCGCAAGTGAGGTCTCCAAAGTCGTGGAGTGGATGTAGCCCCTATAGCTCAAAATCCTCTACGGGGTTGAGCTTGATAATCAGTGTCCGCAGGAGGTTGATATTGGGGACATTAGGGGCGACTATACTGTAGTGAGCATGGTCGTGTGAGGTCGCATTACGCATATTGTCTACAAACATTATACTCTTAACCTGTAGACGATCAAGCAGTTGACCAAACTCCTCCTCCTTGTCTCTATCGATCTCTAGTATCTCTTTATCAAAGAGGGCATACTTCACATGGTGAGCAAGGAGTAGAGACTTCATCTCTTCAAAATCTTTTGCCACCTTCACAGTGTAGCCTATCTTATGTAGCAATACCTCAAAGATTCTAGCATCATGTGTTGAATACTTACACAAAACAACATTAAAGGACTCCGTAGGTTCCGCTTTGAGTGGTTCTTTGATTTTGATGCTTTTGGGTTGCTTGGCTACACGCTCCCCATCAACCTTATCAGGGAAGTAGGTCGCAAGGAGGTCACGCAGTACCTCTATCTTGATGGGCTTAGACATATAGTCATCCATCCCTTCAGCCAAGAAGCGTTCTCTATCTCCCTTGAGGGCATTGGCAGTGAGTGCAACAATAGGGATATGGGGGATACCATACTCCGCCTCATAGCTCAGTATCGCCTCAGTCGCCTCGATACCATTCATCACGGGCATCTGCACATCCATAAAGATGATATCAAACCCATCACTCATGCGTCGATCTAGTGCAACCTTACCATTATCCACCAAGGAGACCTCAGCACCTATCCCTTCGAGTGTCTGTTTGATAAGCTTCTGGTTGATACTATTATCTTCAGCTACCAAGATACGAAGATTTTTAAACTGTATGACCTTCTGCTTCTCCTCACTCACACCAACACCTTGAGAGAGCAGAAGTGTACTCTCTATCTTGGTGAGGTTAAAGGGTGCGTAGAGTACCCTAAAGAGTTGAGGCTCTTGATTTTGTACCTCTTGTTTCTGATAGACTTCCGTAAGTAGCACGACTTTAGAGTCGAGTTGTTCCAATAGCTCAAAATCCCCCTCCTCTAAAAGAGCATAACGAACAAAGAGAAGATCAGGGTGGAGGCTACTATTTTGCTCCGCAAGCAGTGCAAGATCACTAACCACCTCATACCCACTACTCAACGCATCGATATAGGTCTGGACATTTCTATCTTCTGTGGTTGCGGTATGGATAGAGGGGAGATAGTAGAGGATATGAAGATCCCCAAAATTATTGGTTTTTTGGATCTGCATACTGCGTTCCATCTCTAGCTCGAAAAAGAAGCGTGTCCCCTCTCCCTCTTGACTCTCGAGATCGAGTACCCCACCCATAAACTCAACCAACCGTCCAGAGATCGTCAATCCTAGTCCTGTACCACCAAACTCACGACTGGTACTACTATCGGCTTGCGTAAAGGCCTCAAAGATCTTACTCTTCTGCTCAGGAGTGACACCAATCCCTGTATCTTTGACACTAAAGCGTACTCTATCATGGGTACTTCCACCTACCCGCTCGATACGCACATCCACCGTCCCATACTCAGGCGTAAACTTGATCGCATTACTGATGAGATTGACGAGGACTTGTTTGATCTTGTTGGGGTCACCTTTGAGCTGATGGGTCGCTAATGCTGGATCGATATAGAGCGTAAAGGTGATCTGCTTCTCTGATGCTTTGGCACCATACGCCTCAATCCCACTCTCAAACTCCTCGATAGGATTAAAGTCGATATGCTCTATCTCTATCTTCTCACTCTCAATCTTGGAGAGGTCAAGGATATCATTGATAACCGAGAGGAGGTTCTCTGAACTCTTCTTGATAATCTGCACAAACTCTTTTTGTTCACTATCAAGATGGGTCTCTTTGAGTAGATCAGTAAATCCAACCACCCCATTAAGCGGGGTGCGTATCTCATGAGACATATTGGCAAGGAAGAGACTCTTGGCACTGTTTGCCTCCTCTGCTAGCCTCTTACTCTCTTTGGCATCGAGTACGGTATGCTCCAAAAACTCATACATCTGTCTCTTATCTTTCTGCTGTACCATCTCAATCAGTGCCATCTCACTCTCGATATCAGAGTCACTTGCGATATTTTTGATAATCTTCTCAAGGTTCTTTGTATCACTCTCCATATGCTCAAAGATACTTCGTACAATAAAGAGTAGTATCACAAAAAAGAGGAATACCCCTATGGCTATCCACATCTGACGACTATAGTCTGTCAACTCCTCTTCAACTGTTGCTTGTGACGCACCCAAAAGCACCTTTTTTGCCCGCTCTAGCAGGGCTATTTTGGCACTCTGTTGATCGACCCAAAGTGACGCTTTAATCGTGTATCGCCCACACATAGACTCACCAATCAGTGTCGTACGATAACTAAAAAGCTTGGTCTCTATCCGCTCGTAAGAGTGTTTTCCTAAGATACTCTCTAGCTTCAAACTCTGCTCTAGAGAGAGTAGATGATGGTAATCCACAAGGTCGTTACCTGCTAAGACCCTATCCCACACCTCCAACTCCTCTGTACTGATGGGGGTTTTACGCAGAAGAAAGAGAGAGACTAACGCACGCTCTGTATAGCTATTGGCTTGGAGTGCTACAATCGACTGATAGACCCTAGAGAGGGCATGATCACCAAGGTGTACATCAGTCTCATACCCCGCTATGATTTGTGCTACACTCTCTACAATATAGGTATCAAAGTAGTTTTTGATCAGATCACCATTGAGGGTTTGGATATTGATCCGCTCCTGTTTGAGTCCCTCTAGCTGTGTGAGGATGGGAGTGATTTTATACCTATAGCGTCTATTCTGCTCCCCTAGCTCTTGAAGTCTCTTGATCGCCTTATCGGTCTTGTCCCACTGAGACTCAACCGTATGGAAGTCCGACTTCCCCCCCTTGCCGATATAGGTCGCAACCACCCCCTGCTCTTCACCTAGCTCCATCAATACACGACTCAACTGATTTTTATAGGCGAGTGCAACACCCTCTTCTCTACTCTGTTTATAGCCCTCATAGGCATGATAAAAATAGTACACAGAGGCCAATAATATGGCGATAATGGGTAAGACGACCGCGGTATAGGAAAAACGATTTTTTAATAGTTTCATACTCTACTCCCTATTGGTTTTTACTATGGAAAAGTGCTAAATCTGCCAAGACACTCTCTAGGTGCAGTGTAGAGAGATAGAGGATATTGGGTAGTGTGTGCTTTTTGATTGAGACATAAAAGACCCGTACCACCCGCCAATACTGACGAATCATCTCTAGCTCTTTGAGTAGACTCCCCTCATATGAGTAGGTAAATAACACTGCCAACTCCGTATCAAACTGATCAATCGCTCCATAGAGTGCCTTGAGTGTATGCTTGGTGACAAATCCTGCGTGATAGGCTAGATAGTATTTATTGATGCGTTCAAGGAGATACTCCATATTTTTGATACGAATAAACATCTGCTCCTCTAGTGAAAAGTCATAGGCATGCTCTTGGGTGAGAGATGTTGCCCCCTCTAAGAGGGTTTCACTATAATCTATCATCAACGCTGCACGCTCCATACTATAGGGTTGTACGACAATCTCCCCTATCTGCTCACTACTTAACGACAGAAAACTCAAAAGGTTTCGAGCATCTTTACTACGGGTAGCCGTAGCAATCAGTCGAAGCTTCTCATCAAGCTGAGAGACAATAGCTTGTAACTTCCGCTCTCCACGCTTTGCAACATTGGCTCTTTTGGCTTGATAGAAGTACTCTTTGACAATCTTCTGACTCATAAACTTAATCTCTTCAGAGGCTTCCAAAATCTTTACATCACTTCGTGTCGTAGCCGCACCAAGCCAAGTAGCGATCAGTTGCCAGACTATCAAGTGTATCAACATAGCTCTTTTCATCGTTTGTACTCCTTTTAAAACCCCTTATTGTACTATAAAATTGGTCATAATTGATATAAGTCATCGCCTACATACACTCAAAGTACCATTACGATATAATAATTTCACGATCTCAAAATATAGATTTAAAGGATTGATGAATGAATGAAAATATAATGAAGGCACTCCAAGATATCAGTGGGTATATGGGGGGTGCGATCAGTAACTATAGAGGAGAGTGTCTCATCCAACTATTGTAACAGAAAAAAGCGATAATTAAGGCGTACTCCTAATCCTTCACGGGGTGCAAGAGTGCAAACGCGACCAACTGCTCCGTTGTACTCAAAGAGAGTTTCTCTAGGATGCGTGTCCGATAGGTGGAGACGGTCTTGGGGCTGATATTGAGCTTTTGGGCGATTTTACTAAAACAGACTCCTTCACTCAACGCACTATAGACCTCATACTCTCGCTGAGAGAGACTATCGAGTAGTCTATCTTTACACTTGGTAAACTTGGTACCAAAGGGGAGTGTCTCCTGATACTCTTTGGTTAGATAGGTCGCACCACTTGAGACCCGCTTCACCGCCTCTATGAGATTTTCAGGGAGTACCGTCTTGTTGAGGTACCCCTTCGCCCCTGCTTGGATAGACTGAATGGCATAGGGGTTCTCAGGGTGCATACTCAAGACAAGGGTCGGGAGGTCGGGATAGAGATGGTTCACCTCTTGTATCGTATAGATACCATTTTTATCTCCAAGATTGAGATCGAGAATAAGCAGATCATAGTGACTACGGCTCAGCTTCTCTTGTAGCATAGCAAAGGAGGAGGACTCCGCTATCTCAACCCTCTCCCCTAGGGAGCCTAGTATCAACCCTACGCCTGCACGCACAATCTGATGATCATCCGCTATCATCACACGCATCAGACTACTCCGTGAGTAGAAGAGCCGTAATCATAGCGATACTCTCAGGAGAGTCGATATCCATACGAAGCTCTTTTATCTCTTCAGCTACAGAGCTATTACCTAGTTGAAACAGTAGCCCTTTGAGTGCATGAAGCGTACCACTCACCGCTTCTCTATCTACCACACTAGATGCTAGTTGCTCTTGAAGTCTAGCAAGGTTCTCCTCCAAATCCTTTGTCGCTTGTGTAATGAGTGGACGGATATCCTCCTCCTCAAATCCAAATGACTTCAAGTGCTTCTTGGCAATCTCTTGTGAACGATTAATGATCTTGTACATTCCCTCTCTCCTCAATAATCTGATAGAGTCGATCCACTACCAAGGGTTTGGTGAGTATCCCATCAAACCCCGTCTCAGCTACCCGCTCATGGGTCTGCTTATAGGCATCCGCGGTCAAAGCATAGGTCGCAGGGAGGGGTTTGATCTCCTTGAGCAACGCATAGAGTTTAAACCCATCAATCTCAGGCATCTTGAGATCAAGAAGCAGTAGATCATACGCCTCTTTCTCATAGTATGCTATCGCCTCCTTGGCTCCAAGTGCCAAATCCAATATCACATCAGGGTAGCGTTTTTTGACAAAGAGTCGCAAAAGATCAAGATTGGTTGCGATATCATCAACTGCCAATATCCTCGTAGTAATCTTCCTTGTTTTAGTACTTTTTCGTATTTTTGCTTTTGCTAAGCTTATGTAGTAGGAGAGTGGAGCTTGCTGTGTAAAGATACGGTCAAAATTACTCAGTGCCTCTTCCGATAGTCGCTCAACCCCCTCTGCGATAAAGGCTGTCTGCTCATAGCGTCCAAAGTGTTTGACATAGCCGATAAGCTCATCATACCCTTTGTAGTGTGCCTCTTGCCCTGTCACAATAGTAACCACATCAGGATGCTCTGTGGAGCTATTACGCTGGATAAAAAGCTCATTAGAGAACTTCTCCCCCACGCTAAATTTTTTGATATCTGCCCCCAAAGACTTAAACAACTCAAAACGCTCCATCGCATGGTGCTGATACTTCTCACTCTGGTACTCCTCTAGAAAACAGAAGTTGAGTCCTTGAAGGATAGTCGTATCAAGCGGATGACGCTTAAGCACTACCACAAACGCAAAGCGACTCCCCTGACCTTTTTGACTCTTGACGGTGAGTTCTCCTCCCATACGCTGAGCGAGCTGTTTGGAGATATAGAGTCCTAGCCCTAGCCCCTCTTCGGTATTGTTGTGACGGACATAGGACTCAAAGATACTCTCCTGCTCCTCCTCAGAGAGTCCCACCCCACTATCTTCAACCGCAAAAGTAAACTCTACCAACTGCGGATCAATCATATTTTTAATCACTTCCAAAGAGACACTCCCTTTGGGGGTATACTTGACTGCATTACTGAGAAGATTGCTCACGATCTCAAAGATACGATGCCCATCCCCATAAAACTGTGAGGAGAACATCGGGATATCATACTGAAACTTCAGCCCTTTGAGATGGGCTTTTTGGATAACGCTATCGATAGCCTGTATCATCACCTCATCGATCCAGAAGGGCTGTTTCTCTATCTCTAGCTGTCCTGAGTTGAGCTTACTAATCGAGAGGATATCCCCTACGAGTGCGGTGAGGCTCTTCGTGGCAGTCTGGATCTTATCGAGGTAGTTTTTAGTCCCTTGGGGGGAGATATTCTTCTCCTCTTGTACGATATTGCCATACCCCTCAATCGCTGCGAGAGAGGTACGCATCTCATGAGAGACATTGGCGATCATTAGCTGATGGGTATGCAGTACCTTCTCTTGGTGCATCGAGAGGTGCCTGAGGACACGCTGTGCTGTCTGAGCTCTCTCTTGGGCTTTGATCGACTCCATACTCTTGACGACATAGGTCTTAAAAAAGAACTCCAAGAAGAAGCGATCGAGAAACTTATTGGGGGCTTCACTACGATAGTATCGTGCGAGACTACGATAGACAGAGTGAATCGTCTCAAAGAGCTGATGAGAGAAGAGCGGATCGTTTTGCATCGAGATACGATAACACAGTGCCAAGAAAAAACGCTGATCCTCCAGATCGAGTAACACCGCTTCAAGAAAACCCAAAAGCTCCTCATGCTCCATAGGATCACTCTCAACACACTTAAGGGCTTCACTCACCACCTCTCGTATGGTACTATCTAAGACAATCATACCATCTCCTTTTCACAGAGTGAACAGAGCGTAAAGGTCTGGTTTTGGAGCTGTGAGGATACCTCTGAGATCGAGGTACCTATCTCACCAAACGCATGTGCCCCAATAAAGGGGTGATTGAGATGCTTCGCTAGGGTAATGAGCCACATATGCTCCCGTGTCCCCAAAAACTGCTTCATCCCAATACACGCAAACAAAAAGAGAACCCCACAATTGAGCTGAGGGTCAAAGAGTCTCTGGAAGCGTTTCTTCTCCTCAGTCACTCCTAACGGAGTCGAGATCTTGATCTCTCGGTAGGAGTCATCGATCTCTTTGTAGAGGAGGATGCTCCCTTGCTCCCTATCGATACTCTTAATCGAAGAGAGGACACTAGATTCACTAATCGAATCGTTTTTATGAAAGAGAAAGAGCGGATGCTCAAAGGAGTTGATCCCCTCTTGGTGTATCTCCCCGATAATCTCCTCGATCACCTCAAGAGCAGGACGCCCCTCTAGTGCATAGAGTCTGTGTCCTTTGGCTTTGGTAATCTCAAGCCGTAACCCAATCGGCTCAAAGTTGTGTATGGCTATCCCTTGCATCTCATAGTAACGGCTATCGATAGAGCAGATGAGGGCTTGATGGTGGATAAAGCGACCATTGTAGAAGAGTGTAGGCATCACTGCCTCCTCTGGGCTTCCTGCTATCATACCATAGAGCTTCCCACCCACCCCTAGACGCTTTTGAGTCACCTCAATCGTCTGCTCAGAACAGGACTCAGGCAGTTCAAACAAAAAAGCATGAGCAGAAGCAAACTTAGGCGTACACTTCTCCCACGCCTCCAACTCACTACAACCAATCGTTTCAATGTGGTAGGCATCCTTACGAATCTCTAGTAGCATAAAGATACAGGTGTGATTACTGTTATCGATATGAGGTAGGGTATGGTAGATATTGGACTCTGAGCTACACCCAATAAACTCTAGTTCAGGATAGAGTGCATGGGCATACCCACAATGCTCTATCACCTCCGCCTCCTTACCTGCCACATAAAACCCAATCGCAACAGTAGGAACAAACCCTATAGCACACACCGATGCAGGGGAAAAGTCTGAGACAATCTTATAGTTCATCTATACTCCTAACAGTCCAATAGAAAATTGAACTTTGCATATTATAGCCACTACTCTTTTAAACTGCATCCCTATCACCTCTCTGTAGGTCTCTTCCTACAGACTTTTGAGTCAAATTATCCTATACTCTGCAAAAATTTAGGAGTAAGTCATGAACAAGAGAGTACTTTTTGTGGATGATGTACAGTATAACATTGAGTTTGAGAGTAAAGTCGTCAAGACACTCGAGAAAGAGCTAGGGATCACCATCGAAGTCGATAGTGCCAATACCCTACAAGATGCCAAAAAAATCATCGAAAACAGTATGCCCTATGATGCGATGATTGTCGACATGAATCTCCCTGATGGTTCAGGTGTTGATGTAGCAAAAGCGGCATTTCACAAATCTGAGATTACACGCCTTGCCGCACTCACCATCTACCCTAGTAAGTACCAAGAGTATGCTGCTTTTTTTGACCTCTTTCTACGCAAACCTATCATGCCTACAGATTTCAAAGAGGCACTTATGCGTCTTTTGAAGATTTAATTGGTTACACTCCACTCCATGAAAATAGGGACAGATATTATTGAAATCAGACGAATAGAGAAGCTTATAGACCGCTATGGGATTAAGTTTAAGGAGCGATACCTCTCCCCCAAAGAGATCGCTATGGCTCGCAAGATAGAGACCCTCGCAGGTCTCTGGGCTGCCAAAGAGGCGATCGCCAAAGCCTTGGGGTGTGGTATCGGTGCGGAGTTGTCCTTTTTGGATATCATCATCGCCAAGAACCACAAAGGTGCTCCCTTCTTCACCCTCACCCATGAGGCACAACAAGTACATCAACTTCATAACACTTCACTCTCTATCAGCCATGATGGTGGGTTTGCCATCGCGGTGGTAGCACTAAGCCACAAACCATACACTCAGGAGTCCTACAGATGAAATCCCTTACACTACTCACACTTACCACTCTACTAATGGTCGGATGTACTCAAGAGCCTCAGACGCTTAGCAAAAGTAGACACGCCACCTCACCCCTCATACTCGAAGATGAACCTACCGTCACACCTCTGCATGTAGCCCAACAACCACGCAGACGCTTCATCCCAAAAAAAGTCGATGATAGCAACTACAACAGTGACTACGCCTACCCAGACAACCCCACCCAAAAACCCAAACCCACGCTAGCAGTCGCCTCCAAAACGATGCAGTATGGCGAGAAAAACAGTACACAACCTACCCCCATTGCGATGAGCAAAGAGGCGTGTATCGGGATGATTGGAGAGGCGAAGTTTGCGAAGTATACAAAGATGCTAGGAAGCGAAGGCTCTGCCATCAAACGATGTGTCATGCTCAAAGCGATGCGACAACGCTAAAAGAGGTGTTCCTATAAGCTTTGTTGAGCCCACATCGCCATCATCCCAATGAGCAAGCTCATCGCAATCATCCCCACAATCCCCCCAATAAGTAGCGTCATAATCGGGGGAATGAGCCTCTGAAGGATAGCGATCCTCTCATCGGCCTCTTCACGGTAGATAAGGGCTAACTCCCTAAAGGAGTCATCGAGACGACCACTCTCCTCCCCTGCAATCAGCAGATCCCCATAGATAAGCGGGACAATCGACGCCTTCTCGAAAGCCAAGGAGAGTGATCCCCCCGCAATAATCCCCTCCATAGAGCGATCAATAACGGCTTGAAGCGGAAGTGACTTCACCCCCTCTTTGGCGATCTCCAGACTCTCTACCAACCCCACACCACTTCCAAAGAGCTTCTCCATAGAGTTGGAGAAGAGTGAGAGCATACTAAACAGTGAGATCGTACCGAATAGAGGTGTTGCTAGCCATAGACGCTGTACCCCGTAGCGAAACGGACGGATGAGCTTATAGGCGATGAGCCACACCCCAACCCCTAGCCCAATACTCTGAGCTATCAGCTCCCAGTGCTGTTGCATATAGCCAGAGAAGTCGAGTAGGTACTGTGTCGTGGTGGGTAGCTCACCCCCCATACTCTCGATAAACCGACTAAACTCAGGTACCACCTTGATACTCAGATAGAAGACCACCCCAACGGCAAAGAGCAGGGTCAACAACGGCACAAGCATCGCCCCCTTCAGACGCTTTTTAAAGGTCTCGTTGATCTCAAGGTTATGGTGTATCTCCCGAAAAATCATCTGGATATTACCACTCTCTTCACCCGCTTCAAGCATAGAGCAGATAGTCTTATCAAAAAAGACCGTATAGTACTGCCCGATAGTCGAGAAGCGACCTCCCTGCTCGATGAGATTAATCGTATCTCCTATCAGGTATTTGAGGTTGCCTTTAGATTGTCGATGAAGCATCTCTAGTGCCTTAATCAACGTAATCCCCGCACCCGTAAGCACCGCCATCTGTCGAAAAAAGTTGATCCGTACCTTAGGGGAGATCCCTCGCACATGGTTGCGGATAAAGTGTCTAACACCCGTTGTTTGCATGGTTGTTCCTATTGGACAATGATCTTCTTAAACTCATCAAGTGAGGTCTCTCCATCGAGTACCTTCTGACGCGTCGCACTAAAGAGTGTGGGCATATGGAGCGTCTCCATCGCATAGGCTTTGATCTGGGTATCATTCTCTCCACTATTGATCATGCGTCGTATCGTCTCATCAAGGACGAGGAGTTCATAGACACCGATGCGTGAGCTGTAACCACTATTGATACACGCTTTACACCCTCTAGGTGTATAGATCTTCTGAGGGGTATCGATGCTCAGTAGGTGCATCTCCTCAGGGGTAGTGAGCTTGGCAGACTTACACACAGGACAGAGTACCCGTACGAGTCGCTGAGCCAATACCGCCACCAGTGTAGAGGAGATTGCAAATGGCTCTATCCCCATATCAAGAAGCCGTGTGATGGTGCTAGGGGCATCATTGGTATGGATAGTAGAGTAGACCATATGCCCCGTCAATGCCGCCCGCAAGGAGACTTTAGCGGTCTCACTATCGCGTATCTCCCCCACCATCAAGAGATCAGGGTCTTGTCGGAGTACCCCACGCAACACCTCCGCAAAGGAGACCTTATAACTATCGATCTCTACCTGCGTAATCCCTGGGATTTTTGCCTCGACGGGATCTTCAACGGTCAAGATATTGATGGCATCTGATTTGATCTCCCCAATCGCAGCCCGCAGGGTGGTTGACTTACCACACCCCGTAGGACCAGAGACCAAAATCATCCCATAGGGCTTAGCGATAATCTCCTTCCACTGCGTCAAGATATCCCCATCCATTCCCAGATCACGCAACCCAAGGGAGATCTCATAGTGGTTGAGCTTCCGCAGGACGATCTTCTCTCCATAGACGGTAGGAATGACTGCCACACGAAAGGGGACATCATACCCCTCCCCCTCCTCCTCTTGGGTATGGTAGACCAAGGCACCATCTTGCATATCGCGTTTTTGAGCGATATCGAGATGGGCGATGAGCTTGACCCGAGAGCTAAAGGAGTGGAAAAACGCCATAGGATACTCCCCAAAAACCTGTAGTACCCCATTGATCCGCATCCGAATCCTAAAGCGTAGTTTTTGTGGCTCGATATGGATATCTGATGCCCCAAGCTCTACACACCGCTGAAGGATCTCCTCTGCAAACGCAATCGCTCGTTGCTCTTTGGGGAGACGCTCCAAATCCTGCTGTGTACTAATCGCAAAATACTCCCGCACTTCAATCGCATCTTCCATCACGGAGGCGAGTCGCTGAAACTGCTCATAGGGTACGACCACCTTTCGTAGTGTCCGCTCCTCTAGGGAGTGGGTGATATCCCCCCACGCCTGCCACGAGAGAGGAGAGGCAAAGTAGACTGTCGCAGTATGCTCATCACGAATATCGACAAGGACACGGTATGCCTTAAAGAGGGTATCCGTCATGGGGGTCTGATGAGGCGTGACCCGCTCACCCTGCCCTAGAACCTCCACTTGGGCATACTTTGCAATAAACGACGCAATCACCTCACTACTTACCACCTCATGCTTGATAAGCCGTGCGATTAGACTCTCTTGTGTCGTATCCACACTCCGCACAATCTGTGTGCGTTGAGTCGTATCGATAAACCCCTCATGCAGAAGGTACCGTAACAGTGCGGACTCAAACTCTCGTTGACTTTTCATAACCCTACCTTGGATAGACTATTGCTATTTTTTTATTGGGGAGGAAGTGGGCGGTATAGGCATCTCGATACTCCCAAGTCTGCCCCCCATCCAGACTTCGCAAGATCACCACCACCTTCTCCCCCGCACTCATATAAAACGGGTTGTTCTCATCCCCTGCACCTGTCCAGAGTGATGCCCCATGGATCCGTATCGACTCAAAAAAGCTAGAGCCTTTGAGACTCGCACTACTACTCCCTGCAAAGTGGTAGGGGTGGTTATTGATAGAGAGATTCCCATCGGTGGTATTGAGATCAAAGCAGTACTTTGCCACCCCAACATGCCAACTCATATTGTGATCGGCTACTGCTGTATCAAACGCCTCTACATGGGGGATATAGGGGATATAGCGACGCATATCCCCATCACAATCAGCATGGGTGCTGTTCTCCTCACTACACACAACTCCTGAGGAGTCCTCTGCATAGTAGAGCATCGGTGAGTAGATCACAATGCGTGTACGGTTACTCTCCGTATCAACATCGATCATCATCTCTGTTGGGGTAAATGCCTCCTCATCATAGAGGGTCGTGATATCAGAAGCATAGAGTCCTTGGAGACTTTTGGGGTCACGATAGGGGTCAAACTCCTCCTTGAGGTAGCTTGGCTCACCCCCCTCAAATCGCCCGTCACTCCCCGCAGAGTAGAGGGTCAAAAAGTCGTGAGGTGCGTGTGAGGAGATATTGAGATCGACTACCCCCTTGACCCCAACACCCCAACCATCATGCAGGAGACTACTCTCCTCTTCACGCTCTACCCCCTGCCCGATATAGCCCCCATGGTAGCCGATATAGAGTGCAGGAGTGGTATAGGTAGAGAGGGCGATCTGACTATCGACAAACGCCCCACTATCCTCCCCATCTAAAAAAGGCATCGCAGGCATCTTCTCCCCCTGATCGCGACGCAGAAGGTTGGTGATGCGGTAGCGTCCTAGTGTGCCATTGACATAGGAGAGGTTCCCTTCACGGTTGAGGAGGCAGGAGAGGTGTGGTGGCATGGTACCAAAGTCATTGAGAAAGCCTGTGATACTCTCTCCCTCCTCCACAGAGGCGATCCCCTCTTTGATCGATTTGAGTAGCTCAGTGGTGTAGCGTTTGGCGTGGATCTCACCTGTATCTTTGAGTGTAACCAACCCCAAAGAGGCGACTAGGGAGATGATCGTAATCACCGTGAGAAGCTCGATTAGACTAAAGGCTCTTCGCAACACTACTCCACCTCCTGATGGAAGTAGTTGGTGTGGTTGCCATCAAAGAGGTAGAGGACAGAGTCATCATACCCCTTCGCATCATAATCGATAGCCAAGCGATCAATCTGCGTATCGCGTCGTCTATTGGCTCCAAAAGAGACGATACGGGCATAGTTGGTACGGTTCTGGTTGCCTACGCTTGATTTGGTAGGTATCTGTAGCTCATAGGGGGTACCGTAGGGGTCGATTATCGTCATCGCTCCGATAAGGTTGTGACGATACTTAGCATTTTGGTAGAGGGCATCCATCTCAATCACCCTCCCACTACTCTGTAGATTTTGAGAACCATTGAAGTCACTACTTGCGATGACATAGAGTTCCCTGTTGGCATGGGGAGCATCCCAGTGTGGATTGACCTCATAGAGAGGGGTTGTAGCGGAGACTCCTGCACTGTAGTAGTGTTGGAGATCAAGATCACTCAGATAGTAGAGGTTCTCCTCCTCATCACTCCCATCTCCTAGCTTTTTGATATGCTCTTGCCCCAATACCCCATTGCCTCCGAGATACTCCCCTCGCCATCCCCCTCGCTTGGGGTCAAGCTTCTGCTCGATAGGGTCAATGAGCTTGGAGAGTCTGCGTGTCCCTGCACCACTATCCCCCTCATCACTACTCCCGTCACGCAGTGCGGGGTTGCTATCGGTAAACTTATAGTGTCCATCTAAAAAGGCTATCATACGCTTACAAGTACGACTATCGCTATCACTATCGAGGGCATTGGTCACCCCCACTTCACACGACTCAAAGGGGTAGATCAGCAACGAAAGCGTATCGGGGACAAATCCGACATCCTCATAAAACTGTAGTGTTGCACGCTTGATATGTTGCATTTGAGAGTGGTTGAGTGTATCTTTGGAGTGTTGTATCGTACCACTCAAACGCGGTGCCACCAAAGTAGCCAACACCCCCAAGATACTGATAACAACCAGTATCTCTATGAGGGTAAAGGCATCTCTTTGGTGGGGGTGACTCATACCATCTTCTCGATAAGCTTGAGGTATTTAGGATCGACTTTGATACGCTTATCTGCATGAAAGCCTTTGAGCATCGACTTGAGGTAGCCCTCTTTGTGAATGGTATCAAAGATCAGATAGGCATCTTTTCCCTCATACTCAATCCCATACCCCTCGATTGTCAAGCTGGCCTTCTCTATCCCCTTGGCAAAGGTTACAAAGAGGTGCTGAGCCTCTCGATCGACAGAGATATCGATCACCTCACCTAAGTTATTAGGTACCATTTTATTGATGGTGAGCAGAAGATAGGTCTTAGAGCTAAACGCCTTCTTCGCAAGTTTTTTCAATTTTTTAAACATACACTACTCCTCTTTTGTAATCGCACTACCATGGATCCATGCGGTGGTGCCTTTGTGTTTGATCTTGTACCAATTGGTATCGGTCTTATCAATGACGACAAAACTCTCTCCACGACTCGCAGTACCATAGATACGACTACTCACAGAGGGTTTGCTACGGACATTGACCCGAGGAACCCCTACTTTGACGCTGTAGTCATGCTTGGGCTTCTCTGAGACAAACTTCTTGATACTCTTGCTTGATTTATCCATACTTCGTAACGCTCTCTCATGGCGTTGTACCCTAGCATCGAGACGCTTATACTCCCGTATCAACTTCACCACGGCTCGTTTGAGCATGGGGTCATCTGCAGTGGTGTAAGCACTACTATAGGGGGAGGGTTGGGGGGGAGGGACACACCCTACAAGTAGTAGTCCTATAAGACCTAGGTAGATAACTTTAGGTATCATCGTAAAAACTCCTCTATCTCTTGATTATAAATAGCATCGACACTACGCGTTTTGGGTTGGGTACGGGGTTTAGGTCTTGCAGTCGACTTGACAACAGGCTTTTTGATCTGATAACTTTTAGGGCGGTTGACACTATGTATCCCTTGGCGTACCCCTTGGATACTCTGCATCATATTAGGATTTTTGGGATCGACGATCGTAGGAGTCAAGATAATAATCAGCTCCTTCTTCTCCGTAGAGTTCTCTATCTTCCTAAAGGGGATACCCAATATCGGAATATCTCCCAAGAGTGGTGTCTTCTTCTCATCTTTAGAGGTAAACTCACGGATCAACCCCCCAAAGACGATACTCTTTTTATTGGCGGTATTGAGTAGTGTCTCGATCTTGGACTCGGTGATACTATCCACCGTATAGCTCTCTGTCCCCCCATTGGCCGTAGGGACTTTGATCGTCTGAGATTTACCACTGAGGGAGGAGATATTGATCTTGACTTTGAGTAGTATCTCATTTTTGTGGTTGATATAGGGGGTGATCTCTAGCTGAGTCCCTAGCTTCTTACTCTGGTAGATGGGTGTAGGAGGCACGACCACCACCCCACTATCATAGGTCGAGGTAGACCCCTCTTTGACCCCTGTGACGATCGAGACATCTTCGGTCATATCAAGTGTCGCAGAGACACGGTTCATCGTCAAGAGCATCGGAGAGGAGACAAAGGAGGCACGCCCCTCATTTTGGGCGATATCGATACTTGCGAGTAGATTGCTATCTAAAAACGCATACTTTAGATTCCCTATCCCTACACTACTCTGGACACTACTTGCAAGAGAGCTTACCTTGGAGCTTTTACCCGCAAAATCAAAGATAGACTTATAGCCATTGCCTACGGTAAACTCCAAGATCTTCCCCTGTATCAACACCTGCTTAGAGGGCTGGTCTATCTCTTGGAGGAGCGATTTTGCCTCCGCGATCAACGCACGACTTGTTGAGACAAGGTAGACCCGATTGGCATCAAAGAAGGGGACGATATAGAGGATATTTTTGGGGACATTCTCGCGTCTCTCATTACGCATACCCCCACCATAGTAGCGTTGAAGCCTGCGTCTCTCCTCCTCGGTGAGGTCTGCTCTGACTTCACTCCCTCCATTGAGCATTGCTGTTTGTGGATAGATGAGGCTATTTTCTTGCCCTTGATTTCTGAGTGTATCAGGTAGCAACATAGTTGGTGTAGCATTATAAAGATTAGAGTAGAGATGATTTTTTGTTGATGAGCGAATAACTGCCTGCCCTGGCATCATATCGTGTAAAAAGGTGATGGCATCTTGGACAGAGGCGTGCTGGAGGGTGACACGACTGCGTCGGTAGCCCCCATCCATATACTTATCGATAAGGTTTTGTTGACGACTGGTGATGTAGATGATATTGTTTTTGAGATGGTAGAGTAGCTTACTATCATGTGTCACCGCCTCAAGCAGATCATGCATGTTAGAGTGACGCAGATGGATCGAGACGGTACGGGACTTATGCTTAGGGTTGATACTAAAGTTGAGTCCATACTCCTTACCCAAAAATCCCAGTAGATTGTCGAGTCGTATATCATTGAAGTTAATATACTCCACCTTAATGGTGCGTAGATTGAGTGGCTGGGCATACACCACCACACTCCATAGCATCATCAGTAGTAGAAAAACTCTATTTGAGTTCATATCGTGTCGCCTCTGCACCATTGATAGAGATCAGAACATAACGCTGTGTAATCTTCTCTGCTTTGATGGTACTCATAATATCTGCTGTATCTATCTGCACTGACTCTCCCTCTGCTACGGTGATAAACCCCCGCTCTTTTAGATCCAAAAGCACCCGTCTAATCCCATCTTTAAAAAAGACTCCCCGTGCAGAGATATCCAAAAAAGCGTAGGTATCTTTGGGGAGCAAGTAGTGTTTTCCCGTACTATCCATATAGACTTTACTCACGACAAAAGGGTTGCGTTTGATATGCCACTCTCGCCCAAACACCCCCACAGAGATCAAAAGGATAACTATCACAACTCTCATATCTTTATCAATCCTATCTTGAGTGTTATTGCAATTAGCATTTTACCATCTATTAGCTCAATCTTATACGAGTTGATCGTGATATTTGCTTTGATGGTCTGGAGATAATCAAAAAACTTAATCAAGTTAAGGTAGGAGCCATTAAACTGTAGCGTTAACAACTCATAACTACTATTGAGCTTATAGCGATAGAGATTGAAAAACGAACGATTCACCTGCTCTAAGATATCGACTGCCACACTGTACTTATCGGTGTAGAGTCCACGGTTATCCATTTTACTCTGCTCAAGGGCTTTACGATACGCTGCCTGCTTACTCTTTTGAAGTCTACGATAACCTTCCAACTCCGCTTCAAGCTCTTGGCGATCGATCATCGTGATATTGTTGCGTATCGCATCGATCTGATCGAGCGTCTGACGGATATGAAACGCATAGGCGTAGTAGAGTATCCCTAGGCTCAAGACCCCTACCAGTAGATAGCTTACAATCGTATGGCGTAACACCCAATCACGATAGCGTCTATGCACTACTTTATCTCCAGTACAAAGGTATTGTTGATTGTATCAGCGAAATAGACCTCTTGCTTTTGAGATGCCATAATCTCCATCTGTCGTATCATCTCTTTGACCTCTTTACTCTCTTTAGCTCTCCCCTCTTTGGGTACAAAGTTTTCCAAAAAATTTGCATAGATCGACGCACTACTCTTGCTATTGACACGCTGTGATGCCACCTTGCGTGAGTCGACAAGACTCGTCAAGAAGACCTTCTTATCTCTAAACTTCAACGCCTTGATATACTCCAACAACGAGCGTTCCTGAAAACACTTCCCCGTGATATGGATCACAGAGCCTTTAGCCCCTTTGAGCTTTTTGGAGATATGGGTCAAGATGATATCATCAGGGATCTTCTGTGCGATCTCATGGAGGATCAAGGCATCTTCCGATTCTAGCCGACTAGCCAGAAGATCATCAAGCCGTTTGGTACGGCTCAAAATACGCTGGATATCCTTCTCTCTACGCTTAATCGCCTCTTGGAGTTTCTCTTTTTGACGCAGGAGCCTAGAGAGCTCTTTGTTCTCTTCATGTATCTGCTCATAGCGGTACTCGACCCAACGGTCTGCACCATACGCACCCAGTATGACCAAGAGCAGGAGGGCAAAAGGAAGCAGATGGAGATTGTCTCGGAGTCGTTCATAGCCTGTAGGGAGCAGTGTCACCCCCAAGCGTAGTGTCTTGAAGTTGACACCAAAAAGTTCATAGTACCCCACCCCAATCAGCAGTGCGAAGCTATTGTCCAGAACCAACCCCTTCTCTAGTCGTATAATCGCCTTGGGTAGATCATCGATATAGTTAAAGGTACGCAAATTAACCTGAGCAGTTTGGAGATTTTGCTTGAGTTGCTCATAGGCTACACCCCCTCCACTCACAATCACTTCATCCATACGGTAGGTGACCAGCTCCAACCCCTCATACTCATAGCTTAGATCATACTCATGCGTCTCAAACGCCCCATTGGTATGGCGTTGGAGACAGTAGGCGGTACGCTCTACCACATGGATACGCATCTGTGTGCCTTGCGATCTGTTAGCTAGCGTACTATAGAGTGCCGAGTAGAGTGCATGGAGTTTTTTGATCTCATACCCCAATACCCCTACACCCCTAGAGAGGCTATCGACTGCCTCTTTTTGGGCTATGGAGAACAGATAGACCCTATCCTCATGGGGAGCATTAGCCTTTGAGGGGTTGGGGTATAGCGTACGTGTTTCATAGACCTCATGAGGCGGATAGCCAGAGAGTATCTGAAACTCCTTAGAAGAGATAGGCGACCCATCACTCGGTGAAGCGGTGGGGGCTTTGCTTATCCCATAAAACTGTGTGATGGTATCATCGATGACGACCATACGGTGAGGTAGCCGATAGATCGCCTCATAAGCGATGATATTGAGGATCATCTCCAAAGAACGATAGGTATCCGCTACATAGGGGATCGTCTCTTGTGTAATGCGTTCGTGGGCTTGATGGAGAGCCTCATAGGTGTAGTGTTCGAGGTACTTGATCTCCATCAAAACCGATCGCTTCGCTACGATCGCTACGGAGATAGCGGTGGGGAGTATCTCGATAAGGAGTAGGGCATTGGCAACCAGAGCGGTCTTGAGACTATCGACTACCTCAAGGGGTGTACCACGACTCTTGCGTAGCTGAGCATACCATGAGCTTGAGGGTGCCTTGAAGGTATCCTCGATAGAGATAGGATAGGCTCCCGATTTCCCCTGAAGGGTTGTCGTAAGGTTTTTGACAATAGTATCTTTTCGCTTTCTACTAGAGCCTCTCAGCACAATCCCCACCCTTTATAAAAATTTGTGATAGTTTACCATAAAATCCACGCACCCTACCCCACGGACTATTTGAGATACGACACAACCTCATCATAGTCTACCTCTCCCATAAATCGTGCCTTGACCGCTAGGCTCTTGGTATCGACTAGATAGCTCACAGGGACACGCACAGGGTTGAAGAGTTCAAAGTAGTGGAGGCTTGTCTGACAGAGGGTATAGGCTACCCCCTTCGCCTTGGCATACTCAAGTACGGGCTTGGGATTGGCTTGAGCATACCCAATGACCGAGAGTTTGGGGTGTCTATTGAGTCGGTTAAGTGTAGGGATGCTCTTTTGGCAGTAGCGACAAGAGAGAGAGAAGAACTCCAACAAAACATAGGGCTTGGCTACGATCTCCTGAGGTGTAGCACTCCCCTCATTGCCAAAACGATGCAACTCAATCTGATGAAGCTGTGTCACCTCACTGGGGGTATGGGTATGGTGAGGGGCTGGACTCATCACTACCTGCACAATCTTGGCGGTAACAACAAGAGCAAGTAGCACAAGAAGTCCAACAAGTCGCTTATTGCCTGCTATCCATGCCCTCACTTCACACCTCCTATCTCATAGAGTCTATCTACCAAGAGATACCACGCAGTCTGCCATGGGGTATGCTTTATCTTAGCATTGATCTCCAACGCATAGCGTAGCTTATGGGCAAGTCGTGGTGCCATCTCCTCCAACTGATTGAGGTACTCAAAGGCTCGCTTCCCATCACGAAGCTTCAACGCACAGACAACCATCGCCCGTAGCGTATCAGGCTCGCGAGAGAGAGCCAATCCCTTCTCATACGCTGAAAGTGCTTTATCATAGACTTTTTGTTTCTGATAAGCTCCTCCAAGTAGTACCCATGATTTCGCGGTATGGTGCTGGACTTTAAGCAGATGGGGCAAGGCACTCTTGAGGGCTTTATGGTTGGCTAAAAGTGTGGCGATGGCAAGATGGGCATAGTCACTCGTCGGCTCTAGCATGAGAAGTTTGCGAGCAGTCGCAAGGGCTTTGAGATCTTTACCCTCTTGGATATAACGATCGATGATCTTTTTGAGCCCTTGAGGATCATCCGTCTGCTCATACGCAAACACAAAGGGCGTAGGCGTGGGCTTGGAGTCGAGTGCATCATACGCCTCCCACACGGGTTTGAGTAGGGCATTGTCACGGTAGCGTCCCTCTGCATCAAGGAGTGCTAGATACCCAAACGCCTTAGCGTTCTCCCCTAGCTTGAAGTAGTTAGCGACCAAAAGCTTGTAGTAGGCACTATCTTTTTTGTGTTGGTCGACTAGGTGGAGTATCTTAGCGATACTCTCTCTGTATGCCCCCTGCGCATAGTCACAGAGTGCAGCATTGTAGTAGGCAGTCGTCTCATCAGGCTTGGCGTGGTATGCCTTGGTGTAGAGCTCCCCTGCACGCTTCATATCTCCTGCCTCTTGGTAGATATCGGCTAGGGCAGTGAGAGTAGAACTCTCCTTATCATAGAGCGCCACTGCCTTCTCATACGCCTCTTGTGCTTGTTGTTTCTGACCATGTGCTATCGCACTATATCCCTCAAATGCAAGAGCGTGATAGCTTCGAACACGCGACTGTTCATCTTGATACTGATCATAACTATACCCCATAAAGCCAAAGAGCAGAAGTAGCAAAAGTGATATAAAAAGTAGAGTATATTTGAGAAGTTTCATTCGTATTATCTTTAAGTGGAATTTGGAAGTAGAAAATATAACATGGCTAGGTAAATCACTGGTAAATAGAGTCTTCTCTACTTACCAGTGATTAACACCCCCACCCAAAGGTGGAGGCTATATCAAGGTAAACTACGATCTCTCACCTTCAATAGAGACAAGGTAGCTATCGGCTATATCACCCCAAACATGTCCATTGGGACAGGCGATCTCAAAGTCAGACTCTTTTTGAGCTGAGAAGTCCCCTTTTGTTCCCTCTGTTTTCAAGATAATTGGGTGTTTACCAATTGTCTTATCATCATTGACATTAACCCCAAAATAGTGAAGTTTTGCAGGTGTATCAACTGCTGCACTAACTCTCTTAATTGTCTCTTCCAATCGTGGTACAATTAAGAGGTAGTTCCCCCAGCTATATTGGTTACGGCTTAAGATCTGATCAGGACAGGTCCCTGCACTATCGAGCATCTCACTTTTAACAAGTTCAAAGGTCGCATCTCCTACACCCAAAACAAGTCTACCGATAAATTTTCCCTCTTCCATACGCATCCACTTATCACTATTACTTTCAGTCGTAGTTCCATCAGTTGCATTAAGTGCAACTGATGGAGCTTCCAACTCTAATGATGAGGTACTTGCAGTAAATTTATACTGTTCACCAGAACTATAATTTGTCTCATTTGAATCTACAGTTGAACACCCTAGACCAATCATTAACATCCCAAGCTTGTCTGCTACATCACGACGGACATTTCGCTCAACAATATTATTTTCTGCATCAGGTTTCTCACCTGACCCATCAGAAGTCTTAGCCAGATCATAGACCTCGGCAATACCAAGATCCTCTAGTTCATCTGCTTCTGTCGCATTGATATAGTGTAGTATTGGCTTAAAGCGTTTATAGAACTCTTTGGAGACCTCTTCAGCACCATTGCGTTTATTACCATCTTCTGGTCTTACCCGGATAGCTACATCTCCTGGATTATTTGAGATAACCATATTGGTCAATCCTGAAGGGAGCTCATTGTTTTGGTAGACATGCATCATGACATACTTCTGTAGTCTCTCTTGGTTAGTCTGACAACTTCCACACGATGCCTCTTCAGCAAATCCTGCTAGCTTTGGTGCAACCAGTGAGGCTAAGAACCCCATAATCACAATAACAACCAATAGTTCAACCAGCGTAAACGCGCCTCTTTTTCTCTGATTTGAGAATATTGTTTTCATTTTCATACTCCTTTTGATTAGTAAAACTCTGAACTTTAGCCTATCTCAATAGATAAACTAAAAATCCCTTTATCTTAGCATATTACTTCTTAAAAACAATTAAGATATGGTATGATTCGTCCATGAAAAAAGTGACCTACTCTCCTACTACACGCTATGCTACACTGGGACTCCTCATCGGGGGTGGTGTGGTGATCACACTACTCTGGTATATCCAGCACCTTCAGACAGAGATCGACCAGCTCAAGCAGACCTACCATGCCCAAAGCATAGAGCAGACCCAAACCATCACCACGCTCCAGACCCAGAAATCCACCCTAGAGGGGCTTCTCACACGCAAGCTCTCTCACTCACTCTGCCACCCCTCAGACAACACCCTTGTGAGACAACCCAACCACCACCTAGCGACCCTACCCACCCCTACTCACACCACGCAGACACCACCTCCTGCTCCCACGACTCTAGCCGTGCCTCCACTTCCACCTCTCTACCAAGAGGCTCCACTCCCCGCACCCCCACCACCAAGTACAAGCTACGCCCAACAACTCATCACGCAAGTCGCCAAATCCAAGCTTGACCTCCCCTATGTCTGGGGGGCAGAGGGTCCCAACTGTTATGACTGCTCAGGCTTCACCTCTCAGGTCTTCAAGGAGCTAGGAGTCTGGATACCGCGTACCTCTCGCTCCCAATCGAGCTACGGGCGTGCCATCTCCAAATCCAAGCTACAAAGCGGTGATCTACTCTTCTTTGCTACCGCTAAAAAAGATCGAAATCGGGTCAATCATGTGGGGATTTATCTAGGAGATGGACGCTTTATCCATGCAAGTTCAGCCAAAAAAGGGGTGGTCATCACCCCCTTTGATACCCCCTTCTATCAAGCCTGCTACAAGGGAGCTAGACGCATCATCAACTAACGCCTAAAGTGTACCATCTTAAAGCGATCACCCATCATGGTCGGGGCGATAAGGGTTTTGACTTTGTCCGCTTCTCGTGCATAGCGTGCTTGGGTGGTCTGCTTGGCAAAGGCTTCGAGTATCTCAATCAACCCAAAGCGTATCAAGGCGCGTGCCTGTGTCTCATAGGCAACCTCCTCAAACCCTTCGGCTTCAAAGATCTCTTTGAGGTGTCCAAAGTTGACATCATAGGTGATATCATCGTGTTGATAGGAGTCTGCCAATGTAAGTGCCTCATCAAAGAGCGGGAAGGTCTCATGGGTACGGTAGACACGGATAGAGAAGTCATTACGGACATACCTCTCGCCATAATCAAAGCTCACAAAATCACACCGCTCAATCGCATGGCACATCTCTTGAGCAAAGGTATCATACCCAACCGCAATCTCCCCTTGGGTAAGGTGGTGTTGTCTTGCCCAGCTCAGTAGTGAAGCGGGAGCCTCCTCCCAATAGATCGTATGCTCTTTAACCCGTGCGATCTTCTCCTCTTTGAGTAGCTCACACGGAAAGGCATCGAAGATCTCATTGGCGACGATAAAGGCATAGGAGGCTTCAACCTCCGCTAAACTACTAAAGTGGTGTACCGTCACATCCTTACCAAAACGCTCTTGGATATAGGCTTTTTGAGCCTCTTGTACCTCAGGCTGTCGCTCTACGATACCAAACTTCAAGCTCCCAATCAATGTAGGGTCACAACTATAGAGCCACTGTATCATATCGCACAAGAGGTAGCCTTGGTGTGCCCCTACTTCGATGAGCCACCCATCCCTAGGGACTTGCTCTGACTTAAGAAGTCCATAGAAGTAGTTGGCGATACTCGCCCCAAAAAAGCGACTCGTACTTACTGCGGTATAGAAATCCCCCGACTTCCCAATCGCCTTAAACTGCTTGTAGTAGCCCCCCTCACCATAGAGCCACTGCTCCATATAGTCACTAAACTGCATTACTCACCTTTGTATAGAGTCCAAGAAGCTCTATCTGTTTTTCTAAGTTGTAGATCTGGATATTGAGCTTCCGAATCTGCAACGAGTTTCGCATGATTGCCACATCACTGCTCGTCTTCTCTCCTGCTTGGGCAAGATTCTTCGTCGTCGTATAGAGGTTTTGGTAGAGGGCTTTATCTCTGCGTGCAAGGGCAATCTTACGATCGATAAACCCCAGTCGCTTCTTGAGTAGTGCATACTCTAACCCAATCGCCTCTTGTTGCTCTATAAAGGTACTTTGGGCTTTGAGATGTGCGACCTTACTCGCCTCTACATCTGCCAATGCATTGAAGCTTAGTGGCATCGAGATCGTAAAGCCGTAGGTGTTATACCGCTCCTCAAGTCCTGGTCGTGCAAAGAGTGGATTGAGATCGGCATCGGTATAGCGTCCCTGCACCGAGACCGTGGGGAGGTACTTTGTCCATGCCATCTTGGCACTGTAGTGCTTCTCCTCGATGCGTAGGCGATCGCGTTGGAGTGCGAGGTTGTTTTTGCGGTAGGTCTCTAAGGAGATGAGCTTAAGGGTGGGGAGCTTAAGGGTATGGGGATTGCTATCACTCAAGAGTGCAAACTGCTTCTCTAGCTCTAGGGATGAGATCTCAAGCTGTAACTTCTGTATCTCATCTTGATTGGCTTTGAGGATCGCTTGGTCAAGCAGACTACTATCACTCACCCCTGCATGGTAACGCTCTTTTTTTTGGATGATGTCAAGCTTATCATTTTGGATAAGGAGGGCTATTTTGCGTTGTTCTAACTTGAGCTTCTTCATCTCAAAGAGTAGCTCGACCCCTCGCCCTATCATCTCTCGTTTCTTTAAGGTGATCTCTGCCTCATTGGCTCCACGCAGTGCTTCTGCATACTTAATGGCAAAGTAGATCCCCCCCGACTTAAAGATCGGCTGATCGATCCCAATAGAGAAACTCCCCGTCTGAGTCCTCTCTCCTCTCATCTGCTCTGAGTAACTTCGTGTATACTGCACCATCACAGGGTTGATCCAACTCTTCTGAAGTATATCACTCTGGAGTGCATTGTTCTGATACTCATACCCAAAGAGGTGCTGTTTCTCCTCAGAGAGAAAATCACGCAGTTCATCCCCAAGCACCCCCAAAGAGAGTCCCCAAAGGAGAAGACTAGAGCGTAGCAATAGCTTTTTCAAAACGCATAAACCCTTCATCAATCTCTACTTTACTAATGGTGATACTAGGAAGGAAGCGTACAGTATTGCGTCCTGCTTTGAGTACCACAAGCCCCTCTTGCATACTTTGGGTGACGGTGGCTTTCTGTATCGCACTACTCTTGGCACGCAATCCCCGCATCAACCCTAAGCCTACCTCTCTCTCAAAGAGATGAGGATAAGAGGCGACAATAGCCTGAAGCTTCTGCTCAAAGTAGAGATGACTCTCCGCCACTGCCCCTGAGTCATAGAGTCCTTGAAGCACCTCCAGTACCGCTAGTCCCGCACGACTACTGAGGTAGTTCCCCCCAAAGGTACTTCCGTGATCGCCTGCGTGTAGTATGCTCTTGTGGCGTGTCATCACCGCACCGATAGGGACACCACCCCCCAAGCCCTTGGCAAGGGTGATAATGTCAGGCTCAATCTCATAGAGGTTAGAGGCGAGAAACTCTCCCGTACGATAGACCCCTGTCTGTACCTCATCGACAATCAGTAAAATCCCCTCCGATTTGAGGTGGCGTGCGAGTTGCTGTATCGCCTCTTTGTCAAATGGCTCTACACCCCCCTCACCCTGTACGAGTTCGATCAATACTGCCACCGTCTCCTCATCAATCGCATCATAGACCGCCTCGATAGACTTCTCATAGGAGAACCCATCAGGATAGGGAGCGAAGTGTGGGGTGTGGAAACTCTCCTGCCCCGTCGCCTTTACTGTCGTGATGGTACGCCCATGAAAGGAGTGTTCAAGGGTGATGACCTTGTAGCGTTTGGTCTCAAACTGTGTCTCCCCATACTTACGGGCTATCTTGATCGCCCCTTCATTCGCCTCTGCTCCCGAGTTGGCAAAGAAGACCCCCATATCATATCCACTTAGCGTGACGATCTTCTCCGCTAGCTCCGCTTGGGGTGCGATGATCTGGAGGTTGGAGATGTGCAAGATGGCATTGGCTTGCTCACAGATCGCATCGGTTAGTGTCGGGTTGGCGTGTCCGATAGAGTTGACCCCTATCCCACTGGCAAAGTCGATATAGTCTCTACCCGTCTCATCATAGAGTGTCGAGCCACTCCCCTTGACAAAATTGGTGTAGTCGCGTGCATAGGTCTGTAGTACATACTCTTTATCTTTCTCTTCTAAAGTCATAATCTCTCCCTTGGTTAATCTAAATAGATTCTCTGTAAATCCTCTTTGGCAAAAGGCATATAGCTGTGTCGTGTAATGACAATGCGTGTCTGATAGTCTGCCCATCGGTAGATCACCCCGATATCTTTGGCATCGATATGGATACACCCATGTGACATCCAATCAACACTCCCCTTATGGAGGGCATGCCCATAGTGTGTAAACTTCATCATATAGTCCATATTGTTCACCCCCGACTCATCAGGGTAGGTTTGTGACATATGGTAGCGTTTTTTCTGTAGGAGTCTGAAGACGCCTGAGGGACTCCGAAACTCTGGAGCCCCTGAGGTCACCCCACCACTCCACCAGACAGTACCATCACGATCGACGGCGTAGAAGCGTCCATCACTCCCCTTCTCTCGCACCGATACCAAGATGAAGTTTTTCCCCGTCAAGTCGATACGCTGAGTGGTGTCTTTGCTAAAGTTATAGAGTGAAAAAACTGTTTTGCTTAGGGGAATAAGCTCATGGGTAAGAGGCTTGGGCTTGGTTATCTCCACCTCAGCAGAGAGCCAACTCATAAGCAACAGAGATAACCCAAGAAGCCGACTCACCGCGTCTCCTCTAGGCTCTTGAGGTGCTTTCGTGCGATCGTAGCGGAGTGCTTATCTCCATGGGCATCAAGCAAAGTCTGATAAAAGATCTTCGCCTTCTCACTCTCCCCCGTGCGTTCGAGTGAGATTCCCGTATGCAGAAGCAACACATCGATATAACTCGCATTGGCATAGAGCTTTGCACTCTTCTGGAAATAGGATACCGCCTTGGTATACTGCTTGGTATAGTAGCTAATCTCCCCGAGATAGTAGTGAGAGGAGGCAGGCTTATACCCTTTTTTTGCTGTGAGCGTAAATCGCTTGAGGGCTTTATCATACTGCTTCTTTGCAAAGGCGGATTTACCTTGGGTATAGAGTGTCGCAGGGTCGAGTCCATCGAGTGTGGTCTCTTTGGTATTGTCATGCTCTACCACAGAAGTAGTAGCGGGTTCTACTGAGGCGGTATGAGGAGTAGAAGCTCTCTGAGCCTCTGTAGCCACTGAGGGGCGACACACCTTAGCCAGACGGGCATCGAGTTGCTCTTGGGTGAGTCTGTTCTGCTCTAGGGTCTCTATCCGATGGCTCAACGCCTCTAGCAGTGGTGTGCTACCCCCCTCCTCTTGCAAGGTAGTGGTGCGTGTCTCAAGCATCCCAAGTGATGCACTCAACCCCTCAATCACAGAGGTCAACCCCTCAATCTTCTCCTGTTGCAGTCGTAGTTGCTCTTTGAGTTGGGTGAGTTTACGATGATTTTGGATACTCAACTCACGCACAGAGATCTTACGATTCTGTATGGGTTGCTCTGTCTCAAACCCATACACAGAGGGTTCACAAAAGAGTGGCATCACCACCAACGACAATACCACCCCACTACGATATACCCATCTCATCATCATCTACCGTAGCGGGTGCAGATCGACTCTTCGGTTCTGCTCATAGCACCCATCGGTGGGTTGACTACAGCTTGGATTGCTCTCCCCAAGTGAGACGATCACCATACTATCCGCACTCACCCCTTGTGCCACCATACGATCTTTGACCGCTTTGGCTCGCTTGAGTCCCAACGCGTAGTTGTACTCATCGGTACCAAACTCATCACAGTTCCCCTCGACTTTTACTTTGCGTAATCCTCGGGTGCGTACATGGGTTGCGTTGCTATAGATACGGTTCTCCATCTTGGAGGAGACGGTGTAGTTGTCAAACCCAAAGTAGATACTCTTTAGCCCCTCTGTACTACTGTTGTAGGGTGTCCCATCGGAGATAGAAGAGGCTCCATCCTCAGAGGTACTTCCATACGCACCCCCTGCCTCATCAATTGTCACGGTCTCACCACCTAGTCCCCCAAGTCCTGTGGGGGCTACATTGCTACTCCCATCGAGTGCAGGAGCGGGCTGTCCACATCCACTAAGCAGTGCACCCAAGAGGAGTGCGATTGCGAGTTGTTGTTGTTTTATCATGCGTTATCCTTTCTGTTCTTACCAATCTATTGACTGGATTTTGCGTCCCGAGATAGGGAAGAGTAGACTCTGTCGACTCATAAGATTTGTATAGCCAATAGCAGAGCCTCGTTGGGTGTGTTTGATAAACAAAATCACCGATCCATCTGTAGAGAAGCGTGGGAACTGATTGGCTCCTGTGGTAGTCAAGGGACGCGTACCCGATCCATTTGCCAAACTCAGATAGAGGTTGAAGGTGTTGGAGGCGAAGGCATGGTTACTCTCCCGTGAGCTATAGACGATCTGATTGCCGTGTGTATCACACGCATTGTTGTTGCGTCCATGGTGTACCACTTGGGAGACCGCAGAGGAGCCAAGAGGTTTTTTGAAGATATTGGCATACCCTAGACGGCTAGAGACGAAGAGTACCTGTGACTCATTGTTGATATACTTCCCTCCGACATCAATCCCGCTAAACTTGGTGATCCGTTTTTTGGCATGGGTACGAAGGTTAAGCTCATAGATATCCGCTTGCCCATTGGGTGCCATCGTAAGGAGCAGTCGACTCCCATCACGACTCACATCTGTACAGACGAGCATCCCTTCAGAGGCGACTACACGCTGTTTGGCACCTGTATAGATATTGACCCGATAGAGTGTCGGAAGCACCCCACGGTAGGAGGTGTAGTAGAAGCTCTTTTGTGCCTTGTCTGCCCACTTAGGAAAGAGGTTTAACCCCCCACGGATAATCACCTTTTGGTAGTTGAAGGTGTAATCAGCCAAGACAATCTCACTCTTACGAGGGAGGGTATAACGCGCATAGACCACATAGCGATTGATCCAGCTAATATCAGGGTATTTGAGGGCATCATTGATATCCGATACCGCCTTATGGACTAGAAATGGGGTCTTACGGCGATCACCAATGGCGTAGTGCTTCTTGAAGAGTATGGTACCATCAGAGGCACGCTGTAGACGCACCTCAAGCTTCACCCCTTTGGTCTGACTCAGACGGTAGCGAAGCAGGTACTCTTTGGATTTGAGTGCAGGGGGAATAAACCTCTCCCCAAAGGCACCCTTATGGATAGTGCTATCGGGTAGAAAATGTCCAGAGATTTTAAGGTCTGAGCGTAAGATAGCAGAGAGTTTGGGCTGAGGGAGTGCAGAGCCATCGACGAGAGCGATGCGAGAACGAGCCTCTACATCCTTTTCGATAGTCAATGTTGCATCCACCGCAAAAAGATTGAGTGTCAACAGTAAAAGTAAAATATATCTCACACAGAGTTCCTTGATTTTTTGCTTTAAAAGAGCATTGTATCAAGGCTGAGTTGAAATCTTCATTAATGAATATTAAAATCGAATAAAGCTACTCTTTGGCGATAAACTCCACTGCAAATTGATAGCTTCGCGTCCCTTTATGTGAGCCAAAACCAATGCCTTGAAGCTGTTTGAGATAGGCGATCAGTCCCGTATTGAACGCTTCATTACTTGAGGCGCGTTTGAGTGTAAAGGTGAAGCGTCCTGTTGGGCTAATACGCAGATGAACTGTCGCACACTCACCCGCATACTCACTCTGGGCAGGCCACCCCTCTAGGAGCTGTTCGACTTTGGCTAAGTAGCTATTCTCCACCCCGCTATCACGGGCTTGTCTGCTCTGAGGGACTTGAGTCTGCTGTTTGGTTGAGACCCTATTGACTTTTTTGGGTGGTGTAGTGAGCTGATCAAAAAGTGCTTCGATACGCTTAGCTTGTCGTGTTCTATTCTCCTCTTTGGATCGGATCGCCTTTTTGGGTGTCACTTTTTTAATCGGTTTCTTCTTAATA
>JAMOSB010000010.1 GCA_027068485.1 Sulfurovum sp.
CTCCCATCGCCGATAATACTGCAGGCTACGTCTGTGGAAATGTAGGTCGCTGCCACTTTGAGTTTATTCAACCTCATATATCCTAACTCCCTTAACTTTTATCCTTCTTTATCTTTTTACTTCTTTTTTAACCCTTTTGGCTCTTGTATTTTAATTCACCTTTTAATAGACTTCTTGCATAACCTATCATTTAACCGCAAAACCTCTATCAAAGTTTACTAAAGCACAGATTAGATTAAATCTCAAGCCAAATCTTTTTCTTCTATTCCTGTATTTTATAGCAACAATTTTAAAAGCCTTGATTTTAGCATTTATATGTTCAACTGGTATTCGTTTAGATGATTTATTTTTGTTCTCTAGTTTATCCTTATCTGAGAATAGGTAGTCTAATTAAAAATATGAACAGTTAACCATAGTGTCTCATGGCTAGTTTGGACTACGCGGTGTGGTGTTTTGGCTTTAATAAATAGAGTGTCCCCTTTTGTAAGAACCTTTTTCTCTCTATCTATTAATAATGTAGCCTCTCCCTCAAGTAGTACAAACCACTCATCTTCCTCTTGAATATATTCTTTATCTTGAACTTGCTCTGAGCTTACAATACGATTGATAATAATATTTTTATGTTTGAGTAGAGTAGTAAAGGTTTCATTCTCTTGGGGAGTTATATAGTTGTAGAGATTCACTAGTAACTCATTTGTAGCTCATCTATCTCGCTCCATGACACACTTTGAGTTGAACTCTTACGGTGAGAAAGAATATGCTCAATATAGCGTGCAAATACATCTGTTTCAATATTAAGTTTTGTCCCTATACGATACTTTTTCATGAGTGTCTCTTTGAGTGTATGGGGGATAATTGTTAATCGAAAATTATTTTGATAGACATCGTTTACGGTGAGTGAAACACCATCAATAGTGATTGAACCTTTGGGAACAATATGTATAATATAGGCTTCTTCTACACTAATAATAAAATCCGTAGCATTCTCCCTAGGTATAATTTGACTAACCTCTCCTATACAATCGACATGACCTTGTACAATATGCCCTTCAAAACGATCTTGCATCATCATCGCAGGCTCTAAGTGTACCTCTCCAGAGAGTTTACTCTCATCGATAATCGATCGAGTTTCATCGGCAAGTTCTAGGTCAAAGCCATCTGGATGTACTTGAATAACTGTCAGACAAACACCATTAATGGCTATGGAGTCACCTAGTGTTGCTTTATGTTTAGAAGAGATGGTTAAAATATTGTTTTGATAACTTTTAACTTTTGCTATTTCGCGTATAAGACCTGTGAACATACTACCTCAATATATTTTGATATAATTCGGTCATTATAGCAAAAATAAATGTATTTTCTTGTGGATAGTTCTGAGAAAAAGCGTATAGTAAGGGTTTTAAATGAAGTATGATGTAATAGTCGTTGGTGGTGGGCATGCAGGTATTGAGGCAGCGTTAGCATCTGCTCGTATGGGTGTAAAAACACTTCTGATTACCATATTGGTAGAGCAGATAGGAGCCTCTTCGTGTAATCCTGCGATAGGGGGGCTTGCAAAAGGGCATCTCGTAAGGGAAGTGGATGCTTTGGGTGGAGAGATGGGAGTCTGTACGGATAAAACAGGTATACAGTTTCGCACACTCAATGCTTCTAAAGGTCCAGCCGTACGCGGAACACGAGCACAGATAGATATGGATGCGTATCGTATCTATATGCGTAATACTGTATTGAATACCCCCAATTTAGAGGTTAAACAGGAGATTGCAGATGGATTGATTGTGAGTGATGGTGTTGTTGAAGGAGTGACCACACAGCTAGGCAATCGTTATAGTGCATCACAAGTGATTATTACCGCAGGGACTTTTCTAAATGGTCTAATCCATATTGGAGAGAAGCAAGAAGAAGCAGGTAGACAGGGGGAGTTCTCCTCCGTTGCTTTAGCAGAGTACCTGAAAGGATTGGGGTTAAATATTGGTCGTCTTAAGACTGGAACCTGTGCGAGAATTAATGCAAAGTCTGTTGATATTGCTACGATGGAGGTGCAACCTGGTGATATCCCTCCACCACCATTCTCTTTTCGTACAGATAAAGAGAAGTTTAACCCTACTCAGCTTCCCTGTTATGTAGCCTATACTAATGAGACAACCCATGAAATTATTGAGAGTAATTTCTATCGTGCACCGCTCTTTTCTGGACAGATTGAAGGGGTAGGACCACGGTACTGTCCTAGTATTGAAGATAAGATTAATCGCTTTAGAGAGCGACCTCGACATCAAATCTTTGTAGAGCCTCAAACCATTGATGAGACAGAGTACTATATCAATGGGATGAGTACTTCGTTACCGACAGATGTACAGTTGGCGATGATCCAATCAGTTAAGGGCATGGAAGAGGCAAAGATTGTGCGTTATGGTTATGCGATAGAGTATGATTATATTCAACCAACAGAGCTGAAGCATACCTTGGAGACCAAGAAGATTGAAGGACTCTATTGTGCAGGACAAATCAATGGTACCACAGGGTATGAGGAGGCAGCAGCACAGGGTCTGATGGCAGGGATTAATGCAGCACTTAAGATAGAGGGAAAAGAGCCTTTTATCTTACGCAGAGATGAAGCCTATATCGGTGTTTTGATTGATGATTTAGTGACCAAAGGGACAAAAGAGCCCTATCGTATGTTTACCTCACGTGCGGAGTATCGGCTACTCTTGAGAGAAGATAATGCGGATATTAGACTCTCTGATTATGGCAAGAGCTTTGGACTTTTAGATAGTGCGTATATTAAGAAATTTGAAGCTAAAAAAAGAGATCTTGCCGAAGCACTAGAGTATCTACGCACACACTATGTTACACCAACCAAAGAGTTTTTGGCTCAATTGACAAGTATCAATGCTACCAAGATTAATGATCGTACCTGTTGGATGGATGTGATAGGACGGGGAGATTTTACCCAAGAGAAGTTGATCACACTTCTACCTTCGTTTGCTCACTACTCTAGTGAAGTGATGGAGCAGATACTCATTGAATCAAAATATAGTCGTTATATTGAGAAGCAACAACAACAAATTTTGAAGATGGATGATATGTTACGAATTAAGATACCACAAGACTTCACCTATAGCCATATCTCTGGATTAAGCAACGAAATTGTAGAGAAACTAGAGAGAGCTACGCCTCCGACACTCTTTGCCGCTTCCCAGATATCAGGGGTAACCCCTGCGGCATTAGAGATTGTGCATGTGCATATTAAAATGCTACAACGCAGTAGACAAAGTAAACAATAAGAGGGAGAAGATCTATGGTATATTACTATGCCTACTCAGGACATAAAGTAGGGTTAGAGAGAGTGAAGCGTGCGACAGCAATACTCAAAAGGCTTAAATCTGAAGGGGTTGAAGTCTGTTTATTGGTCAATGATTTTCGTGCGGGTTTAGCCGCAAGGGAGTTTGGAATCAACGCGTATATTACGATTGAGACGATACTTGATATTGATGCAGTAGCCGAGGCAGAGGATACGATTATTATTGACTCTTCCGAGGCATATCAAGGGAAAATAGCCCATTACTGTACGCATTTTAAGCAGGTATTTCGTATGCCTGAGAGTAGCTCTGATAGAGCGTATGATAAAGAGCATATAATTGATATCTTTTCTATAGACGAGGCATCGTTAGCACTTGTGATTGATCATACTTATTTTGAGATTACGCCCAAACAAGAGAGAACACTGTTCTTCCTTGATGATATGGATCATGATAAGTGTATCTTATCTCAAGAGGAGTTTTTCAATAGTGTTGAGATGGAGCTTCTGCTAGGACACTACTTTTTTGTCAAGTATGAAACCGCACTCTCCAAACTCTTTACGCATCTTCATGAACCAGAGGAGTATACCACCGCTATAAAAGAGAGTATGCGCGTGGTAACAAGCTCTACACAAACCGCACTAGAGGCGTGTGCAAGTGGTGCAAGGGTCGTCTATCTAGATCTAAAGAGAGAGACGCTCTACCCCCTCACACTCCTAGAAGCATATGGTATTGTGATTGTAGAGGGATTTGATCTCAAGGGGCTTCGTGATGCGTTAAACATGGAGCAATCCCTACCTATTAAGCCATTAAAAAGTGTCGATAACGCACTACTTACCTCTCTCTTAGCTTAAAGTCTAAGAAGAATGTGCCATTAATCAAGAGAATATTACTCCTAGTTTACATTTAGTAACAATAATCATCAAGAGTATGTTTTTTTGATGATGCTCAATCTTATTTAAATAGAATATTACTATAATAAGTGGTTAAAATCACAAAAAAGGAAGGTTAGTATGGCTAATAATACTAAAGGTCGTAGAGACTTTATGGGTATGGCTTTGGGTGGTTTCACTGCTCTAGGCGGTATTGGTGCACTCTATGCGATGAAACGCTCTTGGGATCCATTGCCAAGTGTAAAAGCAGCTGGATTTACAACAATTGATCTCGCTCCTGCACAAGATAATGTATTGATTACAGAAAAATGGAGAGGGAAACCTATCTTTATTCTTAAGCAATCAAAAAAGATGATGTCAAAAGTTTCTGATGAGACTAAAAAAAGACTTATTGAGATTAATGGCGCACACTATATGGTTGCAGTAGGTCTTTGTACTCACCTTGGATGTATCCCTGGATATGACCCAACAGATGAGAGCTTTTTATGTGCATGCCATGGTGGTATGTATGATGCTACGGCAGAAGTGACTAAAGCACCACCACCAAGAGGTCTTGATATTCCTCCATTTAAGATTGAGGGAACAAAATTGGTACTTGGTGAGACAGGTCCAGAGTATGAGCAAATGTTGGCCGATGGCACAACAATGCCAGTATAAGGAGGCATAGATGGCACATTTTGAAAAAGCAAATAGTATCGGTGAGTGGCTCGATCAGAGACTTGCGGTAAATACGCTTAAGAGAGTAATGCAAACTGAATACTGGATTCCAAAAGATATTAACTTCCTTTGGGCAATGGGTATGGTACTTGCAGCAACATTTGGTATTCTTCTTGTTTCAGGAATTTTCCTTTTAATGTATTATCAACCAAATATTGATACAGCATTTGACTCAGTCAACTACACGATTATGAGTGAAGTAGGATATGGATGGCTCTGGAGACATATTCATGGTGTGGGTGCATCAATTGTATTTTTGATTATCTATATTCACATGTTTACAGGTATCTACTATGGTTCATATAAAAAAGGTAGAGAGCTTATCTGGTTATCTGGTATGGGACTTTTTGTTGCATTCTCAGCAGAAGCATTCTCTGGATATATGCTTCCATGGGGTCAGATGTCTTACTGGGCTGGTATGGTTATTACTAACCTATTCTCTGGTGGTTCACTCCATGCAGATGGTCTTGTTGAGTGGATTAGAGGGGATTATGTTCCAGGTCAAGCATTCCTCAGTAGATTCTTTATGCTTCATGTATTGTTGATTCCATTGGCAATTATTGGTCTTATTGTACTTCACTTTGGTACCTTGAGAATCCCACATGTTAACAACCAAGAGGGTGAAGAGTTTGATTATAAAGAGGCAGCAGAGCTTTACAAAGCAGGAAAAGTAAAAGAGTCTAAAGTGATTCCTTTCTCTCCCGTATTCTTGAGTAAAGATATCTTTGTTATGGGTGTTTACTTTATCTTGTTCTTCTACTTGGTATTCTACCACTTTGGTTTTGCAATGGATCCAGTGAACTTCGATCCAGCAGATGGACTTAAGACACCAGCACACATCTACCCTGAGTGGTACTTCTTGTGGAGTTATGAGATTCTTAGACCATTCCCAACTGATCCAGGTCTGATTGCGTTTGCATTTGCACAAGTTATTTTCTTTATGTTACCATTCCTTGATAGAAGTCCAAATGTGGCTCCAGCAAGTAGAAGAGGGGCATTTAAGTTCTGGTTCTGGGCAATGCTCATAGATATGATTGTTCTTACCTTTATGGGTAAATTGCCACCAGAAGGTATCTGGAGTACGATTGGTCTTGTAGCGGCACTTGCATTCTTTGTCTTGTGGATTGCTCTACCAATCATCACAAAAACTGAAAAAAAGCTATAAGGAGTAGAGGATGAAAGAATTAAAAATATTTGGAATTGTCGTTGTCTTTACTCTTGCATTGTACTGGGGTGTTGAGCCATTTGCACATGGACAGATGCATAAGCATGTAGAGGGTCATGGACTTGTCTATGATGGTAGTGCGGATATCGAAGAGGCATCCAAAGAGAAAAAAGAGGCAAAAAAAGCTTTCTGGGCTGATGTCAAAAAGATTGCAGCACTTAAGGGTGATGCAACAGCGGGTGAAGCAAGTTATATGATGTGTGCAGGATGTCACATGGATGGTGCGGCAAATATGGGTGGTGTTACACCTCCTAGTCTAGACCATGCAGGGGCAATCTATGATAAGAACTTCCTTATCGCATTGATTAAAGATCCAGCAATGGCTACCAATGTAGACCATAAATACCCTAATGGTACAATGGCTCACCCAATGGGTAGTGTAAGTGCTATGGTTTCTGCTCCTCAAGATATCGCTAATGTTGTTGCGTATCTTCAAGCGAAGAAAGCAGGAGAAGTAACACCTAAAGAGGCGTTTACTGAAGCGTGTGGTAGATGTCATGCTAACCGTTATGGTAAGTTGACACAACTAGGTGAAGTGCCAAAGACTAAGTCTAATATTAAGACAGGTCAAGATATTGATGCATTGAAATATGCTCAAAAAGTTGCAACAGAGCAAGCTGCTTTGGCAGATTATCTTGGGACTTTACCTCCAGATCTCTCTATCATTATTAGAGCAAGAAGTGAACACTTCCTACATACATTCATTGAGAATCCTCAATCTCAGCTTGCTGGTACAGCAATGCCTAGAACAGGACTAAACCATGAAGGTATGGAAAAAGTATTTGCTTACCTCGAAGAGACAGGGGATCCAAGTAAACCACTTAGAGAAGAGACAGGACCAAAAGTACTTCTTTTCTTCTTTATCTTTACTGCATTAGCATTCCTTTGGAAAAAAGCAATGTGGAAGGGTCATCATTAATTTCTAATGTGATACTTCAGTAGCGTGGATTCTCCACGCTACAACTTCTTTCTACTTTCTTGATATATATCACCCCATTTTTACCTACATTTAGATACCCTAATAAAAATTAAATATTGGATTTGTATGCTTATAGATGGTCACGGTAGAACTGTTAATTATTTGCGTGTTTCAGTCACTGAGCGGTGTAACTTTAGATGCCAGTACTGTATGCCAGAAAAACCTTTCTCTTGGGTACCTAAAGAGAATTTGCTCTCTTTTGACGAGCTTTTTTTATTTATGAAAGTAGCTATTGATGAGGGCGTGAGCAAGATTCGTATCACGGGGGGAGAGCCACTTTTACGAGAGGATCTCGATCAGTTTATCAAGATGATCCATGACTATAAGCCAGATATCGATTTGGCACTCACCACTAACGCCTATCTCCTACCCCAAACAGCCCAACGGCTCAAAGATGCAGGACTCAAACGGCTCAATATCTCTCTGGACTCACTACAACCTGCTATCGCCCATAAGATCGCCCAAAAAGATGTACTCACTCAGGTACTCAAAGGTATCGATAAGGCACTTGAGGTGGGGCTAGGGGTCAAGATCAATATGGTACCCATGAAGGGGATCAATGATAATGAGATTTTGGATATTATCGACTATTGTCAAACGCGTCATATCAAGGTACGCTTTATTGAGTATATGGAGAACCACCATGCCAATCAGAGTATTGAGGGGATGCATGGCAAAGAGATACTTGCTAAGGTCAAAGAGCGGTATACCATCAAAGCCTTGGGGCGTGAAGGGGCAAGTCCCTCCTTTAACTATCTCTTAGATAATGGCTATGAGTTTGGATTGATTGATCCACACAAGCATGACTTTTGTGAAAACTGTAACCGTATTCGTCTCACTGCCGAGGGCAATCTTATTCCCTGCCTCTATTTTGATGAGGCAATGAGTATCGCTTCAGCGGTCAAAGAGGGAGATATCCAAGGGGCTGCGAATGTCTTAGCACAAGTGCTTAAGGACAAACCCAAAGAGAACCGATGGAGTAGTTTTGACCCCAATGAGAGTGATGTCTCACAGCGTGCATTCTATGAGACAGGTGGCTGATGTTTTATCTAACCGAACAGTTCTTCTCTATCCAAGGTGAGGGGAAATATGCGGGAGTCCCTGCCTACTTCTTACGCACAGGGGGGTGTAATCTCTCGTGTGAAGGGTTTGGTGCGAAGTATGAAGTGGCAGGAGAGATACGCTTGGGGTGTGATACCTACTTTGCAGTCGATAGCCATTTTGCCAAGTCGTGGATTAAGGTCGAAGAGTCTCAACACCTTATCAATACCTTGAAGCAGGCATTTGAGGAGATAGGCTATAAGCCCCATATGGTGATTACGGGTGGTGAACCCTTGATGTACTATCGTGATGCGACTTTCTACGCAGTAATTGAGTGGCTGGTATCAGAGGGGAGTGTGATCACTTTTGAAACCAATGGGACGATGGTGATAGACTTTGAAGCCTATCCTGCCTACCGCTCTTGTATCTTCTCACTCTCGTTGAAGCTCTCCAATAGTGGAGAGCCACTGGGCAGACGCATTATCCCGCAAGCCTTAGAGCAGATTGGACACTATGCCAAAGAGGCGTTTTTTAAGTTTACCATTGATGCTCCTTTGGTCGCAGGATCTGCACGAGAGGAGATCGCGGAGATCTGTAAGATTGTCCCACACTTAGAGGTCTTCTGTATGCCCGTAGGGGAGAGTAGAGATACCATCTGGCACAATGACAAAGCGGTATTTGAGTTCTGTATGAAGCACAACTTTCGCTATAGTGATCGACTCCATATTAGGGTGTTTGATACGACTCAGGGGGTTTGACCTGCTCTAGCCCCAACAGCACATGCGTTCCCTCTCCCTTCTTGGAGCGTATCTGTATGGTGATCCCCTCACTATCACAGTAGGCTTTGACTATAGCTAGTCCTATCCCCTCTCCTTTTGTTGTGCCATCTCCTTGGTAGTAGCGTTCAAAAATCTTTAGCAGTTGTGTCTCATCGATCCCTACCCCCTCATCTACGATAGCGAGGGTATCGCTCTTTAGAGAGAGTCGGATGGTGGAGTTCTTACTAGAGTACTTCATCGCATTCATTAGTAGATTATCGATGCTTTTTTCAAACCCAATTCTATCGATCCAGAGTGGATACTCCGTAACAGACAAGATAAAGTGATTTCTTCCAAAAAGCTCTAAGGTTTCGATGCGTTCTTGGAGGAGTGTAGGTAGAGAGACGATCTCTTTTTGGATGGGATGTATCTCTTTAGTGATGGTATAGACCAGCTCCTTATAGAGTCGCTCTAGTCTGGAGGAGGAGGAGTCTATACGGAGCAGTCGTTTGATAGATTTTGGATCCTCTTTGAGTTGTCTTTTGAGTAGGGTGCTATTGGCTTTGATGGTGGAGAGGGGGATATTGAGTTCATGGAGTATCTCTGTGGTGATATGAAAAAGATTGGCATCAAGGCTTGCTTTGGGTTGGAGGAGATGGGAGGCGATGATATACCCCCACCCCAAAGCAAGAAGCAGTACCCCGATACTCGCAATCAAAAAATTGGACTCCGTAAACCCTTCATTTTTGAGAAACCAGTAGAGGAAGCTTAGGAGTATCGCGATAGTAGAGAAGTAGCTAAGGGTCGCAAAGAGGAGTTTTTGTTTATGGGTTTGCATGGCTAGGCTTAGGTGTGGGGGTAGGTGGGAGCATCTTGTAGCCTACCCCACGGATATTGGTAATAGTATGGGGAAAGTACTTTTTGAGTTGGGTGATATAGACCCGTAATGCCCCATCACTTGCAGGCTTGTCCGCTGCCCAGAGTCGAGCCTTGATCACCTCACTACTGACCACCTCACCTTTGGCTTGGAGGAGTAGTAGCAGTAGCTCTACCCCCTTGTGAGAGATATCGATGGGACTCCCTTGGTAGATGACGATTTTGGAGAGGGTATCGATGGTGTAGTCCCCTAGGGTGAGTTTGGACTCTCGTACCTGACGGCGGAGGAGGGCTTGGATACGCAACAGAAGCTCATCGAGATCGACAGGTTTTTTCATATAGTCATCAGCTCCCACCCCAAACCCCTCTTGTAGAGAGTCCTTGTCTTCGCGTGAGGTGAGGAAGATCGTCGGGGTCATATCACCACTCTCACGGAGCTTTTTGAGGAGGTCAAAGCCACTTTCATAGGGGAGATTGACATCAAAGAGATAGAGGTCAAACAGCTCTTTATAGAGCAGGTCAAGGGCAGAGTAGGGGTCAAGGAGTGTTGTGACCTCAAACCCCTCCTCCTCCAAAAACTCCTCTAGGGTCTCTCCAAAGAGTGGATCATCTTCGAGTAGTAGTATGCGTGCAGACATGGGACTCCTTTTTGTCTCTTTAGAGTAAGTGGCTATAATCATAGAGTGCATTTATTACCCCTCTACCAAAGGAAATCCTCTTATGAGACTCCCTACTATTTTGAACTATATCGAAGGTAAGATACTGCTCTTTGGACTCTTTTTACTGCTTCTTTGTCTTTCGTTGTTGCTTTGGGATGCGTTTGTCTACCCTGAGCGTTTTCGTCTGCTCTCTAGTATCACCGCGTCCAATATCATCTTTGGTCGGATGGCAGGACTCTCTATTGGTATCTCTGCCCAGATGGAGGTGGTCTGGCTCGTTCTCTTCAATCTGCTGATAGAGTCGATTATGGTACTGCTACTCTATCCGTTGTTTGTCTTGAGCTGGAAGCGACTACACACCATCACCTACACTCCACTCAACAACTTCTTGGAGCGGTCGCATGAGAGTGCGACCAAGTATCAACCCCTCATAAAAAAGTATGGTATCTTTGGATTGATGCTCTTTGTGGTGACACCCTTTGCAATGACGGGGCCTGTGGTGGGGAGTTTTGTAGGCTACTTGATGGGGCTCTCCCACCGTATGACACTCTTTATTGTGTTGACTAGTACCCTTGTAGCCATTATCCTCTGGACCTATATCATCAAAAATTTCGAGTCACTCTTGATCGCTCATAGTGATAGCTTGATACTCCTCTTGGCAACAACCGCGGGGCTGTTGTTGCTTGGGTATCTTTGGCGTAGGCGAAACGCCTAGTTACATCAACATTCCGCCGTTGACCTTGAGGGTCTCACCTGTGATATAGCTGGCGTGGTCTGAGAGGAGAAATGCTACAGCTTGAGCGACCTCTTTAGGCTCCCCAAATCGCCCCAGAGGGATCTTAGCAGTGAAGGCATCTTTGACCTCCTCTTTGAGTACCTCAGTCATCTCTGTTGCAATAAACCCTGGGGTGATAGTATTGAAGCGGATTCCTCGTGGAGCGGACTCCATCGCAAAGCTCTTGGTCATTGCGATCGTTCCCCCCTTGCTTGCTGCGTAGTTGGTCTGTCCTGCGTTACCTGTCTCCCCGACAATAGAGGCGATATTGACCACTGAGCCAAACCGCTTCTTACCCATCACTTTGAGGGCTTCACGACACCCAATAAAGGTCGATTTGAGGTTAGCATCGATCACATCCATAAAGGCTTGGGTCTTCATACGCATCGCAAGTCCATCTTTGGTGATCCCTGCATTGTTGACAAGGTAGGCGAGTGAACCATCAGCTTCAACGATCTGCTTGATAGCGGAGATAAAGGCACTCTCATCACTCACATCAAACCCGATAATCTCCGCGACACCCCCCTCTGCCTCAATGGCTGATTTGACTTCAGTCGCTTGGGTTTCTCCTGAACGGTAGTTGATCCATACTTTTAGACCAAATCCTGCTAACTCCTTGGCAATCTCTGCACCGATACCGCGACTTGCACCCGTGACGAGTACATTGGTTCCTGTAAATTTCATAATCTTCCTTGTGGTTTATTGGATATGGGGGAAAAGGGTTCGCTTGACCTTTTCAAACTCTTCATAATCTCTAGGCTCAATCTTATCTGAGTAGATGATATGGTTAAACTGTTTGAGAATCTGCATCTTACTAAACTCATCATCTTTGAGGGCATCATTGATGATGGTGAGATGCTCATCGAGATCATATTCACTACTCAAAATCTCCTCTAGCATCTGTTGTGACTCCTCTGTATCACAGTTGAAGTCCTCTCCTAGCAGTTTGCAAAAAAGTGGTGCTTCCCGCTTTAGATCTCTCTTATCTCTCTTGATAATATGTGCGAGCAAAATCGCCACGGATCGTTTAATTTTTGTTTGCATTAGAGACTCCTTTTTCGTCTGTTATTGTAGCATATTCCACACTAGAGGAGTGCCTCATCCATCTCACTAGGGATCTCTAGCCCCATGAGTGTGAGGATAGTGGGGGCGATGTTGTTGAGTCCGCACCCCTCTTTGAGTTGGGTGACACCCTCTGCCATGACAAAACACCACACCTCTCCGACCGTATGGTTGGTGAGGGTGTGTCCCGCTCCATCACACATCTCTTCACAGTTGCCGTGGTCTGAGGTAAGAAGGAGGGCGTAGCCTGCCTCTTGGGCTTTGGTGATAATCGTCCCTAGCTCTCTATCTACTGCGGTGACCGCCTCTTTGGCTGCCTCATAGTTGCCCGTATGCCCGACCATATCACCATTGGCAAAGTTGACGACGATAAAATCATACGACTCCTCGATAGCAGTCTGTACTGCTTGGGATACCTCAGGAGCAGACATCTGGGGTTGGAGGTCATAGGTACGGACATCGGGGCTAGGGATGAGTACCCGACTCTCCCCAACCATCGGAGTCTCTACCCCTCCATTGAAGAAGAAGGTCACATGGGCATACTTCTCTGTCTCTGCGGTGTGAAGCTGGGTGAGGTTGGCGTGAGCGATCACCTCTGCTAGGGTGTTTTTGGGTGCCTCTTTGGGGAAGAGGACAGGGTAGCTAAAGCTCGCATCATACTGTGTCATGGTGGTGATGTGTAGTGGGATAGTAGGGCGTGAAAAGGGTTCAAACGCCTCTGCTCCTAACGCTGTGGTGATCTCTCGTACCCTATCAGATCGGAAGTTAGTGATGATGACCACATCGCCCGCATGGAGTCCATCATAGCCATTGAGTGCGATAGGTTGAATAAACTCATCGGTCTCCTTCTTGGCATAACACTGCTCGATATAGGCTTGGGGAGAGAGTGTGGTGGAGGGGGTGGCTTGGGCGATGGCACGGTAGCCCTGCTCGACACGCTCCCAGCGGGTATCTCTATCCATAGTAAAGAAGCGTCCCCCTAGTGTAGCGATCGTGATATCCTCATCACAGATCGCCTCTATCTGCTTGAGGTAGGTAGGAGTGGAGGTGGGACCAACATCGCGTCCATCGGTGATGAGGTGCAAAAAGACCTTCTTTCCCGCCTCTTTGGCAAGCTTGGCAAAGCCAATGGTGTGGTTGATATGGGAGTGTACCCCGCCATCGCTTAGGAGTCCGATGAGGTGAACTCTGTCACTCTTAGCAAGGCTCTCTTGGAAGGTTGGATTCTCTTGGATTGTCCCCTCTTCAAGGGCGAGAGAGATCTTGACGAGATCTTGGTAGAGGATACGCCCTGCACCAATGGTCATATGCCCCACCTCGGAGTTGCCCATCTGCCCTTGGGGGAGTCCGACACTTAGCCCGTGGGTAGAGATCAGCGTCTTGGGAGTACCTTCGCGAAAGAGCCTCTCATAGGTGGGCTTGGTCGCATCTTCAAAGGCGTTACAACGACTCGTGGGTTTATGCCCGATACCGTCTGTGATGATTAAAATGGTCTTTTGTTTTTTCATAGTTACATCTTTTTATTGAAATGATAGTAAAATACTCTTTAAACCTTATAAAGAAAGAAAAACTTACAATGTTATATGAACTCTCTCACCTTCTCAATATAAACCTCTTTGGATACATCTCTGTGCGTGCGGGATTTGCGTTTTTTATAGCATTTGTTATGACACTTTTTATCCTCCCCAAATATCTTGCATGGGCAATCTCCAAGAGAGCCAATCAACCCATCAGCAAGTATGTCCCCGCACACGAAGGGAAGCGAGATACCCCCACGATGGGCGGTGCAATCTTCCTCCTCTCTACACTCACCTCTGCCCTCTTCACGGTGGATTTGAGCAACCCCTATATCCTTGGGGGTCTGGTGAGTCTGATGGGATTTGGTCTGGTCGGGTTCAAGGATGATATCGGCAAGATACTCTCAGGGGACAACCTCCAAGGACTCACCCCACGCGGGAAGATGGGGCTTCAGATCGTTGTGGCACTTCTGGCAGTGGGGCTACTCCTCTTGGCAGGGTTTCCTACGGAGTTCTATATCCCTTTTCTCAAGACCCCGCTCTTTGATATGGGCTACTTTGTGGTGCCGTTTTGGGTGGTGGTCTTCTTGGCGACAACCAATGCGGTCAACCTTACTGATGGACTCGATGGTCTAGCGACGGTACCCTCTATCATCGCACTCATTACACTAGGATTGATTATCTATGTGACAGGACATGCGATCTTTAGTCAGTATCTCCTTGTCCCCAATATTAACGGAGTAGGGGAGGTACTCATCTTAGCCGTGGCACTCTCAGGGGGACTACTAGGGTTTTTGTGGTACAACTGCTACCCTGCGGAGATCTTTATGGGAGATACAGGTTCGTTAGCGATTGGGGGCTTTTTGGCGTATCTTGCGATTTTGGGGAAGAGTGAGGTTCTCCTCTTGCTGATAGGGATTATCTTCGTGATAGAGACCGTCTCGGTGATACTACAGGTAGGAAGCTACAAGCTCCGTGGAGAGCGTATCTTCTTGATGGCTCCGATCCATCACCACTTTGAACTCAAGAAGTGGGCGGAGAATAAGATTATTGTACGCTTTTGGATGATCTCCTTTATCGCCAATATCCTCGCATTGATCTCCTTTAAGTTTAGATAGTGGAGGATCAGATGAAACCAACACTCTTTGGGTATGGACTCACCACTAGAGCGATCGCCAAGCGTCTAGGGGGAGGGTGTACCTTTTTTGATGATAAGACCACGACCCCCTACCAAGATGCGGAGCAAAACACCATACTCCCCTCGCACCTCTTCGATCCCGAAGCGAGTGACCTAGAGGTCACCACCCCTAGTCTACCCCCTCACCACCCGCTCATCACGACCGCCCGCCACCTACAGAGTGAGTATGACTACTTTGCAGCGTGTATGCCTTTTAGTATCTGGATCAGTGGTACCAATGGGAAGACCACCACCACACAGATGCTCACCCATCTGTTGGAGAAGCGGGGTGCAGTCAATGGAGGCAATATCGGTACACCATTGGCGGAGTTAGACTCCTCCAAAGCGATATGGATACTAGAGTCTAGCTCCTTTACGCTTCACCATACGCATATCGCCTCCCCCAATATCTACCTCCTACTTCCTATCACCCCCGATCACCTAGACTGGCATAAGACCCCAGAGCAGTATGAGGCCGATAAGCTTAGACCACTTCGTAGCATGAGAGAGGGGGAGTTAGCCCTCATCCCCAAAGGCTTAACCCTTCCCCACACTGATGCGTTTGTGGTTGAGTATGACTCTACCGCGTTTTTGGAGAGCTATTTTGACCTCGATGCGACACAGATAGCCTTCAAGGGGGCATTTTTGGAAGATGCTCTCCTCTCACTGGCGATCACCAAAGTACTCTTTGATGAGGTAGATTATGCCAAGATCAACACCTTTGTCAAAGATGCCCATCGTCAAGAGGAGTTGCGAGATCTCCACCAGAGACTCTGGGTCAACGACTCCAAAGCCACTAACCTAGACGCGACACTCCAAGCACTTAGAGGCTACAAAGAGTACTATATCCGACTCATCGTGGGAGGAGAGGACAAAGGAGTAGACCTAAGCCCACTGTTTGCACTGATGCAAACGCTCCATATTACGATCTACACCATCGGTAAAAACAGCCACACGCTCCATAC
>JAMOSB010000011.1 GCA_027068485.1 Sulfurovum sp.
TGAGCGTGATCGTTGGTGGGGTCGTATCACTTGTTACATTGACGGTTCGTGTCACCTCTACAGCGTGGTTCCCTGCACTATCGGTGACATTGTAAGTAACCGTATAGACTCCTACGGTATTGGTATCGACGGGGTTGACCGTTACGATAGTCGCGGTGATATTGCCATCGATAGTGTCGTTCGCAGTCGCTCCTGCGTCACTGTAGCTATCTCCTACCTCGACATTCACCGTCGCATCACCACTGAGCGTGATCGTTGGTGGGGTCGTATCACTTGTTACATTGACGGTTCGTGTCACCTCTACAGCGTGGTTCCCTGCACTATCGGTGACATTGTAAGTAACCGTATAGACTCCTACGGTATTGGTATCAACGGGGTTGACCGTTACGATAGTCGCGGTGATATTGCCATCAATAGTGTCGTTCGCTGTGGCTCCTGCGTCACTGTAGCTGTAGCCTACCTCGACATCCACCGTCGCATCACCACTGAGCGTGATCGTTGGTGGGGTAGCATCCTCTGTTACATTGACCGTTCGTGTCACTTGGGTTGCCACATTCCCTGCGGAGTCATTGACATCATAGGTTACCGTATAGGTTCCTACGGTATTGGTATCAACGGGGTTGACCGTTACGATAGTCGCGGTGATATTGCCATCGATAGTGTCGTTCGCAGTCGCTCCTGCGTCACTGTAGCTGTAGCCTACCTCGACATCCACCGTCGCATCACCACTGAGCGTGATCGTTGGTGGGGTAGCATCCTCTGTTACATTGACCGTTCGTGTCACTTGGGTTGCCACATTCCCTGCAGAGTCATTGACATCATAGGTTACCGTATAGACTCCTACGGTATTGGTATCGACGGGGTTGACCGTTACGATAGTCGCGGTGATATTGCCATCAATATTGTCGTTCGCTGTGGCTCCTGCGTCACTGTAGCTGTAGCCTACCTCGACATCCACCGTCGCATCACCACTGAGCGTGATCGTTGGTGGGGTAGCATCTGTGACATTGACATCTCTTCGCACCTCTATGGCACGGTTTTCCGCAGCATCTGAGACATTATAGGTCACTTCATAGTGTCCTATCTTACTGGTATTGACTTCTGAAGCATCAATCACAATCTCCGCGGTGATATTCCCATCGATATCATCCTCTGCGGTAGCATTGAGTTCTACATAGGCACTATCAACAGCAATCACTTGTGGATTATCTCCTAATAGCGTGATATCAGGAGCGACCTCATCAGGATTATCTAGTTCATTTCCTGCCTTAGCATTTTTGTAGTGTGCCAAAATTTTCTGATGGGTTAAAGCTCTATCAAAGATTGCAATCTCATCGAGCAGACCATGGAACTGATAACTGTTGATAAAGTGACCGATATTGACATCTTCATTCCCATTGGAGCTAGACTCCTCAATACCTGTGGTACTGTTATCCTCTTCTCCATTGATATAGAGGGTTAAGCGATCTGCATCGATATCTTTTACCATAGCTACATGTGTCCATGTCGTACCATCCGTGACGATATCCACACTACTCGTAAGAGATTTACTCCCCACTTCAAGCTTGACTTTCGTCTCCTTGCGTCCAAGCCACCACGACGCAGATCCATCTCCCCCTTGATGTCTTCCTAAAAATACCTCTGTACTACCACCACTCTCAGGCTTTACCCATAACTCAACGGTGAAACTATCACCTGAACCCCAGTTAAATAAACTATTGTTAGGCGCATTGAGTTCTACATCACCATCAAACTCTTGTGCTTCATTGGCTTGTCCTCCACTAACCTGTACAGAACACTTTGTACAGTTGGCATCGATACCATTAAAGTAGTCAAGATAGGGCGACTCCTCTTCATTGAGTTTCCAGTAGTGGATCATTCCCTCTGGCATCGTTGAGTGATCTCGCGTCTTCACTGTAAAATTCTGATCAGCACTATCTCCATGAGTAGCTTGTACTGTCACTTTATCATTTTTGGGATAACTTGGTGTAGTACCACTAATCACCCCACTGGCACTATCGATACTCATCCAATCCCCATCAGGCTTTTTAGTCAAACTAAATGTTGCACGAAGATCATTACTCTTGACATCATAACTATAGGCACTATCAACCTCCACTACTCCCGATGGAGGAGTAGAGGTAATCGCAATGGCAATCTCCTTAGTAGCGCGTTGGTAGTGTTCTCGAATCTGATCTATACTCAAGATACCATTATAGATTGTAATCTCATCGAGTCGTCCATCAAAGTAGTATCCATTATAAAACCATCCAATATTGACATCCTCATCACCACTATAGTCTTCCAATGAGATAGTATCGGTTGTATCTAATTCACCATTGATATAGAGTCGTATTTCTGTATTGGGAGCATCTTTCACCACCACTACTTGTATCCATTGCGTCCCGCTACAATCAATAGTCGTGTTACTCTCAATCTCCCCACCTAAATAGACTTTAACTCTATTATCTTCATGCCCAATCCACCATGAGTTGCTAGCATAACGACCAATCATTACTTGAAGTGTATCGTTCCTATCCGCTTGCATCCAAAGTTCTATACTAAAACTATCACTTGCTTCCCAATCAAAGGTACCATCATCTACGATATTGATCGCACTGCTACTACCATTGAAGTCTTCAGCAGAGCCAATCAGACCATCAACTTTTTTGGGACATTGGCTACAAGTCCCATTGGCATCTCTTGCCCAATCGATAAATCCTTCAAAGCCTACAGCAGAGGCATTCTCATCTAAGTGCCACTGATGGAGTGGGAGGATATGCTTGAGTGCTTCAAACCAAAGTGTTGCCATCTTAGCATACCCTGTATCATTGGGGTGGAGATCATCGACCATATCTGAAGCGTTATACTCAAACCCTGCACCATTCTCCATATCGACAATCACAATATCATCACCCTGAGCAATACGCTCTTGTGCCATTGTTACGACATTGTCATTATAGGTGGTCAAGTGGGCTGATTTATCATCATCACACTCATCAGAGACACCCGCTTCGGTATTATCCCACTCTTTCCAACAGTTGATAATGCGTGCAAGGACAACGGTTACATGGGTATTGTAGTCCTCTTCATAGGCATCAATCGCCTCTAGCGTAGCATTAATATCCCCTGGGTCATTATCGGTAACCAATCCATTGGTACCAATATGTAACAAGATAACATCAACATCTTCTCCTGCATTTGCTCTGGCTTTAAGATAACTTGAATCATTGTTTTCATCATAGACATTGGCAGCCATCTGATCATCTCGAAGCCCATTCCACCCCTCATGCTGATAATCAAATGCAGGGACAACGGCTGAGCCTGTCTCTAGGGAACCAAGAAAATCTACACTATACCCCTCTCCTAGTAGCATCTGCCAAAGATCATCACGGTAGGCACTACGATTCTCATCCGCAATCGCATCACTCACCGTCGAATCACGATAATCCTCATGGGTAATCGAGTCTCCTAGGGGGACTATTCCCACCACCTCTCTTGCAAGTAGTGGCAACACCATCAGTAGGGAGAAGAGAACTCCCCACTTCAACATACCTTTTAGTTTTATACTATAGTCACTCATAATATTACTCCTTTTATGAGATGAGATTTGTAACAATGCACAAACCTTTATACTATAGTCTACTATAAATAGATTAAAACTTTTACTATATTGGGAGGAAAGAGACTAGAGTCAAAAGGTATACCGTACCCCGAGTGTACCAATATTGGATTTGCTATCAAAGACCCCTTCATTATAGAGGAGGTGTTGGTAGTCGATCCATAGACCCCAAGCATCCGTAATCGCATACTCCGCTCCTCCACCATAACTAAAACCCTCTTTGGTAAGTTGACTCCCTTTAAAACAGCGTTCATTGGAGTAGTCGACGGTTGTCTTCCCTACTCCTGCTAAGGCATAGAGATTGATAGTCTCTGTGAGTGGGTACTGGGGCTTCACAAAGAGTCCAAAGTGGGTCGTCTCAGAGAAGTCTTTTTCGAGTTTTGCCCAGATACCACGAACCTCTAAGCCAATGTAGCGATTGTAGTCCCACCCTGCTCGTAGCAATCCACCATAGGTCATATCATTGATCCTAGGACCACGAGGATCACACGGACAGTCACGACTCAATCCCGCAGTCACAAAACCTAACCCGATATAAAGAGGAGTACTTGGCACCACAATAGGTACGATAGGGGAGAGTGCAGGAGTGACTAGCTTTCCACCTGCATAACTCCCCATTGAGAGTATCATGACCATACTAAGTTGTTGTACTATTTTTATACTTTTCATCGCTTATACTCTCATCTCTTCTTCTCTTCTAATAAAATAGAGTCCTGTGAAGAGTGTTATAAACATCATACCCAGTACCCCCATAAGACTCAAGGCATCTGAGCTATCAGACTCTATATCCTTACAGCCACAGAAAACCCCTGCATCCACAATCACCACATGCTCCCCTTCACTCAGCGTGATGGTGCCTGTGCGTCCTGTCAAACGATCCGCATCAGAGTTGAGATCCACCGCACCTACACTAGAGCGTGTAAACTCATACCCTAAACGATTGGGTACATCAAACTCTACAACATACTCACCTGCGGGGAGTCCATCAAGAAGATACTTTCCACCATCATGTGTCACAATCGTGGCAACCAGATCACCCGCTTGGGTATAGAGGTTGACGGTAACGCCATCAAGTCCCTCTTCAGAGCTATCAAAGATACCATCTTCATCTTCATCGATCCAGACGAAATCTCCAATACTTGCGGTGTTGTTAGAGACTAAGCCCATATCCACGGTAAGGATATGGCTACCTAAGCCTACACTCACCTCTGCGGTGGCACGACCATTGATACTCTCTAGTGGATCGGAGTCTATCGCACGATCACTTCCTTCTTGAGGGAATGGTGTCAAGGACATATCGGTTGGTACGCTAAAGACCACCACATACGCTGCGGGTAAAATCCCCTCAAAGCGATAGTACCCTGAGGCATTGGTCTCAATACAGCGTGGGGTACCATTGGCATCCAATACCGCATTACCTTGATCATCTTCCAGACAGACTGCTATGTGGTTGATACCTCTTTCACTCCTATCTTGGAGTCCATCACCATTACTATCGAGCCAGACATAGTTACCGATACTGCCCCCGATCTCCTCTGTATAGTCATTGACACTATCATCCTCTCCTGCATCGAGTGTGACACCAATGGAGTTGGTGAGACCATCATTTGGCATATCGCCTTCTGTCTCGCCTACATTGAGATACCCTACAGGTTGAAGCTCTACGATACGATACTCCCCTTGTGGCAGATCACTAAAGAGATAACTTCCATCTGACTCTGTATCCATGCGTGCTACCTCGATACCATTGGCATCATAAAGGATGATGGTCACCCCAGCCATAGGGGTATCCCCAATGGTATCTTTATTGGTATCTTCGAGTACCATCCCCGAGATACTTCCAAGACGATAGATACCCATATCAAAGGTACGGTTATCTTCTTCTGGAGCAAGATAGTCACTTCCTGTTAGCCCTGTAGTAGCATTGGTATCACTGTCGTTGCTATCGACCCCTTGGTTTTGGCGTGTGATTCCATAGTGGGCAGGGAGGGTACTTAGATCAAAGCCGATATAGTAGACTCCCTCTGGATAGTTCTCAAAGAGATACTCTCCATCACTATCGGTATGGGTCGTTGCAATCAGCGTATCGTGATCATCATAGAGTTTGACGATGATACCATCGATGCCTGTGGTCTCAACCTCTGTGGCATCTTGGATACCATCTCCATTCTCATCGATCCAGACACGATCCCCAATCGTAATCCCTCGCTCCTCAACAAAATCATTTCCACTATCAGCTTCCCCAATATCAAGGGTCACTGCGATGCGGTTATTACGGGTTGTATCTCCACTATCTTGATCATCTCCTCCCTCACTCTCTGAGACAGAGACCATACCTGAGGGTTGTTGCTCTACTAGCGTATAGGTATCAGGTTCGATATCCTCAAAACGGTAAGAGCCGTTGCTATCGGTATGGGTCGTAGCGATAAGATCACCAATGCTATTGAGTAGTCTAATCTCCACACCCGCAATCGCACGATCTCCATGATCATTATTGGTCGTATCCTCTAGGACACTCCCCTCAATTGTACCCAGTGCATAGTATCCTGCATCAAGTGTGAGGTTATCCTCTGGAGAGCGAAGCTCAAAGCGATCACTTCTTCCTGTTGTGGTATCGATATCAGAATCATACGCTCCATCACTTCCTGCTCTACGCACTGTCGTACTAAAGTGTGCAGGTTGAACAAACTCAACAAAGTAGACTCCAGGGACAAGGTTGCTAAAGCGATACCCTCCTGTACTATTGGTCTCTTGTGAACCCATCAGTGTGATGCTACCATTCTGCTCCTCTTGGTAGAGTGTGACATTGACATCCGCAATCCCAACTTCACCCGCATCTTGGATCCCATTACCATTACGATCACTCCAGACACGATCTCCAATACTCACAGGGATATAGAGTCCTGCATCATAAGTAGGATTGGACTCCCCAGAGACAAACATCGCTTCAGGTGCGACCCCTGTTGCATTGATATCAGAGTCATTACTATCATCACCCCCCACTGTGACATCTTTGGGAGAGACCACATAGGCTTGCCCTTGATTGTCTAGGAGTGTGACCTCCACATGATAACGACCTGGCACCAATCCACCAAAGTGGTATGTTCCATTACTATCAGTCGTCGTCATCGCTACGGTGAGATTCGACTCATCATAGAGTGTCACATTGATATCAGAGAGGTTCCCCTCTCCAAGATCTTGAACTCCATTGGCATTGGCATCAAGCCAGACACGATCTCCAATAGTCACAGGGATATAGATCCCTGCATCGATGGTATCATTGTACTCATTGGAGAGGATCGTCTCTACGACACTTTTCCCTGTCGCGGGATCGACATCTGAATCATTGGCATCATCACTACCACTATGGGGTACTACAAACTGATAAGCAGACCCTACAGGTAGCACAAACTCTACAAAGTAGTCATCAGGATCGACATCATCAAAGTGGTAGCGTCCATCACTTCCCGCCTCTACAATCTGTGTATCTGCTAGACTCTGATTATCCTCATAGTAGAGGTTGACAGTGACATTGATATCGAGTACCTGTGTATCACCTGCATCTTGGATCGCATTACCATTGGTATCGATCCAGATCTGATCTCCAAGTCCTGCATGCTCAAAGACCCCTACATCCCAGCTACGATTATGCTCACCTGAGATGAGTGTGGTATCAGCGGTCGTATTGGACTCCAAGATAAGGTCACTATCCTTATCCAAATCCCCCACATTGCGTGGTGAGACCTCCGTATTGAGCGGAAGCTCAAAGCGGAGGTGATAGGTAGCAGGGACAAGATTCACAAACTGATAGACCCCTGTTGTGGTTGTAATCGCACTAACCACACTGCCATTGGCATCTGTAACAGAGCTGTTATCCTCATGTTCAAGATAGACAGTGACTGATTTAGTGAAGTTATCTTCATCCCCATCTTGTATCCCATCTCCATTGGTATCAAGCCAGATTCTATCCCCAATACTTGCAGGCTGGTAGAGTCCCATATCCCACTGCATATCGTGTTCACCAGAGGAGAGGATGGTTGGCTCAGTCTCTAAGGTCGTGGCATTGACATCGGAGTCATTGCTATCATCACTCCCTACTGTATCTTGTGGAGAGAGGAGATACCCTGATGGGAGTGTAAAGGCTAAGTGATAGCGTGCAGGACGAAGATCCTCAAAGTGGTATGCTCCATTGGTTACACTCTGAGAGTCTACGGTGTTGTTATCCTCATCAAGGAGTTTGACACTCACACCTACACTGACATTGACCTCTCCACTCTCTTGTATACCGTTGGCATTGGTATCGAGCCAGATACGATTCCCTATCGAAGCATTCTGGAAGATCCCCATATCCCACTGATACTGATCTACGCCACTCACCAGATCAAATCCACTACTCTGTAGCGTCTCATTGACATCAGAGTCATTGGCATCATCTCCGATATCTTCATAGGTGACGATATAACCCGTAGGGAGTGTAAACTCAAGATGATAGTTTCCTGGTCGTACACTACTGATATTGTACTCTCCACTCTGTGTGGTAGTCGTATAGATATGTGAAGCATCACTGTTATCAATCAGCGTAACATTGATATCCCCTATATAGTTAGGCTCTCCAAGCTCTTGGATACCGTTGGCATTGGTATCGATCCAGATACGATCTCCTACCACTACAGGCTCATAGATCCCTACATCGGTACTGTTATCCTCTTCTCCAGAGTGAAGCGTAATGACATCAGACTTCAGTGTAGTGAGGTTGACATCAGAGTCTACCTCATTATCTCCCCCTTGATTGTACTGTGTCAACACATGGTTGGCAGGGAGATCACTAAAGGTGACATAGTAACTCGCAGGTCGTAACTGCTCAAAGTGATAGTACCCTTCACTATTGGTTGAGAGGGTTGAGACAAGGGTATTATTATGCTCATAGTAGAGCTTCACAGTGACATGCTCTACACCACTCTCTGAGGCATCTTGAATCCCATTACCATTGCTATCAAGCCAGACACGGTTACCTAGTGACGCAGGGTAGTAGATCCCCGCATCTAAGGTACGATTCTCCTCTTTGGAGAACATCACAGGAGTTGGTGCTACCCCTGCTCCTGAGGCATTAGCATCCGAATCATTGCTATCACCACTTCCTATTGCATTTTGTGTCGTAAAGAAGTAGTCACTAGAGGTCGCAAAGACCACACTATAGCGGTGTCCAGGTTTGAGATCATAGCTGCCATCAAAGAGATACACTCCAGACGCATCAGTGGTGGCATTGATATCAGAGGAGGCACCTGAGCCATCTTGTACCACCCCATCAATCACCAAGTGTACCACGATACCTGCTACACCTGACTCTCCACTCTCTTGGATACCATTACCATTCACATCTTCCCAGACCTTATCACCAATAATCACAGGCTCATAGAACCCTGCATCCACACTACGGTTATCTTCACCCGTACTGAGTGTGTAGTCGGTAGTTGTCTGTCCACTGCTATCGATATCTGAATCGTTATGATCACCTGCTCCTTGATCACTCAAGGTGATATGGTAACCAGCAGGGGTTGTAAACTTCAAGTAGTAGGTATCAGGTTTGAGGTTATCAAAGAGATAGGCTCCTGATCCATTGGTTTCTACTGTACCACCCGTACCAAACTCTACATTATCAAGGTCATGGATTACTTGACTATCATTTGACTCCCACCACAAGGTGACATTGACATCAGCGAGGTGATCCTCTCCTGCATCTTGTACACCATTACCATTCTTATCGATCCATGTGTAGTCTCCGATACTAACAGGAGCATAGAACCCTGCATCCACACTACGGTTATCTTCACCCGTACTGAGTGTGTAGTCGGTAGTTGTCTGTCCACTGCTATCGATATCTGAATCGTTATGATCACCTGCTCCTTGATCACTCAAGGTGATATGGTAACCAGCAGGGGTTGTAAACTTCAAGTAGTAGGTATCAGGTTTGAGGTTATCAAAGAGATAGGCTCCTGATCCATTGGTTTCTACTGTACCACCCGTACCAAACTCTACATTATCAAGGTCATGGATTACTTGACTATCATTTGACTCCCACCACAAGGTGACATTGACATCTTTGAGTCCTACCTCATTGCTATCTTGGATACCATTACCATTACTATCCGTCCATGTAGTATCTCCGATACTTACTGGCTTAAAAATACCCGCATCAAAATCTCTGCGATATTGCGAAGAGAGTACCCAGTAGGGTTCAGAGAGTCCCGTGGTCTGATTGACATCACTATCTAGTAGAGCATCTCCACCCTCTTTGGGGAGGGTAAAGCGGTACCCCGCAGGGAGGGTATCCTTATCGACTAGTACTTTATAGCGTCCAGGAGAGAGCTGATCGAAGCGATACCCTCCTGTAGCATTGGTCTCAACAATACCATTGGTACCTAGTGTGGCACCATGGATATCCTCTGTCACTTGTATCCAGTTTCGATTGATGTCATCTTGTCTATAGAGGGTGACATTGACCTCCGCAACCCCCTCTTCAGTAGCATCTTGAATACCATCAGCATCGCTATCGATCCAGACATAATCCCCAATCGATACAGGTCTAAAGAGTCCTACATCAAGCGTCACATTACGCTCTCCTGAGCTGAGGATAGGGGTCTCATCTGTCACCCCTGAAGCATTGGCATCTGAGTCATTGGTATCATCACTCCCTTGGTTGGCAAGGGTGACATAGTAACCTGTTGGTAGGGTGATAGCCACACTATAGTTATGGTCAGGAAGCAATCCGCGTGTACGGTTAAACTCATAGTACCCCTCACTATTGGTTGTGGTATTGATATCACTATGGAGTACCCCATCGATACGCAAGGTGACAAGAACATCTTCCATCCCTGCACCCGACTCATTTTGAAGTCCGTTACCGTTTTTATCCTCCCAGACATAATCCCCTATAACAATAGGCTCATAGAATCCTGCATCCACACTACGGTTATCTTCACCTGAAGTGAGGCGATAGTTACTACTATTTCCCTCCGTACTATCTACACCTGTCGCATCAGAGTCATGCGTATCATCCCCTTGGTTGCGTTGTGTGATACGGTAGTCACTTCCATCTGGTCGTTGGAAGTGTAGGTAGTAGCGGTTGGGTGCAAGGTTGGCAAACTGATACCCACCTGTTGTATTGGTCTCAATCGTACCCGCAGTACCAAATACCGTACCATAGAAGTCCTCTGTCACTTGTGTATCATCAGAGAGCCAAAGGGTGACTTTGACCCCTGAGAGGTTGGCTTCATCTGCCTCTTGGATACCATCTCTATCCTCATCAATCCAAGTATAGTCTCCAATACTCGTAAGCTGATAGAGTCCCGCATCAGCATCTCTATCATACTCTCCAGAGGTGAGGATTCGTTTGCTTGTTACCCCTGAAGCATTGGCATCACTATTGGTCGAGGCTGTTGCACTCGAGGCATGTTTAGTGGTAAACTCATACCCTGCTGGCTGTTCAAATACCAAATAGTACTCCGCTGGACGAAGGGTAGTAAAGGCATACTCTCCACTACTATTGGTCTCAATAGCGGTAAGATCATTCCCATCAAGATCCTCTGTCACCTGTGTATCATTGGCTTCAAAGTAGAGGCGTACGGCAATATGGGAGAGGTTCTCCTCTCCTGCATCCTGCTTCCCATCACCATCTCTATCAAGCCAGACACGATCTCCTACCGATGCGGGCAAGAAGATCCCTGCATCGCGTGTCCTGTCATGCTGTCCAGAGATAAGGGTACGGTACATCTTACCACTCTCACTCGCATCACTATTGAGACTATAGCTTACACCTGAGTGTTGCTTGAGGGTAAAACGATACCCCCCCTCTGGTAGGGTATTCGTATCGATCACAACCCGATAGTAGTGTGGGCGAAGATGCTCAAAGAGGTAGCGTCCCTCTCCAGTCGTTGTGACAACACCACCCACACCGATAGGATCTCCATAGACATCTGTCGTGACATCCTGCCAGTCTCCTGCACTATCTTTATACTGCAACGAGAGGTTAACCTCGGAGACATTTGCCTCCCCCGTATCTTGTCTACCATTACCATTCTCATCGATCCAGACTCTATCTCCTAGACTCGCAGGCTTAAAGAGTCCCATATCAAGTGTATGGTTCTCATCGTGTGAGTACATCGTAGGTGTTGAAGTAGTGACGCATCCTGTAGCATTGGCATCTGAGTCATTGCTATCTCCACTACCACTAGCATCTTGTGTGGTCACAAGGTAGCCATCAGGAATCACAAACTCTACACTGTAGTTGTGATCAGGTTTGAGATCAAAGCTGGTATTAAACTCATAGTATCCACTACTATCGGTGGTGGTATTGATATCAGACAACTCTACCCCATCGCGTATAAGCAGTACGGTCACATTGGCAACCCCATCCTCACCCACATCTTGGATACCATCTGCATTGTCATCTTCCCATACTCTATCACCAATCACCACAGGCTTATAGATCCCTGCATCAAAGCTAAGGTTAACATCATCTGAGAGTGCTTTGGGTGTCTGCCCAGAAGTGAGTCCTGTGGTGACATTGGCATCAGAGTCAAGCAGATCATCCCCACCTTGATCTTGTTGGGTAAAGCGATACCCCTCAGGGAGATCAGAGAACTTCACGCTATAGGTGTGGTTAGGAGAGAGATGCTCAAAGAGATAGCCCGTTGCCGTTGTCGTATCGGTGATTCCTGTTGCTACATTATCTTTATAGAGTTCGACTGTTACACCTGAGACATTCGCTTCACCTGCCTCTTGGATACCATTATAGTTGAGATCTTCCCAGACACGATCCCCTAGCTTGATCTCGACATAATACCCCGCATCGACACTACGGTTATCCTCTCCAGAGGTCAACACATAATCAATCGTACGCTCTGTAGAGGCATTCAGGTCTGAGTCATTACTATCACTACTCTCTGTCGCATCTTGTGTAGTGATAACATACCCTGTCGGTGATTCAAACTTCACATAGTAGCTATCGGGTTTAAGGTTTTTAAAGAGGTAGCTCCCATTGGCTTCACTACTAATGACCCCATTATCTCCTATAGCCGTTCCATTCTGTTCAAACTTCACTTGAGTATTATCCGCCGTTCGCCAGAGTGTGACATTGATATCAGAGAGATTAGACTCATTGGCATCTTGGATTCCATTACCATTCTGGTCATGCCAGATATAGTCCCCAATACTAACAGGGATATAGATCCCCGCATCAAGGTGTCTATGTGTATAGACATCTGTAATATCATCATCTGATTTAACCGTTCTATGGACCGACTCCCCTGTGGTACGATTCGCATCGGAGTCATACTTATTTTCAGGATAGTGATCTCCCAATATACTACGCGTTGTAAAAACATACTCATCAGGTAAAGTATTTTTATCAAAAATGACATAGTATCTAGCTGGTTTGAGATTGGTAAACTTATACTTACCATTGCTATCTGTTGTGAGTATACCTCCTACACCCAGCTCTGTACCATTGAGATCATGGGTAACTTGTGAGTCATTGATATCCCAATAGAGCGTCACATTGACATCAGGGACATTGGCTTCCCCTACGGTTTGGTTTCCATCACCATTCTCATCAATCCAGACTCTATCTCCAAGATTGACAGGTGTAAAGACCCCCCCATCAATTGTCATATTTTGATCACCATAATGAAAGATTAAAAGATCCGTTACCCCTGACGCATTAAAATCATTGTCTAAACCATCATCCGTACCACTATTTTGATCCGTCATCCATGTATTATCAGGAAGCTCAAACTTCAGACGATACCCTGCAGGGTCGACATGGTTGATCTGGAACCCATACCACCCCTCCGCATTGGTCTGTGCTTGCTGAACCACACTACCATTACGCTCTAAGATAAGGTAGACCGTATGGTTAGCAATTCCTGGCTCTGTAGGGTTCCAACTACTATCCAAATCTTGTATACCATCCGCGTCTCGATCCAGCCAGAGCCGATCTCCTATGCGTGCGGGTTTATTGACGCTGATTGTTGCATTACTCTCATCATTACTGCTATTGGTATCGGGACCTGTGGTAGAGACTGTTGCGGTATTGATAATCTCTGTAGCGTTATGCTCATCATCCATATCTCCAGGATAGGCTGTAAAGCGTACAGGGACAGAGATATTGACCTCATAGACACCTGTAGGGTCATTTTGTTTGCTATGGAGTGTGTAGTCTGAGGAGTCAACTCTACAACTAAAGCTATGATCCCCCGCACTCCCATCACAACTCCCTTGAGTAGGGACAGGCGTACCCGTAAGCTCCATATTATCAGGCAGACTATCCTCTACGATAGTATCGGGGCTATACCCTGGTCCATGGTTGACAATCGTGAGGGTATAGTTGAAATCCTCTCCTACATCCACACTCCCAACGGAAGCGACTTTGGTAATCCCAGGATCGGTCATAACCCGTACGGTTGTCTTCTCATCTTCTGTATTATTAGCATACTCTAGCTCTGTCTCACGCGCAGTGACATTGACCTCTATATGGTAGACATCTCCAGAGACAAGGTGTGGAGAGTCATCGATATGGAAGACCAAATAGCGTTTATACTCTCTATCCACCTCAAGCCGATCAAGCAGACAACTAATCCCTGGAGCAGAGGCATTAACCTCAAAAGGATTAGGGGTAGGTGCCGTACAGATCTCTGCGTCTCCTGCTGTTCCATCAGGATGGTTGGTATCACGCAAAAACTTCAGCGTTTGGTTGTTGTCGGGAAATACCTTATCGACAATAGAGGTAAAGTTAACATCCGTTGCAAGTGAGGGTCCAAGGTTCTGTACTACGACCTCATAGACAATGATATTGCTATCATTATTATCAGGATCATAGGCTACAGGCTCTTGAAATGTCGGAGACTCATTAATCTCGATAGAGAGGTCAAGCTCTCCAAGGCGTACTTTCAAAGTGGCATTCTTCTCATTGTTACTACTATTGGAATCCTGTGTTGTCATGACAACACAGGCGGTGTTGTTGATCTCCCACGCATCGGTTACAGTTGCATTGTGGTCGGGCATAATAACCAGTTTAATCGACTCAACACCCTTATAGGCGATATCTCCCATCTCACAGAAGAGACTACGGTGATCGGCATCATAGCTACAACTGTTGCCACTACTCTCTACTGAGATAAAAGTAAACGCCTCACCATCAAATAGATCTGTCACATTGACATCTTGTGCCATAGAGGGGCCATTGTTTCGTACCTGTATCGTATAGGTTGCCTCTGTCCCTGCCAAGATAGGCTCACTAGGGTTCTCATAGGTGACGAGCTTCTCGACCAGCTCTATCTCTGCGATATCACTCACGGTTACATCAACCGAGTCTTCATTATTGCTACGGTTCACATCTCCTGTCTCTTGAGAGTAGGCGTACGCGGTATTGGTCAGTCTCCCCTCTCGCATCGGTCTGACTACCGTAATATTGATCTCTACCCGATCATCTTTAGCCATATCTTTGAGATCACAGCTTACGCGTTCTGCGGTGATATTACACTCTGCACTCCCCTTATCGGTGGTGACACTCAGCCCTGTCGCTTCGCGTCCCTCATAGGCTGCGACATACTGAGGGATACTATCGACAAATGCCACATCCTCTGCCGTCTCATCACTGATATTCTCAACTACCATAGTATAGGTGAAGTTATTTTCACCCCCATCAATGAGACTATCACTGGTGGTCTTAGAGATCCTAATATCGGTGCTTCCACGCACCTCAATCTCAGCACCTGTACAGTCATTTTCTGTGATCTCATCGAGTGCATCAGGCTCATCACTGCCATTGCTTCCTCCCGTACATGCATAGTTACTGAGGTTATCATCCTCTGCGATTGCTTGGGTTATGATAGTCAGATCAGGCGTTGTATCACCATTGGCTAGGGTTTGACTGTAGTCACAAGTGACCGTACCACTCGCCTCACTACAGTTCCAGTCTGTTCCACTTGAGCCTACATAGCTCTCATTCTCATCTAAGACATCGACAATCTGCACAGGCGTAGCAGGTTGTGGTCCATTGTTGTGTACGGTGAGTGTAGAGATTACCTCTTCATTGAGTGCCACAGGGGTATCAGGATCACTCCCCGCAGGTGAGGGGGTTTTTGACTTACTAATATCCAGATCGGATTGATCGGCAAAGAGGATATAACTAATCGCATCACTATCGTTACTAGGGATAGGGTCTTGCGTCGTGGTATTGACCTCTGCACTATTATGGTGTGTCTCCCCTGCCCCTGAGACAGCGGGTGCGAGTGCTGTGATGACGATCAGTTCACTTACATTGGCATCCATCGCATCATCACGACTACAGGTAACCGTAGTATCCTCTACACTACAGCTCCACCCACTTTGTGTAATATGAATATCACTATAACCCGCAGGTAGGGGATCCGAGACCGCTACATCGTGTGCCGTCATAGGTCCCTCATTGGTGATATTTAGCTCAAAAGTGACATTATGCTCCTCAATCGCAGGAGAGGTAGTGATAGCCTTGAGGATACTCATATCTGTCCCCTCTGTCACCGTTAGCTCATCCGTTGCGACATTATCATTCCCATTGACCTCTGCCTCCTCTGCACTCACCTCAGCCGAGTTGATAATCGTACCCGTCACCTCAGCAATCACCTTGACCTTGAACTCCAGACTACTGGTCTCATTGATATCCATATCAGGACCACTACAGGTGACATCCTGCCCTGAAGCACTACAGCTCCAGTCATCACTTACATCACTCTCAAAGAGCAATCCAGAGGGAAGTGTATCGGTCAAAGTAAGTGCGGTTGCCTTAAAGGGTCCACGGTTTCCTACCTCAAAGTGGTAGGTCTCTATCCCTCCCGCTGCGATAGGATTTATCAGACTCACCTTGGTGAGGTTAAGATCAGCACTCTCTACAATGGTGGTCTTAACAATCTCATCATTATTGGCATCATTCTCCTCTACATCACTATCTGTACTCGCTGTAGCTTCATGTACCCCTGTGGTACTACCCGCTTGAAGCTTGATCGTAATATGCGCTGTACGATGCCCCTCAAAGGTACCAAAGTCACACACAACTCTATCGGCTTCTGCCCCTGTACTAGGCGTATCTCCACTATAGCTACACTCATCAGGGAAATCCGTACTCACAAAACTAAAGCTCTCAGGAATAGAGATATTGAGATCGGTATGGGTAGCATCCTCATCGACATGGTTTTTAAGCTCAATACGATACTCGAAGATAGCATTGGCAGGGACAGGATCCATACTATCTTCAAAGACAGTCGGTTGCATATCCGCAGCAAATAGCGTGCCGATAAAGAGTAGGTTGAGTAGTAGTAGCGATATGAGGGATCGAACAAATCCTCGATGGGTGCTAGAAAAATGGGGTTGAGCCATGTGGTTCTCCTTGGATACATCAATAAGAAGAACCATTGAGTCAATCGTTCTTCTTATATTAGGCAACCCGGCGGTCTGTTCCAGAGTGGAGAGAAGATCCGTAGCTTTCCGTCCTACCCTCACGGATAGTTTGGCTTTTATCAAAAAAATTTTCCTATATGCTACTATAAAGAATCTTTATCTCTTATAAAATTTATGACTTCTTTTTGAGATATTGCATCGCCGTGGCGATGATATCATCATCATCTCGACTGGGGGATTTAAGTGCGACACGCGTCTTGCTCACCTCGGCAAACTCTATAGAGAGATTCTCCCCATAGGAGGAGATTTTACTAATCCCCTGCTGGCGTGCCAAGACCTTCATCACCATCACATCGATAAACTGACGGGTGATGGTATCAAGCTTTCCAAACCGATCAGCAATCTCAGACTCTATCTCATAGACCTCTCCTGTCGTCTCACACAAGGAGAGCCGACGGTAGAGTTCGAGTCTCAAGCGATCCTCTTGGATCAACTCCTCATTGAGATAGGCATCGATTGCCAGCTTCATATCGATGGTGTGGGCGACCTCTTTGCCCTTACCACTCAACTCCAAAATCGCATCTTCAAGCATCCGCAAGTAGAGGGAGTAACCAATCTGTTTGATATGCCCACTCTGTGCCTCACCGATGATATTACCCCCACCTCGTATCTCCAAATCATGAAATGCCAACACCGCACCACTCCCCAAATCGGAGTGGGTCTCAAGTGCCAAGAGGCGTTTTTTGGCATTCTCACTTAAACGCGACTTATCACTCACCACAAAATAGCAGTAGCCCTCTTTGCCTCCGCGTCCTACACGCCCCCTGAGCTGATGAAGATCAGCGATCCCAAAGTTATCCGCTCCATCGACTATCATAGTATTGGCATGGGGCATATGGATACCTGACTCAACAATAGAGGTCGAGAGTAACACATCATACTCCCCCGCCTCAAACTTCATCATCTCCTCTTCGGTCTCTTTGGCTGAGATCTTGGAGTGAAGCACCGCGATACGCAGTTTTGGGAGTATCTCTAGAAGTACTTTTCGCTTCTCCTCTATCCCTGCAATGGAGTTGAAGACATAGAAGCTCTGCCCCCCTCGACGCATCTCACGCAAGAGTGCCTCTTTGAGTACCTTCTCATCGTAGCTCTTGACAAAGGTACGCACCCCTTGACGCTCTGTGGGTGGGGTGAGTATCTCAGAGAAGCTCTTCACCTCAGACATCGCAAGATTGAGTGAACGGGGGATAGGGGTCGCTGACATCGAGAGGAGATGGACATCAATCGCGATCTCTTTGAGTGCCTCTTTCTGCTTCACCCCAAACTTATGCTCCTCATCGATAATAACTAAGGCAAGGTTCTTAAACTTCGCTTTGAGCAGTGCGTGTGTTCCGACAACCAGATCGATACTCCCCGCTTCCAATCCTGCAAGTACCTCTCGCTTCTCCTTAGCAGTAGAGAATCGATCGAGTTTGGCGACGCGTATCTCATAAGGAGCAAACCGCTCAACTAGACTCTTATAGTGCTGTGCACTCAAGAGTGTCGTGGGGGCGATCATCATCGCTTGGTAGCCACACTGCACCACCGCAAACATCCCATTCATCGCCACCTCAGTCTTCCCAAAGCCTACATCCGCAGAGAGGAGCCGATCCATCATCGTCCCACGACGCATATCCTCTAGCATCTCATAGATTGCACGCTCTTGATCTTCGGTGTGAACAAACCCCGCCTGAGACATAAAGAGACGCTGTTTTGGGCTATCTTCTTGGATGCGTATCCCCTTTTGTAGATGGCGTTGAGCAGAGAGGTTGATAATCTGTGAGGCAATGGCAAAGAGCTTCTCTTTGACTTTGCCTTTGAGCTTCTTGAAGCTCGTTTTACCTAGCTTATCCAAGGTCGGCAACACCCCACCCTCGGCAACATAGCGATCGATGGTCTCCAGATTGGAGACGGGGATAAGCAAGGTATCCTCATTTTGGTAGAAGATCACCACAAACTCAGAGGTCGCCCCTAAAATATCGCGTTTCTCTATCCCTTTGAAGCGTCCTACTCCATGATTTTCATGGACGATAAGATCACCACTTTTAAGCTCATCAAGCACCATGGTCGCCCGCTTGACCCGCTTGCGTTTGGGAGGTTTGTTGAGTGAGAGGATGAGCCGATCAGCTCCAAGCAGGTTGACAATCCCCTCTTGATAGACAAACTCCACCCCCTCAAAGCTCTCTAGCTCACTCCCTCGCACCACACTCTCATTGCGTGCGATAATCGTGATCTTCTTATCATGGTGTGAGGTGAGGAGCTTATTGTAGTCTACCACCTCAAGATCACGATAACGCTTCCCCTCTGCGATCTCTGGTAGCGTAAAAGCACTGCATGGTAGCAGTGGGGTATCTAGCGTATAGATCTCATCGAGTTCCTCCTTAACAGAACTAGCCAACACCGCGTCAAACTGTACCAACGCACTCTCCCCAAGCTCCCCTAGGTGCCACAAACCCAACGCATCACAATCTTTGACAAAGCTCTCATAACGGCTCTGTGTCACACGCGAAGTAAGTGCCTCATACGCCTCACGCTCTAGTGCCAAAAATGCGGGAGGAAACCGAAGGGATTCACACTCCTCTGCCTTACGCTTCTGCGTCTGAGGATCATAGTACTGGATACTCTCCACCTCACTATCAAACAGAGAGATACGCGATGGCTCCTCTGCATCAATAGGGTAGATATCGATAATATCCCCACGAAAAGAGACCTCTCCACGACTTGTGGCGATATCGGTGAAGTGGTACCCCCAGTAGTAGAGTTGCTCCTTGAGCAAAGAGAGATCAAGCGTCTGAGCAAACTCAATCTCTGCCACATCAAAGTATTCAGGCTTAGGAAAAGGGAGCAGTACCGTACGCACAGGGGCGATAAGCAGACGCTTTTGGGTCGAGGCGTGATAGCCTGCTAGTGCCAAAAAGAGCCTCTGAAGCTCCTCTTGATACGAACGCAAATCCTCCCCCACACTCACACGAAAGTCAGGAAGTACAAAGGTATCAAACCCAAGTAGTACCGCCACATCGCGTATCTGTAGTGCCTCTTTATCTTCTCGACAGATGAGAAGTTTTTCACTGCTTAATGACTCAAGGTATTCGTAGATATTACTCTGATACATGGTTCCTCTTTTCGCTCCCAAAAGCGTAGTGTGTTAAAAATGCCTCTACCACATAAAATGATCCAAAGACCAGATAGGACTCCTCTAGGGATAGGGTATAGGGGTGGAGCTGATAAGGTATCTCCAACGCCTCTAGTGCCTCGATAATCGCCTCTTGTGTGGTCGCCCGTTGGGTAGGGATCGGGAGTATCTCTACGCGTTTAAGCTTAGGTTTGAGCCTACGAAGCACCTCGGTGTAGTCTTTGTCATCAAGACTATTATAGATCAAGACCACAGGCTCCTTGAGTGCGGAGACAATCGCTTGGGCTGCGAGTGGGTTATGCCCCACATCGATACGAATCTGTGGTGTCAGCGGGTAGAAACGCCCAAAAAGCTCCAACGACTCCAAGGATGCTACCTGATAGTCTATCCCCAAATACTCCATCGCCTCCATCGCAACGGAGGCATTGCTACAGAGATAGTCTGCCCACCCTTTAGCCTCCGCTATTGGGGTAAGTTGTGTGGTATCACCTCTAGCATGATAGAGGGTGGCTCCTCGATCTTGGGCGATCTGTTTGGCGATCTGCTCTACAGACTCATAGGGCTGAGGGGCAAGGAGGAGTTGGTGCTGGATACTGCGTAGCTTGGTAGTGGCTATCGCTTCAATATCCTCACCCAAAAAGGCTTGATGGTCTATCCCTATGGGGGTGATGATACTGAGTGCTTTATTACACACATTGGTCGCATCATACTCCCCACCCAATCCCGCCTCAAGCACGATCAGATCACACTGCTCAAAGACCACAAGTGCCAAGAGAGTCGTATACTCAAAGTAGCTCAATCCACCTGAGACCTCTGCACCCAAAATCCCAAAGAGTCGCTGATGTCCCTCCTCAAGAAGAGAGTCAGAGGCATCGGCTCCATCAAGCCAGATGCGTTCGTTGAAGCGGAGGATATGTGGAGAGGTGTAGTGTCCTACCGAGAGCCCCTTACCATTCGTGTAGGCAAGATGAGCCAAGACCCTACCTGTAGAGCCTTTGCCATTGGTACCAACAAGATGTACTGTAGTGGGGTGAGCGATATGTGAAGAGAGGGTGGCATAGGCGTGGTGTACACGCTGATGGTCTATCTCTTTGTAGTAAAGCGGTTTGCGTGCCAAAAATGTGTCTAGTCTATCTATAGACATCCGTACTCCTAAAGTATCTAGGCTATGGGGTGAGGAATTTTGCACTCACAAAGGCAAAAAACTCATCGAGTGCCTTGCTCAACCCTTTGCGTATCGCTTCGGTTCGTAGCGTAGAGGAGTAGAGCGAACTCGCTTGGATATCAGACTCATAGACCGTAGAGATCCGCTTCTTGATCTGCCCCTGCTTGGTACGAAGATCAAAACTCACTTTGATATTGACACGGTAGCGTACCACATACCCATCTTGGTAGCTAAGTGGGGTAAAGCTACTCCCCTCGTAGGAGACATAGAGTCTACTCTGTGCCAACGCTTTGGGGGCGATGCGTCCTTTAAATCGTGTATAGACCATACGGTGTAACTCATCTTTGACAAAGGGGGCATTCTCAGGCTCTGCCCTATCGACTTTGACCACGACAAATACCGTATCCAATAGATGCTCCTTAATCGCTTGTGAAGAGGGCTTATAGCCACACCCCACGACGATTAGAGCCACGATACTCAGAAGGATCCATCGCATCTCTACTCCCTTGACTTACGCAGGTTTCACGGCAAGATTGACAAGCTTATTGGGGACGACGATCTCTTTGACGATGACCATACCCTCAAGCCACTTCGCTCCCGCCTCTTTGGCTGCGAGGAGAATCTCCTCTTGTGAGGCAGCGGCATCTACTTTCACCTCGGTACGCTTCTTCCCACCAATCATCACCATATAGTTGATCGCATCTTGGACAAAGACCTCCTCTTTGACACTGAGTGCTACAGTGAGGTTTTCGCGTCCAAAGCAGACTTCAGAGAGCTCTGTGGCGACATGAGGAATGATCGGCTCAAGGAGGTTGAGCATGATATACATCCCCTCTCTCCAGACCGCTTCACTCGTCTGCTTATCGAGGGCATTGAGTGCCTCCATACACGCAGCGATAAGGGTATTGAAAGCAAAGGTGCGTTCATAGACATCGGTGGACTTCTGCAACGCTTCATAGACCTTCTGGCGTGCCAACTTAGAGGCATCCTCTAGGCTAGCGTGATCGATCTGCGGGAGGGTAGAGCCTGTGACTTTGGTGCGTCTATCGTAGAGCTTTTTGATAAACCTAAATGCCCCCTCTACAGCAGAATCATTCCACTCTAGCTCTTTTTGCGGAGGGGCAGCAAAGAGGGTAAAGAGGCGTGCAGTATCGGCACCATACTTCGCGACCAACGCATCAGGATCTACGGTGTTACCTTTGGATTTGGACATCTTCGCCCCATCCATCAGTACCATCCCTTGCGTAAGGAGGCGATCAAATGGCTCATCGACATCATGGTAGCCCAAATCACGCAACACCTTGGTAAAGAATCGTGCATAGAGTAGGTGTAAAATCGCATGCTCTATCCCACCGATATACTGATCGACCCCAAGCCAGTAGTTGGCATCTGCCTTATCGATCCCTACCTGCTCCCACTTCTTAGGGTTGGTCGCATAGCGAAACTGATACCAACTCGACTGTACAAAGGTATCAAGCGTATCGGTCTCACGCGTCGCCTCTCCTCCACACTCAGGACAGTGACACTGCTTCCAAGTTGGATGGTTGTCTAGTGGGTTCCCCTCTCCTGTAATCTCTACATCATCAGGGAGTGCGATAGGGAGGTTCTCGACCTTCTCCGCGACCAATCCACACGCCTCACAGTGGACAAATGGAATCGGTGCCCCCCAGTAGCGTTGACGGCTAATTCCCCAGTTTCGTATCTTGTAGTTGGTTGTCCCTTCTCCTAGTGATTTACGCTCAAAGAGATCGATGATTTGTGCTTTGGCTTCGCTGTTTTTGATCCCATCAAACGCTGCAGAAGACTCCAGTACCCCCTCTAGTGTATAGGGTAGGCTCTCACCCCCTCCAATCACACGCTTAATAGGCAACCCATACTGTGTCGCAAACTCAAAATCTCGCTCATCGTGTGCAGGGACAGCCATCACCGCCCCACCACCATAACTCGCAAGGACAAAGTTGGCTGTCCAGACGGGGATCTCTTCACCTGTCAGAGGATGAAGCACGGTAAGTCCCAAGTCATACCCCTCTTTTCCCTCTTTGGCTCGCTCAATCTCTGTCATATTGCCAATCTCAACAATACGCGTTGCGACCTGACTCTCCAACAAATCATGCTCTAGAAGATACTTAGTGATAGGGTGTTCAGGTGCGAGAGCAGAGTAGGTCACCCCATAGATCGTATCGGGGCGGGTAGTAAAGACTCTATATCGCTCAAACTTCCCACCTAACTTTGCCTTCGAGGTCTCAGAGAGTTCAAAGGTAAACTCCAACCCTTGCGACTTCCCAATCCAGTTGCGTTGCATTGTGAGGACTTGACTTGGCCACTTAGACTCCAGCATAGCAAGATCCTCTAGGAGATCATCCGCATACTTAATGATATCAAGGTAGTACCCTGGCATCTCTTTGAGTTGTACCTCATTGTCACAACGCCAACAGCACCCCTCCTCTACCTGCTCATTGGCAAGCACGGTATGACACGACTCACACCAGTTTACCGTAGTAGATTCACGGTAGAGTAGTCCCTCTTGGAACATCTTGATGATAAACTCCTGCTCCCATTTGGTATAGAGTGGATCACAAGTAGCAAACTCTCGGGTCTCAGAGAAGCTCAACCCCAAGGTGTTGAGCTCTTGACGCATATAGTCGATATTGGCATAGGTCCACTCTTTGGGGTGTCTACCATGCTTAATCGCTGCGTTCTCTGCGGGCATACCAAACGCATCCCATCCAATAGGGTGAAGGACATTGTAGTCTTGCTTACGGTAGTAGCGTGCAAAGGCATCTCCAATGGCGTAGTTACGCACATGTCCCATGTGTAGACGACCACTAGGGAAAGGGAACATAGAGAGGATATACTTCTTCTTTTGGGTGAGTGAGTCCGATGGCTCAAACGCCTGCTCATCACTCCACACTTGTTGCCATTTGGCTTCGATTTCATTTGGTTTATAGGACATAAAAACTCACTTTTGGATAGTAGATAATACTTTAGGGGGATTATAGCAAATTAATCGTTAGGGGGAGTGGAGAGAGTCCCCTCTCTCACACTTTTTTCATCGATGGGGGGTGGTAGAGAAGAGTGCTACCAACCAAACCCAACTTGAAGCATATAGCGTCTATCGGTTGTCTCATAATCGGTGATACCGACCTCCTCTGCGTAGCTTGATGCATGAAGGCTTAAGACCCCTAGCTCAATATCCGCACCTGCTGTCCACTCTGACTGATAGACCCCACCACTCATACGCACACTAATCCAGCTATTGTCCACCAAAGAGAGAGAAGCACCCACACGGATATGCTTGGCGATACTCTCATCATAGCTCTCGGTATAAGTCACTTCACTCTCATCAGGGGAGTTGGTGTAGATACGCAGTTTATTGGCATGGAAGATATCCATATAGTCTGCTGCTACAGTCAACTCATCAATATAGGCAAGTTCTGGAGAGATAGAGACTCCCACATTGACTGTCATAGGCTGTGCTCCATACTGATTCTCTAGGTGAAGACTTCCGACATTGAGCATACTTACCCCAACCGTAGGCTTCCAGAAACTCTCCTCAAAGGGGTGGTAGACCACACCCAAGTCCATCGCAACACCCGTGGCTTTCTTCTCATACTTATCTTGGATTGTATCTTCAAGATCTTCACCATCATCTTCAACCAGCTCATTGATCCCAAGCATCCCCTCATAGGAGTATTGTGAGATCACCTTCAAAGAGACCCCTATATCCACACGACCATAGGCGGTTGGCAGGGGTTTGGCAATCCCTAAGACTACCCCTGCATACCCACGCGAAGTGGTCTCCAAGAAGCCTCCTGTAGCACTCCCATTTCCATGTACCATCAAATTGACATCCGCTGCGGTCAACGCCCCTACAGTCCATGCAAAACTATCAGAGTTTTTAGAGAGTGACATATAGTTGTTGATACCCAAGTGAAAATGCTCTCCAGAGTATTGGTTGAGTAGTGCGGTCTTCTCTGCATCTCCCTCTGCATCATCATAGTCATCATAGAAGTCTTTAAAATCCTTACTTGCACTCAGTGTAGGGTTGAGGATATCGACAATAAACCCTTTCTCTTTTTTCATACTCGCAAGACCCGCGGGGTTGGAGAAGACGGAGGAGGGTCGACCACCTACCGCGACACTTGCCCCTCCCATCCCCATCACACGGGGGTCTTTATAGAGTGATGCATACTCTGCATTCATCGCCATGAGCGTTGTTGTTGTACCCAATAGGGCTATGGTTATGACTCGTTTCATCTTAGTTCTCCTCTTCATCGCCAAGATAGTCTATCAGCTCTTCTTCACTGACATCACCACCCTCTTCATTGCCTTTGATATCCTCTCTAAAGTCCTCAATATCCTCTCGCATCTCCTCATCATCTGCCACCTTAGCACTATCAAGACCTGAGTTGATTGTTGTAGTAAGGGTGTTGAGTACGGTGATCTCATCACCTACCTCAGAGACAGGACAGACATACCCTCCACTAAAGGGGGTCTCACGGCGTGACGCAAAGGAGTCAAGCGTACAGAACCCCTTGGTCAATGCGGTATACTTCCCTGTCTGAAGATAACCAAACGATTTGCCCGATACACTCATGGTAAAGTAGTCATAGGCTCGACCATTCTCATCAAATACGACCTTTTTCTGTCCACCAATCGTACACTTTTTGGTATCATAGGTTCCTGTGCTAAAGGCATACTCCATCGCACAAGAGGAGGCCTTCATCTTGGGATCCTCTTTGTGCTCATCACCCAAGGCAGAGAGATCATCTGCAATGAGTGAGAGGAGTACAGAAGATTTAGTAAGGTTAGAGATACTGATATAGAGACAGACATCTTTTTGTGTATCACTCAAAGGGCTATCAGCTTCACAATCTACCATTGTACGGTTACCATCTGCTAAGAGTTTGGCTTTGAGTGCCTCACTGCTGAGTTGATAGAGGGCTTGGTTGTAGTGATCGATCGCCTTACTGGTATCGGCTACGGCACTGTTACTACTCTTCTGCCCGACTTTTTGAGCAAAACTAGCAAACTCATCCCCCCCATCATTCTCATTTTCGACTACAATCTCAAGGAGAGAGGAGAGTCCCAATCCTGAGTTACCCATATAGGCTGAGGCGAGTAGCATCAACTCCTCACTACTCTTATTCGTTTTATCTTTGAGGTCTGCAATCACCTCTGCATAGTTGCTATGGTCGAGGTTGTACTGGTTAGCATACGCCCCCTCCCCTTTGGTATCATCACACCCACTCAGTAGTAGCAGGCTTGTTAGTACTAGGGTTGTTATCGTTTTTTTCATCTTCATACTCCTAAAGTTTAACTACGACACCCACACTAAAGAGGTTGGTGCTGTCATTGGTTGTTGTGGTATCAAAGGTTGTATCATCATAGACGCGTGTATAGTCCGCACAGAGTCCCCAAGTATCGTTGATCATATACTCAATACCACCACCCCACTGTAGCATCTCATCCTTATCACTCTGGACTTCTGTCTGACCATATCCAACCAATCCATAGAGTGTCACACGCTCCATAAAGGTCACTTGAGGTTTGGCATAGAGTGCGACATTGGAGAAGCTATAGTCTCCTGCGGTGGCATTATCTTTGATACTCTTAGCCGCGCGTGCTTCAATACCAAAAAAGCTAAACATATTGTAACCAAACGCCACGCTCACTGCACCCATATCATAGCTTCCTGTGCGTGCGACATCATCTCCTTTGACAAAACTCCCCATCCCTCTAACATAGAGTGGACCTGCCTTATCGACCTCTACAACAACCTCTTGAGGTATCTCAATCACCTTCACATCAGTTGGTACGACATTTTTCCCTGCCATCACGCTACTACTAACTATCAGTGGTAGTAGTAGACAATTGATTACTTTTTTCATCTGCTTCCCTTATTTTTAAGTTAAAAAAGTATAACACCAACTACTTAAACTTCTAATGGCTTTTTAACTATAATGTAAAAAATTTCAGGAGCTCCCGTTGTCCCTAGCCTTAGCCAGAAAATATCGTCCCGCCTCATTTAGTGATCTAATCGGACAGGAGGCTATCTCTCAAACCCTCTCACTCGCCCTAGAGAGTGACCGACTCTCACACGCCTATCTCTTCTCTGGACTGAGGGGTAGTGGGAAGACCTCTACAGCGCGTATCTTTGCCAAAGCCCTACTCTGTGAAGCAGGGCCTACTGCCCAACCGTGTGGTCACTGTACCCACTGTATCATGTGTAGTGAAAATCGTCATATGGATATGATCGAGATGGATGCCGCGTCGAGTCGTGGGATTGATGATATTAAAGAGCTCATAGAGCATACCAAATACAAACCCAGCTCCGCACGCTACAAGATCTTTATCATCGATGAAGTCCATATGCTCACCAATCAAGCCTTCAATGCCCTACTCAAGACCCTTGAGGAGCCTCCAAGTTTTGTGAAGTTTATCCTCGCCACCACCGACCCACTCAAACTCCCCGCAACCATCCTCTCACGGACACAACACTTTCGCTTTAAGAAGATCGCACACCCCCTAGTCGTCAAGCACCTTGAGCATATCCTCAACCTTGAGGCAATTGGGTATGAGCCAGAGGCGATTGAGATTATCGCCCGCTCAGGAGCAGGGAGTCTACGGGACTCCCTCACGCTTCTTGACCAAGCCATCGTCTACTCCAAAAACTTTGTAGACCTCTCTACTGTCACAGGGATGTTAGGTATCATTGAGCCGAGTATCCTTGAGGGACTGCTACAGAGTATCCTTGCCAAAAATGAGGCGGAGATTCTCTCCTTTATCTCCCTTGCTGCCAACTATGAGGCGGAGATGATTCTCGATGAGTTGACCCTTCATCTCAAAACCCTGCTCCTCTCACGCGACACCACCTTCACCCCACTAATTATCGAACGCTTCTTTCGCCTACTCGCCTCCTCCAAACAGCTCCTTGCATTGGGAAGTGATGGAGAGTTTGTCTTGGCATTGACCCTCTTCAAGATGCTAGAGTCTCTCAATATCAAAGAGATCGATACGATGATAGAGGCACTCGAACAGGAGCTTAAAGGGGTAGAGGTCACACACCCTACCCCCCAAGTGACACCACCACATAGACAACGCTCACCACACCAATCCACACCACTCAAAACCACGGAGCCAACCCCTAAACCGACTCCTCAGCCCGATACCCCTCCCCCCGCCACATCCACTCAAACATCCTCCCAACCAACTCCCAATCCCTATCTCAAACAGTTTACCAAACTGATCGAAAAGATCTACGATCGCAACTATGAACTTGGAAGTTGTTTTGAGAGTAATATCACCTTTGAGAGCTTTGAAGAGGGACGGCTTACTTGGGTCTCCACCGCCCAAGAGAAGGAGAAAAAACAACTCATTACCCACTGGGGTATTATCAATATGTTTGTCAAGGAGATTTTTGGAATTGAGACGAAGATTACCAATATCGCTAAGCCTACTCAACCAACCCCACAACCCCAGACACCACCCCCTGCCCATCAAGATGCAGATAGTGGGTCGATGATTGAGGATATTGAGATGAAAAGTTCATGTATCGCACCTGAAGCGGGTGAGGTGGAAGCAGCCAAAGAGAAAGATCCCGCCATGCTCCTAGAGGAGCCTATGGTCAAAGAGGCGATTGCACTCTTTGATCCTAAGCGGGTAAAGATACAAAAAAATAGCTGATGGTTACCCTCTCTCTACCCAAGCATCCGTCACGATCTTAGGATGATTATCGTAGATCTTGACCCGTTGGGCTTGATGACAGCGTCCCTCATCATCAAGCTCAAACACAATCATCTGTAGGATCGCTTTGCACTCTTTGGGTACATCAAAGTGTCCACCTAGACCACTCAAAAAGCGTCGAATCGGTACACTACTCTCCATCCCTATCACCCCATCACGACACCCTGTCAATCCTACATCGGTTACATAGCAACACCCCTCCACAACCTGCAAATCATCGGTTGCGACATGGGTATGGGTTCCAAGAATCGCAGAGACATCTTGTTTGAGCATCTGAAGGAGGGCTTGCTTCTCTGAACTCGCCTCCGCATGGATATCGATAATGATATGCTTGATCCCTTGGGATTTGAGTCGTGCGACCTCTGTAGCGATACGGGTAAAGGGGTTGTCGACCATCGGCATGGTATAGTGTCCCATAAGATTTAAGATAGCCAGAGAGTCTCCACACACTGTAGTGGTGTATACCCCCTCTCCAGGTGTGGCATCAGGATAGTTAAGTGGACGGATAAGAGGATAGGAGTCAAAGAGTGTCAAGATCTCTTTTTTATCGAAGCTATGATTTCCCCCTGTCATCATATCAACACCATAGCCAAGAAGTTCTTTACAGTTTTTCTCTGTGAGTCCAAATCCATGAGAGGCGTTCTCATAGTTGGCAATCACATAGTCGATAAAATGCTCCTGTTTGAGTCGTGTAAGATGTGCTTTGAGCATCAGGCGACCAGGCTTACCGACAATATCCCCAATAAATGCGATTTTCATACGACTACGGGTGGGGTTAGGCGTTGCTTTTTCCTGCAAACGGTAGCAGTGCACTCGCCCAAGTCAATCCACCACCAAAGGTATCAAGTAGCATTAACTCCCCCTGCTGAAGTCTACCCGATTCCCAGATATCATTGAGTGCCATCGGGATAGATGCAGCAGAGGTATTCCCATACTTCCCTACCGTTACAACCACCTGCTCTTCTCGCATCTTAAGGGCATCACCCACCGCTTTGATGATACGATAGTTGGCTTGATGGGGAACAAAGTGTGGGATATCTTCTGATTTAATATCATTTTTTTGAAGAATCTCTTTGACATCTTTGGTAAGCGTCTTAACCGCAAGCTTAAAGGTCTCATTGCCTTTCATCTGCACAAAGTTAAGCCCCTCATCAATCACCTTTTGGCTTACAGGATTGATAGAGCCTGGAGCAGGTGTCACAAGGAAATCTGCATAAGAACCATCGGCACTCGCGTGAACATCGATAAAACCCTCCGACGCAACAGAAGTCGCAGAGATCACCGCAGCCCCTGCCCCATCTCCAAAGAGGATACAGGTACTTCTATCTTGATAATCCACTATAGAGGAGAACTTCTCTGCTCCAATAATCAGTACATGTTGCTTCATACCCGACTCGATAAAGGCTTTGGCAAGGGAGAGAAGATAGACAAATCCACTACACGCTGCGGAGATATCAAAGGCTTGTACATTATGTATCCCTAGTTTATCAGAGATCACACACGCAGTCGAAGGCATATTGAAGTAGTCAGGGGTTACAGTAGCACAGAGTACGAGGTCAATCACCTCTGCACTGATACCTGCACGCTCTATCGCTACGGCTGCCGCTTTCGCACCCATATCACTGGTTGCCTCATTCTCTTCGGCAATATGACGCTCTTTGATACCTGTACGCTTCAAGATCCACTCATCGGTTGTATCTACCATCTTCTCAAGATCTGCATTAGTTAAAATCTTCTCGGGAACATACGCCCCAATCGATCGAAATGAGGCATAAACTGGTGTGTGTTGTGACATAATTATCCTTAACGATGGACTTGTTGTAGCAATAAGTCTGATTAATAGTTAGGATATTTTACCATAATTTTATACGGTATCGTCTAAAAAGTGTTACCATACACCCATTTTTGGATGTATAGTGGGAGGTTTATTTAAGTTTCGTTTCAGATAGTAACTTTTCAATACTCGCATTGACATCAGACTCAACATAGTGTATCGCCTGAAAGAGTGCATTTTTGATCGCCTTAGGGCTTGAAGCTCCATGAGAGATAATCGCACACCCTTTGAGTCCAAGTAGTGGCGCACCACCATACTCATCTTTATCTACCTGCTTTTTCATATTGGCAAAGACTTTTTTCTTCATCATAAAAGCCCCAATTTTTGCAGGGAGTGATTTACGGATATGTTGTTTCATCAGACCAAAGACGGTAGAGACAACCCCCTCACTCGTCTTAAGTAGAATATTGCCTGTAAATCCATCACAGACTACAACATTGACCTTACCATTGAAGATATCTTTCCCCTCAACATTCCCCACAAATCCCTTAAGCTCTTTGAGGAGTGGGAAAGTTGCTTTGGTAAGCTCATTCCCTTTACTCTCCTCTGAGCCGTTGGCAAGGAGTCCCACTTTGGGATTACGGATTTTGAGAATCTTCTCAGCATACGCTTCACCCATCGCACCAAACTGAAAGAGGTTAAGAGGCTTACAGTCTGTCACCGAGCCTACATCAAGTACAAGTGTCTTCGTCACCGTGATACTCGGCATCAGTGTCGCAAGCCCTGGTTTATTGATCCCAGGAATACGCCCAATACGCAAGGTTGCGGCGGTCATGGTCGCACCACTGTGTCCTGCTGACATCACCGCATCAGCTTTCCCCTCACGCACAAGCTCTACTGCTTTATAGATCGAGGAGTCTTTGCGTTTGAGTGCATCTGTAGCTGAATCAGACATCTCGATAACATCAGACGCTTCAACGATCTCAACTTTATCAAAATAGTATTGGGGGAGGAGGGAGAGGATTTCATCTTTGTTTCCTACCAAGATCGGTACAAAACTTTTCTCTTCAAGTGCTTGAACCACACCTTCTATAATGGGTTCAGGACCAAAGTCCCCACCCATAGCATCAATCGCGATTTTAATCATCGATTACGCTTCTTTGTTTACTTTGTACTCACCTGTCGTCATATTCATATGGTGAGGCATTCTCCATGTTCCATCTGCATCTTTGACTGGCATTGGAAGTGTCAATTTGTAGTGTGTTCTTCTTTTTGCTGCTCTTGTGTGACTCACGCGTCTCTTAGGTACTGCCATATTATATCCTTTAGTATGTTATTAAAGTGAGGAGTCTCCTCCCCTTGTTGTATTAGAACTCTCTCTCAAAATCCTCATCGCTACTGCTACACAGTTCACAGTAGTGATAGGCACCTTGGAGGGTATTGATCTCACTCTCTAAAATATAGTGAAGATCAATCACCCCATCAAGAAACTCAATACTATCTAAATCATCTCTCTGCTCGATCAACTGATCACTCAGCTTGAGGCGTAGTGGGGTGTCAAGTAGATGCTGATAGTGACTACCACATCGATCACACACTAGCGCTACTGCCCCCTTGAGAAGGGCATCGAGTTGAATACGATGATAACCGCATTTTTGAAGTGTACCAACCATTGTAGTACCCTCCACTTCTAGTTCAAAAGGCTTTGCCGTTGAACCGACCTTATCAAAAACTATTTTCATGAGAGAGTCTCAAAAAATCTAGTTGATCTCTCTTTGTGCAAAAAAGAAGTTGATTTCGATTGCTGCATTCTCTACAGAGTCAGAACCATGTACAGCATTGGCATCGATACTCTCTGCAAAATCTGCTCTGATTGTACCTGCTTCAGCTTCAGCAGGGTTTGTTGCACCCATAAGCTCTCTGTTTTTAGCCATTGCATTCTCACCCTCAAGTACTGTAACGACTACAGGACCAGAGATCATAAACTCAACAAGGTCTTTAAAGAAAGGACGCTCAGCGTGGATTGCATAAAAAGCTTCTGCATCTGCTTGTGAAAGTTGAATCTTTTTTGTTGCTGCGATTCTAAGATCCGCCGCTTCAAATCTAGCAAGAATCTGTCCTACAACATTCTTTGCAACTGCATCTGGTTTAATGATTGATAGTGTCTGTTCCATATCTATATTCCTAGTCGATAATTTACTTCCAAACTATTTACTGTAAATAGTGAAGAGTATTCGGGCGGGATTATAGCTAAAAAATTATTAAAAAATTATTAAATAATGAGGGGAGAGAGTGGACTGTCAGGCAGAAGCCTGACAAAGAGAGGGATTAGTCTTCGATAACAGCTTCGCCTTTTTCGCCTCTACTCTCAAGTGATGGCATACCATCAACAACATCGTCCCAAACGATACAACCCTCAGTTGGACATGCTTCAGCACATGCTGGTACATCATGATGACCTACACACTCAACACACTTATCAGCATGAACATAGTAAATCTCTTCACCTGTTGGGTTATCATCCTCATCTACAATTGCTTCTACTGGACATTCGTCAATACATGCCGCACAGTTGATACAAATATCAGTAATTAAAACTGCCATTCTTTATCCTTTATGTTTAATATGTTAAAACTATAGCAAAATATTTTAAATAAACCTTTAAATAACTACCCTATTGGGGTAAAAATTTAATGGGTGGTGTCAATTTTTAACACCTCTAGAGATCGAGATACTTTTTGATATCCTCTACACGACTTCTCTGCTCCCAAGTGAACCCCTCCTCTTCTCTTCCGAAGTGTCCATAGCTTGCGGTCTTTCGGTAGATAGGACGAAGAAGATCTAGCTCATCCATAATTCCCTTAGGTGTCAGATCAAACAATGCATTGACACAGGCGACAATCTTCTCTTCGGCTACGACTGCTGTACCATGGGTATCGACATAGACTGAGACGGGTGCTGCCACACCAATGGCGTAAGCAATCTGTAGCGTCACCTTCTCACACGCACCTGAAGCGACAAGGTTCTTAGCCACATAGCGTGCAGCATAGGCTGCGGAGCGGTCTACTTTGGTGGGGTCTTTTCCAGAGAATGCACCCCCACCATGTGGACACGATCCCCCATAGGTATCGACAATAATCTTACGCCCCGTAAGTCCTGCATCCCCTTGAGGTCCGCCGATCACAAAACGCCCTGTAGGGTTGATGTGGTAAGTGATATCATCACGCATCAACTCACTAGGGATAACGACTTTAATCACCTCTTCAAGGACTGCTTTTTGTACCTGCTCTAGGGAGACCTCTGGGTGGTGCTGTGTGGAGACGACAATGGTATCGATCGCGACAGGTTTATCATCGACATACTTCACTGAGACCTGTGCTTTACCATCAGGACGCAAGAAGGGTACCGTACCATTTTTGCGTACCTCTGCTAGCTTTGCTGTGATCTTGTGAGCAAGAGAGATAGGCAGTGGCATCAACTCAGGTGTCTCAGAACAGGCATACCCAAACATCAATCCCTGATCTCCCGCACCGATCTCACCACACGATTTATCAACCCCTTGGTTGATATCGGGACTCTGTTCGCCTACGCCATTGAGTACCCCTGCACTACGGTAATCAAACCCATAACTCGCATCGGTATAGCCTATCTCTCGTATCACTTCTCGTGCAATCTCCTGCATTGGGGCGTAGGTGTGTGTTTTGAGCTCTCCTGCAATAACACAAAAACCATTGCTTAGTAGTGTTTCACACGCTACTCTAGCTTGTGGATCGTTGTTGATGATGTAATCTAAGATCGCATCAGAGATTTGATCAGCCATTTTATCTGGGTGACCTTCAGTAACCGATTCACTTGTAAAAATGTATTCGTTAGCCATTTTTTAGTTCCTTCTAAATATTTGTCCACTGTCACTGAACTTAACAGAGTCTACTACAATAGACTCTATTCAATCCACGCGAGTGTGCGGTTTGACCACACACTAGAGACTCTGGGTTACCCGCTTAGCCAACTGCTCAGGGAGCACTCCTAAACTCTCCTCTACGAGTTTGGTATTGCCATGGGTAATAAACGCATCATCATACTCAAAAGAGGTTAACACCACATCTAAAATCTCCTCTTGACTCAAAAACTCCAACAGAGCAGAGCCAACTCCACCCATCTTAGCAGAATCAGAGAAGACAAACCACCGCTTATACTGCCCACTCAGTTGAGAGAGCATCACACAATCTAAAGGCTTCACAAATCGTAAATCCAAGATAGCAACAGGCATATCGAGTAGCTTAGCCGTCTGCTCTGCTCGTCCAACACCATTACCATACCCAATAAAGAGTATCGCTTCACCCGATTGGAGTAGATGCGATCTGCCTAGCTCAAAGGCTGGACTCTCCTGCTCTATCGCACCAAAAGCACCTCTAGGGTAGCGTAAGGCACAGGGGTGATCATACGCTTTGGCAAATGCCATCGCATGCTTCATGGTCGTCTCATTGGAGGGGGCTAGCAGTGTCATATTGGGAATAGTGCGTAAAAATGAGATATCAAACACCCCTTGATGGGTCTCTCCATCTTCTCCTACAATCCCTGCTCTATCGAGTGCAAATGTCACACCCAAATCCATGAGACAGATGTCATGAATCACCTGATCATAGCCTCGTTGGAGAAAGGTAGAGTAGATGGTACAAAAGGGCTTAAACCCCTCTTTGGCTAAGGGACCCATCGAAGTGACCGCGTGTTGTTCTGCAATCGCCACATCCCAAAAACGCTCAGGATACTTCTCTAGTAGCGGACTCATACCCGTACCACTTGGCATCGCAGCAGTCACCCCTACCACACGCTCATCTTCATCCGCTAAAGCCATGAGTGCCTCACTATAGATCTCTGTAGCACTCTTCTTACTCTGTTTTGAGGGACCTTTTCCCGTCTTGAGGTCAAATGCACCTACCCCATGCCAATGCTCTTTGCTCCCCTCTGCGATCTCATACCCTTTCCCTTTGGTCGTTTGAGCATGGATAATCACTGGTTTACCAAGATGTTTTGCCACCTCCATCGTCTCGATGAGTGAAGCGATATCGTGTCCATCGACGGGACCGATATACTCCACCCCCAACTCCTCAAACAAAATACCAGGGGTAATCAGACGCAGAGACTCCTCAAAGCGTTTGGCCATATAGGTAGCACCTTTGGGTAGATGCTCTAAGAGCTTCTCTGTATGCCCCTTCATCTTCTGGTAGAAAGGACTCGCCATCTTCTGGGAGAGGTAGCGACTCACCGCACCGATAGGTTTGGAGATACTCATCTCATTGTCATTGAGGATAATCACCACAGGGTACTTTCGCTCTCCTAACTCATTGAGTGCCTCATAGACCATCCCTGCACTCATACTTCCATCCCCAATAAACGCCACAGGGATACGGCTCTCCCCTTTGAGTGCGATCGCCTTGGCGGCTCCAACTGCCAAGGAGATAGAGGTCGAGCTATGTCCTGCTACATAGTAATCATACTCTGACTCACTGGGCTTAGTATAACCACACAATCCCCCAAACTGACGCAACGAGCCAAACGCCTCCCAGCGATTGGTCAAGAGTTTATGGGCATAGGCTTGGTGACTCACATCAAAGAGAAAGGGGTCTTGCTTGGCATCAAACACCTTATGCATCGCCACAATCAGATCAGTTGCCCCCATCGTAGAGGAGAGGTGTCCACCATTTTGGCTTACCGTCTCTAAGATGCGTTCTCTAATCTCATGTGCCAACACTTCAAGCTCTTGTGTCGTATAGGCTTTGATATTCATCTAAAGTGCTTTAAAGTGTCTAAAAAAGGTGTCGTTTTGTGTGGCTGTCCCCACTGTGATACGCAGTGCATTCATCCCATAGGAGGCGAGATCACGCACAATTACCCCTCGCTCTAACAGTCCATTGGCGATCTGTGTGGAGTTACGATCCTCCTCAAAACAGTAGGTGATGAAATTGGTATAGCTCTCGATATAGGCAAACCCCTGCTCCTTGGCAAACGCTTCATAGCGTCCAATCTGCTCTTGGTGCAACGCAAGAGAGTCGGTGACAAACTGCTCATCTTTGCACGCCTCAATCGCTGCAGCAAGAGAGAGTGTCGAGATATTAAAGGGAGGACGCATCTTATAGAGCTGATCGATCAGCCACTTCTGTGCAATCCCATACCCCACACGCATACCCCCTAATCCATACGCCTTAGAGAAAGTCCCTAAGTAGATGACATTCTCATACTCCATAAGGTCTTGAGGGGTAACACGGTACTGCTCATCTTTGGCAGCCGCATACTCCATATAAGCACAATCAACGACCACAATCGTATCTTTGTGCATCGCTTTGACCATCTTAATCACCTCATCTTTGGTGAGGGCATCACCTGTTGGATTGTTGGGAGTACAGATATAGACGATTTTGGGTTTACGCATCTCATACGCTTCGATAAACTCCTCATAATCATGCTGATAACTCGCCGTACGCAACACCTTCGCCCCCATCTGCTTGGCATAGATCTCATACATCGCAAAAGTCACACCAGACATCAAAACAGAACTCTCCTCATTGAGTACCGCCCGTGAGATAAACTCTAGTACCTGATCTGACCCCGCACCGATGATAATACTCTCCTCTTTGACCCCAAAGCGTTGGCTTAGTGCAGCTTTGAGTTCAAACATCGAGTCATCAGGATAGAGATGTGCCTTGGTAGCGTGTGCTCTAATCACTTCAGCAACCGCAGGGCTTGTCCCGATAGGATTCTCATTGGATGCGAGCTTCACCACATCCTCAGGTGCGATACCAAACTCACGCACCACCAATTCGATTGGTTTACCTGCCTCATAGGTCTTAATATTTTGTAGTACTTTATTGAACTTTACCATCTACTTCTCTCTTTGTATGCTTGGATTAAATATCATCTGTCTCTTTGACATAGGAGCCAAGAACCGTGATCTCTTGTTTGTGTTTTTCCAAAATTGGACGAATATGCGGATCCTCTTTATGCCCATTAAACTCCAAAAAGAAGATCGACTCTCCCGCTACGATATGTGATTTGATCTTGGTTAGATTGACATTGACCTTCTCAAAGTCATTGAGGAAATCCACCAAAGCACCTGGCTCATTAGACAACCTCACTAAAATCGTACTCTTATCACTCCCTGAGGGGAGATTATCAAAGTTGGATATCACAAAAAATCGGGTCTTATTATTGACATTATCTTCAACATTTTCAAACCGCACGGGGAGATTATGGATCTTAGCTGCCACCGCAGGACAGAGTGCCGCTGCCTCTGGATCCTCTTTGGCAAGTTGGGCGGCTCTAGCAGTCGACTCCACAGGGATATGCTCTATCTCATCGAGTCCAAGATCTTGTAAAAACTTACGGCACTGTCCAAACGCAATATCCCGAGAGTAGATGCGTTTGACCGCTTGGTAAGAGGGGTTGATAGTCGCAAAGACAAAGTGCACATCAACCACCACCTCCGCAATAATTTTAAGACTATAGGTATCGAGTGAGTTGATAGTATCTGTGACGATACCATTAGAGGAGTTCTCGATAGGTACCACACCAAACTTGGCTGTTCCTCGCTCAACCTCCCGAAAGATCCCAGGGATAGAGGCGATAGGGATATAGCTACTCAACGCACCAAACTTACTCTCTGCTGCTTGATGGGTGAAGCTCGCTTCAGGTCCAAGGTACGCAACTGCTTCAGGAAGCTCAAGGTTGCGTGCAACTGCAAACATCTCTAAGAAGAGTGCATCAATCGCCTCATCCGTCAACTTACCCCTATTGTGTGCTTTGAGACGATTGAGAATGGCTTGTTCTCGTTCAGGGCGATAGATTGGTGCACCCGTGGTATTTTTGAGTTCACCCACCTGATGAACCAACTCCATGCGTTTGTTATACAACTCCAAGAGGCTATCATCAATGGTGTCTATCTCTATGCGTAACTCATCTAGTGTCATCTTCTCTCCTTACTGGGGGTTTACTACTTAAGGACGCAAATAATCCATCTCTAAGCGTACCTGATCTTCATAACTCTCTCGCTGACGAATCAAACGATCTTCACCACCTTGAAGTGCCACTTCAGCACTCTTGGGACGGGTATTATAGTTACTCGCCATCGTAAACCCATACGCTCCTGCGGAGTGTACCACGAGTAGATCATTATGCTCTAGCGGTGGGAGGCTGACTGCTTTACCCAAAAAGTCACCACTCTCACAAACAGGCCCTACCACATCTGCCTCAGAGCATTCCCCCTCAACCCCTATGGCTTCTATCTTGTGATAGGCGTTGTAGAGACTAGGACGAAGTAGATCATTCATCGCTCCATCAACAATCACAAAGCGTTTGGTGTCATTGACCTTCTCGTAGAGCACACGCGTCAAAAACGCCCCTGCATTGGCGACCATATAGCGTCCAGGTTCACACAGTAGTGTCAAGTCTAATCCCTTGATCGATTCAAAAATCGCTTGAGCATAGGCTTGTGGAGCAATCGTCTTCTCCTTATCATACACCACACCAATACCCCCTCCCACATCAAAGAACTTGATATCGATCTTGATCGCTTTGAGTGAACGCACGAGATCTGCTACAATCATACACGACTCACGAATGGGATCAAGCTTGGTAAGTTGTGAACCGATATGAAAGTGGATCCCGACAGGATTGAGATGGGTAGACTTATTGGCATAGATATACATTCGTTTTGCCATATTGATCTCTACACCAAACTTATTTTCATGCAATCCTGTGGAGATATAGGGGTGGGTTTGGGGATCGATATTGGGATTGACACGGATAGAGATACGCGCCTCTTTATCAAGCTCTTTGGCGATCATCTCCACACGCTTCATCTCCGCTTCACTCTCAAGATTAAGCAGAAGAATATCTTTTTGGAGGGCTTCGCGTATCTCATCATCTCTCTTACCTACACCAGAGAAGATGATCTTATAGCGATCGATCCCCGCATCCAATGCCCGCTTGACCTCACCGATACTTACACAGTCCGCTCCTGCACCTAGCTTGGCAAGGTGTGCAATGACTGAGAGATTTGAGTTGGCTTTGACAGCATAGTTAATCATCGATTTCTTACCTGCAAATGCCTCTTTGAGTGTGGTGTATCTATTTTCTATATAATCAAAGTCATACACATACAGTGGTGTACCATACTTCTTGACCAGTGCTTTGGTATCAATACTCATCTATCCTATCCTCTATCTACTCACATTGTGAGGCTATTTTGGGGTGATTTTATCTAAAACTTGATTAGAGGTAGGCGTAGGGGTGTCGGGTGTGACTACCCGACGGTTTTTTACTATTTGAGGCGTTTGATACAACGCAAAGCATACCCTGTGGCACGATAAGCTTCTGACCAGCGTACTGCACTATCTTCATACGAGAAGGCGTACCCTTTATCCCCTGGAGCCACAGAGGTTGTCCAGATAAACCCTTTGTTGTCCTCCTGTTCAATCGTCTCCGAACCATTAGAGCGGTACCCTGCTTTGGCAAGTTTGAGTGAGGAGTTAAAGGCAGTGGTTGCACTATTGATTCCCTCTGCTTGTACCACGGTATCGATCTCATCTTTACATGGGATATACCACCCTTTAGGACAGACTACACTCGCGTTTTTATCCGCCCATGAGGCGTTTCTATCAGCTACAAAGCCTGTAGTATTCTCATCGCCATTACCCGTCAACCAATCAAAAAGTCCAGAGGTCGCAAGCTCAAAACTACTAGAGGCATAGGGGAAAGTGTGTGGATTGAGATCTTGTGTACGCGTACTCTGACGCTCTTGGTGCTTATCATACCCACGCCCCCACTGATAGAGATCCCCATAACAGTTATGATCTATGGCACTACTACACTTTGCATTGGCACCCAAGTCTCGATCAAACCAAGTACGGTTATCTTGAGCGATGACTTCACAGTAGACAGCTCCCCTAAAGAGAAAACAGGCATCAAGCGGATCATAGGGATCACTGAGGTAGTTATCAGGTGTTAATGAGATATTATCCTCTGTACCATTGAGATAGTCATCTCCATCACAGTTCTCTACCTGCCACATCACATTGGAGTTATTATAGTCACGATACCCTACAGCTTGTTTTGGTAGACACGAGAGGAGTGCAGTACTGTTACCATCGGCACTCTTATCTGCTCCATCTTTTACCCCATCTCCATCGGTATCAGGGTTGGTAGTATTGGTCTCATTGGCATCCATTACACCATTCATATTGAGATCCTCTTCACGATTGAGTAGCCCATCGTTATCTCTATCACACATCGCATGGGTGATATCAGGATCACAAGGATTAAGTGGATCTGAAATTTGTGTTGGATGGAGTGTGGTATTGAGATCATCACGATTTAAGACCTCCTCCCCATCGGTGAGTCCATCATCATCGGTATCATTATCGAGTGGATCAGTAAAGTACCGACTCTTCTCATCCGCATTACTCAAACCATCAAAATCTTGATCACACTCCCCTGCGGTGATATCCACTTCACAGATTGGAGGAGGCTCCTCCATCGCTCTATCCCCACATCCACTCATAAAAAAGAGTGCGGTCAATAGAGTAAAAATAGCCACTTTTGTATTGAAAACCATTCGTGTTCCTTGTAGTATATATTATCTACATTGATTTTAAACTAATGAATATTAAGGAGAGGTAAATCAGGAAAGAAATCTAAAGTATCCTAAGGGAGTGTACCCTATTGAGTAGAAAAGTGAGGGATTTTAATCATAGTGTGAAGTGCTATCCGTAAGGGTAGCACTTCAACAATACGGTAGGCTTATTTCGCACTACTTTTTTTAGGCTCTTTGATACATCGTACCATTGAACCATAGGCATTAACATGCTCCTCTATCTCACACAGAGAAGGGGTAGCAATGGTATCTTTACAGCGTAGGTGACACGCGGTATCGGCTTTACCCGCAGCACTTGCAGAGGAGCTCCAGAGTGAGTGAACATCCTCTTGAGCTGTTAGGTCTCCATCATCATCTGCACGGTATCCACCATTAAGTGGGATCAGGAAGTGCTCCCGTGCATCTGTTTCAGCAATCATCTCTTGCATCTCTGCTTTACTTGGTACATACCATCCTACAGGACAGATATCACCTGTTGTGCTATCTCTCCAAAGCGTGATACGAGGCTCAGTCTTGGTAGCATCAGCTCCTGTCAACCAATCATTACTAAGGGTAACAAACTTACGACTACTCTTTGCTGCTACAAGAGAGGTGATCTGTGTATCAGTGATAGAAGAGCTAAGCTTCTCATGCCCACTGCGTACACGACCCCACTGGTAGTAGTCTCCCGCACACTTACGGTTTGCACTCCACTCTTTATTGGCATCACAAGGTTGCTCTGCACCCAAAGCTCTATCCATCCAAGTGACATTCCCTTCTGCATTATCAATCTCACAGTAGGTGTGATCTTCAAATCTAAAACACTCACTTTTGGCATCATAAGGATCACTAAGGTACCCCTCTGTTACACTATCTTCTTCTCCGTTAAGATAGTCATCCCCATCACAGTTGGCTGCTTGCCATACGGTACTGTTTTTGTCATACCCTCTATATCCCGCACTCTGTGCAGGATCACAAGGATCAAGAGGATCACTAATCGCAGTGGCAACTGCTGTAGTCATATCACTATCTACACCATTGACCTCTTCCCCATCAGTAAATCCATCTCCATCGGTATCAGGATTTTTAGGGTCTGTGTTGTAGCTGTTAATCTCATCTGCATCACTGAGTCCATCACTATCGGTGTCAACATCTGCTACAGGTATCCCTGAAGCCTTCTCAAAACCTTCTGCTCTATCCCCACAGCCGTTGAGTGCCAAAAGGGCAATCAGTGCTGTACTTACAATTAAATTTCTATTTAGTAGCATGTTCTCTCGCTTGTATTACATTTGCAGGATAAGTCAACTCAACTTCAATTCTTCTGTTGAGACTCTTCCCTGATTTGGTTGCATTAGATGCAATAGGCATTCTCTCACCTTTCCCCTCTGCACTAAGACGATTGGGACTGACTCCAAGCTCTACGAGTTTATTGAGTACCGCTTTGGCTCTCTTCTCAGAGAGAATCATATTGTAGGCATCACTCGCATCACTATCGGTATGTCCAATGATCTTCACCATTGTCCCTCTATTCCCCATAAGGAATGTAGCAAAACGCTCTACTTTTGGTAGTGAGTAGGGACGGATAGTCGCTTTATCGACATCAAAGTGGATACGAAGTGTCGCTTTGATAGGACATCCATACTGATCCACAGTGAAGTAACACGGCGTTCCAGGACACTGGTCAATCACATCAGCTACCCCATCTCTATCCTCATCAGGCGCATCGATCTTCTTAGGACAGGTATTCTCATCTTTTTTCTCTGTTTTTCTAAATTTTGAAAGAGGAGTAGAGACACCAGCCGTAAGTACTACTTCATTGTCCTCATTCTCATTACTTGACCTGATATCAACTAGTCTACCCTCAAGCTTAAAGTTGTAGCCATCCTCTTGGTGGTAGGTTACCCCTGCACCTGTCTGGATAAACATATGATCTTCAAACTCATGATCCAATGCACCATCTACATGCTCATACCCTACACCTGCAAGGATATGAGGAGAGACAACATTATCACGACCAAACTCATAGACAGCATTGATTGAACCTTTAACAAGGGCATTGACTGTTTTATAGTCTGTGGTGCGTACATAATCCACATCAACTCTTGGCTTGAGTCCGAAATCATTAATCTCATTGAACTGATAAGTCACACCACCACTGATGTTTTTTGGATTGATTGAGTCGTTGTTGTGAAGGGAGGTCAATCCTACATTGATACCAATCTCATCTTCTTGTGCAAAAGTAGCTGTCGTCATACCGACTAAAACAGCTGCTGCTGCCATGATTCGAATACTTCTCATCGCCTTACTCCTTTTCTCCTGATTTTTTATATTTTCCATAACAAGTTCTACTTAGATAGGAAATCCGATACCCGATTTTAAACTAATTAATATTAAATACATATTAAAAAATGTTAAATAGAATGAATTGGGTAAAACTTAGGGAAACTATCGTATACTTTTGTCAAAATTTATCGTGATATTTTACCCTATTTAACCTAAAGGAGTCACCTTGAAACGCTCGACAAAGGTATCCACTCTACTACTACTCTGTGGCACCCTGCTCTATAGTAATAGTTTTAGTATCAAACTCGCAAGCTACAGTAATAAAACGCGTCTACTCCAAGAGATAGAGGCACTCAGTGAAGGGATTGGAGAGGGGGTTATCATCCAGAAAGAGGGATCCCTCTACAAAGCCTACTCACCCCCCTTCAAGACCAAACAAGAGGCACTTGCGGTACTTCCACTCTACCGCCAACTCTTTGGGGATGCCTATATCACCACACACCCTATCCATCACACAACACACACACCACCCCCCACAGCTCACTTAGTAGAGGAGAACACCACAACAAACCCTGCCTTTGAGAGCTATCAAGCCGATATTCAGCCCTCTACCCTCCCCCCTTCTAGCTTAGTGATAACCAAGCCTGAGGAGAATCGCACCACACCCACACTACCCCAAGAGCAAAATAGCACCCAAACACCTCTTCCAACCGTAGAAAAAACCGTAGAGGAGAATCGTACTACTCCTCTTGAGAAGATCACAAAACACACAGGGATACTAATCCCTACTACCACACCAACATATCAAAAGAGTCTCTCAGAGGTACTACACAACCGTACCTTCTTTCTTGTCCCTGATACGATCACCTCCAATAGCCAAAAACTACTCATTGAAGCCAAGTTTGATGGAAGCCATGTGACCTATAAATCACTCCAAGGAGCCATTCCCTCACTCAAAATGGGCTATAGTGTCCAGCAAGAAAAACTCTACTTTCTACACAATGGAAGAGTCAATCCACAACACTTTAGCCGTATTGAGCGAGAGTATTTTGAGTACTATGTCATCTCCAAATGGATTGCTAATCGACGCATCAGTCAAACACGCTACTACAAGATACGCGAAGCAGCACAATCTTATCTAGACTCAATCAACCTCTAAATTTATACGATATGCTTCTCATTGACACGATAGGTATAGAGGGCATAGCCCCAGAGGAGTAGGATAGGGAGTATCACCGTATACTCAGGTGCCAAGACACCATTTTTGCCTATCTGATTGAGTCCAAAGAGTAGTCCCCATACGATAAAAGTCACCCCCATCGCCAGTGCCATCACCCCACTGAGATTGACCATGCGTGCATGAAAGGGGAGCTTAAAGAAGAGTAGCAGTACCAACGCGATAGAGAAGAGGGGTACGATAGCTTTCTCATAGAGTGCTGCACGGATTTTATTGGAGCTGAGTCCCTGTATAGCAAGGAGCTTCCATGTATTGACCGCATCGATAATATTGAGTGTTTTCCCCTCATAGAGTGACTCAATAATCTTAGGCTTATAACCATAGAGTGTCTTGATATGCTCCTTATGCTCCACACGGTATCGTATCAATTCACCATTCTCATAAATATGGGTCTTGAGTGTCGCATCTGTTGCTGTCCACAACTCCCCATCAAAGTGTGCCATAGGTGCATGAATGGTATAACGCACTTGATACTTATCCACCTTAAAGATCGTAATATCCTCTATTTTTTTCGCTATAGGATCAAGCTTTTTGATATAGACAAAGGTATCATTGTATTTAAAGAAGAGATCATTGACATCATAGGTGTGTAGCTCATTTTCCAAAATCTGCATCGCCATATCCTTGGCATAGGAGAACTTCGTCGTATGCAGTAGCGTAAAGAGTATATAGGTCATCATCGCTACACTTATGAGAGGTAAGAGGAGTCTCCGTTTGCTATAGCCAAAGGCGTGAAATGCCCCCATGGTACTATTTTTGATCAAGGCAAACTTAGTCATAATCACCGCAAAGACAATCGCCAAGGGGTAGAGAAGTCCTAACGCCTCCTGCCACATATAGAAGATATAGAGTATCTTATAGTTCCCTGAAACATCAAGCTTGGGGAGATGCTGAAAATAATCAATCGTCGCAAACGCGGTGGAGAGTCCAAAGAGTATCGCAAGAAGATTTTTGGTGTAGAGTTTGGCGATATAGGTAAAGTAGAGGGGTGGGGAGAGAAGGCTCATCACCCTAAGCTCTCAATAGATTTGAGGCTATAGTGTGACTTGACTATGTTAAGCTCTTCCCGACTCAACGCCATAGAAGCCTTGGCAACATGCCTAATAAGCAAGGTAAGCTTCCTCAACTCCTCTTCAGAGAAGTCATGGAGTACATAGTCTGCAACTTGTGACTTATAGGCTGGTTTCCCTACCCCTACACGGACACGCAGATACTCCTTGCCTATGGTTCCATCGATCGATTTGAGCCCATTGTGTCCCCCGTCTCCTCCACCTCTTTTGAAACGCACCGCACCAAAAGGCAGATCGATATCATCATGTATCACTACAATATCAGCTAACTCGACCTTAAAAAAGTGTTTGACCACCTGTAGGCTCTTGCCTGAGAGGTTCATAAAAGTGGTAGGTTTCAAAAAAAGTGTTTGGGAGATACGGGAGAGTTCACCGTGAAAGGAGTTTTTGGAGATATCTCTAGCCCCAAGGTCATCAATCAATTGATCAATAACTTTGAAGCCGATATTGTGTCGTGTATTTTCATATGCTTTTCCTGGATTTCCAAGACCTACAAAGAGCATCACAACACTATCTTAGTGGGTTATTTTGCTTTGATTACACCACAAAGTGCCACATCTTCTCTCTCCATGATACGACAGTTTGCTGGTACTTCAATATCTCTTACCAAGATAGAGTCATCTCTATCAAGTGGCTCTACATTGAGGTCAAAGCTTGCTGGCATATCTTCGATAGCGCCTCTTACTTTGATTCTCTTTTTCGCCATAACAAGTACCCCTTTGTTCTTGAGACCAATAGGTGTTCCGTGTGTTACAACAGGGACAAGGAAGTTTGTCACTTGACCTGGTACAGCTACTCTAAGATCTACATGGACTGCATCACCATTGACTGGGTGTAGTTGATACTCTTGGATTACAACATTAAGCTCAGTATCACCAACTTTGATTGGCATTGCCAATCCCTCTTTTGATCTTACTGCTCTAATAAAATCCCCGCGTTTAAACGCAGCATGAATATTCTCTACACCATTTGCATAGATGTTTGCAATTAGATAACCATCTCTTTTAAGCTGCTTTGCATTACGCTTTCCGATACTCTCTCTAACGATACCTTCTAACATGTCGATCCTTGTATATAGTAATATTATCCTGTCCGCTGACAAAATAGTCGGCAATTATACCCACTTTTCTTTTAAGTAGGCTTTCTACTCTTCGTCCTCATCATCCCCCTTAAGACCGAAGAACTCTGCCTCTTTCCCCTCATCCTCAGGATTGACCTTCGCTCCCTTACCGACCCCTTGCATTCTAAGCTTCATATCAGAGGGGTTGGTCGCATACTCAAGTGCCATCTCTTCGGTAATCTTACCATCATAGAAGTGGTCAAGTAGTGACTGATCGAAGGTCTGTGTCCCATAGATCTCTTTCCCCTCTGCAAGTGCATCAGGGATCTCACTATCTCGATCCTCTGCGATAAGCTGTTCGATTCGTGCTGTCTTTTTGAGTATCTCAAGCCCTGCAACACGCCCCCCCTCGATCGTAGGGATAAGCCGTTGTGAGAGAACCCCCTCCAAGACCGATGCGAGAGCAAGACGGATACGCGGTTGCTCCTCTGCCCCAAAGGTACCGATGATTCTATCGATCGTCTCTTTGGCATCCAAGGTGTGTAGCGTAGAGAAGACCAAGTGACCTGTATTGGCTGCGTGTAGTGCGATCTCAATCGTCTCGATATCCCGCATCTCCCCTACCAAGATGATATCAGGATCCTCTCGTAGTGCCGCCTTAAGTGCATCAGCAAAGGAGTGAGTATCCTCTCCTACCCCCCTCTGATTGATCAGACACTTCTTATCGGGGTGGACAAACTCCACGGGATCCTCTACCGTAATGATATGTTTAGATTGTGTCGCATTGATACGATCGACAATCGCCGCAAGAGTGGTAGATTTACCCGATCCTGTCACCCCTGTGACCAAGATCATCCCCCGTTGTATCTCAGTGAGATCCTCCACTGCCTTAGGGAGCTTGAGCTTCTCAAGAGGTAAGATCTCTACAGGAATAATACGCATAACCGAGGAGAGTCCATTCATCTGATAGAAGAAATTGGCACGAAACCGCCCCTCTGTCCCAATCACATAGGAGAAGTCTAGCTGAAGATCTTCAGAGAGTTTGGTATACTGATCGGGCGTGAGAATCTCCTTAGCAAGATTCTCCATCATCGTGGCATCCCACACCTCTTTGCCTAGTGCTTTGAGGCTACCGTGTATCCGTACGCGTGGTATGGCAGTCGCTTTTAAGTGGAGATCAGAGCCTCCATTTTTGCTCATCACCCGTAGATACTGCTGTAACTTTGTCTCCATTGGTCCTATCGTTGCCATCTTATGCTCCTTTTAGTGCTACTAACATCTGCGTAAACGCCTCTTCAAACGCTTTGAGTCCATCCTCAAGTAGCAGGGCATAGACCTCATCCATCTCAAATCCATTATCAGAGAGTTTGGTAAAGTACCCATCAATCACGGACTGCTCGATAGGGAGTGCGACCTTACCCTGAGGGCGTTTGATATAGGCATCGATTGTCGCCAGTGGTGCGGTATTGATACTATGAGAAGCCAAAAGCTCTCGGATATAGTAGTCCGCCTCCAAGGCATCCCCCTTGACCCCTGTACTCGCAAAGAGAGTACGGATATGCGGTACCTCAGCATTTTCAATGAGATTGTAGATGTGTGCGGCATTGTAGATACCCGTCTTGGATACTTCGATCCCCTCCCCTGCCAAATCACTATCAAGCAGACGATCAAAACGACTCACAAAGACAGAGACCACCCCATCGACTCTACCTTTTCCGTGTGAGTGGGCGATCTCTATCCCCTCCTGCATCGCTTTGAGGGTACGCTTGGCTTGATCGGGAGAGAAGATTAGTGTCGCATTGACTGAGATCCCCTCACTCAGCAACTGACGCATCGCCTCATACCCTGCGTGCGTCGCAGGGACTTTGACCATTACATTGGGCTCACCAATCGCCTCAAAGAGTCGTCGCCCCTCAGCGACTGTCCCCTCGGTATCTTTGGAGAGAAAGGGATCGACTTCGATAGAGATATACCCATCACTCCCCGCTTCATAGACTCCTCTTAGTGCCTTGGCTGCGGTACGGATATCCTCAATAGCGAGGGCTTCATACTTGGCTTTGGGACTCTCTTCTTTGAGAGATGCAAGCTGTGCTTTATAGGCGGGTGAGGAGGTGATAGCCGTAGCGAAGATAGAGGGGTTACTCGTCGCACCATTGATAACCCCCTGCTCTATCAACGCCCCAAAGTCACGCTGAAGATACTCACGCTCGACAAAATCCAACCACAACGAGAACCCTAAACTTCTATCAACCATCACTATACTCCCAAGAAAAATTGTGCCATACCCCTAAATCACTGGGCTTCTGTAGGGCAAGATCAAGCTGATCGAGATAGCTATCTCGTGAGACCTCTCTTGCACCCAACCCCACCATATGATCTGTTGGCATCTGGCAATCAATAAAATCATACCCCTTTGCACCTAAGACATCGCTAAGTGCCTTAAAGGCGACTTTAGAGGCATCAGCGACCAAGGAGAACATCGACTCCCCAAAAAAGACCTTCCCCATCGCAAGCCCATAGAGTCCCCCCACCAAACGCCCCTCTAAGTAGACCTCTACACTATGCCCAAACCCCTCCTCATGGAGTCGGATATACGCCTCTTGTATCTCCGAGACGATCCAAGTATGCTCTTGCCCCTCTCTAGGGACATGGGCACAGTATCCTATCACCTCGCTAAATGCCCGATCAAAAGTGACCTGAAACTTCCCACTACGAAGCACCCGACGAAACGATTTACGCAGATAAAACTGCTCAGGGTAGAGGAGCAAACGAGGATTTGGAGACCACCAGAGGATCGGATCTCCTGCACTATACCACGGGAAGATACCCTTACGGTAGGCTGTCAAAAGGCGTGAAGAACTCAAATCACCCCCATACGCCAATAGCCCCTCATCAGAGGCTTCACGCGGATTGGGAAAGGTATACGCGTAGCCACTCAACGGTGGGATAAAGTACTCCTCCTCTTCAAACATCGACCCCATCACACACCCCTAAAGCTGTGTGGACAAAGGAGTCGCACGGTAGTCAAAGCGTAACGCACCATTTTTGTACTTCACTTTTACTACTCCTCCCTCTTGAAGTGAACCAAAGAGTATCGCATCACTCAACGCCTCATTGATCTGCTCATCAATCACCCGTGCAATATCTCTAGCCCCATACTGCACATCATACCCCTCTTGGGCGAGGTAGGCTTTGGCTTTGGGGGTGACCTCTACAGTGACCTCTTTGGGTGCCAAGAGTCTATTGAGCTTCACAATCTCACGATCGACAATTGCCACAAGTATCTCTAGGGAGAGGGAGTTGAAGCGTATCGTCGCACTCAATCGGTTACGAAACTCTGGAGAGAAAAACGCTTTGAGTGCTTTATCGCTCTGAGAGGTCGTCGTGTTGTGAAAGCCCATGGTATTAGGCTCTTTGGTACCGATATTGGAGGTCATAATCAAGATGACATTTTTAAAGTCACTTACTACTCCGTTGTTATCGGTGAGTTTGGCACCATCCATCACCTGTAGTAGAATATTCATGATATCAGGGTGTGCCTTCTCTATCTCATCGAGGAGTAGCACCGTATGGGGGTGCTTTTTGATCATCTCAGTGAGTAGTCCCCCCTGCTCATACCCCACATACCCTGGAGGAGCCCCGACTAGACGGCTAATGGTGTGTGCCTCCATATACTCACTCATATCGATACGCTCAAAGTGTATCTGCATCGTATCGGCTAGCTGTGTCGCAAGGGCGGTCTTCCCTACCCCCGTAGGTCCCACAAAGAGAAACGACCCAATCGGTCTATTGGCACCATTGAGTCCCGCATAGGAGCGTTTGATCGCTCGACTCAACGCCTCTATCGCCTCAGATTGCCCGATAATCTCCACAGAGAGATCACGGCTTAGGTGTTGAAGCTTGGCTTTATCACTCTTACCGATGACAGAGGAGGGGAGCTTCATGATCTTTGCCACACTCTCCTCAATATCACTAGGCTCCACCGATACCCCACTCAAGCCCCTTAGCATAAAGTGTGCCCCCGTCTCATCGATGATATCCATCGCCTTATCGGGGAGAAACCGATCGTGAAGATACTTCACCGAGAGGTCAATCGCACGCAAGAGTGAGGCATCACTAAAGTAGATCGCATGGTGGGCTTCATACTTGTGTTTCACCCCTTGGAGGATCGTCATCGTATCAGCTTGACTTGGCTCTTCGACATCGATCTTGGCAAAACGACGGCTCAGAGCCTTATCCTTATCAAAGAAGTTACGATACTCCGCGTAGGTCGTCGCCCCGATACACTTCAACTCTCCACGCGCGAGTGCGGGCTTGAGGAGGTTGGAGGCATCCATACTCCCCCCACTGGTTGCACCTGCCCCCACCATCGTGTGTATCTCATCGATAAACAAGATCGCCCCCTCTGTGGCGATAAGCTCAGCGATAATCCCTTTAAGGCGTTTCTCAAACTCCCCACGATACTTAGTCCCCGCGACCAATGTCCCCATATCGAGTGCGTAGAGCTTCGCTGACTGGAGTATCTCAGGTACAGCACCTTGGGCGATCTTGAGTGCCAATCCCTCTGCAATCGCCGTCTTCCCTACGCCAGGTTCACCCACGAGTAGCGGATTGTTCTTTTTGCGACGACAGAGTGTCTGCATCACCCGTTCGATCTCCTCTGTGCGTCCTACGACAGGGTCGATTTTGTCTGTAGAGGCGAGAGCTACTAGCTCCACGGTAAACTCTGCTAGGAGTGACTGCTTCTCCTCCTTGGGGGTTGTCTCAGACTCCTCCAAGAGATCAGCATGTGCAATCACCTCCAAGATATCCACCCGTGTAATCCCCTCTCGCACCAAGAGGTAGCGTGCATAGGCATGCTCCTGCTCAAAGAGTGCGATGAGCATATCCCCCACACTCGCCTCCTCTCGACCTGAGCTATGGATATGTCTCATCATCTCATTGATCGCATCAGAGAGAGAGACCGTCTCAAATGGCTCAATCCCCTCTGCCATCGTAGGAAAACTCTTGGTGATATGGGCAAGGATAGACTCGGTAAGGGGTATGGTATCGACCCCTAGTGTAGAGAGGATCTTCTCCCCCTCCGCACTCTGGACAATCGCCCAAAAAACATGCTCGACACTGAGGTACTCATGGTGTTGCTCTTTGGCATAGCTTAGTGCGTGTTGAAATACCCTATTGAGTGTGATACTAATCATCGTGACTTCTACTGCTCCTCTTCTATCGTAGCAAGCAGTGGGAACTCTTGCTGTTTGGCTTGCTGTTTGACCTGCATCGCTTTGGTCTGTGCAATCTCAAAACTATAGACCCCACACAACCCCTGACCCTTCTGGTGTATCTCCAACATAATCTGCTCCGCTTGAGCATCTGTCTTATGAAAAATCCCCACCAACACCTCGACAACAAAATCCATACTCGTATAGTCATCATTGTGAAGCAGTACCTTAAACATCTTTGGCTCATCGAGTGCTAAGGCACTCTCTATCTCTTCTTCAAACTTTGGCATAGTGTGGTAATATTCCTTTATAAATAATCGCTATATTATACAGAAAATAGAAGGAATTTCAAGTGCGTCCACTCTTTATCACCGCCACAGGCACCAATGTAGGCAAAACATACACAACCCTCCAACTCATCGAGATACTCTCTGCTCATGGCATACGCGTAGGGGTCTACAAACCCATCGAGACAGGGGTGACCACACACGCCCCTGATGCGACCGCACTCCTCCATGCCGTACAGCGACACAATCCCACCTTTGGCTCACTCACTCCAAGTGATATCACCGCCTACACCTTCCCACTCCCCGCCGCTCCATTTTGTGCAGACACCACCCAGTGTATCGAAGTAGAACGACTCCTAGCCAAAGCCGACCAACTCTCCCAACTCTGTGACCTCCTACTCATTGAAGGAGCAGGGGGATTGATGGTACCAATCACCCAAACATTCACGATGATAGACCTCGCCCAAGCCCTCGATGCACACCTCCTGCTTGTCACCCCTAGTCGTCTAGGGTGTATCAACGATACCCTCCTCTCCCTCACACTCCTCCAGAGCCGACACCTCTCCTACGAGTGGTGTGTCAACCTCCACGAAGACCACACCACCTTTGCCCAAGTCACACAACCCTACTACGATAAAGCCTTTCCAGTGTGGTGGAGTCTACAAGAGGGATTAGAGGAGTTTTGTCAAAACTTAATAGAAAAATGAGAAAAAAAACGGTAAGCTCCTCCCCAAGAGGGAGGAAGAAGGGGTAGTAAGAGAAGCCTACTCCCACTCAATCGTTGCAGGGGGCTTGGAGCTGATATCGTAGACGACGCGGTTGATACCATCTATTTCGTTGATAATGCGTCGGCTCATCCCTTCGAGTACATCGTGTGGGACATGGGCAAAGGTCGCAGTCATCCCATCGACAGACTCTACCATACGAATACAGACCGTATTGTCATAGGTACGGTTATCACCCATGACACCGACAGACTGGACATTGAGTAGCACGGTAAAGGCTTGCCATACTTTGTCGTAGTAGCCTGTGGCTTTAAGCTCCTCTTGCATAATCGCATCACTCTCTCGGATGAGATGTAAGCCCTCTTCCGTCACCGCACCCATCGTACGGATCGCCAGACCAGGTCCAGGAAAGGGGTGACGACCGATCATATCTTTGGGAAGTCCTAGCTCAAGCCCTAGCTTGCGTACCTCATCTTTGAAGATCTCTCTTAGAGGTTCAACCAACTCAAAAGTCATCCAATCAGGAAGACCCCCTACATTGTGGTGTGATTTGATCGTCTTAGAGGGACCTTTGACAGAGACAGACTCAATCACATCGGTATAGAGTGTCCCTTGAGCCAAAAATGCCACATCGCTATGCTTCTTCGCTTCTGCATCAAAGACCTCAATAAACTTCTCACCAATCGCCTTACGCTTCGTCTCAGGATCACTCACCTCTTTGAGTGCCTCCATAAACTCCGCTTTGGCATCGACTGTTATAAGCGGAATATCAAGGAGTTTAAACATCGTTTGAACATCCTCTGCTTCGTTTTTACGCAAGAGTCCTTGGTCGACAAAGACACAGATGAGTTGCTCTTTTGGTAACGCTTCATTGAGCAGTGCTGCTACGACAGAGGAGTCTACTCCACCACTCACACCACAGAGGACTTTTTTCTCCCCTACTTGCGCTCTAATCGCAGCAATCTTCTCTTTGGCAAAGCTTCCCATATTCCAAGTGCTATCACATCCACAGATATGTTTGGCGAAGTTTTTGAGCATCGCTGTCCCCTCTACAGAGTGGTGTACCTCAGGGTGAAACTGAAACGCATAGACCCTACGGCTCTCATCTGCAATCGCTGCGTAAGGGGAGTTCTCTGAGGTCCCTATCACCTCAAACCCACTTGGCAAGCTCTCGGCTCTATCTCCATGGCTCATCCATACGATACTATCATCATTCACACCCTTGAAGATACTCGCATCACTCTCGATCTTGAGCTTGGCTTTGCCATACTCGTGATGATCTGCAGGGACGACAGAGCCACCAAAGTGCTGGGTAATCAACTGCATACCATAACAGATCCCAAGGATCGGAAGTCCAAGATCCCAGATCCCCTCATCGGGTTTGTAGGCATCTTCGGCATAGACTGACGCGGGTCCACCAGAGAGGATAATCCCTTGGGGCTGACGAGCCTTGATCGCCTCCAAGCTCTCACGGTAGGGTACAACTTCCGTATAGACACCCGACTCTCTGAGTTTTCTTGCGATGAGTTGTGTATATTGTGAACCAAAGTCGAGGACTAAGATAGGTACTTGTTTCATAGATAACATCCTTATATTTGTATGTCTAACCCTTACGCATAACAGTTAGGGATACAAATAGGGTGCCTTACGCACCCTATAAGCTACATATGGTGAGCCCCGATATGAAGCATCTCAAACTGTACATACCACACTACGATGGAGACGATATATCCTACTAGCACTGTCCATGCGTACTTCATGTGTGACGCAAAGGTGTAGATACCGTGCATCTTACCCATGACACCCACACCCGCAGCAGATCCAAAGGAGATGAGGCTTCCACCCACTCCCGCAGTCATCGTGACAAGCATCCACTGTGACTGTGCATCGATACCCATATCAGGGTTGGCTTTGAGTACGGCTGACATGACTGGGACATTATCGACAACCGCAGAGAGGAACCCTACCCCGATATTGACCGCAGTCGCACCAAACTGCTCATAGAGTGCCGTAAAATACTCCAAGAACCCAAGGAAGTGAAGCCCACCCACCGCAGCGAGGATACCAAAGAAGAAGAGGAGCGTATCATTTTCAATCTTGGCAATCCAAGAGAAGGCATTGAGCTGTGTATCACTATTATTTTGGTTGATCTTATAGACATACATTTTGAGTATCGCTAGACCAAACATCATACCCCACATCGCAGGGAGGTGAAGGAGTTGATGCGAGAGTACCGCCAAAGCGATCGTCAATCCAAAGAGACCGATAATCACCTTACCCCCCTCCAAGATATCCTCACGCTTCTCATCCGCGTTGAAGGGAGGCTCACCCGCAGGGACAAAGTTGCTCAATAAGAACGCCGTAATCCCCCACCCCAAGACAGCTGACGGGAAGAGAAAAAGAAACTCAGTAAAAGTCCCCTTACCCGCTACCCATACCATCAAGGTTGTGATATCCCCAAAGGGTGACCACGCACCCCCTGCATTGGCAGCAACGACAATATTGATCGCACCTGGTACGAGGAAGGCTCTATTGTCCTTATCGATCGTCAAGAGTACAGTAGAGAGGATCAGTGCCGTGGTGAGGTTGTCCGCTACAGGCGAGATGAAAAACGCCAAGACCCCCGTCACCCAGAAGAGCTTTTTGTAGCTATAGCCCTTACTCACAAGCTGATAACGCAACGCAGAGAAGACCCCACGATCGATCATCGCTTCGATATAGGTCATCGCAACAAGCAAGAAGAAGAAGATACCCGCAATCTCAACGATGAGATGCTCCACCTCTTTCTCTAGGTGATGTCCATCCATACCATTCATCGCAAAGTAGAGTCCAATCAACATAAAGATACCTGTCCCCGCTAGAAGGGCTGGTTTGGCTTTGTTGATATGGTACTTGTCCTCTGTCGCGATAAAGTAGTAGCCTACGATAAAGATGATAAGGGAAAGTATCCCTACCCAAGTTGTGGTTAAGTGCAGTTGTTCATGCATGGTTGCTCCTGAAATAAGTTGTAGTATATCGATATGTCTATACATCGGGATTAGTCAGATTCAATATAGTGTGAACCCAGTGACTCTTTACGCCCTAGTGCCGCATCTACAATCGCCGAAGCGGTATTGAGTCGGAGCTGTAGGAGTCTCCCTATCTCTCTGTTTTTCATATCATAGATAAAGTTTTTGGCTTCGTGTAGCCCCTTGGTCGTACGGATAATTCCGATATCATCCCACATAATTTTCCGTAATTTTTGTTTGTAGATTTTATCCTTCTCTTTGTGGAGGATATTACCATAATCCCTCTCAAAAGTAGGTATATTTCGCTCCTTTTCTACCGCTTTTCCCAAAAGGTGATCTACGGCTCGCTTAGCAAAAACCACCCCCTCCAACAGAGAGTTAGAGGCGAGGCGATTGGCTCCGTGGACACCCGTACATGCCGCCTCACCAATCACATACAACCCCTCCATACCCGAGATAGACCCATGGGTATCACACTTGATCCCTCCATTGGCGTAGTGAAAGGCAGGGGAGATTGCGACACGATCTTGTGGGAAGTGATACCCTAGGGCTTCAAAGGTACGGGTGATATTGGGGAAGCGTTGCTCAAACCACACCGTGTCAAACATCGAGAAGTCCAGATAGGCACGCTCTCCACTCTTTCGCATATAGTCGAAGATACCCCGTGCGACGATGTCCCGACTCGCCAACTCACCCCGCTCATCATACTCAAACAAGAAGCGGTTACCCTGCTCTCCTATCACATGCGCTCCCTCCCCACGCAGGGCTTCAGTGAGCAGAAGCTTCCGTGCAAAAGGGGTATCGACAAAGACCGTCGGATGAAACTGCATAAACTCCATATCGGCTAGAGCAATCCCCTTCTCCACACAGATACCGTGGATATCAGCCGAGACGGTACGCGAGTTGGTATTGTAGGCGTAGAGTGACCCCACCCCACCACTCGCGATGATAACATCCTCTGCGTAGATGGTTGTTGGCTCATAGTTGACCATCGCCTTGACCCCATAACAACGACCATTCTCTATCAAGAGATCATAGACGAGGGTGTTGCGTTGGAGCTGGTGGGTGTTTTGTACCATCATAAAGTAGTGCATATACCGCCCCGTCGCATCCCCACCTGCGTGGAGGATACGCTCAACAGAGTGTGCCGCCTCTTTGGTGTAGAGTAGTGCTCCTGCCTCATCTTTGTCAAACGCCATCCCTCTCTCGATGATATCAGGAGTGGTTGTTAGTGAAGTACGAGAGAGTATCTCTACCGCCTCTTGGCTGTTGTGATACGCCCCTGCTGCCATGGTATCTTCGACATGGACTGCGATATCGGCCTCATTGAGTGCGGTGACCATCCCCCCTTGGGCATAGAAGGTATTACACTCCCATGGAATATCTTTGCAGACGACGAGAACCTTTTTGCTTTTGGGGAGTTGCATCGCCGCATAGAGTCCTGCAATCCCCGCACCGATTATTAGAACATCATACTTTTTCATGGATTACTCTTTGCTACTTTGTGTAGATCTTCTGCCACATAGATTGGGTCAGTCTTATAGCCACACCCTGCCAATACCACACAGCAAACAGATGCTATAATCACCGTATGAAAAACATGCATACAATTTTGTCTCATCTTACCAATCAACCTCAATTTAGATTTCTTAAAAAACAGGCGTGCTACGAGAAGTATATCAAACTTCTTGGTGCTAAGTACCAAAAAGCTGTGGCATTTATCTATATCAAAAACCATACACTCTTTATCGCGGTCACACACCCTGGATTTAAGATGGAACTCAATTATAATAAAGATTTATTAAAAAGCCTATTAACACAACTGAGACGATACGATCAAACCTGTGAGATGATGCAAGCGGAGCAGATTGTGATCTTCCATAGTCGCTACCACCCACTCACCCCACCCAAGACAGAGGCGACCACCGTCCCCTACTACGAGGAGCAGTCGAGTGCAGAGTTTGCGATCTTGACAGAGGATAGCAAACTCAAAGAGAAGTTTGAGAAGATACAACAGCAGATCAAAGGAGTAGATCGATGAGAGCAACCCTCCAAAATCTCCCAAACTCCGCAGGGGTCTACAAGTACCTCGATAAGCAAGGCAGACTCCTCTATGTGGGTAAAGCCAAAAACCTCAAAAACCGCCTCAAGAGCTACTGGCATTTTACCCCTCATCTCACCCCCAACCCCACACAGAGTCCCCGTATCCTCAAGATGCTAGGGGAGGCAGAACACATTGAGTATCTTGTCGTAGCGAGTGAAGAGGATGCCTTGATCTTAGAGAACTCCCTGATCAAACAGCTCAACCCCAAGTACAATATCCTCCTACGAGATGATAAAACCTACCCCTATATCTACCTCGACACCACCACCCCCTATCCACGCTTTGAACTCACACGCACCCTGCTAGCAGGCTCCCATATCACCTACTATGGTCCCTTCCCTACGGGGGGCAAGGCGTTGCTCGATGCCCTCTACGAGATCTACCCACTCGTCCAGAAAAAATCCTGTCTCAAAGAGGGCAAAGCGTGCCTCTTCTATCAGATCAAAAAGTGTCTAGCCCCCTGTGAGGGACGCATCACTCCCGAAGCCTACCATGCCATCATCACCCAAGCCCAAGAGGCTATCCTCCGACGCAAACCCCTCATCACCGCCCTAGAGGCACGCATGGGAGATCTTGCCGTGCAGGAGCGGTATGAGGAGGCGGGGAGTATCCGCGATATGATAGGGGCGATTAGCACCCTCTCCCTCCACTCCACTATCGACCTTGCCAAGGCGATGGATCTGGATATCTTTGCGATTGAGAATGGCGATGAGCGGGGGGTGATTGTGAAGCTCTTTATGCGGGGAGGCAAGATCATCTCCTCCGATCATAGCTACTTTCGACACACCCATATCTTTGAACCCAATGAGGTCTATCGACAAGCGATTTTGGAGTTTTATCACCCCGATACCCCCACGATACCCCAAGAGATCGTGACCGCTCACCCCTTTGAGGATAGTCAACAGGTCGCACAGATCTTGAGTAAGCGATTTGGGAAAAAGATCACCCTACTCACCCCCCAACGAGGTGCCAAAGCCAAGCTGGTCACACTCGCCCAACAAAACTGCCAAGAGCTTCTGCGTACCAAAGGTGGGGATAGCCTCATAGAGCAACGCATCGCTGACCTACTCAATCTCTCTGCGATCCCCTACCGTGTAGAGAGCTTTGACAACTCACATATGATGGGGGTCGCCACCGTAGGTGGGATGGTCGTATGGAGTGAGGGAGCATGGCAAAAAGGTGCCTATCGACGCTACCAACTCCACCACAAAGATGAGTATGGACAGATGCACGAGATGCTCTCACGGCGTATTGCGAAGTTTGAGCAGGAGCCTGCCCCTGATCTATGGATACTCGATGGGGGAGATGCCAACCTCAACCTCGCACGCAAACTCCTCCACGAAGCGGGGGTACATCTCGATGTGATCGCCATCGCCAAAGCCAAACTCGATGCCAAAGCCCACCGAGCCAAAGGCTCAGCCAAAGACCTACTCTACACCCCTGAAGGTCTCCTCGAACTCAAACCCAATGACAGACGCCTCCACTGGATACAACGCCAACGCGATGAGGCACACCGCTACGCCATCACCTACCATCAAAACAGCAAACGAAAAGCCGATAAGAGCATCAAACTACTCAACAAAAAAGGGATTGGCAAGGCGACACTCAAAAAACTCATCGACTACTTTGGCACCTTTGAAGCGATTGAAAACGCCTCTGCCGAAGAGATCGCGTTGGTAACCAATCGTAAAATCGCAACAATTCTAACAGGCAAATAGAGATAACGCTACACTCCTCTCTATTGCAAAATAAAAAGTAGTTAATTCATTCTATTTTTAGCTTTATTGTTATAGAGTTTTAGATGTATTGAATAAAATCAAGGAATACCATGAATAGACCTACACCCGTTGATGAGGAGTATAGCTTTCACGAAGGTGTCATCGTAAGCTCTACTGACCTCAAAGGTATTATCACCTATGCCAACCGTAAATTTTGTGAGATTGCGGGATATACACGAGAAGAGCTTAAAGGAAAAAATCACAATATCGTCCGACACCCTGATATGCCTAAAGGGGCATTTCAAGCAATCTGGCAGGCACTTCACTCTGAACGATCATGGACAGGTGTCGTCAAAAATCTTCGGAAAGATGGCAAATACTACTGGGTCTATTCACATATCACCCCGATCACAAAAGAGGGTGTCGTAGTAGGCTATACCGCAGCAAGACGACCTGCAACCCCCAATGAGATAGAGGAGAGTATCCCACTCTATCGTGCGATGCAAAAACAAGAAGAGAACTAAAAGGAGTCATTTTATTATGTACTATATCACCAATCAAAATCATCAAATTATTGCTATTGACCCTACACTACTGCGCATACTTGAAGTTGACGATATCCATCAACTCTATCAGCGTATCGCCTTAACGGAGATCAGCTTTTCACCCCTCACACCACAAGAGCCTCAACTCACCATTCAAACACCACAAAAATCCCATCACTATGAGAGTCAAATTATACCGATAACAAGCCTACTGGGGGAGCTACAGCTTATCACCCTCACCCCCGCTACCTCCACCACACTAGAGAGCAACGAAGCACCACTAGAGGCATTAGCGAAGAGCGAGGAGAGCCTAGAGGAGCCTCTAGAGAGTCTAGATGATACGAGTGCATTTGATATGAGTCTACTCGATGAGGATCTCCTAGCCGAAGAGCCAAGCAGTGAAACGACTCCTCTCCTAGAGCCAGAGGCGGAAGAGGAAGAGAGCCTCTCGCTTGAAAGTAGCCCTGAGACAGCCGTGGAAGAGCATATCATTCTAGGAGAGCCAACCCAAGAGCCTGTGGTGACACCCCCTGCTAAAGAGAAGATCCAAGAGGAGCTTGAGCTTGACCTCGATACGATTTTTGAAGAGGCGAGTAAAGCAGATCTGTTTAGCCTTGAGGAGCCAGAAACACCCCAAGAGTCCAGTGATGACCTTCTGCTCTTTGAAGAAGAAGAGACTCCACAAGTAGCCGAGGAACCCACCGAACTCCCTACCCCCCAAGAGCCTTTAGAGGAGCTACTCGATGATGAGATACTTGACTTAGGTCTCTCCGATGCCGATATCGACCACAGCTTAAATATTGGCTCCTCCGTTGAGCCTGAGATACCTGAACCCAAAGCAGAACTGTTTGATCTCGATCTTGACCTTGATACCCCTACTATACCCGAGCCTAGCCCTGAGCCACCCACAGAGCCAACTCCACCACAAGAGGATCTCTTTGATCTTGAGCTTGACCTTGAACCTACCCCAAGCTTAGAGGAGAGCCTTAGTGAACCCGAGGCAGAGCCTGCACTAGAGTTGGGACTCGAGAGTACACTCGAGGTGAGTAGCCCCAAAGCAGAGGAGCCTAAGGAGGAGGAGCATCTTGAGCTTCTCCTCCCCAATGAGAGTGATACGATCATCGAAAAGATCGAGCCTCAAGAGGAGGATCCACTCCTCACCTCGGCACACGAAACCACACCGATTCTCATCGATATCAATAAAGTGAGTGAAGAGATCGGGATCTCCCATGAGGACTACAACACCTTCCTTAATGAGTATATCGATACAGCACTCACACTAGAAGAGGATCTTCGTGGAACACAAGAGAAGGCGTGTAGCAGTGCGGTCAATACCCTCTCCCACCTCTCCAATGTCCTTCAACTCCCCTTGGTTACAGAGATCATGACACAAGTAGAAGCGACTCCAGCAAAGCGATCCGCGTATGTCGATGCCTTCTATGCCACACTAGGTAGGCTCTCCACTGCCGTAGCCAGTACTGCTACTACACCATCA
>JAMOSB010000012.1 GCA_027068485.1 Sulfurovum sp.
CTTGGTTACAGAGATCATGACACAAGTAGAAGCGACTCCAGCAAAGCGATCCGCGTATGTCGATGCCTTCTATGCCACACTAGGTAGGCTCTCCACTGCCGTAGCCAGTACTGCTACTACACCATCACCAGCAGTGGATCTTGAGTCTGTGACACCCCCTCCACCTCCCGCACCTATAGAGGAGAGCCTACCCGAAGTCACCCCTATAGTAGAACCTAGCATCGTACCAGAGCCTGCTCCAGAGCCTCCTGCTCCTGTAGCAGAAGTCATTGAAGAGGTGGCACCTGAGCCTGAGCCTGAAGAAGAGAGAGAAGGATTTGGTACAATTGACCTTGAGGGGATCAAGTCAATTCACTTTGACTTCCAGATGGAGCAAGCTGCCAGTGACCTGAGTCTACCTGTAGAGCTTATCGAAGAGTTTGTCGGTGACTTTATCGAACAAGCCCATGAAGAGACTCTCAAGATGCTTGAGGCCTACGAACGAGGAGACCTCGATACGATTCAGAAGATCGGACACCTCCTCAAAGGAACCTCAAGCAACCTGCGTATTGATCCACTCGCTGAGACGCTCTATGAGATTCAATTTTGTGAAGATAGTAGTCGACTTGAGGGTCTTATCAAAAACTACTGGGCTCATTTCCTCTCCCTAGAGGCACAAGTCAATCTTATCTCAAACTAAAAGGAAACGCTCATGACTGTACGAACAAAACTAAAACTCATTGGGCTTCTGCCTATTGTATTACTTCTTTTAGTATCGGGTTACCTCTTTCTCACCTCATACTTAAACTTTGAGAAGGTCAATGCACTCAAAACTATCCTCACCAACAATGCCAATCTGGGACATACCCTCACCCAAGTGGGCAAAGAGGAGAGCCTCTCGGCTCTCTATATCGGAAGTGATCGAAAACTCTTTAACAACTCTCTACAAAAACAACGAAAAAATACCGATAAAGCACTACGGGAACTCCAAGCCAATCTTGTCGACCACCAAGAGGAGTATATCCCTTATATTCGTGAACTACTCGGAGAGCGTACCTATCTTGAGCAAGAGAAGTACCAAAAGCTACTCCACACCAGTCAAGAGCTTCCTGCCATCCGTAAGATGGTCGATCACTCCGCAGAGGAGTTTAAGTCTGTTATACTCAATGGCTATGACCCCAAACTCTCAGATCCGATACTCAAAAATCTACTACAGATCAATAACTTTCCGCTCAATAGCAAAATCAGTCTACTCCTCGGGACACTCTCCGAACTCTACAACTCCAAAAAGAGTGCCTCACAAGAGCGTAGTTATGTCGCATACTATATGACCAAACAGATCCCTATGTCCTTTGACGAGATAGCACAGTGGGATAGATTTAAGACCAAAGCCAATATGTTTGACCCCAATGAGCTCAAAGATCCACAGCTTCGTCAAGAGCTCAACCGTGTCTTTAGTACCCCCAAAGCCCAAAAGATTCTCAAACAACTCGCACGGGTCTCTTCAGGTATCCAGTCCAATGTCAACAGCGGTCACTACCAACAAGATGCGATGGAGTGGTTTAAGCTACAGACACAGAAGATCTCACTCTTTACCAAAGCAGAGCTTCTCCTCTCCAATGCGTTATGGCAACAGAGTGATCGCTACCTAGAGAAACAGCTAATCCTACTCGCAGTTGCTGCGATGGTACTCTTCTTGAGTTTGATTCTCGCCTATATTGGCTACTCTACAGCCCAAGGTATCACACAAAATATCCAAGACCTAGAGGATGTCCTCAATAAAGCCGTCGATGATATGAAACGCAGTGCGGACTACCTCGCCTCCGATAGTGCCTATATCGAAAATATCGATCTCGATACCCATACAGGTACCAAAGAGGCGTATAAGTTCCTTGAGGCACTCGTGGATAAAGCCAAAGAGGATAAGCAGAGTGCATTCCAAGCCAATGAAGCAAAATCCCTCTTCCTTGCCAATATGTCTCATGAGATTCGTACCCCACTCAATGGTATTGTTGGGTTTACGGAGATTCTACGCAATACCAATCTTGATGCGGAACAGAAAGAGTTCCTCTCGATTATTGATAAGAGTTCAGAAAACCTCCTAAGCATTATCAACAATATTCTTGACCTCTCCAAAATTGAGAGTAATAAGATTGAGATTGAGAGTATTGTCTTTGACGCGGCAGAGGAGTTTGAAAGTGCGGTGGAGACCTACGCAGTTGGTGCCGCGGAGAAAAATATCGATCTTAACTTCTATATGGATCCAACTATTAGCCCTAACCTCAAAGGTGACCCTACTAAGATCAAAGAGGTACTGATCAATCTACTCAGCAATGCCATTAAGTTTACCAACTATGGTGGGGCTATCACCCTTGAAGTAGAGCGTGTAGAGGATATTGGGCATGAACATCCAGGGATTCGGTTTATGATAGAAGATAGTGGGATCGGTATGACCAAAGAGCAACAGGCCAATATCTTTGAAGCCTTCTCACAAGCAGATGTCTCTGTCACCCGAAAGTATGGTGGTACAGGGCTTGGACTGACTATCTCTAGCCAGTTTGTTGAGCTTATGGGTGGGAAACTAGAGATAGAGAGTGAAGAGGATAAGGGAACGACCTTCTACTTCACAATCCCACTCGAAGAGGTTAACACTTCTGAGAAGTGTTATGAAGATGCCTTTAGTAGTGTCACGGTAGGAAGATACCAAGAGAGTACCCCTACACGACTCGATAGCGACTTGGATAAATACCTCACCTACTTTGGTGTGACTACCAAGTCTTTTGCCTCTACAGGCGAGCTTAAATCTCTCAATAGCGAAGGGGAGTGTCAAAGCTACTGGATCGATATCGACAAGGCAGACGCAACCATGATAGAGGCGATCGGTAACCTTGATAAGTCAAAACTCATCGTTATCGCCAATGTTACAAGTCGTAATAAGATTGAGAAAATTGGTGTAGCACAAGAGCATGTCATCTTCAAACCCGTCACCCTTACCAAGCTCAAAAATATCCTCAATCAGAGTATCGATACAGAGGTATCCGCTACAGAGGAGGCTCCACTCGATAAGCATACCAACTTTGATGCACATATCTTGGTGACTGAGGATAACCTCATCAACCAAAAGCTTATCAAGCGTATCCTTGAAGAGCATGGGATTACCGTCGATATCGCCAACAATGGATTAGAGTCCTTTGAGAAACGACGAAACAACGATTATGATCTACTCTTTATGGATATTCAGATGCCTGTGATGGATGGTATCGAAGCGACCCATGAGATCCTTGACTATGAAGAGGATGAGGGGGCTAAACATATCCCTATTGTCGCCCTAACAGCCAATGCACTCAAAGGGGATCGAGAACGATTCTTAGGGGAAGGGATGGATGAGTATATGACCAAGCCTATCGAGACGACTGAGCTTCTCTATATCCTCAACAAGTTCCTCTCACATAAGGTCACTAAAGCTGTGCCTAAAAAACCTAGCACACCACCCAAACCAACACCAACACCTGCGGTAGCCAAACCGACACCAGAAACAGTTCGTGTTGAGACCAAACCCGAACCTGCTCCCAAAGCAGAGGAGTCCAAGAAAATTTTGATTGCCAAGAAGTTCCTCCTAGAGGGGAGAGTCTTGACCAAGGCGATTAGCAACCTAGGCTATGCCTATGATACCCTAGAGGCATTAGAGACGCTTCCAGAGGCACTAGGGTCAGGAGAATATGATATAGTTTTCTGTGATAAGGATCTTATCACGGAGAATATCAGTCAATCCAATGCTAATCTTGCTATAATCACAACCATAAACTCCAAACAAGAGATCGATGATCTCATTAAAACACATAGAGGATAACAGATGGCACTCAAAGTACTTATCGTCGACGATGACTTTATCAACAGAAAACTTCTACTCACGCTCTTAAAGAAAAATCCCTTAGTTACGGATATGATTGAGGCGGAGAATGGTGCAGATGCGTTGGAACAGATCAAGAGGAATGGGGATATCAACTTTGTCCTACTTGATATTATGATGCCTATTGTAGATGGTGTAGAGTTTTTGAAGATCTTTAGAGCAGATCAAGCCAATGCCAATACTCCTGTTGTAGTACTCTCTACCGATGATACACGCAAAGTCGAGGTCTTTGATAATGGGGCCAATGACTTCTTGCGTAAACCACTCAAAGAAGAGGATCTCTTCACTAAAATCTCACAGTGGTCATAGACCCAATAGAGTCACAGAGAGGCTCCAGAGGAGCCTCTCACTTCTTACCCCTTTTAGACAAACACCTCATCTAAAACCTCATCAACCGTTGAGACCCCTATAATCCTAATATGCTCTTTGACCTCATCAGGAATATCCGCTAAATCACGCTCAAAATTCTTCATCGGTATCAGTGCTTTGGTGACACCTGCTTTATAGGCAGCGATCAGCTTCTCTTTGAGTCCACCAATAGGCAGTACTTTTCCTGTCAGTGTCACCTCTCCTGTCATCGCTACTTGATTGTCTATCTTCTGCTCTGAGAGGATAGAGGCGATAGCACTCACCATCGCAATTCCTGCACTCGGTCCATCTTTGGGGGTGGCACCCTCAGGAACATGGATATGGAGGTCATATCGCTTGTAGATTTCACTCGCATCCAAAGTGATACGCTCTTCTCGCTCTTTGGCAGTGCGTGGGATGATAGAGGGTTTGATCTTGACCCGCTTCTGGTCGATCAGTATCTTCACAACAGAGTGAGCGATACGCACCGACTCCTTCATCACATCACCAAGGCTTCCTGTGAGCTGAAGTGTCCCTTTACCTTTGATCTTGATCGCCTCAACGGTGAGGACATCCCCACCCACTGCTGTCCAAGCAAGTCCATTGACCACACCCACTTGTGGCGCTTTATCCACCAGAGATATCTCAAAGACCTTCTTGTCAGTAAAGCTCTCAAGGTTTTTCTTGGTGATAACGACCTTCTCCTTACGGCTCTCTTCAAGCAAAATACGCGCACCCTTACGCATCAATCCTGCGATGCGTCTTCGTAGATTTCTTACCCCTGCTTCTCGGGTATACTCATCGATAAGTATCTTCAAGGCTCTATCTGAGAGGGAGAACTCCCGTGATTTAAGGGCATGTTTCTTCAACTCTTGAGGGATAAGATAGCGTTTGGCTATCTCAAACTTCTCTTTGGGCGTATAACTACTCAGTCCGATAAACTCCATCCTATCACGCAGTGGTGAGGGGATACGCCCTACATCATTGGCTGTTGCGATAAAGATAGCCCGACTCAAATCGATATTGAAGTTGAGATAGTAGTCACGATACTTACTGTTTTGTTCAGGATCAAGAATCTCTAGGAGTGCAGCGGTAGGGTCTCCCCGCATACTGCGTCCGACCTTATCGATCTCATCGAGTACAATCACAGGATCCATACTCTTGGCCTCAATCAACCCTTGTACAATACGCCCTGGCATCGCTCCTACATAGGTACGGCGGTGTCCTCGTAGCTCATTGACATCCTCTAGTCCCCCCAGTGCGATACGCACAAGCGGTCGCCCCAAGGCAGTAGCGATAGAGTTTGCCAAAGAGGTCTTACCCACACCTGGAGGTCCTGCAAAACAGAGGATTACCCCACCAATCTCTCTGGACTTTACTCCGCGTAGCATCGCTAGCTCTCGTACAGAGAAGAACTCTACGATACGCTCTTTAGGCTTCTCTAGGGAGTAGTGATCACGATCCAACTCCGCTGAGACACTCTGGACACTCAAGTTGGTCTTGCTTCGCTTCCCAAATGGCAACTCAAGTACCCACTCAAGATAACTCTGTACGGTGTGTGCTTCCGCACTCTCAGGGTGCATCCGAGCAAAGCGATCAAGCTGTTTGCTAATCTCCTTAAACGCATCTTGTTGCATATGCGGTTTGAGTTGCTCAATCTTCTCACGAAAGGAGGCGATCTCCTCTTCGCGTTGGGTATCCATCCCTAGCTCTTGTTGGATCTCTTTGAGTTGCTCTTTGAGAAAGTACTCTTTATTGGTCTGCTCTATCTTTGAGTGGACTTTGGTATGGATCTCTCGTTGGATCTTCACCGACTCGATCTCTGCTGTCACCACATCAAGGAGTCCAAGAAGTCGCTTTTCAATATTGGGTTCGATATAGAGTTGATACGCGATCGCTTTATCAAGCTTCAACATCGAAGAGACAAGATCTGCGATACGGTGAGGCTCATCATTCTCCTCTATGGTGCGTACTAAGTCTGAGGGAAAACTACTACTCAAAGAGGAGAGTTGTTTCACCTTATCACGCAAAATTCCCATTAGGGCATCAGCTTTAAGCTGATTATACCCCTCAGGCTCTACCTTCTTAATCACCGCACGGTTAAAGGCTCCATCAAGATGCTCAACAATCTCACCACGAGCAAGCCCTTGGAAGAGTATCTTCACCCGTCCATCAGGGATATCCACCTTACGCATAATAGAACCAATCACCCCGACAGGATAGATCGCATCCGCATCACGGTTTCCCTCCTTGCCTGCGACTGAGGCACTCACAAAGAGGAGTGAGTTGTTCTCCATCGCATCGGTTACCGCATCAATATCTTTTTGATTCGATAGAAAGATGGGACTTATCATAAAAGGGTATAAAAAAAGCTCATCCTCTACTACTATGGGAAGTGTAGCAGGGAAGGTATCATAATCACTTAGTTGCATGGTAATCCTTTAGTTCGTAATAGTTTAATCAAATACTTTACCGATTATCCCCTTCTTAGGAGGGGTGATATCGATCATTTCGACCACAGAGTGACTATTTTTTGCTCGATAGATCTTCGCTGCCTCAGGTTTATGCGTACGATCATAGAGTGCTGCGATATTCTCATTGAGCAGATATTGGCTCATATAGAGCCGTACCAAGAGGGTATTGACTAGTGGTGCGTAGCGTGACTCAGGATAACGGAGGAGATACTTTTGGGCATTGGCGATACTATCCATAATGAGTTTCTGATCTTTATAGACATCTTTTACACCCAAAAAAGAGGCTTTGAGCTTCATAAAGGCGGTGTACTCTTGGCTCTTCTCTCCACCATAACGCTTGCTATACTCATCGAGATAGTAGTTGGCAAGAAGGTAGGATTCATCGTTCATATGGGCATGTGCCAACATCATAATAGCCGTTGGCATCAGCGGTGAACGCATATGCTCACTCTTGAGTGAGATATAAAAAGCATCGGCTTTATCCATATTGCCCCGTCCAATACTCTCCCCTATCTTCTTGTACCAGTGTAGTGCAGGTTTATTAAACTCTGCAACCGACTCATCTTTGGCACACCCTGCCAATAGACCCCACATAACTACCGCCATCAAAACTATCTTTACTGCTTTCAAAATGATAAAACCTCGTCTCTATAATATAGTGGTATCATAGCCCAAAATAAGTAAAAAGTGTATTAGCTTTATTTTTCTCTCTAAACTTTGAAAGAGATTTAAGCTAAACTATGCCACAATAGTAAATAAGCATAAGGCCAAACCTATTGTGAAGTAGGGACGGAAAGCCTCAGATCTCACGCAGATGGCTGGGTTACACCACACGCTGTGAAAGTTTCAGCACCCCTTCACCTCTCCAATACTCTTTTGTCCTTATATATAAAGGATTTAGCTATGAAACAGATTCGACTACTCTTGAAGTTTATGACTCTTGTACTACTCTTCACGACTCTCTCATTCTCTGCCTCTGACACATGTGATGGGGATGTGATTACAGGCGATGTACAGGGTGAACTACTCTACTACGGTTGGTACAACCAAAACAAGCACGACTACTACCAGTATAAAGCTCCTAGTAATGGGATACTGGATGTAAGTTTTAAGGCGGATAAAAAACTCTACTTTCATGGAGGAACATCCTGTGGTGATAGTGATATTATGCGAAAAGATGAAAAAGCCAGTGGTTCAAAAAGTAATATCAAGCTAACTAAGGGTGAGGTCGTCTATATCCATGTGAAACGATATGGGAAAGACATATCCAATAAATATGATATCTCTATTAACTTCACCAATACAGACCCAGAGATCACCAGTGATGGCGGGGGGGATAGTGCAGCACTTTCCATAGAGGAGAATACCAAAGCCGTTACCACGGTAAAAGCGACCTCTAATGATAGCAAAGACTATATCACCTACGCTATCTCTGGTGGGGTTGATAGTGACAAATTCACCATCAATACAACCTCTGGAGAGCTAAGCTTTAAAGAAGCACCTGATTATGAGAATCCTACAGATTTCAATAGTGACAATGACTATAGTGTCGAGGTGCAAGCCGATGATGGAGATGGAAACCCTGATACGCAGACGATTACGGTGACTATCACCGATAATACCACAGAGAACAATACCCCACCAGAGATCACCAGCGATGGTGGAGGGGATAGTGCTTCACTGACTATCACAGAGAATGAAAAAGCGGTCACAACCGTGACGGCAACAGATGAGGACAATGATACGATTGTCTATAGTATCACAGGCGGGGATGATCAATCACTCTTTGATATCGATAGTGCCACAGGAGATCTTACCTTTAAGAGTACTCCTGACTATGAGACACCAGAAGATAGCGACAGTAACAATGTCTATCTCGTTGAGGTGACCGCAGATGATCAACAGACAGGTACAGACCTACAAACATTGGAGATTACCGTAGAGGATGATCCTAATGAGGTCAACCATATTCCTGAGATTACCAGCAATAGTGGTGGCGATGAGGCAACGATTGTTGTCTTTGAAGGCAACACCGATGTAACCGATGTCGATGCCAATGATAGTGATAAGAGTGATACCCTCACCTTTAGTATCTCTGGTGCCGATGTAGCACTCTTTAGTATCGATAGTAGCAGTGGGGTCTTAACACTCAATGACCCAGCCGTAGCAGACAACAACTACACCATCACGGTTACAGTCTCCGATGACAAAAATGCCACAGATGATCAACTACTCACTATCATCGTCCTTGAGAAGAGTCAATGTAGTAGTGACTTAGATGATGTCGCCAATGATGTCGCACCAGGTGCTACCATTCCTGCTCTACAAGATACCGTAGAAGATACCAACACCTGTCTCTCTGGACAATCTGAGAGCGGTGATGCAGACTACTATAGCTTTACGGTGGGGATCGATGGTACCATTGACATTACTGCATCCGCACTCAATGACCACAACTTCAAGTTTAGACTCGACTCCAATGTCACAGGAACCATCTATAGTGAAGAGGTTGGAACCCAACACACCATCGAGAGCTATCCTGTCGATAAAGGGGAGAAGCTCACACTCTATATCGAAGAGGATGGTGGAGATGATATCGATATGTATATGGTAGATTTCCAGTTTAGAAAACTTGTAGAGAATGCCGATGATATCTGTTATGCTGAGCCTATCAGCACAGGATTCAACATGATGGGAATGGTTAAAATATTTTGGCGAAATGAACTACCACTAAGAAACAGTGCCGAAGATGGAGAGACCCTCACCGATGTCAAAGTCGTCATCGATGAAGATGGGATGGGTGGCTCTATGGGTGATGATTGTGGTACGGATCACAACAGGAGCGATGGTGATGACAAAGATGGTGGTGAGTGTCAAGATAGTACAGGTATGGGGCCTATGGGGGCGAAGATCACCCTTGGTGGGGAGTCTACGACTCAAACTGTTGATGATGATATCGAACCAGGTGATGAGAGTAACAGTGTCTGGACCTCTACGATGTTTGAAATGAGTATGCTCCAAGAAAATATCTACACCAGCTACACCAAAGATGGTGTACGACATGTAGGAGCACTCAAACAGTGTGAGATAGAGATCCCTAAAGATCCACAGTTTGTTGAGTGTGGATTGGCACCTAGTGCACTCAATACATGGAAAAAGATCAACCGAGGGAACAATGACCTTGTTATCGATTCCGATACACTCTACAATGAGGGGGTCAGTGGAGGCAAAGATATTGAGTGTCGTGCCAACGGTACGACTCAAGCGTGTCAAAATGAACCCATGGAGATTGTTGCACCGAAGCTTCCTGACTTTATCCTCTCAATGCTCTATAGTAGCTACACCGCATCAGGTACAGAGACCAACTCTAGCTATGGAGATGTCACCATCGCTAAAAATAGCTCTGTTACCTTCGAGAGTAATGAGACCTACAGTGATAGCAATACCTCCTTTATGCTTATTCAATCACTCGATATCAAAGAGGGGGCGACGGTAACCTTCACTGAGGGAGACTACTGGATAGGAAAATGGCACAACTTAGCCTCTGTGACCATCCGTACACAAGGAGAGGTAAGACTCTTTATCAATAGTGATATGGATCTCGATAAGAATGGTCTCGACTTCAACTACGATAGTGACAACGGGGAAGCTAAAGATATGCGTATCTTTATCTATGGTGACTTTACCTTTGGCTCTAATGGTGGGGGAAATAGCTATGATATGGCAGCCTATGTCTATACCACAGGAGCCTATACAGGCAACCATAATACCAGCAATACCCACTTCAAAGGAGCCATCACGGCAGTAGAGGATATCAACCTCAACAATAACCATGAGTATACCTACGATATGAGTGGACTCAAAGAGGGTTGGGAAGCGTGTGGATGTGCAGGTATCGGCTTTGAGAAGAGCGGATACAATATCGCAGAGGATATCGATGAAGTGGGGACAGAGAAGTTTGTCAATACCCGTATCGTCCTGAGCCGTGCACTCAACCATGATGTCACAGTCACCTACTCAACAATCGATGGCAACGCAACCGTATCAGATGGGGACTATAGACGCAAAGTAGACCAAAATATCACCATCAAAGCGGGTGAGAAGAGTGCCACACTACCTATTGGTATCTTCAATGATATCCCTATCGAACTAGCTGAAAACTTCTTTGTAGAGCTTACAGATAAGAGTGATGATGATATCTGTTTTGATATCAAAAAGACAGAGATTACCATCCTCGCACAGCAAGACTCTCCTGTCTGTTTTGAAGACAACTTTGAGAATGGACTCGATAGCAAATGGCGTGTCTTGCGTAGTGATGGTGGATTCACCCCTCAAATCGTCGATGTAGGTGGTGATAAACGCCTCAGACTCACCGATGGAAATAAACACCTTGCCACTACGATTACCAAAGATTATGAGTTCCTTACCCAAGAGAACCTTATCATCGTAGAGTTTGACTACCATGCCTATGGTGGATGTGGTAGTAGCCATGGTGGTGTGGGTCGCTATGGTGCCGATGGTATCGTCAATACCCTCTTTGACTCCGCCGTAGGAGCAGAGCCTGTCCCAGGAGGAAGTGGTGGATCGATGGGGTATGCCCAGTATACCAATAACACTCCAGGGTTTGAGGGGGGTTGGCTTGGTCTTGGTATCGATGAGTATGGTAACTTCGGTAACTGTAATGAGAACCGAGAAGGGGGACTCAAAGGCACCTCTTGTGATAATGGTAAGAGCTTTAATCCTCAAGCTCATACCAATACCGCGGTCATCCGTGGAGATGGAAATGGTATGAGTGGATATGAGTTCCTCCAAGGGGTAGAGCTTACCGATACAGTAGCGGTTAAGAATACTACAGACTACTACTCAGGTCGCTACAAAATGACTATCGATGCGAGAGATGCAGATCACCTCTATATCACACTCGAACGCGACATAGGTGATGGCTCTGGCTATCAAGTGATTATCGATCAGTTTGATGCCAAAGATTCTCAATACAATCAAGGGATTACACCTGCCAAGATCCGTTATGCGATCTCCTCGGGTACAGGGGGTGGATGTAACAACCACGAACTCTCATGGATCCGTATGAAAGGGAGCTGTGGATACTATGGTAAGCCACCAGAAACGGGACCATTTGATGCATGGGATACCTTCAGACATGATGAAAACAAGGTACCAGAAGATAAGAGTATCTCTACCAAAATCGTAGAGAAACCCTTCAAGGTAGAGCTAGTTAGTACCGATATGAATCAGACCCACTATGAGACCAAAGCCTCTACAGGAGAGGATACCACCGTAGAGGTCGCTATCTATCAAAAAAATAGTATAGGGATTCCTGTACGAGTGAGTGATATCACCAACTTTGACGCAGCCAATGATGCGACTATGGTCTCTGAGGAGTTTGATCTCCCTCGTGCCTACAAAGACCTCTCTGTAGGCTTTAAGATGTGTGTCACCAATGAGAACAATGCCACAACAGGACGCTATGTCTACCGTCTCTGGCCAGAAGAGAACTGTGATGGAACACAGCTTGATGACTGTACCGCAGAGACCGTAGGAAGTCCTACTTGGCACATCTGTTACTCTACAGACAACTTCGCTGTGCGTCCAAGAAACTTCACTGTCTCTAGTATCGCCAATCCTGTGCGTGCAGGGAAAGGGTATGAGATTGTCTATCGTGCAGAGGATGATAGTGGGCAAAGTACCATCGCCTACAATGAACAACAAAACAGTAGCTTTGAGATCGTCACAGCACTCCCTGAGGATAAGTCGGTGTGTCCAAACCAAGTCCTAGAGTCCAATACCACCGTGGTATTTAATGATGGTCTCTTTGGTGGGGAGTCAAACCGTACCTACTTCAATACGGTAGGTGCCTTTAGCTTCACACTCCAAGAGATCAATGGTAGTGAGTTTGCCGCAGTCGATAATGATGACACACCTCATACCGAAGCAGAGCGTGTCGCGATCACACCCTACCAGACAAGTTCTGCGGTGACCGTGACCCCTGCGAAGTTCTCCTTTACTGGGACGCTCTTTAAAAATGCCAATGAGAGTGAGAAGTTTACCTATCTTCACGATATCTCAGGTACCAATAAAGCCATGGGTGCCAAACTCTCTGTAGCCATAGAGGCACTCATCGCAGAGGGGATGCCCGCAGAGAACTATACCCAAGGGTGTTATGCCAAAGATACCACACTCACGGTTGAGTACAATCTCTCAGAGACGGTTAGACCTACAGGTGCCGTAAGCAAACTCCTCTACAACAAAACCACTACGCCAACAGCCAGTGGCTCTGTGACCTTAGAGGCAGACAATGAAGGAAACATCACCATCAACTTTGATAAAGCACTCTTCCAAGATGGTCACAATGGAGCAACCGATGTCAATATGACACTCAACTTCGACCGTAAGAGAAATAGACCTGCTAACCCTATCAAACTTACGATTGCCAAAACAACCGTGAGTGATGCAGATGATGTGACAAGTAGTGATACCCACAACCTCAGTGCCAACTACTTCTATGCACGGGCTAAAGCCTCTAAAGCGTTCTATGAGAATGTCACAGCGTCCTCTATCCAAACCCCTATTATGGTATCACTCTATTGTGATCTCTGGTTGGGATGTACAGAGAGAGGGATCAATACCATTGAGGGACAGACCAATGATAAAAACTGGTGGCTTTCAACCAAACACAACACCACCAAAGCAGATGGTAATATCACCTTGCGTACCGTTAGCTCTGATGCCACCGTCGATACCGATGTTGCTATCACCTCAGAGGGACAAGATAAGACAATCACGGTCAGAAACACAGGAAGCACCTTCCCTAAAGAGGTTCTTATCGACTTGGATACCACCAATGCAACCGATACAAGTGAGTGGCTTATCTACAATGAAGCAGGAAGTGCTACCCCTAGTCCATTCTACAAAGTGAGATTTATCGGGACAAGTGGGTGGTCAGGTGTCGGTAAGACAGGACATGTACTTGAGATTAATGCAAGTAATACCAAAAATAGACGATTGAGCTGGTAATGTATACGCGTATGAGAGATGCCATTGCAATGATAGAGCTGATTTTTGCTATCGTCATCCTTGGTGTCGTAATGATGTCTGCCCCTACACTCATCTCCACTGCGAGCAAGAGTAGCTTTGTCGCCCTTCAGCAGGAGTCTATTGCGACCGTTGCGGCGGAGATTGGAATGGTACTTACACACCATTGGGATGAAGAGGATACCAATGAGACGCGTTCTGCTCCTATCCTTGCTGCTTCAGGTGATGGAGATCTCAATGAGACCAATGCAAGTGGGACACTCTTTACGGGTCGGCGTGCGGGGACACCTGCTTCGAGTAAACGAAGTTTTCTTGACTCCATCGGTGAGAGACACAGTGCTACAGCGAGTAGTGACTTAGGATCAGATGGGGGAGATCAAGATGATATCGATGACTTCATCACCACAGGTGCGGGGGGTGGTAGTGGACTCTCTCAAGCAGAGAGTACAGGGAGTAAAGATGCCGATATCGTCGATAAAGATATCGTACTCACCACCAAAGTAGTCTATATCAGCGATATCCCTACGAGTGGAAGCTACCTAGGAAGTGCTACAACCCTCAAGCTCAATGATCCACTCAACACCCCTGCTCCCAATGACACCTCCAATATCAAACATATAGAGGTACGCCTCACGACCAACTCCAAAGAGAGTGAACTAGAGAAGAATATCGTGATGCACGCCTTCTCTTGCAATATCGGTACCTATGAACTCAACAGTAGGAGCTTCTAATGCAAGCTTATAAGCGATCAGCCTTTACGATGCTTGAGGTGATTTTTGTCATTATGATCTTGGGGATTGTCACCTCGATTGGCTCACAGATCATTGTCAAAGTCTATGAGAACTACATCATCCAACGGGCGATGCACCGTACAAGTATCAAGACCGAGACCACGGCTACACAACTAGCCAACCGTCTCTCCTTTAGTATCCCTGGTACGATTATTGGACGGATTGATGATGCGAACTTTGATGACCTAGAGAGTATCCCCGCAGGCACCACCGATAGAAATATCTTGGAGTGGATCGGATATGATAGTGATGGGTTTAATGCTAGCTTTAGTGATGACCCACGCAACCCTGCATGGTCAGGGTATGCAGATGTCACTGCGAGTAGTATCGATAGCCTCTCGACCCCTGGTTCAAAGCTAGGCAATGAAGATACCCTCATCAAAAATCTCTCCGATTCACAACTTAGTGATAGTGCGATCCTCTTTCCTGATACCTATACGGCACACCATGTGGGCTACTCTGAGACCAACCGAAGTGATGCGGGGATACACCCTGTCTCGGGGAGTAGCTCCGATACTGCACTCACACTCGATAGTAGTACCACCGCACCACACCGCACCATCAAAGAGCATTACAAACTCACATGGACAGCCTACGCTGTCGTCCCCACTATACTCTCCAAAGATGAGCGTATCGCAAGAGGGTTTAAGAGTGATGATGATCTATGGGATCTCACACTCTACTACGACTACCAACCATGGGAGGGTGAGACATACAGTGATGGAAAACACCAACCCCTCATCCGAAATATCAGTGCATTTAACTTTATGGGGACAGGAAACACCGTACGCTTCAAACTCTGTCAAAAAGAGAGTATCGGTGGAGAGTTTAGTGTCAATACATGTAAAGAGAAGGCGGTGATACGATGATAGTTAAACAACGCAAAGGGTTTTCACTCCTTACCGCACTCTTTTTGATTGTGATGATGTCGGGTGTCTCTGCACTGGTGATGAGCCTCTCAGGTAAGATGGTCAAAGAGACCACCAACCTCTACCAAAAAGAGCAAGCCACCCTCCTAGCCAAGAGCTATACTGAGTTGGCTATCATGAGTGTAATGTCCAATGATCGAAACGGGACAGGTAAGTGTATCAATGCCATTGATGCGGTAGTCAAACCCAAAGGTGCCACGGATACCTCACTTACAGGAGATAATGGGATGGACTATCGGGTACGGGTACGCATCTCCTACATCGGTGCAGACAAAGATATCTCTTCGTGTTCTGCAATCAGTCAGCTAGGCAACCCCAGTGCGGGGAGTGATGAGCTCAATATCATTGTTGATGCCTATGTGGAGTACAAAGATATCTCCCAAGAGGACTTAAGTGCCTCTCCATGGATCACTTATCATAGAAGGACACTCCAAAAGATATGAGAAAGCTAACCCAACAATCAACCAAGGCACGCATGGCGTTTACGATGATAGAGCTAATTATGGTCATTCTCGTACTGGGTATCCTCGCTTCACTGGCGATGCCCAGACTAGAGCGTGAGACAAAACAAGAGGCTGCCGATCAGATCCTCTCTGCTATCCGCTACACCCAACACCTTGCACTCATAGACCATAAGCACCTCTTCAATAACAAAAAGTGGCAACGACGACTCTGGCATATCCGTTTTGGTACCTGTAGTAGTGAGGATGAGACCCGTTACTACGCCATTGGGAGTGATAATGATGCAAGTGGCTCAGACAATGCGGAGTTTTCCAAGTCAGAAGCAGCCACCGATCCCATCAGTAGCAAACCCCTCTTTTGGAAAAATGGCGAAAGCTGTAACAAAGGCGATAGTGGCACGGAGGAGGTGAGTAGTGAGATCTTCATCACTCAGAAGTATGGTGTCAAAAATGTGGAGAGTTCTGGTGGCTGTGCTAGTGCCAAGCATATTGGGTTTGACCACCTTGGAAGACCCTTCCACGGCAAGAAGTTTTCCAACTCAGATCAAGCAGACTACAGTGGCTATATGAAAGAGCGTTGTACCTTCACCTTCACCATGCAAGATGAGGAAACATTTGCTATCCATATCGAACCAGAGACGGGATATGCCTTTATTGGAGGGCAGTTAGGCTCCTAAGCCTACAGTTGCCCCTTTTTTTAGTAAAATGTACTATTTAACATTTAAAATAGATTTAAGTGGCTTTTCATTAAGTTTCTTAAGTTACAATTAAGTAAGGGATAACAAGTCGTTACTCCTATTTAAAACCAAAGGATTTATCATGAACAGAAGTATTACAGGAAGGCATTTTGAACTCACTGAGACGATTAAAGCGTATGCTGATGCAGCGATTGAAGGGCTTAGTAAATATCACCTTGATATCATTTCAGCCAATACTGTCATTTCAGCCAATGAGAAAAATGGGAAAAAGGGATTTGCTGTAGAGTTCATTATCAATCTTAAAGATAAAAATACAATCGTGATCACTCAAGTAGATAAAGATGTCTACGCTGCGATTGATTTGGCGATTGAGCGTGTGAAAAAAAGCCTTAGAAGACATGCCGATAAAATCAAAGGTCATAGAATTATGAGCTTTAAAGATATGGGTGAAGAGGCTGAAGCAGTAACTGAGTTGAATAATGATGAGATTGAGATCGTACCAATGGATCTTGAACTTCACAAACCACTCGACTTTGATGAGGCGATTGAAGCCCTCAAAGCAGAGACAAAAAGACAATTTATCGTCTTTAATGATCAGTCTGGGTTGATGAGAGTGATGTATAAAAGAGCCGATGGGAAATTTGGTCTCTATTAATCGTCCTAAGCAGGGGCTTGCCCCTGCTTCTCCTCTTTGAGTCTTGCTTTTGCTGAAGCGACAATCGCCTCATCCTCTCCCATATCCAACCACCTAAACTTCTGACCACTCTGTATCGTCCCATCCAAAATATCCCCACTATCACGAAACTTCAAATCAAGCTTTGCAATATCAAATCCACTCGTTGTCTGTGTAAAGGCAGTAAGCCGTGCATTGACAGGGGCATTGCTATAGAGGTAGCACCAGCTTTTGAGTCCATTACGCCCTACCCGTCCTCGAAGCTGATGAAGTGTCGCCAACCCCAATCGCTCTGCTCCCACAATGACAATCAGCGTCAAACAAGGTAGAGAGATTCCCACCTCTACCACCGTCGTCGCAAGGAGTATCTTCCCTCGTTCCCGAAACTCAAGGAGTACCGCCTCTTTGTGCCTATCTTTCCCATGGGTGACAAACACCTCCTCAAATCGTTGCTCCCAAAACCCCCGACTCTCCTCTAGGGACTGATAGGGTATCTCTTGGCTCTCCTCCACGAGAGGATAGACGATCAAGACCTGATGCTCCTGTGCCACCTCCTCCTTGATATGCTCCAAGAGTGAGGCAAACTCCCCCTTGCCTATCGTTTGAGTCAATACCTCTCGCTCAAAAGGGGTCGAGGTGATAAGACTCACATCCAGAAGCTCCGACTCCATCATCGCTTGGGTACGGGGGATAGGGGTCGCTGAGAACTGCAAAAAGTGAGGCTTATACTCCACTCCACCCATCATAGACTCCAACATCTGTCGCTGTTTGGTGCCAAATCGGTGCTGTTCATCGACCATCACCAAGGCACTAGAGGGGATATCCTCCTTATAGAGTAGTGCGTGGGTACCGATGATAAAATCTGCCTCTTGGTAGACCCCTTCACTCCGCCCCTGCATCACCAGTGCGATCCTCAGTGATGGTGGGAGATACTTACACGCCTCCTCATAGAGCTGAAGTGCAAGCAAAGAGGTGGGAGCCATCAAGATACTCCTAGAGGGATATGCCATCATCACAGAGGCGAGTATTACCATCGTCTTCCCTGAACCTACATCCCCCACCACCATCCGCTTGGCTGCTCTATCGGTACGGGCAAGATCGATTTGGATCTGGGCTATCACCTGCTCCTGCTCAGGAGTGAGTCTAAAAGGAAGAGACACGACAAACGCAGTAATATCCCCTCGCAGTGCCTCTTTAGCGGGGAAATCCACCCGTTTTCCACGAAGCTTGCTCAGATGGTTAAACGCTTCAATACACTTGAGGGCATGTACCACCTCAGGGCGTAGACTCCCTTGTAGATAGAGTGCCTCTAGGGTATGGGGAAAGTGAAGTTGATAGAGTATCTCCACCTCTTGAGGGTGTAGTCCCGTGGCCAAGAGGTTGGGTTTGGTAATCATTGAGGCGATCAACGCACGCATCTGTGTTGCCGTGAGTAGGCTCTTATACTTAGGGACTATCCTCCCTACACTCCCTATAGACTTGGGTTGTGAGATCTGAAGATGCCCATTGTAGCGTTCTAGCTTCCCTTGTATAGTATGGCTAGAGCCTACCCCAAAGCGTTGTTTATGGTAGGGAGTCACCTTAAAAAAAGTCGCAAAGAGTGGTTGGTTAAAGTCACTCAGCCAAAAGGTCAACTGGAGCTTACCACCACGGTAGCGATGCTCTCGTACCGTAGCCTTGAGGGTGTGTGATTGCCCTATGGTGAGTTGTTTGGAGAGGGTGGTGTCGTTGTAGGAGGTGGGGAGTATCAGTGCGAGATCAAGGAGGGTATGGATCTTGAGTCTACGCCATAGTGCTTTGGTCTCTTCCATACTATGCTCCCTTGAGTCTTTGGAGTATCATACCATATACCAAAGGGGCGTAGGGATAGTGTGTCACTTTGACATACTATCGTTTTGGTATTGCATCTTGGGTTGTGACGATACTGAAGCTTAGATTGGCAAGCTCTGGATGAGAGAGGATAAAGTGATTCATCTCTTGGAGGGTGACCTGCTCTATCTTCTTAAGCTGTGCCTTATCAAAATCCAATGCTCTACCGTAGTAGTAGGCGTTGTAGGCACGGTGGAGGCGTTGAGAGAGGGTCTCTGTGCGTAGAGGCTCTGAGCCTAAGAGAAACTGCTTGGTATCCTCTAGCTCCTTTTGGGTGATCCCCTTGGTCACAAACACTTCAACAATCTCTTCTATTAGTCGCTTCGCCTCCTCTTGGCTCTCTATCTTCGTCTGAAGATAGCCACTCAGATAGGAGACACTCTTACTCCGTATCAGGTGGGCATAGGCTCCATAGGTCAAGCCCCGTTTGACACGAAGCTCCTCCATCAGACGACTACCAAACCCCGCACCCCCAAGGAGATACTCCGCGATCTTAGCTTTGTATTGATCTTTTTGATCATACCCATAGGCAAAGGGTGAGGCAAAGTAGATATAGGCTTGTTGTGTATCCTCAGGCGTATAGACCGATAGCTTCTTACTCGATACACCGATTGTGGGGAGTGGCTCTTCTTTGACTTTGGGGAGCTGTTTAGCGATCGCTTTGACGATCTGCTCCGCATCGGCTACCGTGATATCTCCTCCCACTACGGCGGTGAGATTATTGTAGCCTAGATGGGTTGAGATAAACTGCTTGATATCCTCAAGGGTGATGGCATCAACACTCTCTAGTGTCCCATGATAGGGGCGTGCCAAGGCACTCCCCTCAAAGAGAAGTTCGCGTAGCTTCGTCGCTGCAACAAAATCAAAATCCGCACGCTTCTGCTGTAGCCACCCTATCTTTTGGCGTTTGATCTGTGCGAGTGCTTCGGGGGTATAGTTGGGATCTTGGAGAAGTGCGTTGAGCATCTCCAATCCATACGGTAGCTCACTCTTCAGAGCAGAGAGTTCGATCGTCAGTGTCTCACGCCCTACCCCCGCATGGAGTTCAATCGCATGGTCATCAAGCTTAGTAGCAAACCCCACACTCCCCTCTTTGCGTGTCCCCTCATTGAGGAGTTTAGCACTCAAATCAGCTAGACCATCTTGGGTATTACTCAGATGTCCCGCATGCGAAAAGACCAGCTGTACCGTCACGATAGGGACAAAATCTCCCCCCTCATAGACCATCGGAACACTGCTCCCTTTGACTGCTATCGCTTTGACTGTTTGTGCCATCAACACTCCTTGTAGTAGCATTAGTATTATTAGTAATTTTTTCATGAGGATTAGAACCGCTCCAAGATCTCATACGCAGTATTGCGTTTGGCAGGGGATTCCCCTACATCTTTGATGAGGCGTATCATCTCCTCTTGGTTCATCTCATTTTTGGCTCCCGCTGCGGAGACGACATTCTCCTCCATCATGGTAGAGCCAAGATCATTGGCACCAAAGAGCAGTGCCATCTGTCCGATATAGGAGCCTTGTGTCACCCATGAGCTTTGGATATTGGGGATATTATCCAAAAAGAGTCGTGCCACAGCGAGGTAGCGTAGGTACTGATTGGGGGTACTCTTCGTGAGGGTAGGAAGCTCCCGTTTGAGCTGGGTATTATCACTCTGATACGACCACATAATAAACGCTCTAAAGCCCCCCGTCTCCTCTTGGAGCTGACGCACCATATCAAAATGCTCAACAATCTCACGCGTCGTCTCCACGGTACCATACATCATCGTCGCAGTTGACTTGATCCCGAGTTTATGTGCCTCACGGTGTACCGCTAGCCATCTATCTTTGTCTAGTTTCTTAGGAGCGATGATATCACGCACCCGATCGGAGAGTATCTCAGCTCCTGCTCCAGGGATAGAGCTAAGCCCCTTATCTCGTAGACGCATGAGTACCTCTGAGATAGTGATCTGTGAGCGTTGAGCGATATAGTCTATCTCAATTGCAGAGAAGCCATGAATGGTCACTTGAGGGTACTTGGTGTGGATATGGGCTACTAGCTCCTCATACCACTCAATCTCAAGCTTGGGGTGTACTCCCCCTTGGAAGAGTATCTGTGTCCCCCCAATTGCAAGAAGTGCTTCGATCTTCTGATCGATCTCCTCAAAACTCAAGATATAGGCATCGGCTTTTTTCTCATGGGTATAGAAGGCACAAAACTTACAATCGACCCAACAGATATTGGTATAGTTGATATTTCTATCGACCACAAAAGTCGTCACCCCCTTAGGGTGTAGCTCCTTTTTGCGGGCGAGTGCCATCTTGCCCAACTGCTTAAGATCCCCATGTTCTATCAGCTCTACCGCCTCGTCGATACTCATCCGCTGTGTCATGACTAAGACTCTTTGCCTATCGCATCGAGTACACCGTTGATAAACTTCGGTGACTTCTCATCGGCTAACTCTTTGGCAAGGTTGACCGCTTCATTGATGATGATCGCTCGATCGGTTTTAGCCACGAGTATCTCATAGGCTCCTAGTCGCATAATTGCCTTTTCGACCTTACCAATAGCCTCATAATCCCACTCTTTGAGGTGTGCTTCTATCTGGCTATCAAGCATCTCAAGATGCTCTAGTGTCCCATTGAAGAGGTTGTGAGAGAACTCTCGTTGTTTATTGCGGATCTTCCCCTCTTCAAAGATATCATCACTAAATTTCGCAATCGCCTCATTGCCTAAGTCATACGCATAGAGCAGTCCTACAACGGCTGTGCGTGATTGGTGTCGTGTTGCCATTAATCCAACGCTCCATAGAGATTAATCAGCTCGATGAGTCCTACCATCGCTTCTGCTCCCTTGTTCCCTGCTTTGGTACCTGCACGCTCGATGGCCTGCTCGATACTATCGACGGTAAGTACCCCAAAGGTTGCGGGCTTCCCATGCTTGAGTGTCACCGAAGCCACCCCTTTGGTCGCCTCCGCAGAGACATAGTCAAAGTGTGGTGTCGCACCACGAATTACCGCACCCAGACAACAGACCGCATCATACTTCCCTGATGCGAGTGCCTTATCAAGAGCAAACGGTATCTCAAATGCCCCAGGGACTAAGATGAGATCCAACGCATCGGCATCACCACCATGGCGTGCATAGGCATCTTTTGCCCCCTCAACGAGTCTATCGGTGATAAAGTGGTTAAATCGTGCATTAATAATGGCTACTTTTTTACTTCTATCGACTTGTAGGTTTCCCTCTACTATTTTCATTGTTTTCCTTTGTAATGTAATGTGGTTATGGTCTGGTTATCCGACGATGGTATGGATCGCATCGATCTGCTCGATGAGTTGCTCTAGTTTGGTGAGGGTGATCATATTGGGACCATCACTCAGTGCCACAGAGGGGTCAAAGTGTGTCTCAAAGAAGAATCCATCCACCCCAACCGCAGCCGCAGCACGCGATAAGATCGGGACAAAAGAGCTATCACCTCCCGAACTCGCCCCCCCAGATGCGGGCATCTGTACAGCGTGTGTCGCATCAAAAATCACAGGGGCAAACGCTCGCATGGTGTGGAGTCCACGCATATCGACAACCAAGTTACCATACCCAAAGCTAGAGCCTCGCTCAGTAAGCCACACCCCATACTTCTGGGCATTCTCATAGCTCACCTCTCCCTCACACCCACGCGTACGCAGTACCTTGGCTACAGAGTGTTGCATCGCTTCAGGTGCGAGGAACTGCCCCTTTTTGATATTGACCACCGCAGAGGTCTGGGCAGCGGCTACGAGTAGATCAGTCTGACGGGAGAGAAAGGCAGGGATCTGCAACACATCTGCTACCTCAGCGACACTTGCGGGCTGTGAGGCATCATGGACATCGGTGAGGATCTGATACCCAAACTGCTCTTTGACCTCTTGGAGCATCTTGAGTCCCTCCTCAAGCCCTGGTCCACGAAAGCTCTCAAGGCTCGTACGGTTGGCTTTGTCAAAACTCGCCTTGAAGTAGAACTCTTTGGTACAATCCTCATGGTACTGCCCCAACGCCTCCGCAATCCGCATCACCGTATCTCGACTCTCTAATACACAAGGCCCCGCAATCAGTATCATGACTTTCCTTTAGGTAGGGCGACCAAAAGCCCCGATAAGATAACCAAAATTATACCCAAAACTGTCCAAAAATCAGGTATAGGATCACCTAGCATCACCCCGATAAAGAGTGCAAAGACGATGTTGCTGTAGCTAATGGTTCCGACAATTCCTGCTTTGGTGAGTTCATACGCTTTGGTCATAAGGAGTTGGGAGATGGTCGCAAAGATCCCCACTGCACTCACATAGAGCCACGCTACCCCCTCAGGCATCACAAACACCGCAAACATCCAATCAAACTCTTCACTCACCGTGACAAATGGGGTAACAAGCATCAACAAGAGTGGTGCCACGGTACCTACTCCCATAAAGGAGAGGACAATCGCACGCGTATCGTAGTAGCGTCTAAGCTCCCGTATGGAGGTGTAGGCTAACGCCGCTCCAACCCCAGAGAAGAGTCCCAAGAGATCATACTTATCAAAGCTCCCCCCTTGGGGTTGTGCCACGAGGACAATCCCCACAAACCCTATCATAATCGCCCATAACGCACTCTTGTGAAGCTTCTCATTGAGAAAAACATAGGCAAAAATCGCCACAAAGAGCGGAGAGGTTTTGTTGTAAGTGACTGCCTCACCTAGTGGGATATGTGCCATGATGTAGAAGTAGGCAAGTAGTGCAGCAAACCCCATCGACCCACGAAAGAGGAGCAACAGAGGCTTTCCACCTCGCTGTTTAAGCGGTATCTTATAGATAGAGAGTCCAACAATCACCACCCCAAAGATATTACGAAAAAATGTCACCTCCACAGGGGGGAGCATCTGACTGACCACCTTGGCAAAGCCCCCCATTAGAGCAAAACTCAATGATGCTAAGAGCATCAAGAGTACCCCTCTATCCATCGCCTGAATTCTACGCTTCACACCGCCCCCTATCGTCGTACGATTTTGACATCACCATAGAGGAGGATATCTTTCATCACCGCTTTTTGGACATAGCCATCTGCGGTGATAGAGAGGAAGATATCTCCCTTTTTATGCTTGAAGTTCTTTTGGTAGATAAGTGCTTTGGCATAGAGCTTGGCACCATTCCCCAACAGCTTGATGTAGGTACTTCGCTCAGTAGCACTCGGTACGCTCACCCGTACCTGCCCCTTCTGCTTCTCTAACCCTACGGCTTTAAAGTGGTAGGTCTTACCACGCTTCTGTATCGCTTTGCCAAGGTTGAAGTAGAGCGTAAGCAGATCATCTTTGGCGTAGAAGTTGAGGGTCTTGGTCTGCTCTTTGACCAGTTTGCCATGTTTCCATTTACGGTAACGGCGGATGACATGTTTGCGTTTGTGGTCGATACGGTACTCTTTACTTGTGACGGTATCACTATAGTGCTGGATAATCTGATAGAGATCACTCACCATCAACCCCCTCTCATAATGCCCCTTGGAGATGTGGCGTTCACGGTGGTTTTTCAACAGGGCTTTGGCGATCCCTGAGAGGTGAACCGTCGTCTCTAGCTCATAGTGTTTGGTGCGTTTATTGAGCGTGGTATGGAGTCGTCCCACCGTGCCAAAGAGTCCAAACTTTGCATCATAATTGATCTGTATGATAGTGGCAAATGCCCCCGAAGCAAACACCAAACAGCACACCCCCATCCATAAAAATTTTTGTCTCATTCTCTCTCCTTTGGAGTATCTCAATTGAATTCTACTATAATTAGGTGAATAAACCATTGGAGTATCAAGAATAATGCCAACACCCACCCCTGACCTCAACACCACAGAGCTACTCAATGTCATCGATAAGATGGATATGGGATTTGCACAGACTGTCCAGAGCTGGATGACCCCACTCTACACCTCAAAGTATGGCGAATTTTTCCAACAGACCATCTGGGATATCCCCCTTGCCAACTTGGGACTCGCTGTGCTTGTCTTCTTCTTTATCCTTCTACTACGCAGACTCTTCACCTATGCAATCACCTCTCTTCTGTGCTTAGTGGCACAACGCACCGTCAACCACTATGATGATCGGGTGATTTTGGCTCTTAGAGCCCCTATCCGTTTTGCGTTTGTACTCATCGCCATTCACCTCTTCTTCTTGCTTATCTTCAAAGAGACGGAGTTTATCAAAGATATCCTCAATACCCTTGTCGTCTACACCGTCTTCTGGGCAATACTCGCTGTCATGGAGGCACTGCGTGGGGTTCTCTATGGTGTGACCAAGCGTCTCAATCCTGACCTCTCACGCGAACTAGGCAACTTCATTATGGCGATCCTTAAGATCCTCATCTCAGGGGTTGGACTCGGGGCAATGCTTCAAGTGTGGGAGATCAATGTCACCGCTCTTGTCGCCTCACTCGGGATTGGGGGCTTGGCATTTGCCCTTGCTGCCAAAGATACCGCCGCCAACCTCTTCGCCTCACTCTCACTACTTGCTGACCGCTCGATCCGTATTGGAGAGTGGATCAAGGTCAATGGCGTAGAGGGAACTGTAGAGGATATCGGTATGCGTACGACCAAGATTCGCTCCTTTGGTAAATCACTCATCACCGTACCCAACCACATCATCGCCAACAACCCCATCGAGAACTTCTCACGACGAAAAATCCGCCGTATCAAGATGCGTATAGGTCTCACCTATGATACCGATAGAGCCACCATCGATACCATCGTCAAGAAGATCAAAGGGATGCTCCAAGCCCACCCCCATATCTCCCAAAAAGATACCCTGCTAGTCAACTTCGAATCCTTTGGAGACTCAGCCCTACAGATCTTTATCTACACCTTTACCGATACGGCTAACTGGGAGTACTATCTCAAGATTAGAGAGGAGGTACATCTTCAGATTATGCGTATCGTAGAGGAGAGTGGTTCCGCGTTTGCATTCCCTTCACAGAGTATCTACCTTGAGAGCCTTCCCGATCCACTGCCCACCGCTCTAGCCACACCATAGCATACCTAGAGTATGCTATAATACCAAAGATAGAGACCACACCCCTATAACATCAAACAAAAGAGTATACCCATGCAAGCATTAAAAAAAGTAGCCATTTTAGGACGACCCAATGTAGGGAAGAGTTCGCTCTTCAACCGTCTAGCAAGACAGCGAGATGCCATCACCTCGGATGTCTCAGGTACCACACGCGATATCAAGAAGCGTATCGTCACCATCTCAGGCAATCGTGACTTTGAGGTGATCGATACAGGGGGGATCGACTACTCCTCTGACCTCTTCTCCAAAGTCGCGGAGTTCTCTCTTCGTGCTGCCAAACAGGCCGATGTCATTATCTATATGGTCGATGGCAAGAGTATCCCATCTGAGGAGGATAGAGCACTATTCTACCGCCTCCAAGAGCAGAAAAAACCCCTCGCCCTTGTTGTCAACAAGATAGACAATGACAAAGAGGAGGAGCGATATTGGGAGTTTTTAGAGTTTGGAGCCGATAGAACTTTCCCTATGTCGGTGAGTCACAACCGCTACTTCAATGACTTCTATGAGTGGCTAGAGGCGTATATCCCTGCCAAAGAGGAGGAGGCTCCCCTAGCACTCACCGAAGATAAGACGATTGACCCCTTTGAGGAGATCATCCGTGATATCAATATGGAGGTTGAAGAGGAGGCAGACAATGAGATTAGAGTCGCCATTATCGGGCGGGTCAATACAGGCAAAAGCTCCCTACTCAATGCCCTACTCGGTGAAGAGCGAAGTGTTGTCTCTGATGTCGCAGGTACCACCATCGACCCGATTGATGAGATGATAGAGCATAAGGATCATCAGATTACCTTTATCGATACCGCAGGGATACGCCGACGCAGTAAGATCGTTGGGATTGAAAAGTATGCCCTTGGACGCACCACCACCATGCTAGAGCAGGCCAACCTTGTCCTCTTGATGATCGATGCAACAGTAGGGGTCACAGAGCTTGATGAGCGGGTCGCAGGGTTGATTGAGAAGCACCGTTTGGCGTGTCTAATTGTCATCAATAAGTGGGATATCCGTGAGGATAAGAGCTATGAGGAGATGGTCGATGATATCCGTGATGAGCTTCGCTTCCTCCACTACGCACCCCTCATCACTATCTCCGCCAAGACAGGAATGCGTGTCCACAAGATACTCGATCAGATTACCGAAATCTACGGACGCTACAAACAACGCATCAGCACCTCTAAGCTCAATGATGTCCTCAGAGAGGCGATGAGTCGCCACCATGTCCCCTCTCACAACGGTGCAGTTGTTAAGATCAAGTTTGCTACACAGTATGAGACCAAACCACCCAAGATCGCACTCATTAGTAACCGTCCTGAGTTTGTCCACTTCTCCTACAAACGCTACCTTGCCAACTACCTAAGAAGCAAGTTTGACTTTGAGGGGGTTCCTCTCGATATCGTCGCCCGTAAACGCGGTGAGCGGATTGATGAGGAGTAAATCATTATCTTGCTATAATTGCACAAATTATAGCAGGAGAAACCATGCGTGTACTGACAGGAATCCAAGCTTCAGGTAAGCTTCATATCGGAAACTACTTCGGGGCGATGAAGCCCATGATAGAGCTACAAGAGGAGCATGAACTCTTCACTTTTATCGCCAACTACCACTCACTCACAAGCTCCAAAGATGCCCAAACACTCAAACAATACACCATCGATGCAGCCGTAGACTACCTCTCTTTGGGACTCGACCCCCAAAAGACCACCTTCTGGGTACAGAGCGATGTCCCAGAGGTACTTGAACTCTACTGGATACTCTCCAAGTTTACCCCTATGGGGCTACTCGAACGCGCCCATAGCTACAAAGATAAAGTCGCCAAAGGGATCCCTGCGAGCCATGCCCTCTTTAGCTATCCTGTCTTGATGGCAGCAGATATCCTCATGCTCGATACCCAAAAAGTCCCCGTGGGCAAAGATCAGATCCAACATGTGGAGATGACGCGTGATATCGCAACGAAGTTCAACAATGAGTATGGAGCTATCTTCACCCTCCCTGAGCATATCGTCCAAGAGGAGGTTGCTACCATTCCAGGGATCGATGGACAGAAGATGAGCAAGAGCTACAACAACGCCATCGACCTCTTTATGGCAGAAAAACCCCTACAGAAACGGTGCAATAAGATCCTCAGTAGCTCCACCCCACTAGGAGAACCACTCGAACATGCAGGGTGCCACATCTACAATCTCGCCGCACTCTTCCTCGATGAGGCAGGCAAAGCGGAGCTACAGGCACGATACAAAAGTGGCAAAGAGGGGTATGGACACTTCAAGAAGTACCTCAAAGAGCTGATATGGGAGGAGCTAGGAGAGGCGAGAGAGAAGCGAGAGTACTACCTCTCCCATATGGATGAAGTCCACGATATCCTCGCCATGGGTGCCAAGAGAGCCCAAACCGTCGCCCAAGCCAAAATGGCACAAGTGCGTGACGCAGTAGGACTCTAACCCTCGACGACAATCTCCTCCAAGCTCACATAAGAGGGGAGGATACGAGAAACCATCGCACGGTCGATCTTCCCTGTGGTGTAGAGATAGAGTCGGCTCTCTCCACGGTTGTGATGCCCTACCCCCTCAAGCAGACTCAACAACCGCTTCGCAATCGCTTCACCCGAATCAAGTAGCCTCACCTCTCGTTGCATCACTTGGGCAATTACCGACTTGGCGAGGGGGTAGTGGGTACACCCCAACACGATTGTATCGACCCCCCCTACTCGCATCGGAGCCAACCACCCCTCTAGACGAGCCAAGCTCTGAGGGGTGGTGAGTCTATTGGTCTCAATCGCCTCTACCAATCCCGCACACGCCTGCTCATAGAGTGTGACGGGTCTATGGGTAGAGAGGGTATCGGCTAGGGTTTGATACTTATCTCCTTGGAGGGTGGCAGGGGTCGCTAGCACCCCAACAGCCCCCGTATGGGTCTGCTCAATCGCAGGCTTGAGTGCAGGCTCTGTCCCGACGATAAGAAGCTGAGGATAGCGGTGGCGGAGGGTGGAGATAGCAGAGGAGGTCGCAGTATTACACGCGATGACAAGGGCATCGATCTGATGGATAGAGAGGAAGTACTCCGTAATGGCTAAGGTGCGTTGGAGGATCTCGTGAGGGGACTTCTCCCCATAGGGAGCGTAGCGGGTATCGGCAAGATAGAAGAGCTCTACCCCATGTACCTGCTCAACAATCGCACGGAGTATCGTCAACCCCCCCAATCCTGAATCAAAGACACCCACACGCATAGGGGGTAGCCCCTACTCGTTCATCATAGAGAGGAACTCTTCGTTACTTTTGGTCTTCATCATCTTAGAGAAGAGGAACTTCAACCCCTCGACCTCTTCCATGTTCTGCATCGCATTACGCAATGCCCAGACTTTTTGGAGTGTCTCTGCTCCGACCATTAGCTCCTCTTTTCGGGTACCTGACTTGGTCACATCGATCGCAGGGTAGATACGACGCTCAGAGACATGACGGCTGAGTACGACCTCTGAGTTACCTGTCCCTTTGAACTCCTCGAAGATCACCTCATCCATACGACTCCCCGTCTCAATCAGTGCCGTAGCGATAATCGTCAAAGAGCCACCCTCTTCGATATTTCTAGCCGCCCCAAAGAAACGCTTTGGCTTATGAAGTGCATTGGCATCGACCCCACCTGAGAGGACTTTACCTGAGCTTGGAGTGACGGTGTTGTAGGCACGGGCAAGACGGGTGATAGAGTCAAGCAAGATGACGACATCTTTCCCCATCTCGACGCGTCTTTTGGCCTTCTCTATCACCATCTCAGCCGTACGAACATGGTTTTGTGCAGGGAGGTCAAAGGTCGAGGCGTAGACCTCTCCTTTGACAGATCGTTGCATATCGGTGACCTCTTCGGGGCGTTCATCTACCAAGAGTACCATCAACGAAGCATCGGGATTGTTGTAGGTGATACCGTGTGCTAGCTCTTTAAGAAGCTCCGTCTTACCTGTACGAGGTGGAGCGACCACCAACGCTCTCTGCCCTTTACCAATAGGGGTAAAGAGATCGAGTACCCGTCCTGTCATCTTCATCGGGTTATACTCAAGTTTGAGTTGCTCAGAGGCGTAGAGTGGCGTGAGGTTATCAAAGAGTGGACGGAGCTTAGACTGCTCAGGTGCAACATAGTTGATCGCCTCGATCTTTAGCAGTGCATAGTACTTCTCTTGGTCTTTGGGAGGGCGTACCTGTCCTGTGACGATATCTCCATTTCGTAGGGCAAAGCGTTTGACCTGTGTCCCACTCACATAGGTGTCGTTACTTGAGTTGGCGAAGTTGCCATCGATAGAGCGTAAGAACCCATATCCATCATTCATCACTTCCAAGATACCTGTATAGAGGATAAACCCACCCTGATTGACTTGTGACTTCAAGATCTCAAAAATCAGATCTTTTCGTTGGTACTCATTGGGGTTTTCGACCTTCATCTCACGGGCAATTTTGACAAGTTTATCGAGTGGTTGTTGTTGAAGATCCTCTATCTTGTACCCTTTGACTGGTACATGTGTTCTATTCTTTCTAGCAGTACTATTGCTAGGAGAAGATTTTTTATTATCGCTCATAGTTCCTCTTGTGTTTAAGTATGAATTATAGAATGGAGATACAATGGCACACCATTGCTGTAGTGGTGCTATTATAATCCTTTTTGGCTGAAAAGTCAAACCAAACATTACTTAACCCAATAAACAATATAATTAGCCCAAAAATTAAGGAATCTTAATGTCAGCCAAATCCGATATCGAAAATGTCTTACAACGCATCAAAGTGTGTAGCCCTGGTCAAAATGAGTTTTATCAAGCTGCCCATGAGGTACTCCACTCACTCATCCCTCTCCTTGAGGAGGATGAAATCTACTGTGCCAACAATATCTTGGAGCGTATCACCGTAGCAGAACGCACCATTATCTTCCGTGTCAACTGGGTCGATGATCAAGGGAAGATCCAAACCAACCTTGGCTACCGTGTACAGTTTAACTCTGCGATTGGACCCTATAAAGGGGGGCTTCGCTTCCACCCCTCTGTCAACCTTGGGATTATCAAATTCTTAGGATTTGAACAGATCTTCAAAAACTCTCTAACAGGACTCCCTATCGGGGGTGCCAAAGGGGGGAGTAACTTCGATCCCAAAGGCAAGAGTGACAATGAGATTATGCGATTTTGCCAATCCTTTATGTCTGAACTCTACAAACATATCGGAGAGACCAAAGATGTCCCCGCGGGAGATATCGGTGTAGGGGCGAGAGAGATTGGCTACCTCTTTGGGCAGTATAAGCGACTCACAGGAACCTTTGAGGGGGTACTCACAGGTAAAAACATCAACTGGGGAGGCTCCAATGCACGCAAGGAGGCAACAGGGTATGGCTCAGTCTACTTTGCAGACAACTTTCTACGCAAATACAACAAATCCCTAGAGGATAAAGTCTGTACCGTCTCAGGCTCAGGGAATGTGGCGATCTACACCATCGAGAAGCTCTACTCTATGGGGGCTATCCCTGTCACTTGTAGTGATAGTCGAGGGAGTATCTACCACAAAAATGGTATCGACCTCAACTCACTCAAAGCGGTCAAAGAGATCAATAAGCAGTCACTTGAGGCCTATGTAGCACTTCACAGTGACGCAGTCTATACCCCTGTGAGTCACTACCCAAAAGGGGGGCATCAAGTCTGGAGTATCCCGTGTGATATCGCCTTCCCTTCTGCCACACAAAATGAGCTGACGATTGAAGATGCCAAGATGCTCGTCGACCACGGCTGTATCCTTGTCAATGAAGGAGCCAATATGCCCACGACTCCTGATGCGATCACCTATCTACAAAAACACCATGTACTCTTCGCACCTGGTAAGGCAGCCAATGCAGGTGGGGTTGCCACCTCACAACTTGAGATGAGCCAAAATGCCAGTATGGCAACTTGGACCTTTGAAGAGGTGGATAATAAACTGCGTCAAATTATGTCCAATATCTTCAAAACAGCCTATGAGACCTCCAAAGAGTTCAACTGTGAAGGGGATCTTGTCACAGGAGCCAATATCGCAGGCTTTAGAAAAGTAGCCGATTCGATGATCGATCAAGGGGCTATCTAAGGACTGCGGGGCATCGCCCCCTCCTGCTACGCTAACATGACACAAAGGAGTGCAATTTGGCACCACTACCCTGTACCCACTGTAACCTCACCTTTGATGAGTCAGCGATGATCACCGAGGAGCACCCCGACCAGACTCTCCACTTCTGCTGTAAAGGGTGCCAAGGGGTCTACCATCTACTTCAAGAGGAGGGGCTAGATACCTTCTATGATAAGCTAGGGGAGACGACCCTTCAGCCTGCCTCACCGCAGAGCGAAGATCTTGAGAAGTTTGATCTTGATGGCTTTAAGCAACGCTATATCCATGAAGATAGTGAGGGACTCTACGAGATCAATCTCATTATCGAGGGGATTCACTGCTCTGCGTGTGTCTGGCTCAATGAGAAGGTACTCCACAAGATGCAAGGGGTCATTGAAGCAACCATCAACTACACCAACAACAAAGCCAAGGTGATCTGGGATCCTGAAGTGGTGGCACTCTCACAGATCATCGAGACGATTCGATCGATCGGCTACAACGCCTACCCCTATGACCCCTCGCTCCAAGAGGAGCGAGCCACCAAAACACGCAAAGCCTACTACTCCCGTATCCTTGTCGCAGTCTTTGGGAGTATGAATATCATGTGGATCGCCATCGCACACTACGCGGGCTACTTTAGTGGAATGAAGCAGGAGTTCAAAGATATTCTCAATGTCGCAGAGTTTCTCCTTGCGACCCCTGTACTCTTCTATAGTGGATGGATCTTCTTTCGGGGTGCCTACTATGGCTACAAAAACCGTATCATCAATATGGACACCCTCGTCTCTACGGGAGCGATACTCACCTACGCCTACTCCATCTATGCGATGATGAGCCAACACGGTGAGGTCTATTTTGACTCGGTGACGATGATTATCACCTTTGTACTAGTGGGCAAATACCTAGAGGTACTCAGTAAAAAACACGCCGTCGATCGCCTCGACACTATCATGGGGAGTACCCCTACAGAGGTGACACTTGTGGACAAAGGGGTCAAGTCTCTTGTGAGTATTGAGCATATCATTGTGGGTGATATCATCGAGCTCAAACCGGGAGAGAAGGTGGTTATCGATGGGGTAGTCACACAAGGGGGTGCCTCCTTTGATGAGAGTCAACTCACAGGGGAGAACCTCCCTACCTATAAAACCCTAGGCGATCGTATCCTCAGTGGCTCACTCTGCCTCGACTCAGTCGTCCACTATGAAGCGACACGCGATGCCTCCTCCTCACTACTAAGCTCCATTGTCCAGCTCTTAGAGGAGTCTATCACCAAAAAACCCCGTATCGAACAGCTCGCCAATACCATCTCAGGCTACTTCTCCTTAGGTATCTTGATAATCGCTCTAGCAACCTTTGTAGGGTGGTACCTCACCACAGGGAATTTTGAGCAGGCACTTATTATCGCAATCTCTGTTGTCGTCATCGCCTGCCCGTGTGCCTTGGGACTCGCTACGCCTATGGCGACACTCATTGGGATTAGTGTCTCAGCAAAACGCAGTATCCTTTTTAAAGAGGCAACCTTCCTAGAGACGATGGCTAAGAGTACCCTACTCGCATTGGATAAGACAGGTACCCTCACCGAGGGCAAACCCTCCGTCCTGACCCATCAGCCACTCCACCCCTACGACCCAAACCTCCTCTACGCACTGGTTGCCACCTCCACCCACCCTGTCTCAGAGGGGATACGCCACTACCTCACCCAAGCATATACCACCCTAGAGGCGGTACCACTAGAGCAGATCAAGAGTATCCAAGCCAAGGGAGTCGTCGCCTACTACCAAGGCAGACGCATCCTAGGAGGCAACGCCTCATTGATGGCGGAGTATGGTATCCCAACCCCTAGCCCCACCGATCATATCCTCTTCTACTTTGCCATCGATGATACCCTCATCGCACACTTTGAGCTGAGTGATACCCTACGCCAAGGAGCGATTGAGATGGTCAAAGCAGTCAAGGCGTTGGGGATCAAGGTCGTGATGCTCACAGGAGATCACAAGCAGAGTGCCAATTCCATCGCCAAACAGGTGGGTATCGGTGAGGTCTATGCCACACTCCTCCCCCAAGAGAAAGCCGATATCATCGACCACTTTCATCAGCAAGGAGAGGTGATTGTCATGGCGGGAGATGGGATCAATGATGCCATTGCACTCACCAAATCCGATATCGCCATTGCGATGGGTGGAGGAGCCGATGTGGCGATTGCAATGAGTGATGTGGTTGTCCTTGATGAGAAGCCTCACAGTATCACCGATGCCTTTAGACTCTCCAAGCGTACCTATCGAGCGATCAAGGAGAACCTCTCCCTCTCCCTTCTCTACAACGCTATTGCCCTTCCACTCGCCGTAATGGGCTTTGTCACCCCACTGATCGCCGCACTCTCAATGAGTCTGAGTTCACTACTCGTGGTAGGTAACTCCCTACGCATCAAACTACACACCAAAGGAGCAACAGATGAGTGAAAATATCGTCATACTAATGATAGGAGTCTCGACCTTTTTAGGAGCCTTGGGGCTTATCGCCCTCCTCTGGGGGGTCAAGACAGGGCAGTTTGATGACCAGTCGAAGTTTATCGATGCGGCACGCTACGACAACGAAGAGGAGCTACGCGATGCCGTGATGATGGAACAGAAAAAAGCTGATCACAAAAAGCGACGCGAAGAGGCGATCAAAAAACGCACTATGCCCGTAGATTGAACCCTCACAGAGGTACTCTTTAGTGTTTCTGTGCTATGATATGCGTAAATATCAAATAGGAGATGTTATGTCTTTTAAGCAAATCTTTTCTACCACCCTACTCACGACGGCTCTACTCACAGCTCAAAGTAGCGTAGGACTCAATATCAACGATAAAGATATTGAGTTTTATAGTGCCGTTGATCTCGACAACCTTACCGATAGTGCAGGGGGGACAGGCTATGTGCTGGACTTTAGCTTCCTCCATGCAGACAAAAAAGAGAATATTGCGATGCTAGGCTTTAGCGGACAAAATAGTGTTCAAGGTCTCTATGGACTCACGCTTGCTTTGGGTGCCAAGCTCATCTCGGCAGAGGACTTCACCGCCCTTCCAATGATGGTACGCGCGACCTACGCACTCCCCATCAGCTTCGATATGCCCGCCACTTCACTCATCGGGACACTCGCCTACGCTCCCTCTGTCCTCTCCTTCTCCGATGCCAAAAACTACACCGAGTCACGCGTTGAGCTTGATATGGAGATGATCCCCAGTATCCACCTCTTTACAGGCTACCGCAATATCGATACAAACTACAAAGAGATTGACTACAGCTTCAACAATAGCTTCTATGGAGGAATGAAACTGAGTTTCTAATCCAAAAGCTTTACTTTACCCCATACTATATGTAATAATACTCCCATAATTATATAAAAGGGACATAGATGATTGAGAAGACCATTTTTAGGGAGTATGATATTAGGGGTATCTTTGAGAAAGAGCTTAATGCACAGAGTGTAAAACTCATCGGGTACTACCTTGGTAAAAAAATTGGTGGGGAGCGTGTCGTATCTATCGGGTATGATGCCCGCTCACACTCACCCCAACTGCGTGACTACCTCGCCTCAGGACTCAATGAAGTGGGGTGTCGTGTCTTGGATATGGGGATGGTTGCTACCCCTGTCAACTACTTTAGTAACTATATCGATTTTGATGGGGTGACCACGGATGCGTCGATTATGATCACAGGATCACACAACCCTAGTGAGTATAACGGCTTTAAGATCACACTCGATAAAGCCCCCTTCTTTGGAGAGGCGATCTACGCCTTGGGTGATGAGATCATCGCAGACCAAGAGCGTCTCATCCCTGATAACCCAACCACCCAATCTATCGATGTCAAACAGCCCTATATCGACTTTATGGTCAAGGAGTTTGCTCACCTCAAAGGACTCAAAACCAAGATCATCGTCGATGGAGGTAACGGGGTTGCCGATACGGTACTGAGTGCGATCTTTGATGCCCTTGCGTTTGACTATAAGGGACTCTACCTTCAGCCCGATGGCACCTTCCCAAACCACCACCCTGACCCCTCTGTCGAGTCCAACCTCGTCGATGTCAAAGCACTCCTCGCCCAAGAGGGGGATATCGCATTTGCCTATGATGGGGATGCCGACCGTATCGCTGTTCTTACCCACCGCTACAATATCAAAGGTGACCAGATGGCACTCCTCTATGCGATGAAGATGGATCACCCCACGGTCATCGGTGAAGTAAAGTGTTCTCAGGTGATGTATGATGAGCTTAAACGCCGTGGAGCTACCGCGATCATGTACAAGACAGGACACTCAAACCTCAAAGTCAAGATGCGAGAGACCCACGCAGATCTTGCGTGTGAAGTGAGTGGGCATATCTTCTTTAAACACCGCTACTTTGGGTATGATGATGCGATCTATGCGACCCTACGGATGCTTGAACTCATAGCCGATGGGATCGACCTTGACCAAGAGCTTGATGCCCTCCCCCAAGTCTTCTCAACCGAAGAGATCAAGGTAGAGACCACCGAAGAGGAGAAGTTCAAGATCATCGACCGTGTCAAAGAACTCCTCCAAACTCCCCCCAGTAGCTTCCCAAAGATTATTGATATTATCGATGTAGATGGGGTGCGTATCAACTTTGAGCAAGGGTGGGGCTTGGTGCGTGCTAGCAACACCACCCCTGTACTTGTCACCCGCTTTGAGTCGACTGATGCGACCCTAGCCAAGGTCTATGAAGAGGCGGTCAATGCACTTATCCAAGAGGCAAAGGATTCCCTATGAACAATCAACTCTTCTTTACCACCGACGACCAAACGATCAAACAGCGTGCCTTTGAGGCAATCGAGCAAGAGCAGGAGAGCATAGGCTACTATGCCCTCCCCGATCAAGACACCACCCCCATCAAAACCTACGCCAAAACTATCGATGCATCGGTTGATACCATTGTCGTCATCGGGATAGGGGGGAGTTCTCTTGGAGCCAAAGCGGTCTACAACTTTCTTAAACCTGTCAAAAAACTCTCACGCAAACTCTACTTCTGTGAGACCACTGACCCTATTGAGATTAGTGATCTTCTTACTAATATTTCGATTGAAAAAGCACACTTTTTAGTGATCTCTAAGTCAGGTACTACTGTGGAGACCTTTGCGATCTATAAGTATATCTACTCCCTTAGACCTGATGCGTGTGCCTATACCTTTATCACCGATCCAAACTCTCCACTAGAGCAGTACGCCAAGGAGATCAACGCCTCTGTCCTACACCTCCCACACACTGTTGGTGGACGCTTCTCTGTCCTCTCCACGGTTGGACTCCTCCCACTGGCTCTGTGTGGTGTCGATATCGATGCACTACTTAAGGGAGCCAAAGCGATCAAAGCGGAGTTCTTTGCCCAAGGAGTCTGCAACGATACCCTCCTCAACAAAGCCCTCTTCTATGCCAAACACCACACCCAGTACCATATCAACTGTCTCTTCGCCTACTCAGAGACACTCAAGTACTTCTGTGAGTGGTATGTACAGCTCTGGGGAGAGAGCCTAGGCAAACGCCAACGCCACAGTGCCTCTCACCTAGGACTCACCCCCATTGGACTCATCGGTCCCAAAGATCAACACTCCTTTCTCCAGCTCATTATGGAGGGGACACGAGACAAATCCGTCACCTTTATCAAGATAGAGGATTTTGAAGATACGCTTACCATCCCTGATATCACACTCCCGCACCTAGAGAGCCTCGACACCCTCAACAACCTCCCCTTCTCCAAGCTGATCAATATGCAGTGTGACTCGGTCATGGAGGCACTCAAAACCCAAGGAGATATCCCTATCGACTGTATCACCATTCCCCGTGTAGATGAGGAGCATATCGGTACACTCCTCTTCTACTACGAACTGCTCACCTCCCTTGTCGGAGAGCTCATCGATGTCAACACCTATGACCAACCAGGTGTTGAAGCGGGCAAAATCATCCTCAAGAAAAAACTACAGAGAAGTTAAGGTATAATTTGATAAAAAAGGGAGTCTACCATGCCTAATCAAAAACGACGCAGAGAGGATCGAATCATCTCCAAATGTCTCTTCCCTGCTGCGGGGTATGGGACTCGCTTCCTCCCTGCCACCAAAGCCACCCCCAAAGAGATGCTCCCTATCCTCACCAAACCACTCATTCAGTATGGTATCGAGGAGGCACTTGAAGCAGGAATCCACACCATGGCAATAGTCACAGGACGGGGCAAACGGGCGATTGAGGATCATTTTGATATCTCTTATGAACTAGAGAATCAGATCCATGGGACGGCGAAAGAGCATCTCCTTGATGATATCGTCTCCCTACGCCAAGCGTGTACCTTCTCCTACACACGTCAAAAAGAGATGAAAGGGCTAGGACACGCTATCCTCACAGGGGAGACACTCATCGGAGATGAACCCTTTGCCGTCGTCTTAGCTGATGACCTCTGTACCCATTCAGAGGATGGAGTACTCAGCCAGATGCTTAGCATCTACCAGAAGTACCAATGCTCCATTATCGCGATCGAAGAGGTTCCCCCAGCACAGACAAGCCGTTATGGTATCATTGCAGGAGAACCCCTCGCAGGAGAGGAGGGTCTCTACCGTGTAGATGATATGGTAGAGAAGCCCGATCCCCAAGATGCCCCAAGCACTATGGCGATTATCGGACGCTATATCCTCACCCCTGATATCTTCGATATCCTTAGAGAGACTCCTCCAGGACGAGGCGGAGAGATACAGATTACCGATGCCCTCCTCACCCAAGCCAAAGCGGGTAATGTCTTGGCACTCAAATTTAAAGGTAGACGCTTTGATTGTGGCTGTGTCGATGGCTTTGTCGAAGCGACCAACTACTTCTATCAACACACCACCCCCTCTACGAAAGAAGGACTATGACCAATATTATCCTATGTGGTGGATCAGGGACACGCCTCTGGCCACTCAGTCGCACTCTCATGCCCAAGCAGTTTGTCAAGCTCTTTGAGGATAGCTCCCTCTTCCAACTCACTGTCAAACGCAACCAATCACTCTGCTCTCAACAGTTTATCGTCTCCAATGCGGAGCAGTACTTTCTTGCCAATGACCAACTCGAAGAACTCTCCTCCCCCCACAATCAGTTTCTTCTTGAGCCAATCGGACGCAATACCGCCCCTGCAATCGCCTTAGCCTGCTTTGCACTCCCTCCTCAAGAGATTGTACTTATCTCTCCCTCTGACCACCTCATCAAAGATGAGCAAGCCTATCAGAAGGTACTCCAAAGAGCCATTACTTTAGCCAAAGAGGAGAACCTTGTCACCTTTGGGATCACACCCGCCTATGCGGAGACAGGCTTTGGGTATATTGAGGCAGAGGGTGAGCGTGTCCAAGCCTTTCACGAAAAACCCGATCAAACCACCGCCCAACGCTATATTGATGCGGGAAACTTCTACTGGAACTCAGGAATGTTCTGTTTTCAAGCAGGGGTCTTTTTGGAGGAGCTTCAAACCTATGCTCCTACCATCTATGAGACGGCACTGCACGCCTACACTACGGCTAAAAAAGGGGAGGTTCTACGCATAGGGTATGATGAGATGCTAGCGATCCCTGATGAGAGTATCGACTACGCCGTGATGGAGAAGAGTCAACGGGTCAAAGTCGTCCCCTCTTCTATCGATTGGTCTGATCTAGGAAGCTTCGATGCCCTTGATAGTGAGACTCCCAAAGATACCAATGGCAATAGCATCATCCCACACCTCTACAGTGTCGATGCCAAAAATAACTTTGTCTATGCCAAGGAGCGTACCGTCGCACTTGCAGGGGTCGAAGATCTCATCATCGTCGATAGTGGTGATGCCCTACTCATCTCCAAAAAAGGAGAGAGCCAAAAGGTCAAAGCGATCGTCAAACAGCTCCAAGCAGACCAAAGTACCCTACACCGTATCCACCTCACCGCACACCGCCCATGGGGAAGCTACACCATACTAGAGGATACCCCAGGATACAAAATCAAACGCATAGAGGTCAAACCAGGCAAACGCCTCTCTCTACAGAAACACTTCCACCGTAATGAACACTGGATCGTGGTGAGTGGAAGTGCCACCGTCACCATAGGGGAGACCACCACCCTGCTACGCCCCAATGAGAGTACCTATATCCAGATGGGTGAGGTACACCGCCTCTCCAATGAGGGGAAGATCCCTGTGGTACTGATCGAAGCACAGGTGGGCGAGTATACAGGTGAAGATGATATTGTTCGCTTAGAAGATGACTTTCAACGATTACATTCAAAAGGAGATAACTAGATGAAAAAAATAGCACTAATTACAGGGATTACAGGTCAAGATGGCTCTTACCTTGCAGAGTTTCTACTCAAAAAAGGGTATGCGGTACACGGTATCAAGCGACGCTCGTCACTCTTCAATACCGATAGAATCGACCACCTCTACCATGACCCACACATTGAGGGGCTAGACCTCACCCTGCACTTTGGTGATATGACCGATTCGATGAACCTCACACGCATTATCCAAGAGGTACAACCCGATGAGATCTACAACCTCGCGGCGATGAGTCATGTCGCAGTCTCCTTCGAGACCCCTGAGTATGTTGCCAATGCCGATGGGACAGGCACCCTGCGTATCCTTGAAGCGGTCAAGCTCCTTGGGCTAGAGAAAAAAACCAAAATCTACCAAGCCTCTACCTCTGAACTCTACGGCAAAGTCCAAGAGACACCCCAGAGTGAGACCACCCCTTTCTACCCCCGTTCTCCCTATGCAGTAGCCAAGATGTACGCCTACTGGATCACAGTCAACTACCGTGAAGCGTATGGGATGTTTGCGTGTAACGGTATCCTCTTCAACCATGAGTCCCCTGTGCGTGGGGAGACCTTTGTCACCCGTAAGATCACCCGAGCTGCCTCCAAGATCGTCCTTGGACTTCAAGAGAAGCTCTACCTTGGTAACCTCGATGCCAAACGCGACTGGGGACACGCCAAAGACTATGTCCGTATGATGTGGATGATCCTTCAAGCTGATGAGCCAGAGGATTGGGTCATCGCTACAGGGACGACGACGACCGTGCGTGATTTTGTGCGTATGGCATTTGCCTATGCAGGCATTACCCTAGCGTTTAGAGGAGAGGGGGTCGAGGAGTGTGCTATCGTCACAGCATGTAGCAATCCTGACTACCAAGTAGCCATTGGCAAAGAGGTGGTCGCCGTTGATCCTCGATACTTCCGCCCTACAGAGGTCGATCTACTCCTTGGAGACCCCACCAAAGCCAATACCAAACTAGGTTGGAGACCAGAGTATGACCTCGAAGCACTTGTCAATGATATGATGGAGAGTGACCTCAAGCTTATGACCAAAGATCAGTACCTCCAAGAGGGTGGCTATACGATTATGAACTATTTTGAATAGGAGCGAGCAATGGATAAAACAAGTAAAATCTATATCGCAGGACATCGTGGACTCGTAGGGAGTGCCATCGTAAAGAATCTTCAAGCCAAAGGCTATACCAATCTTATCTACCGTACCCACCAAGAGCTAGACCTACTTGATAGTGGTGCAGTCGCAGAGTTTTTTGCCAAAGAGAAGCCAGAGTATCTCTTTTTGGCTGCGGCTAAGGTCGGGGGGATTGTCGCCAACAACACCTACCGTGCGGACTTCATCTATGAGAACCTTCAGATACAAAACAATCTCATCCACCAAAGCTACCTCCATGGAGTAAAGAAGCTGATGTTTCTAGGCTCTACCTGTATCTACCCCAAGCAGGCTCCCCAGCCTATGCCAGAGGATGCCCTACTCACAGGGGCGTTAGAGTACACCAATGAACCCTACGCCATCGCCAAGATCGCAGGGATCAAGATGTGTGAATCCTACAACCTACAGTATGGAACCAATTTTATCAGTGTCATGCCAACCAACCTTTATGGTCCCAATGACAACTTCGATCTAGAAAAATCCCATGTCCTCCCCGCACTCATCCGCAAGATCCACTGTGCCAAACTCCTAGAGCAAGGCAAAGAGAGCCAGCTCCTCCAAGAGCTAGGATTAGAGCATATCGACCAAGCCAAAGCCTACCTTAAAGGCTTTGGAGTTGATGCGAAGCGTGTCGAGATCTGGGGTAGTGGCAAGCCGATGCGTGAGTTTTTGTGGAGTGAAGATATGGCAGATGCGTGTGTCTTTTTGATGGAGCATCGCAACTTTAGTGATACCTATGAGCGTATAGAAGGATCCAACACCACCTGTACCCCACACCAAGAGACAACCCAAGAGATCCGTAACACCCATATCAATATCGGAACAGGAGAGGATATCTCTATCCAAGCCCTAGCCCAACTCATCAAAGAGATCGTAGGGTTCCAAGGAGCACTCTACTTCAACCATGATAAACCCGATGGTACGATGAAGAAACTCACCGATGTCTCCAAACTCCATGCCCTAGGGTGGCAACATACTACCGCTCTCCATCAAGGAATTGAGCGTATGTATCAGTGGTACCTTACCCGTCCATAACGCTACTCCTTTTTGCCTTTATTTTCTTTTAAGCACTTTGTCCTTATACTAGAGGGATAAGGTGTCTTAATACACCAATAGTAGATTTTTTACTACATAGATAAAGGATTTGACAATGAAACAGTCACATTTAACTTCACTTGGATTTATACTACTGCTTTTTTTGAGTATCTTTAGTACACTCAATGCGGAAGATGATATCACAATCGATACGGATGATAGACCACAATTACATTTTGATGATACAGACGATAGTGGAAATCTTGATTGGACGATTACAGGGGATGATGACTATTTTCAGATCTATGACCACCGTAATGATATTGATTCACTCCGTGTTAACTCTGATGGTGATATTCGACTTGCAGATAGCACGCTTTTTCTTGATAAGAGTAGTCACTATGTAGGGATATTTAATAGCTCTCCAGAGGTAGAGCTTCATGTTGGAAAGACAGGTAATATTATGCTAGAGTGGCCCAAGACAAGTGAAAAACCTGCCTCTAAGTGGCTCATAGGGACAGATGAAGATGGAGGGATCGCTTTTGCAGATGCGGACAATAATATCTCCGCTAAAATCTTCAAGATGGAAGCCAAAGCCCCTAAAGACTCTCTTTATATTGATGCCAATGGAAGTATAGGTATTGGGACGAATGATCCTAAAGAAATACTTGATACACTAAGCATCGATGCTGCTTCTCGTTTTCAACTTACAAGTATTACTGATACAGCCAATGAATCTGCCCAATTTATTCAAAGACGTGCTCGTTCCAATAGTGGAAAAGCAGAAGCTATTGAGAGTGGTGACTCCCTTGGATTTTATAGTTTTCGTGGATATACAGGATCTTCATGGACAGGCTCAAAAGCTGCTCTCTATGCAATGGCAACAGAAGATTGGGATGGTAGTAGCAATGGAAATAAACTTGTTCTAGCCCATACCCCTAATGGATCTACAAAATTAAAAACAGCATTAGAAATTAAAGGGAATGCAGATGTCTATATCCCTAACGGTAATCTCTATGTAGGGAGTACAGAGATGAATGTACCCGACTATGTCTTTGAAGAGAACTATAAGTTAATGTCACTTACTCAACTCAAACACTTTATCCAGACCAATAAACACCTCCCAGGTATCACTTCAGCCAAAGAGGTAGGAAAAGTCGGTGCAATTAATCTCTCTGATCTTCAGATGAGACTCCTAGAGAAGGTCGAAGAGCTTACCCTCTATACACTCCAACAAGAAGAGGAGCTTGCCAAACAGCGTGCTACGATCAAATCTCTTAGCTATCTACAAGAGCGTTTGGAGCGTGTTGAAGCACAGTTAAAGAGTCTCTCTCAAAAAACTCAAAAGCAATAATATATCTTTTGATATAACTGATTTCTCTTAACATCAAAAGAGAAATCAGTCTGGCATATCTACTTTCTTACGCAAAAAATAGTATAATTATCTCTCTTAAGATAAGATCTATCAAAAAAAGTGCTTAGTATCTCATCATAAAATAAAGATATCAAAGGGTCTCCTTGCTAAAAAGTATTCGTGATTTCTCTCAATTTCTACAAGATATTTATAAAAATCGAACACTTCTTATTACCCTCTCTCACAATGATTTTAAAGAGCAATTTCTAGGCTCCTATCTTGGTCTTGTATGGGCTGTCTTACGCCCTGCACTCTTTATGCTTATCGTTTGGTTTATCTTCTCCATCGGCTTCAAAGGAGACGGTCAAAGTGATACGCCCTTTGTACTCTATCTCATGTGTGGCTATATCCCATGGTTTTTCTTCTCTGATGCTGTCACAGGGGGGATGAACTCTATTGTTAGTAATAAATTTCTTGTTAAAAAAGTCAACTTTAGAGTTAGTATTCTTCCTATTGTTAAAGTCCTCTCTGTACTCTATTTACACTTTATCCTTTTGGCTATCTTAGTCGTAGTCTTTTTCCTCTATGGATATACCCCCAGTATCTACTGGTTACAACTTCCTTTCTATACCTTTATGATGTTTATCCTTGTACTTGGTATTAGTTGGCTCATCGCATCCCTTCGAGTATTTACAAAAGATATTGCACAAATCATTGGAGTACTTCTACAGCTTGGATTTTGGATAACTCCCATTTTTTGGTCTATCGAACGCGTACCAGAAAAGTACTTAATCTTCCTACAACTCAATCCGATGGTTTTTATTGTTGATGGCTATCGAAATAGTTTTATCCACCATGTATGGTTTTGGGAATCTTCTCAATACACCACCTACTTTTTGATGACTACCTCACTCCTCCTTCTCATCGGTGCCATCATCTTTAAACGATTAAGACCCCACTTTGGAGATGTACTCTAATGCATAGATCTACGGTTGTCAAGGTTCAAAATATCTCAAAAATCTATAAGCTCTATAAGAAGCCCATCGATCGGGTAAAAGAAGCACTTAACCCTTTTAACAAAAATTATCATAAGGATTTTCATGCTCTTGATAATGTCTCCTTTGAGGTTAAACGAGGAGAGGCTTTAGGAATTATTGGACGCAATGGTAATGGAAAGTCTACCCTACTCAAGATTATTGCGGGGGTACTTACACCGAGCCAAGGAAAAAGCTCTACCTATGGCAAAGTCTCTGCTATCCTAGAACTCACCTCTAGTCTCAAACCTGAACTTACAGGATTAGAAAATATTGAACTCAATCTCAAAATTAGTGGTTTCAAATCCCATGAACTTAAAGCAAAAATCAAAGAGATTGAAGCATTTGCAGAGATTGGAGAGTTTATCAGACAACCTGTCAAAACCTATAGTAGTGGAATGAAATCAAGACTTGGATTTGGTATTGCAACCTCAAGTGAACCAGATATACTCATACTAGATGAGGTCTTAGCCGTAGGTGATTTCAACTTTAAACAGAAGTGTCTAGCTAAAATAAATAGTATGAGAAATGGTATTTCCATTATTTTCGTCTCTCACTCTATGAATGATGTACGAACTTTTTGTGATAATGTATTAGTATTAGAAAGAGGTAAAAAAGTTTTTCATGGAAAAGTAGATAATGGAATTCAGTACTATCTAGCACAAGAAGAAAGGAAAAAAGAGCAACTTAAGTCTCATCAAGAAAAACAAGAGATTAAACCTTTTTATGGTGATGTTTTTTTAAATTCTAAAAAAATTTATAATATCCACTATCAGCTAAATAAAGATACTTATGAGATTGGAGATGAAATCATTTTATCTTTTTCATTTAATTTAAATTATCAGCCTAAAAATTTAATTATCGGAATGCCTATTTGGATTATTAGTGAAGGCAAATTTATTACCTCTTTTACAACGGATTTTGATGGGACTACCCCCTATATGGAAGGTAACCAATGTAAAGGTACATTAAAGTTTATTTGCCAGCTAAACCCAGATAAATATTTTACTACCTTTAATGTACGAGATGGAAGTGAATTTTTACATAGACAAGTTGCTGACTCGTTTCAGGTACAAAACCGTGCCAGAACTTATGGGTATGTTACCCTAAATAGACAATGGAATTTTGAATGAAACTTTTAATAAGCTTTGTAAACCAAGTATTGACACCTAATTTAAAACTAGGTATTTTTGATACTAAAACAGAGTCGTTTGTATGGATTGATAGAGGAATAGAAGATTTTGGAGAGGGTGCCGTTGGGATACTCATTCATAATGAAAAAATTTATATCTGCATGCAACAATCTGAGTTGATTGTTTATGATTATCATTTTAATATCCTTCAAAACTATACCTTTAAGTTTGTACGAGACCCTCACTCTATACTCTATTATAATCATAATCTTTATGTAGTTAGTACAGGTACAAATGAGATTTATAAACTTTATTTAGATACTTCAGGACTTATTCAGAAAGAGGAGTCTTTTTGGAAAGTTTCAAAACTTCCAAACTATCAAGAAGATCTTGTTCACCTTAACTCTATTGCTCTACTTAATGGAGAGTTTTATGTAACAATGTTTGGAGAAAAAGATACAACGGGACAGTGGGTTAATAATGGCAAACTCATTAACATCACTACAAATCAATATATTGAAAATATTGCACAACCACATACTGCTTACCCATTTCAAAATCAAATAATCTATTGTGAGTCACGACATGGAACACTGAATAACAATCTCGGAGAATCTATACTCTCCTTAGGTGGGTATACACGAGGTATTGGTGAATGCCATCAATATCTTTATATTGGATCTAGTGCCAGACGAAAACTTTCAAAAAGTAAGAAGAAACTTCTCAATGGAAGAAGTGGAGAATTAGAAAATCAAAATGATCAATGTAAAATAACATTAATCAATAAAAAGACAATGGAGATAGAACACTCTTTTCCCTTTACTAATTATGCCAATGAGATCTATGATATAGTCACTTTACCTACTGAGATATCATTACCAAAATTCACATTACATACTCACCCTCTTATACAAGTAATTAACTCAATGGAAAAAACTTTTTTAAATAAAGTAGCTCAATTTGAAGCTGAAACTGAAAAACTTTTGATAAAAATCTCTAATAGAGACCAAGCTATTGAGAAGAAAAAAGAAGAACTTGATAAACTACACATCAAAATAGATAATCGTGATGAGGCTATATTAGAAAAAAAATCAGAGATTTCGAAGCTTCAAATCAAAGTAACCAATAGAGATGAAACTATCACAAAGCAACAAGAAAAACTTAAACATCAAGAACAATTAATTCATCATAAAGATAAAATCATTGAAGATAAGCAAGAAGAACTTAGTAAACTACACATCAAAATAGATAATCGTGATGAGGCTATTCTAAAGAAAAAATCTGAAGTTTCAATTTTGGAAACTAAACTAGATAATAGAAACACAACTATTACCAGACTACTTAGTGAACGAGATACACTTAAGAGGCTTGTTAATAATCGAGATCAACAGATTCATTTACTCAAAAATAAAATTATGGAGATAGGAAATATGGAGAATATATATAAAGATTTAGTATCGAGTGACCTACTCTATCAAAGAGTAGGTATCAATTTTTCAAGTAAATATCGATTTGGAAAACTGACGAAATTTTATGATAGAGCTTCAGAGCTTCAGAGCTTAGCACGCGGAAATGCCTTTATCAAAAACCTCAAAAATCGGTACAAAGGGCAACGCTGTTTTATTATCGGTAATGGTCCGAGCCTCAATGAACAAAACCTTACACTCCTCAAAGATGAGTTTACTATCGGTTCAAACTATATCTATATGAACTATGAAAAGATGGGCTTCTACCCTACGATCTTCACGATAACCAACTACCTTGTCGCAGAGCAACGCATCGATGAGATCAATGCTCTTCCAGAATCGATTAAAATATTCCCCTACTTCCTCAACTATATTATCAATGAGGATGAACGCACCTTTTTTCTCAACTCTGCCGCACTCAAAGAGTTCTCTACCGACTTGACTCAAAATATCTCATGGCAATCGACCGTCACCTTCTTCAATATGCAACTTGCCTACTACTTAGGATTTGATGAAGTCTACCTTATCGGTGTAGACAACAGCTATGTCCAACCAGAAGGGGGCAAAGAGGGGGCGATGATCGAGCAAAAAGAGGATGATCCCAACCACTTTTGTGGTAGCTACTTCAAGGGGCTAACATGGCAAAAGGCTGATACGGATGCGATGGAGTATGTCTACTACCTCACCAAAGAGGTCTTTGACAACGCGTCTCAGAAGATCTTCAACGCCACCCATGGTGGAAGACTAGAGGTCTTTCCTCGTGTTGCGTTTGAGTCTCTTTTCCCACATGCCAACCACACCAAACTCTCTGTACCTATCACAACAACCGATAGGACTAAGACCCTTGTTGTATCGATCAATCCTGATTTGGAAAATAGCTTTGGACACTATCTTCACTATGATCTTACTATCGCAAATCATCTCTCTAATCAGAGTCAACTCTTTATCCTTGCCAATAAAACCCTCTCAGAGGAGTTAGGCAAAACCCATCGTACCATTCTACCTACCTTCACACATAAAAGCTGGAATATTGGACTCCCCGAACAACGAACCCCTAGCAGAGATAAGCAGTTTACCCTAGAGCTACTCAATGCTATCGCAACACTCGATCACCTACAAACTAACAAACTCTTCTATCTCTATACGGGGAGCCTCAACCATGCTGAGCTTATCTATACTATACTTGAAGCCTATGATATTCCCTATACTTTCCATATCAATCTCTTTAGAGAGCATTTCAATGTTGAGTACATCCAATCACACCTAACAGAGACCTTGGCACGCCTAGAGAAACTTAGTCAAACAAAACAGATCAAGCTCTATATCGACTCAGAAGAGATGAATGAGACCTTCCAATCACTCCTAGGTGTAACATTTGCTAAATGGACGATGTTTCCTGTGACCAACTTTGATGTCCCCACAACACCACTCCTAGAACAAACCCCCAACCAACACCTCAATGTCATCTTCCCTGGCAATCTTAGATTAGAGAAAGGGTTTGACCTCACCACCTCTGCAGTCAATAGGCTCGCCAAACAAAACCTCAATGTCTATATCCGTTCTACGCTCATCAATATTAAAGATAAAGCAATTGCAGACTTATTAACACAGATTGATAATCGTGTTAATATCATTGAGGGAGTACTAAGTGAATCAGCGTACCTCTCACTTATGAAACAGGCTGATATCATCATCCTTCCCTATCGGGTATCAGAGTTTAAGACCCGTACTTCAGGCTTGATGGCAGATGCCCTCTACCTCTCCAAACCTGTCATCGCTGCCAAAGGCACATGGATGGGCAATCTTATTGAGCAGTATGAGAATGGTGTGGTATTTGATGATGGAGATGCCCAAAGCCTCATTGATGCCGTACTTAAAGTAGAAGCCTCGATCGATAGCTATCGAGCCAATGCAACTGCTTGTAGTCGTGTATGGCGTGAAAAGAATAGTGTAAATCTATTAATCGAAACAATCTTTGGACTGGAGACGAATAATGAAAAACAAGATTAATCAAAATGAGATTATGGTAAGGCTACTGCTTTCTTCAGCAGAAGAACAAGAGAGTGAGATTGAAAATCTCAAAAATCAAGTTAAAAAACTTACGCATGAAAATAAACTCTTAGGAAGAAAAAGAGAACATCTTCTACAAGATAAACTCACCCTACAAAATAAATTAAAAAAATATGAGGGTCATCTTAAACAATCAATATGCACACTACGAGATACAAAATTTATCAAAGCACCTCTTAAAAAATATAGTGCCTACAAAGCAATGATTACTATTTTTCATACGATTAAGTAGCCGTTGCCCCCTATAGCTAGGGTAACGGTACTTAACCCCTTCCGAACTTCGTTTAGTGTATAATACCCCCAAAACAAATTCTCCAAAAGGTTTCTACTGTGATTGTTTGGCTCGTATCGTACCCTCAAAGTGGTGATGCTTTAGTGCGTCACCTCCTACACCAAATCTTTGGGATTGAAGTAGAGACGGTTGAGGAGCAAAAGCAATCACTCACCACCCTCCGTCAAGCAGACACCCCCACCTATCTTACAACCCACCACCATCCAGATCAGACGATTTATCCTGAAGATAAGGTACTCTATCTACTTCGTGATGGACGAGAGAGTACACTGCTCTACTACCAAGCCATAGCATCGGACTATACTTTGCGTGAGGTGATTGTAGGAGAGGTACCTCTAGGCAATTGGGGTACACATCTAGGCGCATGGGATCCCCAACAGCGTCCCAATACCCTCTTGATACACTATGAAAAACTCCTCCAAGACCCCTATAGCCAGATCCCTTCTATCGCACACTTTTTGGTATGCACACCACAAGAGAAGCCCCTCTCTTCACTCTCTGCCTATACAACACCTATCACACACACCTATAGCCCAGCAGAGGAGAACCTCTTCTATGCCAAACACTCCCTACGACTCAAAGAGTACGGCTATACTATTCCTCCTCACCCCTCTGCCCCCTCTAGTGAGCTAAAGATCTCAGTGATTACCCCCTCTTTGAATGCGGGAGAGTATATTGAGCGGGCGATAGAGAGTGTACTCGATCAGCACTACCCAAACTTTGAACATATTGTTATTGATGCACAATCGACCGATAACACCCTAGAGATACTACGACGCTATCCTCATCTTAAGTGGATTAGTGAACCAGACACAGGACAATCCAATGCCATGAACAAAGGCTTCGCCCTTGCCTCAGGAGATATCATCGTCATCCTCAACCATGATGACTACTTCATCCCCAATGCCTTTCATAGTGTTATCCCTTACTTTGAAGCAGGTGAGCAGTTTGTTGTAGGCGATCTTCTTGTACATGATATGACACAACGCGAAGTGGTAGTCTCACCCCAAACCACACATGAAGCGATCCTACACCACTGGCGTAAACGCGACTATATCACTCCCACCCATGCACGCTCCTCCTTCCCCAACAACCCCGTACAGTACTTCTATACCAAAGCCGTACAGCACGCATGCCCATTTAACGAATCCAACCACTTTACCATGGATATTGAGTTTCTTATCGATGCCTCAGCGTCTTACTCATTTTGTAAAATCGATACTATTTTAGGAGTCTACTTCCGCAGAGAAGATGCCAAAGCAGTCGTAGCAACCAGTGATGCACTCCACTACTGGACTTTTGAGACCTTTGCCTATATCGATCGCTATATTCAGCACTGGAAGCCTGAGAAGCTCCTACAATTCAAAGCTGCACAATCACAAGGCTACCTAGAGCATATCAGCCACAAGCTACTCCAAACGATTACCCAGCAAAACAAAGAGATCAAACAACAACAGCAACAGATTGAGCAACAAACACAAGAGATAGCAGAGACGACCCATACACTCTCAGAGGTGACTCATCAGCTCACCTCTCTAATGGAGAGTATCGAAGAGATCACAACGCACCCCATCACCTCACAACCACTCAAAAAGCTCAAAGCCTACCAAACCATGCTCGATAGATTCGATCATACTAGAAAGGAGAGACCCCTATGTCTATCAAAGTAAGTCTCATTATCCCCGTTTATAATGTTGAGTCCTATCTACGCAACTGTTTAGACTCCGCCTGCACGCAAACCCTCCAAGAGATTGAGATTGTCGTCGTCAACGATGGCTCTACCGATCAGAGTCTCTCCATACTTACGGAGTATCAAGCTAAAGATCCTAGAGTCAAACTCTTCTCACAATCCAATCAAGGGCAAGGCTACGCACGCAACCTTGCTATACGAGAAGCCGTAGGGGAGTTTATCTTTTGCCTTGATGGTGATGATATCATCGCTCCACATACACTCGCCCAACTCTACCAAAAATCCCAAGATGAAGCCTCCGATGTAGTCATCTGTGGCTGGCAACGCATCGATGAGATGAGTGGTGATATCCTTGCTACGCGTGAAGATATCCATGCACTCAAATCCTATGACAAAGAGACCATCAACCGTACGATTTTTTCAGGACGGATGAATCTCATGGCGTGTGCATCACTAATCAAACGCTCTATTATCACCGATAACTACATCCTCTACCCCAACCTCCTCCATGAAGATCTCTATGTCATGCCAAAGGTCTACTTCTTTGCCAAGAAGATTACAATCGATACAGAGAACCTCTACAGCTGGTTGGTACGCAGTACCTCCACCACCAATACCTTTACGATGCAACACGCCATTGGTATCGCGGGAATTGCCAATGAGTGGCGTATGTTTCTACTCAAAGAGGGGGTCTATGAGAGCTATAAAGATGCCTATGTCCAAGGGGTAATTGCCTATCTTGACTCCTATCTACGCAAAGTCTATGCGTTTGCCACCCCCCAAGAGAAAGACCAACTCCTTGAGTTTCTCACTGATACTTTACGGGGGATTCATGAGCTTGCAGACTACAGCATCATCCTCTCAGACAAGGAGCTTGAAGCACGCAAATCGCTACTACACTTCTACCAAAATGTCACCTCTCACAAACAGACAAACTGTAAAAAACTTGTCGTTCAAAATAGCCTACTCAAATCACAACTCAATGAGATAAAATCCTCACGAGGCTACAAACTACTACTCAAGTACTACCGTACACGCGAACGGCACCTCCCGATAGGAAGTCGACGCAGAGAGGTGGTAAAACATCTTGCCAACTTCATCGCCAAGCGAGAGCTCTCTGTCCTCAAACCCAACAAAAACCCCAAACGCCCTACACCCCAGATGCACTATGACATTATCTTTCTACCACACAAAGATTATCAAGTCTGGACTATGGGGCTTATCACCCGCGCACTCAAAGCAGAAGGCATTACCGCGTGTATGATGGATCTCACCGACTACTACAAGGATGAAGGGGCGAGAGAGGCGATTAAACAGTTTGAGGATATTGACTTTAAAGACCTCTCTGTACTACTAGAGCATCAAGTCTCCTATGATGCCTTGATCTGTATGAATGATTGGGATCAGAAGGTAACACGCCCCTTGATCTTAGAGGCACAAAAAGATGGTAAAAAAACCATTGGGATTATCGAAGGGATCAATGACTTCCATGATAGTGATATCCCATGGCAACGCCACGCTTACCAGACCGTAGAGTATCTCCTTATGACAGGGGAACACGATAGAACCTTCTTCCCAAGCAAAACAGACAAGAGCTATGTCATCGGGGTACCTCGTCTCCAAGAGCTGATGCAAGAGACTCCACACTTCCCCAAAAAGCCCCTAGCCGTTATCAATCTCAACTTCTCTTATGGTATCTTAGAAGATCAACGCGATGCATGGTTAACCAGTGTCCTAGAGGGGTGTAGCATTGCCAATATCGATTATGTGATTACACAGCACCCCGCAGACCATGCCGATTTGAGTGACTACCATGTCTCAACCAAAAATATGTATGATACAATTCGAGAAGGGACGATTATCATTAGCCGTTTTGGATCGATTATCCTAGAGGCACTTGCGATGGGTAAACCCGCTATCTATCACAACCCGCATCAGGAGAAAGTAGTGAAGTTCCAAGACCCTATGGGTGCCTATAGCACCAGCCAAACCGTCCAAGAGCTAGCAGAGGCGATTAGGTTTGAACTCGGCTTATCGGTAGATTATCGAGAACGAGCCAACACCTTTTTGAATCACCACTGCAATATCAACCAAACCCAGAGTTCTGCGACCCTTGCAGCCAAAGTTATCACCACAATCCTAAAGGAGCACTCATGAAACTCAAAGCCCTACTCCCGATGAAAGGGACCTCCGAACGCGTCCCCAATAAAAATATGAGAGATTTTGATGGTGCACCGCTCTATCATGCTATTATGAAATCACTACTTGCCTCTCAGTATATCGAGGCGGTAGTGATCAATACCGATAGCCAGATCATCGCCCAAGATGCCAAGAAGCACTTTGGGGAGCGTGTCATCATCATCGACCGTCCCGAAGCGATCCAAGGAGGCGATGTCTCGATGAACCTCATCATCGACTATGATCTCCAACAGCTTGGAGGAGAACACTTCCTACAGACACACAGCACCAACCCACTCTTGCGTGCGGAGACGATTGACCATGCAGTAGAGGCGTACTTTGCCAAGCTTGATCAACACGATTCGCTCTTTGGGGTGACACGGGTACAGACACGCTTCTATGACAAAGATGCCAACCCTATCAACCACAACCCCCAAGAGCTTCTACGCACCCAAGACCTTGAGCCTCTCTATGAGGAGAACTCCAACTTCTACCTCTTCTCCAAAGCCTCCTTTGAAGCATCCCAGAAAAAACGCATCGGGCTTACCCCTCAGATCTTTGAGGTCAACAAACTCGAAGCGGTCGATATCGATGAGCCAGAGGATTTCAAACTCGCAGAACTACTACATATACATAAGGATCACCTATGAGTCTAAAGAAAAAACTACAAAACAATCAGCTGACCCTCGGTAGCTGGATTATGATGGGCAACACCATGAGTGTCGAGGTGATGGCACTGGCTGGATTTGAGTGGTTGGTGGTCGATAGCGAACACACCGCGATGGATATGGAGACGATACAGACCCTTATCGCCACAATCCAAGCCAAAGGGATCAAAGCCCTTGTACGCGTGAGCAAAAACGAAGAGGTGGTGATCAAAAAAGTACTCGATATGGGTGCAGATGGGATCATCGTCCCGATGGTCTGCTCTCAAGATGATGCCAAGCAAGCTGTCGCCTACGCCAAGTACCCCCCTGTGGGCAAGCGTGGAGTGGGACTCTACCGCGCACAGCAGTTTGGTATGGGCTTTGAGGCGTATAAGAAGTGGGTCGATGAGGAGCTTGTCATTATCGCTCAGATTGAGCATATCGATGCAGTCAACTCGATCGATGCGATTTTAGCGGTTGAGGGGATCGATGGGACAATTATTGGTCCTTATGATCTCTCAGGTAGTATGGGATACCCAGGGGAGTTTGAGCGAGAGGATGTCAAAGAGGCTGTCCAAAAAGTCCTCGATCGATGTCACGCACACAATATCCCCTCAGGGTTCCATGTTGTCGATACCGACCCTGCCAAACTCCAACTCAAGATAGACCAAGGGTGTACCTTCCTTGCGTATGGTATCGACTACTTCTTTATGCGAGATGCGGCTATCTCTGGGATGAAAACCTTACGAGAGGAGAATGCGTAGATGAAAGTATTTGTATCCACCCATCCCTTCTCCTCCACCTCACCCCTCCCAATGCAACTCGTAGAGGAGCATCGCATTGAGCTAAGCCTCAATGAACACGGCAGAAAGATCACCTCCGCAGAGCTAGCAGAGGATATCAAAGATGCCGAGGTACTCATCGCAGGGACAGAGAAGATCACCCAAGCAGTCTTTGAGAATGCCCCCAACCTCAAGCTCATCTCACGGGTTGGGATCGGACTCGATGGGATCGACTTTGATCTGTGTCAGCAGTATGGTGTACGCGTCGCCTACACCCCTGATGCCCCCACGATGGCAGTAGCAGAGCTGTGTGTGGGGATGATACTTGACCTTGCACGCAAGATCTCCACCACCAATACCCAGATCAAAGCAGGTATCTGGCACCGTCACATGGGGACACTCCTCTATGGCAAAACGGTAGGGATCTTTGGGATGGGACGCATCGGCAAGAGCCTCATTCACCTCCTTAGTGGGTTCAATGTCACCTTCAAAGTCTATGATACCACCCCTGATCTCGCCTTTGGACGACTCTATGGTGTGGAGTTTGTCTCCAAAGAGAGCGTACTCTCCCAGAGTGATATCCTCTCGGTCAATGTCCCACTCAAAGCCGATACCCTTGACTATATCACCCTCAAAGAGCTTAAGATGATCCAACCCCACGCACTCCTCATCAACACCGCAAGAGGGGGGATCGTCAATGAAGCCGACCTCTATACGGCACTCAAAGAGGAGATCATCGCAGGGGCTGCGATCGATGTCTTTGAGGAGGAACCCTACACAGGAGTATTGACCCAACTTGACAATGCCCTACTCACCTGCCACATGGGTGCGAGTACCATCGATAGCCGTACCGATATGGAGGTACAAGCCCTAGAGGAGGCGATACGCTACCAAAACAACCTCCCCCTCAAAAATGAGGTATCAAGCAATGCCTAAAAAAATCGTCGTCTTTGGAGGCAATGGATTTATCGGAAGCTATCTGATTGAGGAGTTGCTAGACCACGGCTACCATGTCATCTCAGCCGATCTCACCCCCTCTAAGTATGTCGATGACCGATACTACACACGGTGTGATATCCTAGATAAGGCTCAGGTCACTGCCTTGGTAGAGGGTGCCTCTATCGTCTACAACTTCGCAGGCTTTGCCAACCTCGATGATGCCATCGCCAACCCCACCAAAGCCCTAGAGCTCAATGTCATGGGTAACCTCAATATCTTAGAGGCGTGCAAGACACACCATGTCAAGCGGTTTGTCTATGCCAGTAGTGCCTATGCGATGAGTGACAAAGGCTCCTTCTACGGTATCAGCAAACTCACCTCTGAGAAGCTCACCGAGGAGTACTACAAGAAGTTTGGACTGGAGTTTACTATCGTGCGTTATGGTTCAGTCTATGGAGAGCGAGACTACCACAACAACTACATCTACAATCTCCTCAAGCAGTCCGTTGCCACACAGGAGATCCACCATAGTGGCGATGGGGAGGAGATACGGGAGTATATCCACGCAGCAGATGTCGCCAAACTTGCACGGGAGATTATCGAGTCAGATGACTTTATCAATGAGCATATTATCCTTACAGGGGTCGAGCGGATGCAACGCAGAGAGCTTTTTGAGATGATCAATGAGATCTTAGGGGGGAGCCTCACCATCAACCTCAATGATGATGGCTACCACAACCACTACAAAACCACCCCCTACTCCTTCCACCCTACACGCAGTAAGAAGCTTGTCGCCAACCCCTATATCGATATGGGGCAGGGGCTGTTAGATTGTCTCAAAGATATCGAGGAGAACCAGCCCAATGACTAAACGCCTCTACCTCTCCCACCTACTCGATAGCCAGACCCCCACCTATGGCAACCGCAACCAGTTTGTCTGTGAAAGACGCTCAGCTATCGCCAAGGGGGATGTGGCCAATGATAGTCACATCGAGACGACCGTACATATCGGCACCCATATCGATATGCCCTATCACTTCTTTGAGGAGGGGCAGACGATAGAGGATTTTGATAGTGACTTTTTTGCGTTTAACCGCGTACACTTTCTCTCCTTTACTCCCCAAGAGCGGGTGATCCATCAGGAGCTTATCGATCAGCTAGAGCCGATCGAAGAGAAAGCCTCTATCGAGCTACTCATCATCAAGACAGGCATCTGCCATCAGCGTACGACTCCCTACTTCTGGGAAGAGAACTATGGATTTGCTCCTGAGGTGGCACACTACCTCCGCACCCACTTCCCCAAGGTACGCGTAATTGGGTTTGATAGTATCTCCGTCTCTAGCTTTGCACACCGTATGGTTGGGCGTGAGGCACATCGAGCCTTTCTTGATCCCTCTCACCCTATCCTACTCATCGAAGATATGGATCTATGTCTGCTTCAGGCAAGCAGTCAGATCAAACACCTCACCGTCGCACCCCTACGCATCGCACAGTGCGATGGACTACCCTGTACCATCATAGCGGAGATAGCATAATGGCCATTTTTGATACCTCAATGGATCTCATCAACTACCACGACACCACCGACTACTCAGAGTTCACCCTACACGCAGGAGATATCGCAATCTTCTACCCCGATGATGCCCATATGCCCTGCGTCCAAATAGACACCCCTACCAAGGTGGTCAAGAGTGTAGTCAAGGTCGCCTACCATGGCTAAGATCCACACCATTATCTTCGATTTTGATGGGGTGATCCTCGACTCTGTGCCTGTCAAGACAGAGGCATTTAGACGACTCTTTGAGGCGTTTCCCTCGGAGCAGGTTGAGCAGTTTATCGCCTACCATGAGTACAATGGCGGGATCTCCCGCTATGTGAAGATCCAGTACTTCTTTGAGCAACTCCTCCAAACCTCTATCTCTCAAGCAGAGATATCCTCCTACGCCACACGCTACTCAGAGTTGACCAAAGAGGAGCTAAGCAAGCCTCAGTATCTCATCACCCAGACCCTCACCTTTATCCAAGCCCACTACCAGCACCTCAACCTCCATATCGCATCAGGTGCTGATCAGGCAGATCTTCGCTATATCTGTAATGCCTTGGGACTCTCTAAGTACTTTCTCACTATCGGTGGCTCCCCCACCCCCAAAGGGGAGATTGTCAAAGAGATTCTCTTGGCACACCACTACACGCAAGAGGAGACGATCTTGATTGGGGATAGTATCAATGACTTTGCCGCAGCAGAGGCTAACCATATCGGATTTTATGGCTTTAACAACCCCGATCTCCAAGCCGACCACCCCTATATCGAGCAGTTTGAGACCGTTGACTTTCTATGAAGATCTCCCTCATTCTTGCGACCCTCCATCGCACCCATGAGGTGCAGGCACTCCTCACTTCACTCACCCAACAGACCTATAGCCACTTTGAGGTGATTATCATCGATCAAAACAGTGATGAGCGTATCACACCGCTCATCCAATCCTTTGATCAACTCGATATCCTCCACCTTCGTAGTGCGATAGGACTCTCCCTCGCACGCAATGTGGGACTCTCTCACGCCTCAGGGGAGATTGTCGGGTTTCCTGATGATGACTGCACCTATCCACCGATGCTACTCCAATCGATTGTAGCGTTCTTTCAACAAGGAGCCTACCCACTCCTCACAGGTAAGACCATCGACCCCACGAGTCAACAGATCGTAGCGGGGAGTCTACACACCACCCCTACCCCTCTCTCCTGTACACAGATACACGGCTCTTCCACCACGCTCTTTATCGCCACGGCTACACTCGGTACGCTTCGCTTTGATGAACGGTTTGGGCTAGGAGCCAAATACCACGCTGAGGAGGAGAATGAGCTGATCTTACGCCTCCTTCAGCAAGGGGTCAAAGGCTACTACCACCCAGAGATCAACACCGTCTACCACCCCCCCTCAGACCTTGACTACCACGACACCACACGCATTGCCTACCGTGCGGTGGGGTTGGGGGCGTTTATCGCCAAACACCTTGGCTCTCTTTGTGGCGTACACTACCTCATCAAGTACGCCCTTATCCGTCCCCTGCTAGGCTCCCTACTCTATAGACTCAAGGGTGATCCGATCAAAGCACGCTTCTACTTCGCAAAGTTTCGTGGGATCTGGCAGGGACTACTCACCTATCTCAAGGAGGAGCGATCATGACCATACTATTTGATGGGCGGGTCTTGACCCATAGCATCTTTACAGGAGTCGAACACTACACAGAGTCGATCTATCATCAGCTTCGTACCCAACTCAACCTCTCACTCCAAAGCCCCCCCACCCGCAACAAGTACCTCGCCCACCTCTGGAGCCACTTAGTACTTCCTTTTGCCAAAGGGGAGCTACTCTTCTGCCCTGCCAACCTCGCCCCCTACTTCGTCCCCAAGCACAAAAAGCTAGTCATCACCCTCCATGATGTCGCCTTTTTACGCTATCCTCAGAGCTTCACCCCTCTCTTTTGGCGGTACTACCAGTGGCTCATCCCTCATGTGCTAATGCGTGCAGATCGTATCATTACCATCTCCCAAAGCTCCAAAGCGGAGATATGCCACTACTATCCTCAGATCCAAGAGAAGATAAGCGTGATTGGGCTAGGGGTCGAGCCACACTTTCGCCCACTCCCCACCCCCCAAAAGCACAAGCAGATACTCTTTGTCGGCTCCCTCAATACCCGCAAGAACTTCACCGCCGTCCTTGAGGCATTTAAGCGACTCAACCGACCCGAGTATCAGCTCATCATGGTAGGCAACTTCTCAGCCAACTTTGCCCTTGACCCGACCACCCAAGCCCTCCTCGATGAAGCCAGAGCCAACCCCGCCATCACCTTCCGCTCCAACCTCTCAACCGAGCAACTCGTTGCCTGCTACCAACACGCTACTCTCCTGCTCTTTCCCTCTCTCTATGAGGGGTTTGGACTCCCTCCACTCGAAGCGATGGCGTGTGGTACCCCTGTCATCACCTCCCACTGCTCCTCGATGCCTGAGGTGTGTGGAGAGGCAGCGACCTACATCGACCCACACGATATCGACGATATCGTCGCCAAACTCACAGAGCTACTCGATGATGAGGCGGGCTACTCTGCTAGAGTCGCCAAAGGGATAGCACACGCCAAGCACTTCACATGGGAGCAGAGTGCTACGGCACATCTTGAGTGCTTTAGAGGAGTCCTCTCATGCGAGTAGCCATTGTCCATGACTGGCTTGTCACCAATGCAGGAGCGGAGAAGGTACTTCGCAGTATCCTCAACTGCTACCCCGATGCTACCCTCTTTGCGTTGGTTGACTTCCTCAGTGAGGAGGATCGAACGGTGATTTTGGATGGAAGAGAGGTGACCACCTCGTTTATCCAGAATCTCCCCCTAGCCAGACGCTACTTCCGCCACTACCTCCCCCTCTTCCCTAGAGCCATTGAGTCGCTTGATATGCGTGGGTTTGACCTCATCATCAGCTCCTCATGGGCAGTCGCCAAAGGGGTCAAAAAGCACGCAGGACAGCTCCATGTCTGCTACTGTCACACCCCCATACGCTACGCATGGGATCTCTATGAGGAGTACACCGCCTCCCTCTCTCAACCCAAGAAGTTTTTGGTAGAGCAGAGTTTGAAGTACCTACGCAACTGGGACATCGCTACTCTCGATCGGGTCGATTACTTTATCGCCAACTCCCACTTCGTCCAAGAGCGTATCGCACGCACCTACGGGAGGGAGTCTCATCTCATCTACCCCCCCGTCGCACTCGACCGCTTCACCCTACAGCCCCAAAAGTCCTCCCTCTTCCTCACCGCCTCACGGCTTGTTCCCTACAAAAAAACCAAGCTTATCGTAGAGGCATTTAACCAGATGCCCCACCACACCCTTGTCGTCATTGGTGCGGGGGAGGAGTATGAGGAGATCGCTCGTATCGCAGGGGCAAACATCCAACTCCTTGGCTTCCAAGAGGATGCCATACTCATCGAGACAATGCAACACGCCCAAGCCTTTGTCTACGCAGCGGTGGAGGATTTTGGGATTGTACCCATCGAAGCGATGGCGTGTGGCACCCCCGTCATCGCACTCGACCAAGGGGGGACAAAAGAGACCATCACCGAGGGGGTGACAGGCGTACACTTTGCCACCCAGAGCATCGAGGCCATCATCGACGCAGTGGAGCGGTTTGAGCAGTACCACTTCGATCCTACCACCATACGCCAAGAGGCGATGGGCTATGGAGCCTTTGAGCAAGAACTCGTAGCATTTATAGGGGAACTTCTCTAGACTATCTCTCTAGTGTGGAGAAGTACTCCTCACTGAGAGTGTATTTCTAATATAAAAACCCAAACAGCCACAAGGGTATCTTATTGCCAAACCCTACCTCTATCTCATCTGCCACCACAAAAGAGTTCTCTAGATCTTTTATCTGTTTAAAGCTCTTATGTTTGCCACCTATCTCAACAATATACTTCATATCAATCAAAAAATCACCCACCTTTGAATACGCTATTGTATACTCCTTATCTAGCTGATTGACAAAAAAGCTCTCTCTGAGTGTGCCACTCTCTTGCATATCACAGTAGGCGTAGTTGAGATTGGTATTGTTGAGATAGAGCTTGGAGGGCTTGGAGAAAACGGTATCTCCTTTGGCTTTGGGCTGTACTTTGAGAAATATATCTCCTAGTGTAAGGTAGTGGATGTAAAGGTAGAGTGTTTTTCTGTTGATACCTATCTTACTTGCAAGGTTTGTGAGATTCAGCTCATAGGGCTTTGAGTTACAGATATATGCCACCAGCTGTTTAAGCTTCATGATATTGCTAGGCTCGATATTAAAGATCATCGGCAGATCACTCTCCACTACGACATTGACCGTCTCTTCAAGTTTGAGATAGTAGGTATCGGGGGTCTCAAAATAGAACGGGTAGTACCCAAACTGTAGATAGGCTTTGAACTGCTCCAAGGGTTTGATCTGTTTCGTGATCTCTTTGGCTAGTCTCGTATGATGCTCCAAGATATCATCGAGTGTATAGGGTTCAAATGTCTGCCCCAGTTTAAACTCCAAAAACTCTCTAAAACTAAGCCCCTTCACACGGTACAATACCGCCCTACGACTCAAATCCGCCTTTTTATGCTCCAGTACGATAGCAGAACTCCCACTGAAAATGACTTGTATATCTAAAAAGTCATAGATCTCTTTAAGTGCAATCTCAAAGTTTGGATACTTGTGTATCTCATCTATCACCAGTACTTTTCCACCAAGGTTAGAGAAGCTCTCTGCAATCTCAAAGAGTCTCTCCTCTGAGCCAAGTATACTATCTACACTGAAGTAGAGTTTTTTATCCTCTGCTATCTCTAGACTCTCTAGATACTGGAGTAAAAAAGTAGTCTTCCCCACCCCTCTTGCACCTACGATACCGATCAGTCTTTCACGGAAGTCTACGATATCAAAAAAGTATCGCTTGTACTTTACAGCCTCTATCTTTTTGTTGATATATGCATATTTTTTAAAGAGTGTAGCGATCATAGCACCTTCCTTTTGTATAGTATAAACAACAATAGTATAATTAAATGTTGTTTAACCTATACTTTCAATCCCTTTATCCCAGTCTATTTTGGTAGCTATCGTTGAAAAAATCGCTTCCATAGATTAAACCAAGATGCTATTAACTTTTTGATAAAATACTATTAAAAAAGGTACCCTATGCGAGAGCTTCTCTCTAAGACTATTTTTGTCTTTTTTGATACCCTTATGATAATACTCTCGCTCTATCTTGCCTATCTTCTGCGTACCTCATGGGAGGGACTTCACCCCCATACGATTACCTTTAACACCTATTTGCACTTCTATCCGCTCTATATCATCCCGCTACTCCTCTTTACCTATGAGGGGATCTATAGCTACCGTTATGACTTCTGGCATGAGAGTCGTCTGATCCTCAAGGCGGTGATCTTCTCTGCGATACTGCTCTTTGCCTACCTTGCAATGACCAAATCGATCGAACACTACTCTCGTCTGGTGATAGGTCTCTCCTTTTTTACTATGGCGATCTTGATCCCACTCGCCAAAAATATCACCAAAAAAACCCTCTACCGTATCGGGCTGTGGCGTAAAAAAGCCCTTATCTATGGGGATGATCGCTTCCTCCAAGATGAGATCTACCACAACCCCTACCTAGGCTATGTCTCCCCCAAACACCCCAAGGAGCCATCAACGGTCTTTATCAACTCACAAAACACCACCGCCCATAGTCTCAAAGATATCATCGCCGATCAGATCAAACGCCACCATGAGGTGATCTTCATCCCACTAATCGATGACTACAACCTCACCCACTCCCATATCTATGAACTCTCCAATACACGCACCAATCTCATCGTCTTTCGCAACCGCCTCAAGAGTCGCTACCGTCTGATTCTCAAGAATATCTCCGATATACTCCTCTCCCTACTCATCTTCCCACTCTTGATCGTGGGGATGCTCCTGATTGCACTAGCGATCAAGCTCAAAGAGCCTCACAGTAGTATCCTCTTCAGACAGAAACGCTTGGGCAAACACGGTAAGCCCTTCACCTGCTATAAGTTTCGTACGATGGCAGATCAAGGTGATCGTATCTTAGAGGCGTACCTCGCCACACACCCCGAAGAGGTCGCACACTACGCCATCTATCACAAGTACCAAAACGACCCCCGTATCACGCCTATTGGGGATTTTTTGCGACGCACCTCTCTCGATGAACTTCCACAGATTCTCAATGTCATTAAGCGGGAGATGAGCTTTATCGGTCCACGCCCCTATATACTCACCGAAGAGCCAAAGATGAACAAGCTTCATGAGACGATCCTCTCTGTCAAACCTGGGATTACAGGGTTGTGGCAGGTGAGTGGACGCAGTGATGTGGACTTCAAGTCACGACTACAGCTAGATGTGTGGTATATCCGCAACTGGAACCTCTGGATGGATCTGGTTATTTTGATCAAGACCATCAAGACCGTACTTCACAAAGGGGGGGCGGTGTGATGTACCCACACAAAGCCCTCTTTCTTGATCGTGATGGGGTGATCAATATCGACTACGGCTATGTCTCCACCCAAGAGCAGTTTCACTTCTCTGAGGGGATCTTTGAGCTGGTGCGTCTCTTTGAGGAGGCGGGCTACTGGATCTTTGTCATCACCAACCAGTCAGGTATCGGTCGGGGCTACTATACCCAAGAGGCGTTTCATCAGCTAAGTGCGTGGATGTGTGAGGTGTTTCAAGCGCATGGCATCACCATCCAAGCTGTCGAGTACTGCCCCCACCACCCTGATGCCCACTGTCACTGTCGCAAACCCAATACAGGAATGATAGAGCACCTCACCGCACGCTACCCTATCGACTTGACACACTCTTGGCTCATCGGGGACAAACCCAGTGATATCGCTCTTGCCAACCACGCAGGGATAGGTGGGAGTATCGCCATTGGTAGCACCCCTATCCCCACCAGTACCCTACACTTTGAGAGCATCACCGCGTGCTATGACTATATCCAACACAACCGAGGTAGATTATGATAGAGACCCTACGCCAGACCCAACCCACAATCGCTGTTATTGGTGATTTGATGATCGATCACTACATCTGGGGAGCGTGTGAGCGTATCTCTCCAGAGGCTCCCGTCCAAGTCGTCTCTACCGATAAGGAGAGTATGGTACTAGGAGGGGCGGGTAATGTCCTCTCCAACCTTGTCGCCCTAGATGCCAAGGTCAGCCTCTACTCTGTCATCGGAGAGGATCACAATGCCAAGCGACTCCAGAGCCTCCTAGAGACCCTCAACCCCGCACAGATGACCCTCATCTCCGAGAGCTACCGTGTCACCACCCAAAAGAGCCGTGTCATCGCCTCAGGTCAACAGATCTTACGCTTGGATGAGGAGAGTACCAATCCCATCGATGATACCTCTCAATCAGCACTACTGGAGGCACTCTCACACAACATCTCCCACTACGATGCCCTACTACTCTCTGACTATGGTAAAGGGGTACTCACCCCCACGCTCTGCCACGCACTCATTGGACTCGCACATCAGCAGGGGATCCCAATACTCATCGACCCCAAGGGAGCCGACTACCACAAATACCACGGGGCAACCCTTCTCACCCCCAACAAAAAAGAGGCTTCCCTCGCCTCGGGTATCCCCATCGATACCCCCCAACACCTCTCAGAGGCACTCCTCTACTTCAAAGAGCAGATCGACCTCACCTACGCCCTTATCACACTGAGTGAAGATGGAATAGGACTCCTAAGTGACCAGCTCACCACCATCCCCACTGTCGCACGAGAGGTGTTTGATGTCACAGGGGCAGGCGATACGGTCTTGGCATCGCTAGGGGTCGCACTCGCTTCAGGTATCGATATCGTCTCGGCGTGTCACTTCGCCAACAAAGCCGCCGCTGTCGTCGTCGCCAAAGTCGGATCAGCCACCGCCACACTCGCAGAGATCGAAGAGTATGAACACTCCCTCAACAAAGGCGAAGCCCAGAGCAAGATCAAAAACTTTGAGCAGATCGCCCGTATCACCCGACGACTCAAGGAGCAGGGACGCAACATCATCTTCACCAATGGGTGCTTTGATATCTTGCACCGTGGACATGCAAGCTACCTAGAGCGTGCCAAAGCTCTTGGCGATATCCTCATTGTAGGACTCAACTCCGATGCGAGTATCACCCGACTCAAAGGGGAGAGCCGTCCCATCAACACCCTCGACGATCGTGCCTTTTTGCTTGGGGCATTGGAGAGTGTGGACTTTGTTGTCCCCTTCTATGAGGATACACCCTATAACCTCATCGAGCAGATACACCCTGATATCCTCGTCAAAGGGGCAGACTATGAGGGTAAGTGTGTTGTAGGCTCTAATCTTGCGGGAGAAGTACGCCTTTTGGAGTTTGTCGAGGGCAGAAGCACCTCTGCGATTATCGCCAAGATAGAGACCAAGGAGTAGCCCCATGCCGACACAGACTTTTCCACTTTTTTTTAAAGCCAACCTACTCCTCACCGCACTACTCTTTACCCTCTTTTTGAGCTTCAACCAAGGCTATACACTCCTCACCTTTGGAGTGACACTCGCAGGAGCGATAGGGAGTGCGGGGGTACTCTACCTCCTCTTTGCACTGATTCTACTCCCCCTACGATGGTCACCACGCTGGAGACTTCCACTCTCCGCACTCCTCTTTATCCTCACCGATGTAGCCCTTCTTACTGACCTCTTTATCTACAAACTCTTTGGCTTTCATATCAATGCAATGGTACTCAATATCCTCACCTCCCCCGATGCACTCGACTCGATCCAAGCGGGGGTTATGCCTCTGATACTCTTTGGGGGGTTGGTGGTGGGGAGTGTGGCACTAGAGTGGTATCTCCTACACCGACTCCACCGCCTAAGCCTCCCCACACAGCAGAGACTCAACCGCCTGAGTAATCGCGTTATCCTCCTTCCCCTCCTTGTGATTATCCTTGGGGAGAAGGTGAGCTATGGGGTCGCCTCACTCTTCTCCTACAACGCCATTGTCTCCAAGTTTCGCGTGATTCCTCTCTATCAGCCCTTGACCTTCCGACGCATCGCCGCCAAACACTTTGGGTTCAAGGCAGAGGAGCAGGCCAAATACAGTATCCAGACCGATGCGACCCTCCACTACCCTCTTCGCCCACTCACCCTTGCACCCGACCAGAAACCCTTCCCGATCTTTATCATCGCGAGTGACGCAGTCAAGTATACGATCCTCAGCCCCGAACTCACCCCACACCTCACCGCCTTTGCCAAGGAGTCCCTCAACTTTAAGCACCACTACAGTGGAGGCAATAGCACACGGTTTGGGATCTTTTCACTGATGTATGGACTCAATGCCACCTACTGGTTTAGCTTCCTCAATGCCAACCAAAAGCCCCTACTCTTTGATATCCTCCAACAGCTCCACTATCAGATCGATATCTTCTCCTCGACCAACACCAACTGGCCAGAGTTTCGCAAGACCTGCTATGTGGCGATCCAATCCTCTATCCACGATAGGTTTGAGGGGGTACCATGGAGAAAAGATCGACAAAATACCGACTGCTTCCTTCAGAGTCTCACCCCCACCACCACCCCACGCTTTAGCTTCGTCTTCCTTGATGCTCCACATGGCTACTCCTACCCCCAAGCGTTCAACCTACACCACGCCCCCAAAGAGGAGATCAACTACCTCAAGGTAACCCAAGGGAGCCAAGAGCTTCAAAAGGTCATCAAACGCTACAAAAATGCTGTCGCCTACAACGATGCCCTCTTTGGGGAGATGATCGCCAAACTCAAAGCGGTAGGACTCTATGAAGAGTCACTTATCCTCTTCACCTCCGACCATGGGCAGGAGTTTTTTGAGCAGGGCAACTTCGGACACAACACCGCTTTCTCAGAGGGGCAGACCCATATCCCTCTACTGATGAAGCTCCCCAAGTCACTCCAAAACCAAGGCTTAGGGCGTGCGATCAATGACTCACTCAGTAGCCATCAAGACCTCGTCCCTACCCTCCTCACACTCCTAGGTGTCACCAGTGACCCCCAGAGCTATAGCAACGGTAAAGATCTCTTAGCCCCCACCTTCCACCGTGACTATGTCCTCAGTGCCAACTGGAACAACAACGCCATTATCACCCCCACACGCACCTATCTCTTCTCCAACCTCCCCAACAAGATGTTTAGCAGTGAGATACGCGATAGCCAAAGCTACCAACTCCTCTCCAAGGAGCGGGTACCAAGTCAACTCATCCTCCACGCGATCGATGAGAACAAAAAATTTATACGCCCCTAAGGAGAGAGTAATGCAAGCGATGATTCAGCGTGAACTTCATGCCCACCAAGAGACCCTAACCCACACCATCGAGACGATGCGACCTGCGATCGAAGAGGCACTCACGACCCTCATCTCAACCCTTCAGCGGGGGAACAAAATCCTACTCTGTGGCAATGGAGGCTCCGCAGCTGATGCCCAACATATCGCAGCCGAACTCACAGGACGCTACCGCATCGAACGCCAAGCCCTTCCCGCCATCGCCTTGAGTACCGATACCTCGGCTCTCACTGCCATCGCCAATGACTATGGGTATGACGCTGTCTTTGAGCGACAGGTCGAAGCGTTGGCACGCAAGGGGGATCTACTCATTGGGATCTCAACAAGTGGCAACTCCACCAATATCCTCCGTGCCATACACAAAGCCAACGCCATGGGGTGTCAGACACTAGGGTTGAGTGGTGCCAAGGGGGGAGAGATGCGTAGCGTCTGTGATCTTAACCTCATCATCCCCTCAGATGCGACCCCTCGTATCCAAGAGATGCACATCATGCTAGGGCATATCCTCTGCCAAGGGGTCGATGAGGCGTTTGCCTAATCCACGCTAGTGGTGAAGTCGCTTATCGTAGATATAGTAGCTTCCATAGAGGTACTCCAACCCCTCCTTGATGCGTGTTTGGTTCTGCTCCTGTTTACGGTAGTCCAGCCCATAGCACTGCGGTGCGTGAGACTTTTGATAGAGGACAAACCCCCCATCACTCAGATAAGCATAGGCACCATGGTGGATCATCAAGGCTCGGGAGTGATCCCTACGGGTGAGATCCTCTCCCATCGCAGGGATATCCGCCTCCACCCCTGCTACATCGAGTAGGGTCGGAGCGATGTCGATCTGATGGGTCACCCCACGCACTTCACGCGGTGGGAGATCCTTGGCGATAAACAACGCAGGGATACGAAACATCTTCACAGGAACTTTCGCCTCACCATAGATCTTGGCATTGTGGTCTGCCACCATCGCAAGTACCCCATCCTCAAAAAATTCTTCTCTCTTAAGCCACGCATAGAACTCCCCTAGAGCATAATCCGCATACTTAATCGCATTGGGAAATGACGCAACAGGGGCTTGGTCATAGTACTCAATCTTCCCCTCAGGGTAGTCAAATGGCTTATGGGCAGAGAGGGTAAAGAGCATCAAGAAGAGTGGTTTATCACTCTGAGAGAGGATCTCCTCTGCTTTAGCATAGAGTGCCTCATCAGGAACACCCCAAGTGTAGCGTTTGATCCCTCGATCAAAATCATACTTATCGATCACCTCATCAAAGCCGTTATTGAGTGCAAACCCCTTCATCGTATCAAACTTACTATCTCCCCCATAGAGAAAGACTGTCCGATACCCTTTTGCTTGCATCGTGCGTGCGAGTGTCCAGAAGTGTGTTTGAGACTTAGGAAGCTTGAGATAGGTACTCGCATAGATCGGAAAGAGCGAACTTAGCACCGCCTCAAAGCCTCGGTTGGAGCGATAGGAGGAGGAGTACATATTGGAGAGGAACAGCCCCTCTTTGCTCATCGCATCGAAGTGTGGTGTAGTGGGTGTCCCCCCAAGGCTCCCCACATAACTCGACCCAAAACTCTCCATCAACACCAAGACCACCTGTCGTTTAGAACTAAAGTGTGTCGATTGGTGGTGGCGTAGTGTCCTAGAGGAGTCGTAGGGCTTGGGGCTAAGGGCTTGGAGCGATGCGATCGGAGAGGAGGGTATCTCACCAAACACTGGCATCCCCTCTTTTTGTTTGAGGTAGAGGGCGTAGAGCAGTGAGAAGAGGGTGTTGTTGACAATATCGTTTTTGATCGTGGAGTTGGTGTAGCTATAGAAGCTCTGATTGGGTGTAGAGGAGTCAAAGGAGGAGCGTATCCCGATAAAAAGCACCACCAAGAGCAACGGAAGCAGGAGGAGTTTGGGGAGTATAGGCGTAGCCACCAGATGCTTTTGGCTCACCCCAAAGAGGCGGTAGGAGCCATAGACCAAGAGCGGTACCACCACCACCAAGACCTGCCAGTAGGAGACCCACACCATCTCTAAGACCTCTTGTGGATAGGCTAGATACTCTACAAACTGATAGTTGAGCCGTGTACGAAACTCCTCAAAGAAGTAGTAGTTTGCCACCTCCAGATACCCCAACACAAAAAAGACCCCCACCAGTAGCACCCGTGCCAACCAGACCAGATTGAGCGTAAAGAGTAGCAGTGGCACCACCAACAGCGCAGAAAGGACGATACTATCCATCCGCAACGCATAGAGAAAAAAGGGCAGATCCAAGACGATATCATACGCATAGACCAGCACCATCCTTGCCACCCAAAAGAGGAGGAGTACTCCAAGGGCATACCACCCCAAGAGTCGGTACCCTCGCAACACATCTCTAAACTTCTCCATTCTTCTTCCTTTATCTTACTAAACTTCACCCACGAGATAGCCCCGCTCCTCAAGGTAGCTAAGCACCGATGCCACTAACTCCTCTAGGCTCATCTGCTCACCTCTTAGCCAGATCTCAGGTGTAGTGGGGGCTTCATAGGGTGAGGAGATCCCCGTAAAGTTGGGGATCTCACCACTGCGTGCCTTACGATATAACCCCTTGGGGTCTCTTGCTTCACAGATCGCTAGGGGGGTATCGACAAATACTTCGATAAACTCCCCCTGCTCTACGACCCCTCTCACCTGCTCTCTATCAGCTTGAAAAGGGGAGATAAATGCACTCAAGACGATCATCCCCGCATCGACAAAGAGCTTGCCCACCTCCCCGATACGACGGATATTCTCCACCCGATCCCTATCAGAAAAGCCCAATCCTCGATTGAGTCCTAGACGGATATTGTCCCCATCAAGGAGATAGGTGTGGTGTCCCCGCGTGACGAGTTCCGCCTCCACCGCATTGGCGATGGTCGATTTGCCACTGCCACTCAACCCCGTAAACCAAAGAATCGCAGGTTTTTGAGCCTTGAGTCTTGCCCGTTGTAGCTTGGTGACTTGTGGCGTATGCCATGTGAGATGCTTAGTTGACATAGTGACGCTTGATATAGGTGACGATCTGCTCTGTTGCCTCCTCGACACTCAGACGATCCGTATCGATGATGATCTCGGCATGTTGAGGCTCCTCATAGGGGTCATTAACCCCTGAGAAGTAGGGCAACTCCCCACGCAACGCTTTGGCATAGACCCCCTTGTAGTCTCGTGCTTGACAACTTTGAGGGGTCGCTTTGATATAGACTACTACCGTATTTTTGACCATGTGACGGATCGTTTTTCGACTCTCGGTATAGGGGGAGACAAAGGAGGCTACCGTAGAGATCGCATTATTTTGTAGGGTTTTGATCAGGTGTCCTATCCGTTTCATATGACGGTTACGATCTTCTCGACTAAACCCAATATTGGGTACCACATCGCGTATCTCTTTGGAGTCGAGTCGCTCAAGGGGGATATCCAGCTTCAACAGCTCCTCATAGACACGGTTGGCAATCGTCGTCTTACCACTCAGTGGCAACCCTGTAAACCAGAGATTAAACGGCTCAATACGCTCCCGCCCCCATCGTACCTTAAACCACACCCGCTCATGAAGCCAGTAGAGTCCTACCTTGAGCAGTGTCTCAATCATCCCCGCAGCAATCGCAAGATCGAGCCGATCAAAGAAGAAGTAGACAATCACAATGGTCGTTGTCGTCGCAATAACACGCCAGCTTATCCCCTTGGCGATGGAGCGGGTATTGGTCTCTTTATACATTAGATTGCTTTACAACCCCACTCAGGAAAGTGTGATCGGATATAGGCATTGAGTGCGACCTCTGAGGCACTATAGGTACGCGGTGGGGTGATTGTCCTATCACTCTCTCGCTTTGCCACATCGACAATCATCCCTGCCCCTACGGTGTTGTTAGTGAGACGATCGATTAAGATAAAGCTCCCTGTCTGACGGTTCTGTCGATAGGCATCTACTGCGATAGGACGGGTGAGGCGGAGGCGTGCAGAGGCGATATCATTGAGCTGAAGTTGCTCCGTCTGCTCTCGCTCATAGGTGTTGATATCGATACGGTAGTTGATATGCTCCACCACCCCCGCAATCAGACTACTCGCACACTTGATATCATAGGTTCGCCCCACCTCCATGGCTACCTCATCCATCCAGACGAGCATCACTTTGAGCATATTGGAGACGCGTGGCAGGGTATTGGTATGTACCAGCATATCCCCACGACTGATATCCACCTCGTCTGTGGTGGTCACCGTCACCGCCATCTTTTTAGAGGCGACTTGGGATACCTCTCCTGCATTGAGGATCTCCTTGATATGGGTACTCTTCCCCGAGGGCAATACCGTAATCGTATCCCCTACTTTGACCTCTCCACTCGCAACCGTCCCGCAAAAACCTCTAAAGTCTAGATTGGGGCGATTGACATACTGCACAGGGAGGCGAAAGGACTCAGCATGAGGCGATCGCTCCACCTTCAGCCCATCAAGAAGGCTCAGGAGTGGCTCTCCCTTATACCACCCAAGGTGAGGTGTTCGCTCTACGACATTATCTCCCGTCAAAGCACTAAGCGGTATCGTATAGGTGTGGGGGATCCCTAACTCTTGAGCAAGAAGTCCATAGGAGGCTTTGATCTGCTCAAACACCTCTTGACTAAAGTCGACTAGATCCATCTTATTGATCGCAACAATCACATGCTCTATCCCCAAGAGGTTGACAATATAGCTATGCCGTCGGGTCTGTGTGAGTATCCCCTTTCGTGCATCGATAAGGATGATTGCCACATCTGCGGTGGAGGCTCCTGTAACCATATTGCGTGTATACTGCTCATGCCCTGGAGTATCAGCGATGATATATTTGCGATGCTCTGTCGCAAAGAAGCGGTACGCCACATCGATGGTGATCCCCTGCTCTCGCTCACTCTGCAATCCATCCACAAGCAGTGCAAGATCGATCGCTTCACCTGTGGTACCATACTTCTGGCTCTCACGCTTCACAGAGGCGAGTTGATCATCTAAGACCATCTGACTATCATAGAGTAGTCGCCCAATAAGTGTACTCTTCCCATCATCAACACTACCACAGGTGAGAAAACGGAGCATATCTTTCTGCTCATGTGCTTTAAGGTACGCCTCTATATCGGTTGTGATGGCTTCTTTTTGGTTTGACATCCTAAAAATACCCCTCTATCTTTTTGCGTTCCATCGCTCCCTCACTCTCCTTGTCGATAAGTCGCCCCTCTCGCTCACTACTCGTAGAGAGGAGCATCTCTTGGATAATCTCAGGGAGGGTGGAGGCGGTGGAGGCGATGGCTCCTGTGAGTGGATAGCACCCTAGCGTACGAAACCGTACCATCTCTTTGGTAGCAGTTTTGCGTAGTGCCTCAGGGACACGGTCATCATCGACAAGGATCTTTGTCCCCTCATAGGCTACCACCTCTCGCTCTTTGGCAAAGTAGAGTGAGGGGATCTCAATAGATTCGAGATAGATATACTGCCAGATATCTAGCTCTGTCCAGTTGCTCAAAGGGAAGACGCGTACCGACTCCCCCTTGTTGATTGAGGTATTGTAGAGACTCCACAGCTCGGGGCGTTGGTTTTTGGGATCCCATCGGTGGTGCTGATCTCTAAACGAGAAGATACGCTCCTTAGCACGGCTCTTCTCCTCATCACGCCTAGCACCTCCGATGATCGCATCATACCCCCCCGCATCGAGGGCTTGCTTGAGTGCCTCAGTCTTCATCACCTCCGTATGGACTCTACTCCCATGGGTGAAGGGGCTGATATCCATCGCAATCCCCTTAGGGTTGGTGTGTACTACCAGATCGAGTCCCAACTCTCTCGCACGCCGATCACGAAAGGCGATCATCTCATGAAACTTCCAGAGCGTATCGACATGGAGAAACTTCAAGGGAGGCTTAGCAGGAGCAAAGGCTTTCATCGCGAGGTGGAGCATCACAGAGCTATCTTTGCCCACACTATACATCATCACAGGATTCTCAAAGACCGCTACCACCTCACGGAGGATATGGATCGACTCCGCTTCAAGCTGTTTGAGATGGGTCAGTCGCTCTTGGGTTAGCATGAAGACTCCTTTGGTTGGGGGGATACTTTAGTGGTAGTATACCATAGTACGGGTTATCCCTCTGCTACCATCTGCTTATAGCGCTCAAAGGCGGGGTACTTGGTGAGTCTACCCTCTCGGTCATCGACGAGTCCATAGCCCGTAGCGATGAGTTGATGCCAGTAGATTCGCTCCACTTTGCCACTCTCACGGGCGATGGTGTGGTAGGTACCCATATAGCGTGCGTAGTCTAGGGGGCTGACACACTCTCGCTCGGAGGTGGGGGCGTAGGGGGCGGTGTTGGAGAGGGGCCAGTTGACCTCGGTGATGTAGAGGTGTTGGGTAGTCTTGGGGGAGAGTCTCATGAGTGCATAGAGCATATCGATCTTGGTACGGGTGTCAAAAATCCCCATCTGTTTATTGGTCGGAGCCCCGCGTCGATCGACATAGAGTAGTGCGCAGAAGCGATCATAGCGGAGGTTAAAACCATTGAAGAGGGTGCGAATAGTGTAGTGGTACTCAAAGTCAATCACCGAAGAGCCTACCAACTTTAGCTTGGGGTAGTCACGATCTCGTAGTGTTGCAATCTGCTCATACCACCCCAGATACTCCTCCATCGAGAAGAAGCCCCACTTGGTACGGTTGATGGCGTGACCAATCTGATACTCCGTGACAAACGGACTAAACTTCTTAAAGATCTCTGCGACATCTCGTTGGAGTAGGTCACTATCTTCGATATGTTCGCGATCTTGGATAATCGAGAGTAAAATCTGCTTATCTGCTCCAAAACTCTGGGCAAAGGCGACCACCGCATCGATACGATCCATCTGCCATAGGGGCATCCGAATCAGAAGGTGCTTCACCCCAAGCTCCTCAATCAACCCAACCTGTGCCTCTCCCTTGTCAATATCGACCCCCATACCATAAAACGCCTCCCCCTCGATCGCCTCCCCCTTAACCCATCGCATCATAAGCATCCCAAGCGGGAAAAAGATCATCGTAAGTAGCAGAAGGGGCAGATAACTCCAGCGATGCTTTGTTCGCATCTGTTGTTTATAGACTCGGTCTTTGATAGGATAGGGCTGATCAGAGTAACCATCCCAGATAAATGGTGCTTTCATTCTACTTCCACTTTGCTACTGCTATAGTTCATACACGACTCCTCTCGTTGGTAGATTATAACCTATCTTACCCCAATGCCCTCAACCGCTTCCATATCTTATACTTACGGATGAGGTTGAGTGGCTTTCGCTTGATGGTATGATGGCGTAAGAAATCCAAGCAGGCCTCTACCACCCGTTGGCTAGAGCGTCCATCCGCATAGGGGTGGGTCTGTGCGATAAAGCCCTCTAGTGCCTCCATCACCTTGGGAGGTCGAGTCAGTGCCTCTCGAATCGCCCCCTCGATGGCGTGGGCATCGGTGATATTGATCATATAGGGTTGGGGTTGGTTGTTGTTGAGTGTGACCACGGGCTTGTGCTGTAGGACAAACTCTGTGATGGCAGAGGTGGTATCGGAGAGCATCACATCGGCACGCGTAAAGAGCGGAATCAACTCTGTGGTGTCATAGAAGTGAAAATACTCCCCCTCCATCGCCAAAAACTGCTCCACAATCTCCCGCTCCATCTTGGGGTGTAACACCGCGATAAACTCCCACTCCCCTAGCCTTGCGAGTCGGGCGATCTCTGCAACTGCGGTGGGGTTCTTGGCTAGACTAAGACGCGTGGTGAAGGTGGAGCTGATCATCACCACTTTACGCGGTGTAGAGGGTAGCGATCTAGGCAGGGGGAAGAGTGGATCGACCTTACTCCACCCCGTCTCGACCACCTCAAAGTGGCGGTGCTTGGCTTGTAGTGCCTTAAAGGGTATGGTGGTACTAGGGCCTTGGGTACAGTAGAGATCAAAAAAGCCTCGGATATTGAAATGCCCCTTCGCATTGGAGCGTTTGCCCACACTAAACCCATGAAAAATCTGCACCTTAATCCCACTAAAGAAGTGCGGGACGACATTGGTTGCAACCAGTACAACATCGGGCTGATAGTGCTTCACCTCTGCAACCGTATGAAGCACCCTAGCGGTTTGATCGAGATGGGCTTTGGTCGCAGGCTCATCACAAAACCAATGCACCACTAGTCCGCGTCGCTCTATCTCCACTTGGAGGGGGCGACAGATAGGGATACTGTAGGGTTGGGAGAGGTAGAGGAGAAATTTGGTCATCTCTCACCTCCCCTAGAGCATATTGCTAGTGATAGCATTATCATCATGGAAAGTATCCCACCCCTTAACCACCTCTTGCCACGCTCCATAACGATAGCTCAGATAGGCTTCACTCTCCTGAGGGATGAGATAGGATTTGCCATCAAAGGTGTGTCGCTTGAGGTGCTGATAAAAGTGTGCAGGGACAGATTTTTTCTTCTGCCCCACCTGCCAAAAGTACTCCCCCTCCTGCTCAAACTTGATAAAGATATCGAGTGCTACCTCCCCACGGATAAAGTGAAACTTACGGTTGCGTATTTTGATGATGCGTTTGATCCCCTTTTTAAACGGGGCATCATCTCGCTCAAACTCCTTAAACCAGACCATATAGCCTAGCTTACGGATCTCTCCCACTGCATCAAGTAGGGCATCATAGTAGGCTTCGGTGAGGGAGATATCCATATCGTTATCCCACGGAAGTAGACGATTTTCGCGTATGACCCCAAGGAGTGTCCCCCCCTCTAGCCAATACTCAATCCCTTTGTGATCAAGTAGATCTGTAACGCGTCGTAGCATCGTCAAGGCGATTGTGCCATTTTTCCCCTCAAGGGTGTATTTGCCTGCCATATTAGCCTTTCAATTGTTTCAATCGTTTTTTACGGGAGAGGTAGCGTTGTTGCTTCTCCAGATAGCCTTGTAGTAAGCCCCAAAGCTCCTCCACACGCTCCCCTGAGTGCTTCGCGTAGAGGGTGACTAGCGTGTAGTTATCCTCACGGTTGGAGGTCAACTTCGCGAGGCTCTTCATACGCAACGCACTATCAAGGCTCAAAAACTCCATACGATTGAGATCAATCAACGAGAAGTGATAGCCTCCCTCAAGTAGTTTGACCAAGATATTGCCTGGGGAGTAGTCGACATGGTAGACCCCTTTGGTGTGCAGGTCATAGGTAAAGGCGACAAACGCCTCTAGTATCGCCTCACGCCCCTCAAACGCAGGATCCTTCAAGACCGCTCGTATCTCAAAATCATACGCAAAGAGTCCACTAATATAGTAACTCTCCCCAAACAGAAAGCGGGAGGGGTACTCATGGTAGCCTATCGGGGTCGGGGTATTGACCCCTAGTGTGACAAGACGCAATCCATTCTCATAAGAGCGTTTCGCCTTGGAGGGGCGAAAGAAGCGGTAGATGAGTTGGTTGAGACGGTGGGGTATCTTAAAGGACTTCACTACATAGGTCTGCTCTTGGTGGGTGACCACCTTGAGGGTGTTGCGTTTGTGAAAGAGTGTCTCATTGCCCTCTTGGGCAAAATAGTGCTGTATATTGGCGACAAATGCCTCATCACGAGGGTTAGCGACTTCATATCCCATTATGGCTCCTCTAGTAGGGTGACAATACGCTCAGAGACCTGCCCATCGACCACCCCACAGATCGCTTGGGTGTAGGCGGTGCGTATGGCGTGATAGCGTTCAGGGTATTGGAGGTTTGCCTTGACCATGGTGACCATCTGGGCATAACTCTGGGCATTGTCCCCAATCTTACGGTAGCTCTCTATCCCCTGATCGAGACGGTTGAAGAGCTTTTTTGGGTTGAGGATATAGCTCCATCGGAGCTTCAAAAAGCGATTGAGAATGACAGGTTTATCCAGTGCCGTAAACTCAAAAATCGCTGAACTCTCATCGGAGATCATCACATCACACAGATGCAAAAAAGGTACCAAGGAGTACTCACTACTCTCACACACCACACAGTTGGGGTAACTCGCCCAGTGCCTAAAGCGTGCTTGCTGTTTGGCGTAGCGTTTGCGGTGAAGGCTGAGATAGTGCGGTTTGATAATGATATTGCACGCGTTAAAGTCCTGAGGAAAATCCATCGCCATCTTCTCGATAGAGGAGGGGTAAAAGGTGGGAGCGTAGAGAATCGTGGGCTTGGAGGGGTCGAGGTGGTACTTCTCTTGATAGTGGGTTTGTTCTGCCTCAGAGAAGTGTACAACCGCATCGAGCTTAGAGAAGCCCACCTTATGGAGCTTATGGGCAAATGCAGGATAGGCGTGACGCAAGGAGCTATCACGATACTCCCCCTCTACAAGGACGATATCAAACTCCTCCAACGCACGGGCATAGTTACAGTGTTTGGTTCCTACCCCATGATCCATAAAGAGTGTCGTCGCAGAGATCTGAGCGATAGACTCAAAGAAGTTGGCAAAGAAGATTGCATCTACCGTAGAGTCAAAGAGTTCTGACTCCTCCCATCCATAGTCTAGCCCCTCTCTCTGGGCTATCTCCTCCATCAGCACACTGTTTTGTTGGGTGCTAAGGATATAGCGTACCTGATCCCCCCGCTCCTCTAGCACCCTACCAATTGGTAAGAAGTGTGGAAAGTAGTAGGGGTAGGCGATATAAAATAGTACCGTGAGGGGCTTAGACATGAGGACTCCTTGGGGTCGTCGGCTCAGGGGTACCATACTCTATAGAGAGCAGATACATCACCATCACACTATAGCCATAAAATGGGATAAAGAACTTACTCGTAAAGAGTTCTGAGAGGCTAAAGAGTGTCACAATCGTCGTCACAATCAACACCACAAAGGGAGCGGAGTGACTCGCTAGGGCAATTCGAAGCTGAGTAGAGAGGATCCAAAGCAACAACACAAGCCCCACCACACCAAACTGCATAAACATAAACAGATACATATTGTGCGGATTGAACTGTCCTGAGCCATCACCTAGACACTGCTTAAAGAGCTGTTTGGCTTCGGGCTTACCTATGAGGCGTTGGAGTTCGAGGATACCATCACCTGAGCCGACCCCCAAGAGTGGATTGGCACGCCCAATCTGATAGGCGTAGTACCAAAACTCAAACCGACAGGTCAAGGAGCGTCGCTTGGTGGTATCTTGCTCTAAGACCTGAGCCTCAAGATCCATCGTCTTAATCACCTTGATTGTTGAGTCGACCTGATGCTTCACCTGAGGGAGAGTACCATACGCAAGCAGTGCGAAGAGTACCAACCCACCAATCATCCCCACAACCCCACGCCACGAGAGCCTAAAGTGATAGAGTATTACAATCGCCGTAGCAATAAAGAGGTTGATATAGCCCATCCGTGAACCACTCACCTCAAGGGTATAGACCATCAATAGTGCAAGCAGTACCATCACCCCTGTATGCCATGAGACAAGGGGACGGGTGGCGATACGGTCTAAGAAGTAACTATACGCAAAGATAAGCATCCCCGCAAGATAGACACGGTGGACATAGGGTGAGGTGTCGATAGTATAGGGGATATCGAGTAGACCCAAGGCGATCAAGCCTGTCATAATACCCGTCGTAATCAACGCCAACAGCATCGACCAGAGGTAGTAAGGGATAAACTTTCGCTGGTACATCGAGAGGGCTATAGGGACGATCAGATAGAGTAGTGGGCGTTCAAGTATCTTACGTCCTGCGTAGAAGTTCTCTGTCCAGAGTAACCCCACCACAAACATCCCCACAAAGAGCAGAAAAGTCCAGACAAGTTTATGAGATCTAATCCGCTCCCACTTTGCATGGAAATCTCCTGTCACAAGCCACAAAACCCCTAGCAGTACCAAAATCGCACGGCTCGCCTTATGGTCAAAAAAGAGTACAAATCCAAAGAGGATAATCAGCAGATTAGCAAAGAGATAAAGCTTTGGCTTCACACGAGTAGCATACATACCTCTCTACCCCTCAAGCCCAAAGTTTCTCTTAAAGGCATCACTCTGTGCCACCTCACTATAACGACCTATCTCCACAATCTCCCCTTGACTCATCACCACCACCTTATCGGCATGCTTGATGGTGTTGAGGCGGTGGGCGATGACAATGGAGGTCTTTGAGGCGATGATATGGAGAAGACTCTCTTGGATCATATTTTCGGTATCGGTATCGAGTGCAGAGGTCGCTTCATCCAAAACAAAAAGTGAGGCATCTTTATAGAGTGCCCGTGCGAGGGCAAGGCGTTGGCGTTGTCCGCCTGAGAGCTTCTTCCCATTCTCCCCTACCTTGTAGGCATCCTTCTGACTAAACCCATCGATAAACTCACAATGAGCCAATGCAACAGCTTGAGCATAGCGTGCCTCATCGTAGGGGAGTCCATAGAGGATATTCTCTTGGATGGTGGTGTTGAATGTCCCTGCACTTTGATTGACATAGGAGATGTGATCACGAATACTCGGTGCCATACGGGTGGTGATATCGATACCGTTGATAAGTATCTGCCCTGAGGTGGGTGTGCGAAACCCAAAGAGCAGGGTCAAGATGGAGCTTTTGCCCGCTCCTGTCTTGCCCACAAAGGCAAAGGTCTCATTCTCCTCTATGGTAAAGCTAAGATTTTTCAAGATCTCTTTATCTCCTATCGTAAGTGAAACCGCTCTAAATTCGATCTTCTTAATCGCCTCATCGAGTGGTGGGAGGGTGTGGTTCTCCTGTTTCATCTTGAGAATATTCTCTGTCCGCTTCACATAGGTGTCGAGGATATTGAGTACCAGTGCATTTTTGGTGACGACTTTAATCGGTGCATAGAGCATCATCAGAGCAGTCAAAAAAGCAAAGAAATCCCCCACGGTCATCCCATCTTCTATCACCAGTGTCCCCCCAAAGTAGACCACCGACGCAATCGCCAAGGAGACGAAAAACTCCATCGCAGGCGAGGTCGCCTCTTTGTAGCGAGAGAGCTTGAGCTGAAACTCTTTGTAGTACTCTAGTACCGTATCAAACCGCTTCTGCTCATACTCGGTGCGGTTGTAGACCTTGACAATATCGATATGGTTGAAGGTCTCATTGATACTATCGGTAAGTCCTGAGATCATCTTCTCCGCACTCAAGACATGCTGTTTGACCCGCTTGCCTAGATAGCGTACAGGGAGTATCACAATCGACGCAAAGAGAATCGCAAAGAGTGAGAGCTTCCAGTTGAGAAAGAGTATCATCCCCACCAGTGCAATAATCGTCATCACACTCACAAGGTAGTTGGGGAGGGTACGGGCGATGACATTACGCATATTGAGTACCGTCTGGATGATATGGGCATTGAGATCCCCTACGGTCTTGTTCTGTATCGTAGCAAACTCCGCATTGATCGCCCGACCAAACATCTCAGAGCGGATCGTCTTGGTCACCCCTATCCCGATACTTGTAGCCAGATAGATACTCAAAAAGCGGAAGATCCCCCGTGTCACAAAGAGGATAATAATCGCAAAAGGGATGAGTGTCAACATCGCTTCATTCTTATCCACAAAGATATTATTGAGGATAGGCTTCATCATATAGGCACCCAGTGCCGAGGTGATCGCCACCATCACCATCGAAAAGACCGCCCAGATGATACGCAGTTTATAGGTTTTTATATAGGGGAGTAGGAACTTTACTCCATACCATTTTTCATTTTTCATAGGCTCTCCTCTCCTTTAGCGTAAGGCACTCAACTGCTCTATCGCCCGATCGATATCCTCAAAGTCGATACCATTAAGTTGTGCTAAATCATACTCCCACCACGCCAAAGCAAGGAGTTTCTCAATCTGCTGAGGATCAAAACGATACCGTATCACCTTGGCAGGTACCCCCCCTACAATCGCGTAGGGTGGGACATCTTTGGTCACAACAGACCCCGCAGCCACAATCGCCCCATCCCCTATCGTTACACCTGCCTTGACAAAGACCAGAGAACCGATCCAGACATCATTGCCTATCACCGCCCCCTCAGGTGTATCAAAGGGCTTTTGAGCAAACCCATCACAATAGGGTTTATACTCAAAATGCTCTGCGATATTGTACTGTATCGAGGAGCTACTGAGCCAATCAATGGGGTGATCCACCGCTCCTATCTCACACTTCTTGCCAATAGAGCAGTACCGCCCCACACGCGTGGTGTAGAAGAGTGTGGTACCGTTATTAATATAGCTAAATGCCCCGATCTTCACCTTGGCTCGGATATCAACATTGGCATAGAGGGTCACAGGGGCTTCAAGCTGTGCCTTTTTATGGAGATAGACCGAGGGAGCAATACGGTTATTGTTTTGTGATAAGTCACGCTTCTTACTCCCCACTGCACACGGGGTGATACCCCTTCGTACGACACGGCAGAGCTCTTTTTTGATCTTAGTGAGCATAGAGTTCTCTAAGTGCATCCACTAATACATCAACATAGGCGCGATCCATCTCACCCATATGAGACACCCTAAAGATTGTCTCTTGAAGTGCCCCGCCATTGGGACAGACCATCACCTTGGCATCACGCTCCAACGCATGGACAATCTCACTCGCTCCCCACCCATCAGTTGGCGTAAGTGTTGTCATAGCATTGGGCATAAAGGGGGTATAGGCTCGGAGTGGTAACCCCTTGATCTGCTCTCTGAAGTAGGTCGCCATCTCTTTGGCTCGTTGGATCGTCGCCTCAACACCCCCCTCTCGCTCGATCTGCTCCAAGCGTGCAAGAAGCTGAAGGAGTATCGTCACCGCAGGGGTGTAGGGGGTCTGTCCCCGCTCCCCATCTTTGAGGTAGTTTTTGAAGTTGAAGTAGTGACTCTGCACCTCTCCTATCTTGGCGATCGCTTTGGGGTTGAGGACAACCATCGTCAGCCCAGGAGGGAGTGCCAAGCCCTTTTGACTACTCAAGATCACCGTATCGATATGGTGCTGTTGCATATCGATAGGATCGGTGACAAACATACTAATCGCATCGACGATATTGAGGAGATTATGCTTGTGACAAAATGCTCCAATCGCTGGGAGATCATAGAGATGCCCCACACTGGTCTCATGGGCATTGAGCACCAACGCAGTGTACTCCTCTCCCCTCACCCATCTCTCAATATCACTGAGGTTTCCCTCTGTAACAGGCAGGACATCATGGGGGACATGGTAGCTTTCACACAGATCAACAAAACGCGCACCAAATCCCCCACCATTGACCACCAACGCATGATCCTCCGCACCGAGTAGGTTCATCACCACCGACTCCATTCCCGCTGTCCCTGAAGCGGTCAAGAAGATCACCCGACTCCCCGTAGGAGCATTGAGCATCTTAAGCAGATACGCCTCACAGCGGTGTACCACTTGGGAAAATTCACTATTTCTAAAGTAAGGTGTCTGCTTCGCACCTATTGCGAGTATCTCCTGTGACATCTTCACAGGGCCTGGGGTAAAGATGGCGTAATCTTCATATATCATTGGGATGCTCCTTATTGTATTGGACGACGATTTTATTGAGTTCTAGCATATCGTAGTGGGTGAGTCGTGCGGACTCTATCTCCCCTCGTTGGATCAAGGTCACAAACTCTGCAATCATATAGCGAAGTCCATCCCCCTCAAACTCATAAGAGAAGTGATACTCTTTGTGTGGATCTTCAAACTTGAAGTAGAACTCTTTGGTAAGCCACCACGGAGCGGGGATATAGAGATACCCTTTGGTACCAGAGATCACCGCATTGCCATCGGACTTCATCTCTATCCCCACAGTAGCCAGACCAATCACCCCTTTTTTGTGTGTGGTGATGACACGGTTGCTACTATCATACCCCTGCGTCTTCTGATCAAAAAAGGTGATACTCTTGCTCTCTCCTGCGATCTTCTGCACCAACAAAGAGGGGTAGGAGATGAGCAGATTTGTCGCACCATTTTGAATATACCGCTTAGGAAAGCCTCGCTCTTTGTAGAGGGAGGTGAAGGTACTTCTCACCTCTTTTATCTCCCCTATCACCCCACTCTTAAGCTCGGACAACATGGTATTAAAGGCAGGGGCAAAGGCGGTTTTGAGTGCCATAAGAAGCAGTCGATTCTGCTCTTTTGCCAACACAAAAAGCTCCTCAGCCTGCCCCTCCTCTAAGACCAGAGGATTTTCACATAGAACATGTTTTTTCTGCCTAAGTGCTAACTTGATCTGTGCGTAGTGGTGTTTGATATCGGTTGCGATATAGACCGCATCGATAGAGGAGTCTAAGAGATCAGCGTAGGAGTCGTAGAGTTCAGAGAGGAGAAACTCCTCTTGAAACTTACGCCGTGCTTTGGGCTTCTGGGAGTAGAGGGCGACCGCTTTGGCACTAGAGACAAAGGAGAGCTCCCGCAAAAACCGTCTACTATCTCCATTGGCACCCACAATCCCAATCTTAATCGTATCGATCTGCTCATTACGTAGCTTGGTACTAGAGATCCCCTCGGTACGAGGGAGATAGACCACTTGGGTATAGGCGTTGAGATAGTCAAACTTCCCTACCCAGTCATCCCCAATCACAAACTTATCGATACCATACTTCTGCATATCTTCGACTTTCTGTTTGGCGTGGGTTTCGAGTATCACCTCATCGACAAAATCGAGCCGTCGCACCGCCTCTAGTCGCTCCTCTTGACTCTGAGAGACATGCAACTTTCCACGCGATCGGTCATAATCCTCACTGGTCACCCCTACAATGAGATAGTCCCCTTGGGCTTTGGCTCGTGTGAGGATATTGATATGTCCGATATGGAGCATATCGTAGGTACCATAGGTGATGATCTTGGTTATCTTTTTTTGCTTCTTACTGCTTGCCAAAGTCATCTCCTTGCTGGGTGATACACTCACTCTCATCCCATGAAACATCAGGGGTCTGCCACGCACCATAGATCGCGGTGAGATAGGCTTCATAGTTTTTGGGAATGGTACACTTCAGGTGATAAAAATCGATCTCAATCAGCCCCCCCTCCAAGAGATCCTTAGGGATACTCTGGACACGATTTTCTGCCATCCAATAGAGTGACCCCTCCTTCTCATACTTAAAGAAGATATCCATGGAGTTGTACCCCGCTTTGCGTTTGCGTAGTAGTCCACTGGTTCGGCTATTGCGTATCTCAGCCAATCGGTAGTAGTAGGGGTCTGTGAAGTCTATACTGTCGACAAAGACACTGAGTGAGGGATTCTTTTGGAGTTTGAGTTTGCGGTTTTTGATACTCCGATAAAAAGAGACCACCCACCCGTGAAGCCCCTCTGCTCGTAGGTCTTTGAGTACCTCTTGTATCTTGTGATAGTCACACTCATCTACCAACGAGATATCGACATCATCATCCCACGGGATAAAGCCCTTCTCTCGTACGGCTCCCAAGAGCGTCCCAAAATCCAAATAGTAGGCGATATCGTGTGCCTTAAGTACCGCGATACTCTTCTCTAGTATCGCTAAGGAGTTGGTGACATTGTGTGGATATTTAAACTGCTTTTGCTCTTTGCGTTGTGCTCTTCGTTTGGCTTTGGATAGACTCAATACTCTCATAAACACTCTCCTTGTAGTTGTGTTGGACTCTCATCTTCTCTCCAGGTACGGTTGGGGATCTGCCACTCGCCATAGAGCTGACTCAAGTACGCCTCATACGCCACAGGTACACTACACGAGATACCACAAAAATCAATCTGCTTCACCCCCTGCTCTAGCAGTGAGGCATCGATACGGTTGATGCGACCATCTGCAAGCCAGTAGAGTCCCCCCTCAAAACTATATTTAAAGAAGATATCCATCGTCGTATTGCCCCGCCCAAAGATCCAAAACTTATTGGTACGAAGCTTAGCAATCTGAAAATCCTCATCCGATGCAAAGGAGATATGCTCATGAAAAATAGGGTTGTGGTTTTTGCGACGCTTCTCTCTAGAGCTTCGGAAGGTAAAGAGATAGGTGCGGTAGCGATAGCGTTTCTGTATCTCTCTTAGCACCTCTTGAGCTTTGGGGTAGTCGGAGGGGTTGAGCAGGCTGATATCGAGATCATCATCCCATGGGATCAATGCCCCCTCACGCATTGCACCCAAAAGTGTCCCAAAATCCAAATAGTAGGCGATATGGTGTGCGTCTAGTGTCGTCACCACCGCCTGAAGCATCTTCAGTGCCTCCACTACATTCTCTTGATGTATAAATCGTTTATCTGCCACAACTCCCCCTCACACTTTAAGATCTATATTTTATCTAACAAACACTTAGCCCCTCTCTTTAGAAGTGGTGCTTGAGTCCTACCATCACCTTATCACTATCGAAGTAGAGCAGTAGTGGCGTCTCTCGCTTATATGCCCAATACCCAGAGGCAAACCCGACCAACGCCCCAATGAGGACATCACTCTGCCAGTGGGCTTGGGCTTTGAGCCGTCCTCCCATCTGATGGAGAGGAAATGCCCAGAGCAGGTGTACCCACGGTGACTCCTCTTGATACTCCAAAATATAGGGGGTCACCAGTGCAGTCATCCCCGAGACATGCCCACTAAAGAAGCTCTTACCTCCACTAAACCACTCTGAGGAGCTATCGGAGTCACGAGGGCGTAGGCGACCTGTCCCACGCTTAGCGATCTCAGCAATCAACTGACTCATAATCCCCGCATCCAGACTCTTCCAAGAGGTTCGTCCAAAGCGACTCTCTGTCCCCTCATAGAGAGCCGTTGCGACAATCCCTACCGTAGCGATTTTGGGAATATCATAGTGTGCCCCCCAGAAACCACTCTCATCGAGCTTCACTTTGTGGTCAAACTCCCATGAGAGGAGCAGACTCACGCCCAACACCATCACACCGATCACTCGACCCATCATCTTTAGCATACTATCTTCCTCTATTTCCATCGTTTGTGCATCCAAAACCACTGCTTGGGGTAGGTACGCATCACCTGCTCCATCACCTTGGCTTGGGCTTGTGTCATCACTATCAAGTCTCGCTCTTGATCTTCACTCTTGATGGGGGGGAGTGGCTCATAGATCGTCACATGGTAGTTGATATAGTCATCGGTATGGATAAACGCAGGGATCAGTGCCACCCCAAACTTGCGTGAGAGTATCGACGCGAGTGGGGTATGGGTCGCAGGATAGCCAAAGAGCTTCACTCCGATGGAGAACTTCTTGCGTATCGCCTGATCGATCAAGATCCCTACGGCTTTGCCTTGAGAGAGTGCCTTAAGACACCCCTTCATCGCCCCTTTTTTATAGACCATCTCGACATTGAAGCGTTCGCGGTTGGCTTTGAGTACCTCATCCATCACCGCACTATCGAGCTTCCGTCCTACCCCCACAAGGGTGAGATCAAACTTCAGAGCAATCGCTTGGGAGAGCAGCTCCCAGTTGCCTTGATGCCCCGTCACAAAGATGATCTTCTGCCCCTGATCCTGATAGGCACGGACAATCTCCTCCCCCTCAAAGGTCACATTCTCTAGTACCTCTTGGGGAGTCAACCGCTCCCGCTTGATAATCCCAAAGAGGGTATCGATGAGATTGACAAACGCCTCTACCCCTATCGTTCGCTTCTGCTTGATCGTCAAGGTATGTGCAAATGCCAAATCAAGATTGTGGTGGATAATCGCCCGATGTTTGGCACTCACCCCATACGCAATCCACGCCAATCCACGCATCAATCCACGCACCATCCACGCAGGCACTATCCACAACACCACCCCAAAGAGACGGTAGATCCCCAAGTAGAGCCAATCAATCACCCAAAAGCTCCTTGGCAATGGTGACAATCTCAGCTACAGCAATCTCCTCAATAGAGAAGTCTTGCTTATTGAGCTTGTAGGGGTTGACCCTACTAGAGGAGTTGACCACGCGGTTGATGGGGGTTTCGTAGACACGGTTGATCGGTGTGGGACCAAAGATTGTGATGGAGGGGATATTGAGTCCCCACGCCATATGCGTAGGTCCCGTATCGTTACCAATCAGCAGATCAGCGTGAGCGATCAGGGCTTTGAGGGCATTGAGATTGAGTGGGGGGAGTGCTGTAGCGTAGCGACTCTGTTGCGCGATCCACACTGCACGCTCCCGCTCCGTCTCACTCCCCCACACCACAAGGATATTGGCACGCAGTGCATCTGCAATCTGAGCAAACTTCTCTTTGGGGTAGTTGCGACTCTCCCAAGTCGAGCCAATCACGAAGATCACCATAGGGGTATCCTCACGCAGATAGGGGACAATCTCAGGAGCCTCCTCATAGAACAAAAAGGGCTTCTTAGCTTGAATCATCGCGGGGGTAATCTCCACACCAAGAGGCTCAGAGAGGACTTTGGCATTGCGGTCAATGGTATTGGCATCATAGGCGATCGTCACTTTTTGGGTGTAGAGGTAGGAGGCGATGCCCTCTCGGATAGAGGATTTGGAGAAGCCTGCTCTGCGTTTACCAAGGAGCATGGTGGTAAGTGCCGATTTGATTAGTCCTTGGGCATCGATCACCAGATCGTAGTGATTTTGGGCATAGGCTCTGACCTGTCGAACCTGTGCAACGAGTGCTTTTTTATCTTTTTTGATCGCTTTGAGGTTGAGTGGTAGGATATGGTCAATATCGGGATTGCCCTCTAGCACCTTGGCAAACCCCGCCTCAACAACCCAATCGATCTCTAGCTCTGGATTGGCACGCTTGAGATACTGAAGTGCGACCATTGCATGGATGATATCCCCCATGGCTGAGAGTTTGACAATCGCGACTTTCATACGCTCCCCTAGTTTTTGTTTTTGATATTTTACCCAAATTTAACTATTTTGGATATAATCGCATCTATTTAATACAAGGAGTCGCACCGTGATAGGCATCGTCGATTACAATATGGGAAATCTCGCTTCTGTTATCAACGCATTTGCAAAAGTAGGTGCCGATATCCAACTAGAGCGTGACCCCAACCAACTACACCGCTATGATAAACTCATCCTCCCTGGCGTAGGTGCCTATGCCGATGCGATGGAGCATCTGCGTAGCAATGGCATGGATAAAGCAGTCATCGCCTATGCCCAGAGTGGCAAACCCCTCCTAGGGATCTGCCTTGGGATGCAACTCCTCTTTGAGAGCTCTGAGGAGTTTGGCTCTACCCAAGGACTCGGACTCATTGAGGGAAAAGTCGTGGCGTTTGATAAAGCGAAGTTTGACCACAAAAGCAAAGTACCCCATATGGGTTGGAATGAACTCTTCCAACACCACCATACACCACTATTTGAGGGGCTAGAAGAGGAGTTTTACCTCTACTTTGTCCACTCCTTCCACGCCGTATGCGATGAACAGTACGCTATAGGCAAGACCTTTTACGGCTATGAGTTTGTCTCCGCAGTCCAAAAAGAGAACATCTACGGTATCCAACCCCACCCCGAAAAGAGCCACGAAAACGGGCTTAAAATCATAGAAAATTTTGTCAACCTATAAGCGAGTATCTCCATGACCCCACACTTTATCACACGCATCGAGATCGATAACTTTAAGTGCTTTAAGAAGTTCAAAGCAGAAAGCTTTGGTCGGGTTAACTTGATAGGTGGGAAGAATAATGTGGGGAAGACGGCCTTTATGGAGGCATGTTCAATCAATGTCTATTCACAAGATATTGAGTCTATGACAATGGCATTAAGAAACCCAAAATATAGAAGAGAAAAGTTAAACCTTTTGAAAGAAACCTATAGTGAAAACGATACAAAACAATTTATTGAACAGATTAATGGTTTTTTTGCTCAAAGTAATATAAGAAAAGTACTGTTTGATTGGTTTATAGATGAGATAGAGCAAGAGCATGAGGTTCGTGGATGTCTATAAGAATTTTTGTGGAGGGTAATGATGATAAGAAATTCATCATTACTCTATTAAATGATTTAAAGAAAGATAAAGAGATAGAAGTTCAAGATAATATTAATTTTAATGCATATATTGAGGTAATGGGTTGTAAATCACATCTTCTTGATCACTCAAATGCTTGTTTTATGGAATTAAAGGATAAATTAAAATGGACTATACCTATAGATAATTATATCTTCAGTAAAAACTTAGACTATTTTTTAGTAGAAACAATAAATACAAAAGCGTGTTATGAATATTTTGATAAATTAATAGCGTGTTTAGATGTAGAAAAACTAAAACTAAACAAAAAACCGATAGCAAATTTATATAGAGATTTATATCCTTATCCTCAATTTGATTTTAAAGATAATAAATTCAACGAACTAAAAACCAAACTAAAAAACTTATTTAAGGAACAAAACTAACATGACCATACTACCAGCCATAGACCTCAAAGACGGGAAAGCCGTACGACTAAGCAAAGGACTCATGGAGTCTGCCAAGATATACTCAGATGAGCCGTGGCAGGTTGCCAAGCGATTTGAAGAACTTGGGAGTGAGTGGGTACACCTTGTTGACCTAAACGGTGCGTTTGCAGGACAGCCTGAGAACCTAGAGCAGATTCGTAAGATCCGAGCCAACTGTAACCTCAAGCTAGAGCTTGGTGGGGGGATTCGTGATGAGGAGACGATTAAGATGTATCTGGAGTTGGGGATTGATAGACTTATCCTTGGCTCTATCGCGGTCAAAGATGCTCAGTTTGTCAAAGATATGGCAGCGAAGTACCCTATCGTCGTGGGGATTGATGCGATTGATGGGATGGTAGCTGTAGAGGGTTGGGCTGAGACCTCTGATATGAAAGCCACCGACCTAGCCCGTGCCTTTGCCGACTGTGGCGTAGAGGCGATTATCTGTACGGATGTGGGGCGTGATGGGATGATGACGGGGGTCAACTTGGAGTTTACCAAAGCGATCCAAGAGGCTTCAGGGCTTGAGACGATTGCGAGTGGAGGACTCAAAGATATGAGTGATATTCATGGGCTTATCGACGCGGGGATTGATGGGACGATTGTCGGTAAGGCATTTTATGAGGGGACGCTTGAGCTTGAAGAGGCGTTTGGAGTTGCCAATGCATAAGCACTACTATGAGCTGACCATTACACTCGATAGCGATCTTGTGGAGTTTGTCGCGGACTTTATCGGGACACTCTCCTCTGATGGGATAGAGCTTGGCAGAGGGGAGATTGTCGTACGCAGTGAGTCTGATGTCACCTTTATCCAAGAGGCACTCACCAAGCTTGCCACAGAGCTAGGCGAAGGGGTCACCCTCTCTAGCCATATCGAGCAGAAGGAGAATGTCGACTGGATCAAGCAGTATCAAGACTCTATTGAGCCTATCTTAGCAGGCAAGTTCTATATCTTCCCTAGCTGGTACCCACCCAAAGAGGATGCTATCAATATCAAGATCGATCCTGCCCTCGCCTTTGGTTCAGGACACCATGCGACGACCTTCTCCTGCTTGGAGGCGGTGAGTCGTTATGTCACGCCGAGTCACCATGTGGTAGATGTAGGATGTGGATCGGGTATCTTAGGGCTTGCGTGCTGTAAGCTTGGAGCAACGGTTGATCTGTGTGATACCGATCCACTCTCCGTGGAGAGCTGTGAGCAGAACTTTATCCTCAACCAAGAGCAGTACCACAAACTCTGGGAGGGTTCTATCCACCAAGCAACGCATACCTATGATGTCGTCATCGCCAATATCATCGCTGATGTACTCAAATTTATCGCAAAAGATCTCAAAAAATCTGCCAAAGAGGGAGGGATACTCATCCTCTCAGGCATCCTTGATACCAAGGAGAAGAAGGTGACAGAAGCGTTCAAGGAGCTTACCCTTATCGAAAAAATCGTCAAAGATGAGTGGGTCACACTTGTCTATAAGAAGGAAACCAATGGCTAACTCTAACAACCAAAACAACAATAACAACAACTTTTTTAACAACAATCCACTACTGGCATTTGCCCTCTTCTCTATCATCATTATTATGCTTTTTAAATCCTTCGTAGGAGAGGGAGAGGGGCTAGAGACGATGATGGGCAACACAAACAATGTGGCTCAAACCAAACAGGTCAAATACTCTCAAATCAAAGCAGAGATCGCCAAAGGGGGAGTAGAGAGTGTCAAACTCACCCCTACGACAATCGAAGCGATTGCCAATACAGGGAGCCACAAAATACGCTTTGTGGCTCAAAATGTCCCCACTTATGATAAAGAGCTTATCCCCCTCCTTGAGGAGAAAAATATCACCTATGAGGGGGTTATGGGGGGAGGCTTTATCCAAGAGCTTATCAGTATGATGCTCCCGATCTTGATCTTCTTTGCGATCTGGATCTTCTTGGCACGCAAGATGTCCAAGGGGATGGGCGGAGGTATCTTGGGTGCAGGTAAAGCCGATGGGCTAATCAATGCCGAAAAGCCCGATACGAAGTTTGATGATGTCCAAGGGGTCGAAGAGGCGAAAGATGAAGTCAAAGAGATTGTCGACTTCCTCAAATACCCTGAACGCTATATGGAGCTAGGGGCGAAGATCCCCAAAGGGCTTCTGCTTGTCGGACCTCCAGGAACGGGTAAAACCCTCCTTGCCAAAGCTGTTGCAGGAGAAGCAGAAGTCCCCTTCTTCTCCGTGAGTGGTTCAGGCTTTATTGAGATGTTTGTCGGAGTGGGAGCGAGCCGTGTGCGTGACCTCTTTGCCCAAGCCAAAAAAGAGGCTCCCTCTATTATCTTTATCGATGAGATCGATGCGATAGGAAAGAGCCGTGCGAGTGGTGGACAGATGGGGGGCAATGATGAGCGAGAGCAGACACTCAACCAACTCCTAGCAGAGATGGATGGCTTTGGTACGGATACGCCTGTCATCGTCCTTGCAGCGACCAACCGCCCTGAGACACTCGATGCAGCCTTGCTTCGTGCGGGGCGTTTTGATAGACAGGTACTCGTAGACAAACCTGACTTTGATGGGCGTTTGGCTATCTTGAAGGTACACAGTAGTGATGTGAAGCTCTCCAAAGAGGTGGACTTGGAGATTGTTGCCAAGCAGACTGCGGGACTCGCAGGGGCAGATCTTGCCAATATCATCAATGAGGCAGCCCTCCTTGCGGGACGCTTCGATAAAAAAGAGATCGAGCAGGCGGATCTTCTTGAATCGATCGAACGCTCCTTTGTAGGACTAGAGAAGAAGAACCGTAAGATCTCGGATGTTGAGAAACGCATTGTCGCCTACCATGAGAGTGGACATGCCCTCATGGCAGAGCTGAGCAAAGGGGCGACCCGTGTCACCAAAGTCTCTATCATCCCTAGGGGCTTGGGTGCATTGGGCTATACCCTCCACCTCCCTGATGATGAAGATCGCTTCCTCAAACAGAAACATGAACTCCTAGCAGAGGTCGATGTCCTGCTTGGGGGGCGTGCCGCAGAGGAGATCTTCATCAAAGAGGTGAGTACAGGAGCGGGCAATGACCTTGACCGTGCTACGGCTATCCTCAAAGATATGATCTCCGTCTACGGGATGAGTGAAGTAGCAGGACTCATGGTACTCAAACGCACAGAGAACTCCTTCCTTGGGGGTGGTATGGCATCTACAGACTACAGCCAAAAGACCGCTGAGGCGATCGATGTAGAGATCCGCACCACACTCAATGAACGCTACGCCTTTGTCAAACAGACCTTGAGAGACTACCATCAAGCCATTGAAAATATGGCACAGATACTCCTTGATGTTGAGGTGATTGAGGGTGACAGAGTACGCTCTATCATCCAAGCGTATGAAGAGGAGCAGGGTATGACTAGCCGTCTAGCACATCCAGACAAACCCAAACCAACACCCCCCTCAAAGTAGCGGGGGTTCACTCTCTTGTGATTTTATCCCATTTAGTGTATACTTACACCAAATTATGCAGGAGAGCTTTATGAAAACAACCATCATACCACAGACTATTTTCACTCCAGATACTCCCCTTCTGCTACTGCTTACACTCTAATCGTTTAAAACGATCCAATTTCCCTTTTTACAACTTCCAACTATTAGTTTCTAATAACCACATTTTAGGTAAAATTAGACAATTTACAGCCACTTCTAGTGGTCTTTATACAACAAGGTAACACAATGAGTCCAGAGACGATTAAAATATTTGATACAACACTAAGAGATGGTGAGCAGAGCCCAGGGGCTTCGATGAACACCGAAGAGAAGATACAGATCGCTGCACAGTTGGAGCGGTTGGGTGTCGATATCATCGAAGCGGGGTTTGCTGCGGCTAGTCCAGGGGATTTTGATGCGATAGAGAAGATCGCCCAACGCGTCACTACCTCTACCATCTGCTCCCTCGCCCGTGCCATCGATAGCGATATCAAATCCGCAGGAGAGGCGATAGCCAAAGCCAAGATGAAGCGTATCCACACCTTTATCGCGACCTCCTCTATCCATATGGAGCATAAACTCAAGATGACCCCTGATGAGGTGATTCGTCGTGCGGTGCGTGCGGTATCCTACGCACGCACCTTTGTGGAGGATGTTGAGTTTAGCTGTGAGGATGCGGGACGCTCCGATATGGGCTTTATGAAGGAGATCAGTGACGCAGTGATAGAGGCAGGGGCAACGACGATCAATCTCCCCGATACGGTAGGGTTTCGACTCCCCTCTGAGATCGGAGCGATGGTCAAGGAGATGAGTGAGTACACCCGTGGTAGAGCTATCATCTCTGTGCATAATCACAATGACTTGGGCTTAGGGGTTGCCAACTCTCTTGAGGCAGTGGTCAATGGTGCAAGACAGGTTGAGTGTACGATCAATGGTCTAGGAGAGCGTGCGGGGAATGCTGCCTTGGAGGAGATCGTCATGGCACTCAAAACCCGTAGTGATATCTTTGCCAATTACACTACAAACATCAATACCACAGAGATCTACCCCTCTAGCCGTTTGATTGCTAGTATCACAGGGATTGAGCCACAACCCAACAAAGCCATTGTCGGGAAGAATGCCTTTGCCCATGAGAGTGGTATCCACCAAGATGGTATGCTCAAAAACAAAGCTACCTATGAGATCATCACCCCTGAGAGTATAGGACTCGTCAAAGATGACACCTTGGTACTTGGCAAACACTCAGGGCGTGCCGCATTTAAAGATAAGTTAGCCAAGCTCGGGTTTATCTTGGATGAGGAGGCACTCAACGCTTCATTCGCACGCTTCAAGATCATGGCTGATAGAAAAAAAGAGATCTATGATGATGACTTAAGAGCCTTAGTCACCAATGAGATGACCAAAGCAACACAGATCTATGAGCTTCTCTCTTTGCAGTTGATGGACTGCTCTGATGGGGTTCCCTCTGCTGCGGTAAAAATCAAGACCCATAAAGATGAGATTATCGAAGCGGGGATTGGTGCGGGGACAATGGATGCGATCTTTAAGACCATTGACCGTATCTCAGGCTATGAGGGACAGCTTCTTGACTACAAAGTCAAATCCGTCAGCCAAGGCAAAGATGCCCTTGCAAGTGTCACCGTCAAAGTCTCCTTCAATGGAGAACCTGCTATCATAGGACATGGACTCAATATCGATACCATGCTAGCGAGTGCGAGAGCCTATATCGGTGCGTTAAATAGCTACCTTAGTATGGAGGGGAAACTCAAGTCACGCCATAGTGACAGCTCCAAAACAGTCTAACCCCTAGGGGTTTCTCCTCTGAGAAGCCCCTCCCCTCGTGCTACATATACTTTTTGAGTACCTTAGGGATCTCAATGGTACCATCTTCATTTTGATAGTTCTCCATAATCGCCACAATCGTACGCCCTACTGCCAACGCAGAGCCATTGAGTGTATGGACAAAGCGGTTCTTCTTCCCCTCTTTGAATCGAATCTTTGCACGGCGTGCTTGGAAGTCTCGGGTATTGGAGATAGAGGAGATCTCACGGTATTGGTTTTGTCCAGGGAGCCACACCTCTAGATCTATCGTCGTCGCGGCAGAGAAGCCCAAGTCTCCACCACACAGCTCTACCACCCTATGGGGTAGCCCAAGTTGGGTGAGGATATCCGAGGCATTGGCTACCATCATTTCAAATACCTCTTGACTCTTATCAGGGTGAGCAATCGCTACCATCTCTACTTTGTTAAACTGATGCTGACGGATAATCCCACGGGTATCGCGTCCTGCACTTCCTGCCTCTTTACGAAAGCATGGGGTATACCCTGTCATAAGAAGCGGTAGCTCCTTTTCAGAGAGGATCTCATCGTGGTAGAGATTGGTTAGGGGAACTTCTGCGGTAGGGATAAGGTAGAGATCCTCCTCCTCAATCTTATAGAGATCCTCCTCAAACTTTGGAAGCTGTCCTGTCCCTTGAAGCATGGTTGCATTATTGAGGAAAGGGACAGAGTGTTCGATGAAGCCTTGTTTGGCATTGCTATCTAAAAAGAAGTTGATCAACGCTCTCTCTAGCCGTGACCCCTCTCCACGCAAGACAGAGAAGCGAGAGTGTGCGAGTTTGACCCCTCGCTCAAAGTCGATCCACCCATTCTGCTCTCCTAAGTCCCAATGCTCTTTTGGGGTAAAGGAGAACTCTCGTGGCTCTAGTACACGACGAAGCTCTACATTGTCTGACTCATCTGCCCCTTCAGGGACATCATCATCAGGGAAGTTTGGCATAGAGAGTGCCACTGTAGCGAGTGCTTGTTCTGCTTCTCGTACCGCCTCTTGGAGTGGTACCATTGCCTCTTTATTGGCATCGACTTTGGCTTTAAGCTCAGTGATATCTCTACCCTCTTTTTTGTACTGACCAAAGAGCTTAGACATACTATTTTGCTCGGCTCTGAGTAGTTCGAGATTCGCATTGAGCTCTTTAAGCGTCTGAAATAGGGTTTGAAGAGTTTGGAGCGTAGCAGATGCTACCCCCTTTTTTTGAAGCTTTAGACTCGCCTCATCAAAGTTTTTTTGTAGGTATTTTAAATCGATCATTCTATCTGCCTCTCTATGGGTTTAGTAGTGGCATTATAGTCAAAAAAAGGTAAGGGGAACGCTATGCCCCCCTTGGATGGAGAAAAGGTTAAAACTCCTGAGATGGGAAGATATCTTTGATTGTTATGTAACAATCTTTACTTCCTGCTTCGACTTTATAGACGACATATGCCTGTCCATCGTAGTTACCATAGTTGACACACGCAGTCGTTGGATCATCATCTTCATCTACACAGACCGTATTGTCACACTTTCGTGCATCATAGCTATTACTTGTAGCAGCCACATCGATAGTTTTACACTCTCCCGTATAGAGCAGGTCATATCGAAAGTGAGCATTGCGGTAGCGTTCAGGGGCATTTTTATGCCAAATATCAAACTGTACATATTCTGTAGTATCCTGTTTGACCGTATAGCCCTCTTCAGGGTTCTGTACGAGTTCTATCCCTCGTAGTGTATGTTTCACCGCCTCCCCAATACGCGTCTGCTTACCTGTATCGGGTTGGATTCCATCGAGATTGACCCAGATCATAGGGTCTTTTCCTGTGAGGTGATAGTCATACTTATAAGAGACGATGACTGTCCCCTCTTCATCAAGCTGATAGCTCTCTGAGCTAGTCGTACCAACCCACTCACGCCCATCCTCAAGACACTGATCTTGATAGTAGTTGTGTCCTACCGCGTAGTAGAGTTCACTTCTATCGACACCATAGTAGCCATCTTGTAGCGTGAGGGTATGGTTATCTGTTCCTTTGAGTATATCCCATTTTCCCATCGCCTCATAGGCCTTCTTCGCACCAAAGACAACGAGTTTATCCGTATTGTTCCCTTCCCCATTGACATACTGAAAGACATCTGAGCGATCATTAATCGTATCTTCAAAGTTGGTTGTACCACTATCACTATCTCCAAGCGTATCGATAATACCAGAAGCATCCCCTGCCTCAATACTACTCTTACCATAGAAGAGTCGGCGGGTCTTATAGCTCTCTTTATCCGTAGACTCTTTACCATCTACTGCATACCCCACAATCGCTCCTAGAGAGATATTGGGACGGGTATTGACTTGGTTTCCATACTCATCTTCGACTGAGATAGCCAACTTCTCGATATACTTGGCACGGCTTGAGTCTTGGTCTGTCCCAACATAGGAGATACTGATCGCAGAGGGGGGACCTGAGAAGACCATCACATTGATCGTCATCTCCAAGGTTTTAGCATCGCCATTGGCATCTTTGAACTCCATGGTGATATGCAGTGGTACCAAGCCTGAAGTCTTATTGGACTTGAGGGTAAACTTACTGCTATTTTCTGTGGCTATCTCTAGCTCTTTAACCTCTGTTGCAGGGGTAGTACTCGTATCGAGGATCTTAGCGACAAACTCATTCTCTGTAGCTACCGTAATCTTGGTGATATTCTCATCGGTGAGATCAACGGCTTTTCCACTAGAGTCTTCGGCTCGAAGCAGTACAGAGAAGACCTTCTCTTTGGCAGGGATCCCCATCTTAAACTCACTATCTGCTGTGATAATATCAAGCGTATAGTTACGGTTGACAAAGGTACTTTGAGGCATCTCATACTTCACGGTCATCGTCTGCTTATCGGCACTATTGTCTGCGTGATAGAACTTAAAGATACTCTGAGTATCTCCACTATTGATAAGGCTTTGGAGATTGGCTGGACCACTATACTTAAAGAGTGCGATCCCTTGCGCATCTACATCGATACTATAGGCTTCAAACTGTCCTACATCAACCCCAGTCAAGACCTTGGTTGGGAGTTCGACTTTGACTGTCCCTTGACCATAGGGTGCCATATCTTTAAAGGCTTGGATACGGATCTCAATTTGTGCTGCACTGTTGTCTTTGAGAGTGATTACCTTTTGTGCATTGGGTACCACGACGATAGGCAATGCCGTATTGACCACAGAGATATTGGCATCGGCAAAGAGAATCTTCATCTTAGCACTATCAATTGTTCTACCATTGGCATCAAAGACCACATCAAACTCATAGCTCTTACCGATAAGCGTATCAATCGATGCAGGAGCGGTATAGATAAAGTTGGCAAAACCATTGGCATCTGTCTTAACCGCTTGTTTCTCGATCTCCCCATAGTTGGTACTATACGCCAAGATCTCAATCAACTGATCTGGCTCACCTTTGAGCTTCTTATTGATAAGCTGGATTTTAAGTGGATACTTCTCTGCTGGCTTATCAATCACCGTCACAGAGGGGATATTATAAAACGCATAGTCCCCCTTGACAATTGGTACTTCAGGATCAATAGGCTCTGTCGTACCCTCATCCCCTACACTACCATTTATATCGATTGTATCTATAATAGGATCCGCTTTGGTATTACTCCCACAGCCAGAGATCCCCATAAGCCCCAAAAGAAGCATCAGTGTTATTATATAGTTTTTCATTACGGTTCCTTACTGAGAAAATAGACTAATAGAGGTAGTTCAACCCAACAAAAGCCGTACCCATATGGTCAAACTCATCTGCTCCTGCGAGCGAGTAGCGGTACCCAACATCGATATCAAGTGAGTCCATAATCTCTGAGACAAATCCAAACTGTGCACCATAGAGAAAGGCATCTGTATCCTCTTGATAAGAGACCTCATAGCTTGCATAGCCCATATTGGCACCGAGATAGGGGTTGAAGTAGCGTCCTCCCTCTTGGGTATCAAAGATAAAGTAATCCACACTCACCATCAGTTTTTCTGTGTTGTGATCCCCCTCATCGAAGTAGTTTAAAAGCACCATACTTCGCCACTGATCAAGCTGTGCACCTACACGCAAACCAAACTCAATCCCTGTCTCATCACCTCTTACACTATCTCCCTGCACTTTGGCAGGACCTGCTTCAATCCCTACGAACTTCTCACTCTGTGCCATACTTCCTGCATAGAGGCTACTACTGAGCACGGTAGACAAAAGTGTCATTGCTATCTTCTTTACCATCTGTAAACTCCTTATAGTTATCTAAGTTTGGATCACTCTGATGCTATATCAAAATGACTATCTTCAAAGAATATCATATTTTTATATTTTTTAAGATTAAATATTTCAAAATATTAAAGAATTACAATGGGGAAAATCCTAGAGATAGACCCCTCTCTCACACAGTAGAGCAAACTCACAAAAGGTACATTTTTGAAGTGATTCACATCGTTTGGCGACAAAGCGTGTCGTCTGCTTGAGTTGGATAATCGTCTCAAAAAGTAGACTATCATACGCCTCAAGCAAGCCCACATCCTGCATTCCCCCTCCATCAAAAAGCTTAAGATATGCCATCTTGATAGTTTGAAAACGACCTTTTAGCATCTGATGATAGATAGCCATCTGAAAATCTGTCACCATATCAGGATTGAGTGTACGAGGCTCTTTGGCTACACGACCACTCTTGTAGTCTATCACCAGCGTCTCTGTGGCATTCTGGTCGATACGATCGATACGCCCCTTGAAGGTGAGTCCTCCAATGGTTGTCTGATACTCCTCTTCACGCACCACCACACGCCATCCTGCTTCAAAATGTTCTATCTGCTTCTGGATAAACCCCTCTAGCTTGGCTAGCCAGAGTTGCTTCTCATAGGAGGCTTTCGCCCCTTGATAGGGGTGCATCCTATCAAGGAGTTTTTCTAGGGCTTGGTGCATCTGGCTCTGAGTCGTATAGTGGTCGATAGGATCAAAGAGGTGGTTGAGTATCATATGTAGATGTGCCCCCTCATTGAGCTCCTCTTGTACTTTGGTGGGAATCTTCTGAATATAGCGGTAGTAGTATTTGCGTTTACACTCCAAAAAGACCTTCAGACGCGAGGCAGACCAAGTAGTAGCACGGGCATCAAACGCCTCAACGATAGGATCTTCCATCCACTGAAGCTTTGAGGGTTGCGCATAGAGTAACTCAAGGGGTGCGGTGCGGGATATGGCAGACTTCACCCCTAACTCATAGAGAAACTTAGAGGGGAGGAGATTGTCTGTCGTAGTATAGAGGATGACAGACTTATCTGCCTGCTCCAAGAGGCGTTTGTAGTACTGCTTCTGGAGGGCTTCTCTATCGAGTTTGGTAGGGAGATTGGCGAAGGCTCTTACTTGAGAGTTGAGAAACTGATCTTTGCTTGAGGTCGCAGGGATACGCCCCTCATTGAAATCTACAATCACCACCCCCTCAAAGGCAACCCCCCGTGTCTCTAGTACCCCCATCACCGTCACAAGCCCCCCACGCACATCATCTTGGGTGATCTCTCCTAATGCTTTAAGCCACAAAAAGAGCCACTCTTTGAGTGTTAGGGTATAGGTGTGGAGGATCTGTGTAAAGTGTCGATACCTCTCCTCTACCCCCTCATGGGTCTGCCCCTTTCGCTCCCCCCCAATCAGTGAAGCTTCATGGAGTCCTAGGCTATCGATAGCGTTAAAAAAGGGTGCTATTGCCACCCGACTCCCTGCATGGAGTGGTGCGATGCGACTCACCTCTACCCCATAGTAGGCTAGTCGTGCTTTAGGCTCTGGTTCGGTGGGCTGTTGCCAATGAAGATAGAGTGTCTCTAACGCTCTGTAGATAGGCGTATGGTGATAGTCATACCCCATTGCAAAGTTGAGATTGTTGTGGTGATCAAAGAGCATAAAGTGCTCCTTAAACGACTCATCAGGGAGAATCAGCGCGATCTTATCAGGGGCGATCCCCTCTTGTACCATCGTCTCAATCGCCTCAAATGCCACCGCTACCTGCTCCTCTCGCTCCTCAACAGCGTAGAGTGTCGCCTCAATCTTCGCTTCATTGGGTATGGCGTACACTACCCGCTTCTCTTGGAGTGAAAAGGTCGTATGGTGGTGGGGAGGAAGCACTATACCTACCGCTTCAAAACGCTCTTGCATCTTGAGGTTAAAGGGGCTAGTGGTGTAGTGGACACTCAGAGGTATATGCGTTGCGATACGCATAAAGAGTTCTAGCTCATAGTGACTCAGATACCCCTCAAGGTGGAGGTCGATCTCTGTATAGTGGCGTAAAAACCCCTCATTGAGTTGGTAGTGTGTAGGGAGGAGGAGCTTATCACTCAGTCCCTTGGCATCAAGCAGTGTGATGTAGTTATCCCGGAGCTGTTGGAGTATCTCTAAGTGGGTGCCAAACTCTGCGTAGGCATCCGCTTCACCCAACTGCTCAAACCCAACCCCCTCAAGTGCCAACTCCTCAAAAAACTTAAAGAGTGCCTCACTCTTGGTAAAAAACTGTACCAAAGAGCGATCAAAATGGAGTTGCTCAAAATGCTCAAAGTGTGTAGCTTCACGCAGAAGTAGTATCCGCTGTAGTCTATCCACTTGCACCCGATCTTCAAGCAGTACTACACGCTGTTCAAACTCATCGATACGCATCAGGGAGGGGAGAAATCCCTCTAAAGTTTTGTGTTGGAGGCTAACGCGACGCAGTGCTCTGGAGGTGGGGTATAGGTGTAGATGATTCATGCCAAAAGTATACCATATTTTGGCATGAGAGAGTAGTGAGGGTGTACCCCCTACTCTGTTATGATTTGAGGTAGGCTGGTTGCTCTAAGTAGCCTATCGCCTCTCCCAGATTGACTCTAAGCTGCAGAATATAGCGACCCGCTTTTTCAATCTCAATATCTTTGATCCGATACTCCCCCTCAACAGGTGAGATATTGGCAATAAGCCTATCCTCTCTACGCGTATGTGGGCGTGTCAACAAAAAAGTCACATTGGCATCTTCAAGTGGATGGCTACCAATCGCTTCAATCTTATAGCGAAAGCTATTGCTTCCTTTAGAGAGAATCACCACACGCTCATCTTTGGCTCGTTTGCTGTTTTCAAGTGCAATATTTTCACGCTTCACATCCATGAGCGTGATACGATACGCTTGATCAAACAACGCACGCTTCTGAATAATCTCATTGATATTCATATCCGCTTGTTGATACTTGAGCATATAGTTATTGGACTCTTGTACAGGCATTGAGCTAGCAGATTTGACCGTCCAGTAACTCAAGGTCATACCCAAAAAGAGAAATCCCAAAATCATATGAGGCCAGTAGGTCTTTTCACTATTTTTTGCCATTTCGTATCCTTATTATAATCGGTCTGAGAATAAATATCCAAAAGACAAAGAGCGCCCCGATGTAGACCAAGATCTTCACATAGCCAATAATCGTCTTGGTATCATTGGGGATAGTGGTCGTTAGCTCCACATGTTTACTTGTAGCAATCTCATCGGCAAGCTCAGAGAAGCCTTGTACAATCCCGATATTAAACTTATCCTCTTTGCTGTTTTTATCCTTCGCAGCCACCACATCAATGGTCGCATCCATCACATCACTTCTATGGTAGTGTGCTACCAAACTTGGATCAGAGGGGATGATTCCTACCCGCCCTTTCTGTCCAGAGGCTTGGGTTATCACTGCATTAGGGGCAAATATCAACATCACATAGGGCTTACTTATGTTAGCTTCATACTTCGTACTGTAGGCAACAAGATTAAATCTTTCGGGAAATTTCTCATTGGTTGCAACAACATAACCATGAATACCCGTCTTAGAGAAGAGTTCTTCACCCATCGTTTCGATAAGTTTAGAGGCTTCAGGTTTTAAAAGGTCATCTTTGAGAAGTGTTGTAGCGTTGAGTAGAAGAGGAAGTAACAAAGCAAGCAAGGCGAACCTTACTACTGCTTTGTTCATGCGTTACCCTATAAAAAGGTGATTGGGTGTGAGTACAGCCCATGCAGTATACGCTGCACAAAGAACCATACCCCAACCGAGTACTTTATCCATAATTGTAATCATCATTTATCCTTTTATGAATTACTTAGCATCGACAAATGCAAACTGTGCATTGTCCTTACTATCTGCTTTGACATTATCCAAGTTACTTGTAATTGGTGTTGGGTCATAGAAGTTTGTTGCACTTTTTTGTTGTACACTAATTCCCCATACGGTTAAGAAGGCAAGGATTGAGAGCAACAATACCGTTGCTATCAACATACCTGTTACACCATGAAGACCAAATACGGCTCTGTTTGTATTTTCAGTTGCTGACATCTTATTCTCCTTGACCTAATGTTTTGATATATGTTGCCAATGCCTTAGTCTGTACAGGTGTCATTCTATCGTGGAATGCTGGCATTACACCCAATGCACCTTTTTTACCACTCTTGACAACATGGACAATCAAGTCTTCATCAAAGCTTGCAATGTTTGGTGCAGTACCACCCATCCCTTTACCATCTGCTCCGTGACATCCCGCACACACACCAAATGACGCAGGCTGTTCACCCTTCATACCACCCGCTACATACGCAGCGATAGCTTCAGCATCTTGACCTGTCGCCATCATTGGAGGCATTGCACCCATAGCGTACCCAAGTTGATCTGAACCTTTTTCAATCACATCAAGTACCTGTGCTTTACTCATACGGCTTGTGAAGTCATGTGCTTTACCAGAAAGCCCATCCCCTGTACTACCGTGACATGGTGCGCACTGTACCAAGAAGATAGACTCACCCATCTCTGTCAAGGTTGCTTTATCGGCATTTTTATTAGTCTTTTCAAACTTAATATTATAAGCCTTAACCTCTTCGTTCCATTGACCAATCTGGCTAAAACTATTGACTGGGTATCCAATAGTCCAGTACCAAATAGCCCAAATCATAGTCCCCAAAAATGAGTATGCCCATCCACCAGGAAGTTCATTTTTATACTCACCGATACCATCCCAGTTCTCTTCAGCCAACTCACCTTGTGCGGTGTCTGTCTTCATCTGGTTGATATATTTAGCAGATACACCAAAAGTGAGTACTGCAATTGCGATCGCACCGATCATCGTGATCATGTTGATAGGATCACTTAGGTCGATATTCATAGACTTCACAACAGCAAGCGTTGCACCAATCAGTACTGCTGAGAAAGCCAATGCTTTTATCATTAACGCATTCATTTATTTTGCTCCTTGTTTTCACTCGGAAGAGGATCACTCGTATTAATAGGGGGACTATCGATCTCATCATCAAGTGCGATATTCCCTAACTTTTCGTAATCCTTCTCCCCCTTTTTTTCACTTCTGTAGAGGTACACAATATACCAATACAGCATCACCACTAAAAAAATGGTCATAAAGAAACTGGCATAGCCTTGAAGTTCTCTAATCTCCATCTCTCTTCACTACTTCAATCGATTGAGGTATGCAATCAATGCAACAATCTCAGGAACATTTCCTGCTTTGACTGCATCTTTAACATCTTGATTTTTCATACCCGCAGCGATCTTTTGCGCTTCTGCCAAAATAGCTGGTTTATGTGCTTCAAACGCCTCTACACCTGGTTGAATCTCATCACCATATGGTGTTTTGAAGATATTTTTCACAGTGACGGCTTCTGCATATGCAGTAGCAATATCTGCTACATTGGTAAACATATGCTTATAAGCGGGCATAATAGACCCAGGTACAACCGAAGTTGGCTCCCACATATGGTTTTCATGCCAATCTGTTGTACGGTAGTTTCCTACACGGTGAAGATCTGGACCAGTTCTTTTTGAACCCCAGAGGAATGGTCTATCATACGCATACTCTCCAGAGAGTGAGTATTGACCATATCTGTCTGTTTCTGCTTTAAATGGACGAATCAATTGTGAATGACAAGCAATACACTGATCTTTCATATAAATATTTTTACCTGCCAGTTCAAGAACAGAGTAAGGCTTAAGCCCTACCACTGGTCTTGAAGCCTCTGCAAAGTTTGGCAGAATCTCGATGAGTCCTGCAAATGCGATAACCAAAAATACTCCTACTGAAAAGAAGAATGGATTTTTTTCTAACCAATGAAACATAACCTACCTCCTTATGCCATAGGTGAGCTAAACTGTGGCTCTTCTTCAAGTTTTCTAGAAGAAGTCATAGTTTTAACCATATTGTAAGCGAACATCAAGAAACCTGTCAAGAATAATACACCTGAGAGAGCTCTAATCGCATAGTAAGGGTGAAGTACAGTAACGGTATCGATGAATGAATACATCAAGTTACCATACTCATCAACCGCTCTCCACATCATACCTTGTGTGATACCTGCGATCCACATAGAAGTAAAGTAAAGAACAACGGCTGTTGTCTGAAGCCAAAATTGTGCTTCAATCAATTTTTTAGAGTAGATTTCTCTTTTGAACATGCGTGGAGCCATGTGGAAGAGTGCTGCCATAATCATAAACGCAACCCAACCAAGTACACCATCGTGGACATGCCCTGGAATCCAATCTGTAAAGTGTGCAATCGCATTGACTGACTTAATCGCTTGGATTGGTCCTTCAAGTGTAGAGAGCATATAGAATGTAGAGGCAAGAACCATGAACTTAATCAATGGATTCTCTGTCAACTGGTTCCACTCACCTTTCATAGTAAGGAGCATGTTGATCGCTGAACCCCATGAAGGAAGGATCAATACAACTGAGAAGATAGACCCCATTGTCTGCATCCAATCTGGGACAGTTGACCAAAGAAGGTGGTGTGAACCAGCCCAAAGGTAGACAAACATCAATCCCCAGAAAGAGAGTAGTGACAATTTATACGAGTAGACTGCTTGACCAGACTCTTTTGGCAAGAAGTAGTAGATCATCGCAACAATAGGCACAGTAAAGACGAATGCAACCGCATTATGTCCCCACCACCACTGTACGAGTGCATCATTGGTTCCTGCATACATAGAGACTGAGTGCATCATACTACCCACACCACCTGAAGCGAAGTAAGTTGGCACTTCCATATTGTTGAAGAGGTAGAGCATCGCAACACCCAAGAAACATGCGATAAAGTACCACATAGAGATATAGAGTGCCTTCTCTCTTCTAATACCAATCAAGGCAAACATCGCTAGACCCCAAGTAACCCAAATGACAACAATTATAATATCAAGTGGCCACTCCATTTGAGCATACTCTTTACTTGTAGTGATACCCATAAGCAGGGTCAATACCATCGCTACCGCAGCGACAAGATAGAGTCCAAAGTGGAATTTACCAAGGAACATAATGAACTTGGACTCCGCCATAGAGACCTTAAGTACTCTCTGTGCTGAGTAGTAGAAAGTTGCCCAAACTCCACTTAGTGTAAATCCGTAAATTACCACATTCGTGTGAAGTGGTCGTAATCTTGAGAAAGTCCCATACTCACCTAGTAAGTAGTTCAATTCTGGAAATGCTAGTTGAGCCGCGATAAGCGTACCAATTAACATACCTACAAATCCAAACAAAATTGCCGTATAAGTAAACAGTTTTGCTACGGAATAATCGTATTCCAATGCTGCGTTTGATTGCATGCATACCCCCTTGTAAAATTTATGCTGAAACTCGAAAAAAGTGACAACATTCAGCCCTAATTATAAGATTTTTTTTTAGCTATGTAGCTTAATAAAGTTAACGGTTTTTTGATTTTAAATACAATTTTACGAAATTAAAGTGGGGAAGGAGCGGGAGAGAAAATAGGAGGACAAAACTCCTATTTTACACTTTGCCTTTGGCACTCTGAATGGAGTGGATATAGTCATACCCAATGATAATATCCTGCTCTTTAGGAAGGTGTTGACTCAGACGATAGAGCATCACTTCAAACTCCTCAAAGAGGTAGTTTGCCATCGAGCCGGGGATAGGATTGATCTCATTAAGGAGTACCTCTCCCTCCACAACAAAGAAGTCACAACGAATAATACTCCCCCCAAAAAGGGAGCCATAGACCTTCTTAAAGCTCTCTTGGATCGATGAGGCTAGGGTATCAGGGATATCCGCAGACAATACCTGTCCATCACGCGAGAAGTCCATATACTTCTTCTCAAAGTCCAAAAACTCCTCTTTGTGAGGCTCTTCAATAAGTGAAAGCTCCCATCGATCGGTATAACACCCTGCTTGGTTGTACTCCTTGACCCCCTCAATAAAGGGCTCAATAATCACCTCACTATCAAACTCAAATGCCACATCCAACGCATAATCAAGTGAAGATGCCTCCTTGACAATACTCACCCCGATACTTGAGCCGAGTCTCACAGGCTTGATAATCACAGGATACTGCAAGGGGATATCACGGCTATCAGTTGTGCGAAGTAGTTGGTAGGGTACTGTCTTGACCCCTAGGCTCTGAGCCAAGAGCTTGGTGTAGAGTTTGTTGTAGGAGAGTGTAGAGGCTTCCATACGCGGTGAGATAAAAGGGATACCAAAGAAGCTCATCATTGAGGCGATTTTGCCATCCTCTCCATCTCGACCGTGGATAAGATTAAGCAGGGTATCAAAAGGAACACGCTTACTCCCCAAGAGTCCTTCAGTAAAAAACCCGCCCTGCTTAAGGAGGAGTTTTTTGGACTTTTTGTAGCCTCCTGAAGAGAAGTACTTTGAGGTCATAGAGGCACTATCGATGAGATAAAAGTCACGATTGGCATCGACAAAGATAAAGGATAACTCACTCTTTTTGAGTACCTTTTTGAGTGTAATCGCAGAGACGATGCTAATCTCATGCTCAAAGCTTGAACCTCCAAAGAGTATGGCTAACTTCATCCTCACCCCTTAGAGCATCTTGGCAAATTCGCCAAAGATATAAGCACTCTCATGTGGACCAGGACTCGCCTCTGGGTGATGCTGGACAGACATCGTTGGAGTGTCATTGTACCGCAACCCCTCAATGGTCTGGTCAAAGAGATTGGTGTGTGTCACCGTGGCGACCTCTGTGATACTCTCAGGGACATTGTAGTTGTGGTTTTGTGCGGTGATCTCCACACTCCCTGTCATCTCATTTTTGACAGGGTGGTTCCCCCCGTGGTGACCAAACTTCAGCTTGTAGGTATCATACCCATGAGCGATAGAGAGGAGCTGATGCCCTAGACAGATACCAAAGAGTGGTATCTTATGGGCGATAAGCTTCTTGATCTTCTCCTGCTCCTCCTTGAGAATGAGTGGATCCCCTGGTCCATTGGAGAGAAAGACCCCATCGATCACCTTAGCCTCAAACTTCTCGATAATCTCCTCTGCGGTGATGGCATTTGGTACCACCGTGACCTCCATCCCTGCATGGGTGAGTTCATTGAGGATATTGCGTTTGACCCCAAAATCTAGTGCGAGGATCTTCTTGGTTGTCTCTGGTGCATTGTAGGCAAAAGTATCAGTGTTGTAGCGTGCATGTGCATGGACATACGCCTCTTTGGTACTTACCTGCTCGATATAGTTGATCTCTTCGATACGCGGAGCACTCTCAAGCACTTTTTTGAGTGCTGCCTCCTCATGGATCTCAGTCGATGCGACCATCATCATCGCCCCCTCATCTCTGAGCATCTTCGTAAGATAACGGGTATCGACCTGTGTAATCCCTAGTACATTCTCTCGCTTGAGGAGTGACGCGAGTGTCTCTTCTGAGCGGAAGTTAGAGGGTCTCTCTTGGTAGGAGCGGACGATAATCCCTTTACAGTGAGCCCCTTGGCTCTCCATATCTTGTGCATTACACCCAACATTTCCAATCTCAGGCATCGTAAAGGTGACAAACTGCCCCGCATAAGAGGGGTCTGTCACGATCTCTTGATACCCTGTCAACGAGGTATTAAATACCACTTCCCCAACAGAAGTACCCTCTGCCCCAAAACTCTTCGCTTCTAACAATAGCCCATTCTCAAAATATAGTGAAACCTTTTGCATTACAACATCCCTCTTTTTGCCAACTCTTCTTCATAATACTTCTCATAAAGCAGTTCATAATCCTGTGTCCCAGGGATCACCTCTTTGGTCATATTTTTAATCTTACTATAGACAATATCATCGATCTTATCATACGCATCGGCAAACGCCTTAAAGGATTTGAAGATGATATTTTTGACCTGATTTTCATTGATTGTATACTCTGCGAGGTAGTTCTCATAGAGTTCATCCAAGATAAGGTGTGCGAGATCATTGTAGCGATCATCATAGTTCATAATCACCCCATGCTCCGCAGCCATCTTCTTCTTGATCATAAAGAAAAGCTGTCGCTCATCGGCGTGTTGAAACTCTATCTCATCATAGTTCTCATCGAGTATCTTCTTGACCTTCTCATCGAGTGCATGCTCTTGTGCCAAGTTCTCATCAATGATGCGTTTGGCTGCTTCCACCACGGCATCTTTACCCTTAGGCAGTGTGATGAATGATGCATTGGCCAAATCGATCCCAATCTTACTTGCTACATATCGTGTCTGTTGTGGTTTTAGTCTCAATTACTGCCCCTTTATTTCTATGGTTGCGATTAGCGTAGAATGGTATCTTCGCGTTCTGGACTCGTGGAGATGATCCCTATCTTTGTATCAATCATCGCTTCGAGTGCCATGATGTAGGATTGTGCAGTCTGTGGGAGTGCGTCAAATGCTCTAACACCCTCTGTCTTATCCCACCCTGCAAAGCTCTTGTAGATAGGGGTGGCATCCTCTAGGTCATAGGGGACATAGTTGACCTCTTTGCCCTCAACCTCATAGGCGACACACACCTTAATCTCCTCAAAACCATCGAGTACATCAAGCTTCATCAAGGCGACCTGATCGACCCCATTGACACGCACGGCGTGACGCATCGCCACCGCATCAAACCACCCACAGCGTCGTGGACGACCTGTAGTGGTTCCAAACTCATGTCCGTTTTTACGAAGTGTATCACCTGCTTCACCGAAATCTTCACTTGGGAAGGGTCCATTACCTACTCGGGTACAGTAGGCTTTGGCGATCCCTGTGACCGTACCCAAATCCTTAGGGTTGATCCCCAATCCCGAACACGCCCCTGCACTCACGGTTGTTGACGAGGTGACATAGGGGTAGGTACCATGATCGATATCGAGCATCGTCCCTTGTGCGCCCTCTAGTAGCACTTTGCGATCCTCATCCAAGATCTTCCACATCATCTGTGTCGTATCGACGATATGCTTTCCTAGTACCGCTTCATACCCTTGAAGCTCTGCGAGGAGTGCCTTAGCCTCAGGCATCTCTACCCCCATTACCTCAAAGATCGTACGGTTCTGCTCAAAGTACGCCATCACCTTATCGGTCAGCTTCGCAGGGTCAAGGAGTTCACCGAGACGATACCCCACACGAGCGATCTTATCTCCATACGCAGGTCCAATCCCCTTCCCTGTCGTACCAATCGCCTTATCACCCTTCATCTGCTCACGGGCTTGGTCGATGAGTGCATGGTAGGGAAGAAGCAGGTGTGCCTTATCTGAGAGGAAGAGTCTCCCCTCTAGGTTATCAAACTGCTCCATCTCTTTGATGAAATCCTTAGGAGAGAGTACCACCCCATTACCCACGATGTTTTTCGCATTGGGGTTGAGTACACCAGAGGGGATTAGATGCAACGCATACTTTTTATCCCCGATGACAATGGTGTGTCCTGCGTTGTGTCCCCCAGCAAAACGACATACATACTCTTGTGACTGTGCCATATGGTCGACAATCTTCCCTTTTCCTTCATCTCCCCACTGGAGACCTACTATCAAATCTGCTCTACTCATATCTACCCTATCCTCTTATTCATTTTCATACTGATACACGCATCGGTATAGAGTGCAAACCCTGTTGCCTCTACTCCCTCTACACTATAGATTCCACCTTTTGCCAAGAGACTATTGCCCTCAAAGACCCGAAAGGTCAAGGAGTCATAGTACCGCATATTGGCATAGAAGAGTGGTGAGAGCACCACCTTCTCATACTTCACCTTCTCACTAGCGACTTTGATCCGCTCCAACTCTGCTCTGATATCAACTGGAAACGCACTGAGATCCTCTAGCTCCTCGACACTATGAAGGCGTGCGAGTTGCTCTATCCAAGGGAGGTCGGCATCGAGTATCTGCTCCATATGCATCGATTTGAGTACCTCCAAGGAGAGTCCATACTTCTCATTGAGCAGATGGGGGATACGGATATTGGCGATCTGTATCACAGGGCTTAGCTCCATCTCCTCAAGAAGCATCATCGCAGTGTTGACCCCCTCCTCAAAACGCCCCCCAATAATCTCCGCACCAATCTGATACTGCTCTTGGGTTGGAAAGGTGACAGTGGGTTGGATATAGAACCACTTCTTGGCACTACTCGTGCGTCCTAGTCGCTTGGTGACGATACGCACCACATCTGCGGTCGAGTCTGCCCGTAGTGTCACCTCATGATTTTGCGTATCATTGAGACGCACCAAGGGTTTTTTATCCTCAAAGGAGTCATGCTGATGGTAGGAGAAGAGCGGTGTTACAATCTCTGCAAATCCAAGGTTCTCCAATAGCTCTGCAGAGACAAACTCCATCTCTCGCTTGACCCTTGCACTCTCTCCAAAGTAGAGCTTTGATCCACTAGGGATCTCATGTTCAAATATCATGATTGTGCTTCTTTTAATACAGTTTTAAAATACTCTTGCGTAAAGACACGACTCGCGGTTCCATCAAACGCCCTACGCCCTAGCTTCGCTAAGGCAAGCTCTACGGCATTGACAACCCATACCATCTCATAGGGTTCGATAAGCCCCATCTGATTGATACGGAAGATCTTCCCTTTGAGGTGATCTTGTCCCCCTGCGACATTGACTCCAAACTCTGTTTTGAGTAGGGTACGAATCGCAGAAGCATCCACATCATCGATCGTCGTCATTGAGCGTGCAGGCGTAGCAGGATAGGAGTGTAACCCGATCGCTTCAAGGGCAAAACGCGTCGCCTTGGCACGGCGTGCGGTATCACAGAAGAGCTTGGAGAGTCCCGCTCCATTCTCATACGCCTCAATCTCCTCTAACACAGCACGAAGCCCGATAATAAGGGTCGTCACTGCCGTATAAGCTGTGGTGTTTTGTCGCTGTTTTTTCACCTCAGAGGCGAGATTGAGATAGTAGCCTACCCCCTCTCCCATCTTCTCGATCGCACCCGTGCTAAGTCCGAGTATCGCTAGCCCTGGAGGGAGCATCAACGCCTTTTGACTCCCTGCAATCAGACAGTCGATATGGCGCACATCGATACGCTCTACACCCACCGCAGTGATCCCATCTGCGATGATCATAATCTTAGGATTGATCTGCTTGACAGCTGCTGCAATCTCCTCTACAGGGTGACGCAATCCACCCGCAGACTCTGAGATCTGAATGGCTATCGCATCGATATCACTGTTGGCATTGACCGCTTCAATGACCGATTCAACACTCACAGGGGTATCCCACTCATTTTTGAGCTCTACACTCTGTAGTCCACTCGCCTTCGCGATCTTCCCAAATCGTTCACCAAACTTCCCTGAGTTGATACTCAAAAGCGTATGGTGACAGAGGTTGCGTACAGCAGCTTCCATCGCACCTGTTCCTGTGGAGGCGAGCATCACCACCTCATCGGTCGCAAAGAGTCTAAAGAGCATGGTTCGCGTCTGTGCAAAAATCTCCTCAAACTCGGGAGTACGGTGGTGGAGTGTCGGGGTTGCCATCGCCAATCTAACTGACTCTGGTACGGGGGTTGGTCCGGGGGTAAAAAGTAGCATATCTATCCTTGCAATCGCCATCGTGACGACGGCATAATTGCGAGAATTATATCCAAAAACTATTTAAATCTTCTCACAGTATCACCTCTTCCCCTCGGAAGTGATCATAGCGGGGCGTTGATGGTTTTCGAGATAGACTGGGGGTAGAGATATCGCTAAGGGTTTGCTATTCATCTTGGTACTTCTCAGTATATCCAACCAAAAATAGAAGCAGTAAGAGAGATCATAAGTGCCTTAGTTGATAGTATATTGGGGCGTTACAATATCATTTTTGTACTAAAAAGTAGGTGAAAAAAAGGGGAGGAGTCTAAAGGGGGAGTGCATAGAGAGCCTAAGCCCTCTACACTAAACCAATCGGAAGATTAGCTATTTCTCTTTTCGATGATCTCTTTTGCTACATTGGCAGGAACCTCTTCATAGTGATCAAATTCCATTGCGTATGTTGCACGACCTTGTGTCATCGAACGAAGGTCTGTTGAGTAACCAAACATCTCAGAGAGTGGTACGAATGCGTTAACGATTTTGTTACCTGCTCTATCATCCATACCAGAGACTTGTCCTCTTCGCTTAGCGACATCACCAATGACATCACCCATATAGTCTTCAGGAGTCTCTACTTCGACTTTCATCATTGGCTCAAGGATAACAGGGTTTGCTTCTCTACAACCATCTCTGAATCCCATAGAACCAGCAAGTTTAAACGCCATCTCAGAGGAGTCGACATCGTGGTAAGAACCATCATAAACGGTAACTTTGACATCTTCTACAGGATAACCTGCTTGGATACCTCTAGCCATCGCCTCTTGAACCCCTTTGTTGACTGGTTGGATAAACTCTTTTGGAATCACCCCACCTTTAACGGCATCAACAAACTCATAACCAAATCCTGGCTCTTGTGGCTCAATGTGAAGGTAGACATGACCAAACTGTCCACGACCACCAGACTGCTTAGCGTACTTGTACTCTTTTTTGACAGCGGTTCTGATTGTCTCACGGTAGGCAACTTGTGGTGCACCAACTTCCGCTTCAACTTTGAACTCTCTCTTCATTCTGTCTACCAAGATCTCAAGGTGAAGCTCACCCATTCCAGAGATAATAGTTTGACCAGACTCTTCATCTGTTGCTACACGGAATGATGGATCTTCTGCTGCGAGTTTACCAAGGGCAAGTCCCATCTTCTCTTGATCGGCTTTTGTCTTAGGCTCAACAGCTACAGAGATGACGGGATCTGGGAAGTCCATTCTCTCAAGTACAACTTTGTCTTTATCAGAACAGAGAGTATCTCCTGTTGTGGTATTTTTAAGACCAACAACCGCACCAATTTCACCAGCATAGATCTCTTTGACCTCTTCTCGTTTGATTGCGTGCATCTTCATAATACGACCGATACGCTCTTTTTTATTTTTAGTTGAGTTGAGGACATATGAACCTGACTCTAGTGAACCACGGTAGACACGAATAAAGGTCAACTGCCCTACAAATGGGTCAGTCATAATCTTAAATGCCAATGAGGCAAATGCACCCTCATCAGTAGACTCAACGGTTACTTCAGCATCTTCATCATCCATCTCTGTACCCTTAATCGCAGGGGCTTCAACTGGTGATGGGAGGTAGTTGACAACAGCATCAAGAAGTGTCTGTACCCCTTTGTTTTTAAACGCAGATCCTACAGTCATCGGAACGATGTGCATATTGATTGTCGCAGCTTTAATCCCTGCCATAATCTCATCTTCTGTAAGCTCTTCACCTTCCATATATTTTTCCATAAGCTCTTCGTTACCATCAACAGAAGAGATCTCTTCAATCAACTTCTCACGGTACTCTTCAGCCAACTCCATCATCTCTTCTGAAATCTCTTCGACATGGTAGTTTGAACCCATTGCCGCATCTTGATCCCAAACGATCGCTTTCATCTTAACGAGATCAACAACCCCTTGGAAGTTCTCTTCTGCACCAATTGGAAGTTGGATAGGTACTGGATTCCCTTTAAGTCTCTCTTTAATCTGTCTCTCAACTTCGTAGAAGTCAGATCCTGTTCTATCATATTTGTTAACAAATACAATTGAAGGTACACCATAACGGTTTCTCTGTCTCCAGACTGTCTCTGATTGTGGTTGAACCCCACCAACAGCACAGAATACAGAAACAGCACCATCAAGTACTCTCATAGAACGCTCAACTTCAATTGTGAAGTCGACGTGACCTGGAGTGTCGATAATGTTAATCTGCTTACCAGACCACTCACAAGTTGTCGCAGCAGAGGTAATGGTAATACCTCTCTCTTGCTCCTGCTCCATCCAGTCCATAGTCGCAGCACCATCGTGAACTTCACCAATCTTATGCTCTACACCCGTATAGAAGAGGATTCTCTCTGTTGTTGTTGTTTTCCCTGCATCGATGTGTGCAGCGATACCGATGTTTCTTACATCGTTAAGTTTGTGCGTTCTTGCCATAACTTAGTTCCTTACCATCTATAGTGAGCAAACGCTTTGTTCGCTTCAGCCATTTTATAAGTATCCTCTTTCTTCTTGAAAGCAGACCCTTTTTCAGTTGCAGCGTCCATAAGTTCATTACTCAAACGCTCCATCATTGTTCTTTCATTTCTTTTTCTTGCTGCCTCAACAATCCATCTAATACCCATAGATTGTTGTCTTACAGGTCTAACTTCGATTGGCACTTGGTAAGTTGCTCCACCGACTCTTCTTGATTTTACTTCCATAACAGGCTTGACATTATCCATCGCTTTGTTGAATACTTCAATACCTTTTTCACCAGATTTTGATTCAATTCTCTCTAACGCATCGTACATTACTCTTTGAGCAACACTTTTTTTACCATCAAGCATAACTGCATTGATGAACTTTGTTAATACTTTTGATCCATAGACAGGATCTGGAAGGACCGGTCTGACGGGTGCTTTTCTTCTTCTCATAATTATTCCTCTTCAATTGTTAATAATTTACTCAAGTCTTGTCCCCTAAGGTGAACCCCTACGGCTCGATGACAATACCTGTTTGATGTCTAGCAACTAGACAAAACTTACGACACAAACCCTCTACGCGTCCGAGGACTATTTTTTAGGTTTTTTAGTACCGTATTTAGATCTAGCAACTGTTCTACCTTGAACACCTGAAGCATCCAATGCACCACGAACAATGTGATATTTTACACCAGGTAAATCTTTAATTCTCCCGCCTCTTACAAGTACGATTGAGTGCTCTTGAAGGTTGTGACCCTCTCCACCGATGTATGAGATTACTTCAAATCCTGAAGTCAATCTAACTTTTGCAACTTTTCTTAAAGCTGAGTTAGGTTTCTTTGGTGTTGTAGTATATACTCTAGTACAGACTCCTCTTCTCTGAGGACATTTTACAAGTGCAGGTGATTTTGATTTTTTCACTTGCTTTTTACGCTCTTTACGAATCAATTGGTTAATTGTAGGCAAATCGTTTCCTTTCTGGTTAGTTAGTTTGAATTGAGATCGCTCTCTTGAATCTGGGTTCTTACACCACATAAAAAAACTTCTCTCAAAGCACTTTTATCTAGTGTGAAACACTATAAATTTTTGGAGGCATATTATATCGAAAAAATCTTTGTTTTTTCTTTGGGTGGTGTCGGAGTGTCACAACTACACCCCCGTAACCACTCCTACCATATCGATTAGGCGTTTGACATAGCCATACTCATTGTCTTGCCATGCCCAAAGCTGAAGAAGATCGCCACTCAGTTGAGTCTGAGGGAGGATAAGGGTAGCACTGTGTGGATTGTGGGTGTAGCAGGAGGAGTCATAGAGCTGTGTCGTCGTATCAAGAACCCCCTGATAGTCCACCTCAACCCTACGACGCAGACGCTCATTCACTTGGGTTTGGGTAGGAGTGGTCGCAAGCTGGAGGGTCAGTGCATAGAGCGTCGTACTCGCAATAGGGATACGGATACTCTTCGCAGAGAGCCTCCCCTCCAGATGCGGAAAGAAGCGTGCTGTTGCCTTGGCAGCACTACTGAGAAGCGGGATGATATTTTGGGTGGCAGAGCGGGTGCGTCGGATGTCACTCGAGTAGTGTTTGCCATCGAGGAGGTTTTGGTAGCTGGTGTAGCTATGGTACATACTCATCGTCGCCCCCTTGATCCCAAACACTTGCTCTACCATCTGAAAGATCGGTACAATTGCTGTTGCAGAGCAACTAGAGGTGGAGATAATCGCTTCATTGGCGTAGTGTTGATGGTTGACCCCAAAGATATAGGTCGGAGTCTCATCACTCGCAGGGGCAGAGAGTAGTACCCGCTTGACCCCCTTTTGGAGGAAAACTTCACTACTCTGTGTCGTCAAAAACACCCCACTACACTGGAGTACCACATCCACTGCTAAGGGTTCGATAGCCAGTGCGTGAGGATCCGCTTCACTAAAGAGTGCAATCCGTTGCTCCCCGATGAGAAGATGCTTACCCGATAGCTCAATCTGCTTCGCTAACTTCCCATAAATTGAGTCATACTTCAAGAGATACGCCATCTGCTCATGGCTATAGATATCATTGATACCTACAAGTTCAATGCGTTGATCCTCTAAGATAATACGGGCAGCACAGCGACCAATCCGCCCAAAACCGTTGATAAAAATGCGGGTTCTCTTCTCTAACTTCATCTCGTGGCTACTCCTTAAAAAGTGGATTATACCAAATTTTGGTATAATGCCCCTCTTAATTTAGGAGGGAGCCCCCATGGATGTCAAACACTACTACAACCCCCACGGCGATGAGATACTTGATGAGAAACTCTTTGGAGGCAATCCTACAGGATTTGTAGACTTCAACCGCTCCAAATACCGCTGGGATAGCAATATCTATGATTTGATGAATGCCAATACTTGGTTCCCCTCTGAGGTCAACACTAGTAGTGAGAAGAAGAACTTCGACAAACTCTCCCCCAATGAGCAGTCTATCTACAAAATGACTTTTGCACAACTGAGCTTCAATGACTCTGCCCAAGAGGAGTATCTCAGCGACTTTAGGCGACTTGCGACCAACCGCCTTGTCAAGTCGACCATCACCCTACAGATGATGCAGGAGGTCAACCACTCTAAGAGCTACGCGGTACTACTTGATGCGTGTGGCAACTCTGAAGAGGTATTCAACCTCTACAAGTATGATGAGATGCTCAACCAAAAGAACCAAAAAATAGCCGAACAGTTTGCCCGCTATATCGATGGGAACTCCTCCGATAAGATGCTCCTCTCAGCAATGGCGAGTGTCAACCTAGAGGGGATCTACTTCTTGCTAGGCTTCTCCTATATCTACCTCCTTGGCGATAAGGTACCAGGGGCGAGAGATATGATCAAGTTTATCGCACGCGATGAACTCAACACCCACCTCCCACTCTTTGCCAATATCTTCAAGACGATCCAAAAAGAGAACAAGATCCAAACCAGTACGATTGATAGTGCCTATACGATGATAGAGGATGCGGTACAGATAGAGCTAGAGTATGGGAAATATCTTCTTGATCAGTTTCCTATCATGGGAGTGACCCCTGAGCTGATGGAGCAGACAGTCTACAACTACGCCAATAGCCGTCTAACGAGTATCGGACTCAAACCGATCTTCCAAGCAGGAGATAAGACCTATCTTCAGAAGCTTGTTACCAAACACCTTGAGATGAATGAGGTCAAGAGTAACTTCTTTGAGAGTAATGTCTCCAACTATGCCAAATCAAGTATCGACCTCAACGACTTCTAGCCTAGCCCTCTAGGGGCTAAGTATCCTCTCTAACCCTACTCTACTTTCATCTCATAGATAAAGATCCCTGAAGGAGCTTTGAGCTGAAAAATCTCTCGCTCTAAAAACCACTCATCGGTATTGATCACATTGACTTGGTTGGCATCATTGACCGAGACATAGAGGTAGTGATCGACATTTGACCAACGCACATGAAGCACCTTCCCTTTGAAGGTAAAGGCCTGGATAATCTTCAGTGTTTGGGTATCAACGATCTGAATGGTTGGAAAATCTTTGCCTGAAAAGGTCACTGCTAGGTAGCGTTTGTCTGGACTGAGTGCTGTAAAGACAGGCAACCCTTGCATCTCAATATTGGTAATAAAGTTAAACGCCTTATCATAAACCATCACCGCATTATCACCCACCGCAGGGATAAAAGTACGCGTATCACTCAATGACCAAAATCCAAAATGAGGGACTTTGAGGACAGGTTTATTCTCTTTTGCCGTGACCTTAATCTCAGAGAATGTCATACGATCAAGATCGACCACCCCAAACGATTTACTCAGAAAAAACCCAACGATATAGGTGTTCTCCTGAATCATCGCATCAAAAGGCATCTTTCCTACAGTAAACTCTTTGAAGATCTCAAACTTTGGTCTCCCTTTTTTAAAGTTGGTATCTTTAAGCACGGTGACTTTATCACTATCCATCTGAGCAAAGATAAGCATATCTTTGTAGATCTTAATCCCTACATTTTTAGAGCCAGTGACGATCTTATCGATGGGTTTGAGATCACGGGTGAGGATATCAACCGACTTATCATCATAGTTGGCGACTGCCACATAGTTCTGCCCGATAACAAATCCAATCGCACTCTTGGAGGTCTTATACTCTTGGAGTACCTTCTCACTCTTGGGATCAAAATGTACCACATACCCATCACGGCTGATGAGATAGCCATCCTCCCCATCAAACTTAATAATCCCGTGGTTCATATTGTGCATATTTTTCATATGTGACTTGGTCAATCCCTTGTGGATGACTGCAATCGACTCACTCTCACGCTCTACTACAAAAATCTTCTCACTCGCACTCGGTGTCCCTGCAAAAAGGATACTACCTAGTAGTACCATCGCCCCAAATAACTTCATCAAAATCCTTTTAAATTAATTGGTACATTGTACTCAAAAGGAGCTAATAGCTCTGCTTAATCTACCGTTAAAACCATCTCTTTTATCAACAAGTCATCACTCAGCTGAGACTTCTCTAGCTCCACAACTTTGGCACAGTCCCGCTTGGCAAGTCGGACATAGAGTCCCACACGCACACAATCCCCCTTCTGCAGTGCGGGGATTGTATACTCCAAGGTTTTACGGCTATTGGCATCGAGATTATTGACACGATGAGAGGTCGCCTCTGCGGGGATAATCACCTGATGCTCCCCTTGCTTGAAGTGGTAGGCGAAGTACCCCTGAGTATCTTCACTCGGTTGTGCTTGATAGTTCTGCCATAGTGGCTGACCCTTTCGCTCTATGACGATCTTGAGGAACTTCACACGAGCAGGTTGGATGATGAGAGGATGGCTCATCTTGTTCTCTAGTGTGACACTCAAGTGAGCAGGAGAGAGGGAGCAGTTGAGTTCTACACCTGTTTTGCGAAATGCTTTATCATGAATCCCCAAAAACTTATGGCTGATATGGCGTCCTCTGGCTCGCTTATCCATCTTCTCCGCACCCCCTGCCACATCAGGCATATGGCACTTGATACAACTGAGACTATCTTGCCCCTTATCCATCGCTCGGAAGATTGTGGTATTGCTCTCATTGAGCTTATGAGAGTGACACCCCATACAGACCTTTTGTGCGTAGATAGGATTGGAGCTAGAGGAGTGTTTATCACTCTCATCGGGCTTGTTGAGTCGTCCATAGAGTGTGGGCTTATAGTTGGTGGCTTGACGGGCTTGGGTGTTGATATTAAACTGATGGGACTCTCTTACATACGCAATCGTATGACAGAAGTAACAGCTAATCGCATCGGTATGGGTCTTATTGATAGGATTTGGGCGTGCCTTACCACTAATCAAATCAGAGAGGTTATCTGCCATAGGCATATGACAAGTAGCACACTCATAGCGTCTATCACTCACCTTGTCGGCTATTTTACGGTGTAAGCTATCGTTGAAGTAGCCTTTGGCGTGAAAAGAGGATTGATACTCCTCATAGATCTTCTCATGACACTCACTACAGGAGTGGTTATCGAGATACTTAGTTGAGCCAAAAAGAGCTGTTACGGAGAGTAGAAGTGCAAAAAAGCAGATAAAAAGAGGCTGTTTCATAGTGTAAGAACCTTGATAATTTATTGAAAAGATTCGATAATCTCCTCAATAAATTACCCTCCCCCAAGGGGGTTGAGGCGAGAGTAAGAGCGATTATGCTCCAGGGATGTGTTGTCTATGCTCTACAGAGTATGTAAAGGTAGGTGTTGTCAAGTTTTCAATATACTTCACAAATTTACCTGTTTTAGACTCATAGATACCAATTCTACCTGTTGTCCACTCAGAGATCATTGTCCACTTACCGTGGTTTGCAGGCTCAGCATGAAGGAGTCTTGGTTGTACAGGGTTTTTCACTACTGCACCAAGTTTTGCTGGCATAGGCATAATTTTCTCTTGACCAAATGCTTGCTCATTAACGGCTACTTTTTCATGCTGTGTTGCATCCCACTCTTGGAGGACTTTTTTCGTCTTCGCATCGATGAGTTGACCTTTTGTTTTACCTACTTTGATAATACGATCTGTCTCAAGTGTATCTTTGTTGATCAAGTGTACTTCATTGTAAACAGTAGGTTTACCAAGAACATTATCCGCCCAAATCCATGGTGTATCGTGTGCAGTACCAACAAAGAGACCACCACCATTTGTTTGAACTTTTTTCACTACTTTCCAACTAGAGTCCCAGATGACAACAGAACCGATGTTCATACTGACTGTAGCGTGAAGTTGTTTTTTCAGACCTTTTGAGTACCAAGATGACCCTTGACCAGGGTGTGGCTTAGATTTTTTACCTGTGTGTACTTTTGCAGCAAGGTTTTTCTCTTTGAAGTCAACGATACCTACAACATCAGACCCTTGTGAAGCGATCATAAAGTAACGACCAAAATCCTCACCCTCATCTTCATTCAAGAACGCATCGTGAAGGATTTTACCAATATTTGGAATATCTCCTACGATTGGGAAGTCTGGTTTAGAGTAGTCAATGATATAAGTGTGTCCACCATCTTTAAGTGCCATTGCGAAGTATGGTCCATAAGGTGTATCTGCTAACGATGCAACTCTTGATGGTCCAATTTGTCCATCAGGATCGATAACACGGCTTGTATCAAACGCTTTGAGTGGCTCAAGTGTCATCGCATCACAAAGTACTGCACCACCTGGGTTGTAGTTACCTGCGATTACATATTTGCCATCTGGAGAGACTGCAAGACCTCTTGACTCTTGACCTACTTGAACAGAAGCCAATGCTGGTTGACCAGGTGCTCCGATATCAAACATTGTCAATTTACCAGAACGAGAGATTGAGTAAGCATATCTTGGGTTCTTTTTGTTAGTTACCGTAACATGTACTGCAAATCCAGCTTTATGACGAGACAATACTTTACCTGTAGTAGAGTCGATAAAGTCAACCAAAGAGGCATCTCTCTCTGTAGCAAATGTGATATCAAGTACAGATTTTACTTCTGTTGGTTTTGGATACTTTTTAGCGAGTGCCTCACGGTCAGCCATCTTTGTCCAAGTCCCTTTAACCTCATCAAGATCCAATGTCAACTCAACAGTATTTTTCCAGTCCATCAACCAATCGATCATACCCGCAGCATCATCTTTTGAAAAAGTTGTATTCCATGCTGGCATTGCAGTATTTTCTCTACCATTTAAAATTGTCTCAGCCAACATCTCATGACTTTTTGCTTTAAGCGCTTTTGGTCTAAGATCTGATCCTACCCCACCTTGGTGGATAGGGCCGTGACACCCTTGACACTCTTTTTCATACTTTTGTGCAAAATCCATAGAGGATGTTCCTGCTATTGCCATAGTGGCTGCCAAGCTTGTCGCTGCTGCTAATCCTAGAAGTCTGTTCAATTTCATCTTTTCTCCTTTTTTATAGTAAGATGGAGTGGTCTAACCCACACCATCTTACTCGAATTATGAGTCTTTTTAAAGACACCGTTTAGTTCCCTCTTTTTACAACTCAGATAAATTGTTCGTAGAGTGTACCATCTATTTACTTAAGCAAAATAAATAACTATTATCATTAAATAATGAAGATAACCCCAATGCATAGAAAGGAACAAAGCCTTAAAATATAGGGTATTATGACAGCTTAAAAAATGGATTGAGTTGACATATATCAAGAAAAAAGATAAAAGTCATAAAAAATGATGAAGAGAGTGTTGAGTTAGTTTCAACACTGATTAAAAAATAGGGCGTACAAAAGATTCTCCTCATCCTCATTCTCTCTTGACTCATTGGGCTTTCCCTGCGATTTACATAACCGACTATTAACCACAAATTAGCTAGAATAGCCCATTAATTTTGGCATACCAAACCGTATGCTATGGAGCAGATATAATGAATAAAGCTAAAACAATTTGGATGGACGGACAACTGGTACCATGGGATGATGCAAAAGTACATGTACTCACCCATACCCTACACTATGGTAATGGAGCAATCGAAGGCACAAAAGCCTACAAAACAGTCGATGGACGCTGTGCGATCTTCAAACTCACTGAGCATACCCAACGACTCCTAAACTCCTCAAAAATGACCTTGATGAATGTCCCCTACAGTGTCGAAGAGCTTAATGACGCACAGGTCAAACTCCTCCAAGATAACGAACTCTTTGAGGGTGCCTACATTAGACCACTTGTCTACCTAGGCTATGGCGTGATGGGACTCTACCATAAAGAGTGTCCCGTACAGGTCTCTATCTCCGCATGGGAGTGGGGAGCCTACCTAGGTGAAGAGGGACTCAAAAAGGGTATCCGTCTCAAGATCTCCTCCATGACCCGTACCCCCAATACCTCAGGTATGGGTAAAGCCAAAGCCGTAGCCAACTATCTCAACTCGCAGATGGCGAAGTTTGAAGCGGTAGAAGCGGGCTATGATGAGGCACTCCTTCGTGATGACCAAGGATATATCGCTGAGGCGAGTGGGGCGTGTTTCTTTATGGTGCGTGAGGGTAAGCTCATCTCTCCACCAAGCGACAACACCCTAGAGTCTATCACCCAACAGACCATCATAGACCTTGCCACTGATATGGGGATTGAGGTGCTGCGTCGTCGTATCAGCCGTGAAGAGATCTATATCTGTGATGAGTGTTTCCTCACAGGGACAGCCGCAGAGGTAACCCCTGTGCGTGAAGTCGATGCGCGTATCATCGGGAGTGGTTCTCGTGGAACGATCACTGAGAAACTACAGAGTGCCTACTTTGATGTCGTTGCGGGGAAAAACCCTAACTATATCCAACACCTCACCTATATTAACTAAGGAGCCTCTATGCCAGCTGATATGAATGACTACTTCAAAAAACGCAAGCCCACACCCAATATGCACAAGAGTGGCAATGGAAATGGAAACAACCCCAAAGGGGGCGGAGAGAATCCTCTCTCAGGTATGGGCAAAGGGAGTGGAGTGATAGGTCTTCTTATCGCGATAGGGTTTGCACTCTTTCTCCTCAAACCCTTTGCTATCATCAACTCTGGTGAAGTAGGAATCAAGGTCACCACAGGGAAGTTTGAGTCCAAGCCTCTTCACGCAGGACTCCATTTTTATATCCCTATCTTCCAGAAGATTATCCCTGTCAATACCCGTATCCGACTCATCACCTATAGTGATGATGCCAGTCAAGCACTTGGTGAACGCTACAGAGGATTTGAGGGGGGTCTCAAACGCAACAACGCCATCCCCGTACTCGATAAGCGTGGTCTCACAGTCAATATCGACCTTGCGGTACAGTATAGTCTCAAGCCAGAGTCTGCCCCCTCAACCATCGAGATATGGGGAACTAGCTGGGAGGAGAAGATCATCAACTCCAAAGTGCGTGAAGTGGTGCGTGATGTCGTAGGACAGTACACCGCAGAGCAACTCCCCGAGATGCGAAACGAGATCGCAACGGCGATCCAGACCAAGGTTACCCAAAAGGTCAATGCACTAGCCAACCAACCCGTCATCCTCTCCTCTGTAGAGCTACGAAACATCGTACTACCTGCAAAGATCAAAGAGAAGATCGAGCAGGTACAAGCTGCTAAGCAAGATGTCACCATCGCAGAGCAGGAGAAAGAGAAAGCCAAACAACACGCCCAGAAGGCTGCAGAGGTCGCACGCGGGGTTGCTGAGCAGAACCGTATCGAAGCACAAGGACAAGCGGACAAGATCCGTATCGAAGCAGAGGAGCAGGCTAAAGCCAACAAACTCATCTCCGATTCACTCACCCCTGCCCTCCTCCAACTCGAACAGATCAAAACACAGAAGCAGTTCAATGAAGCACTCAAAGTCAATAGAGATGCTCAGATCTTCCTTACACCTGGTGGTGCTGTCCCCAATATCTGGGTCGATGCCAAAGGCAAACAACAACGCATGATGGGACAACAGTAAGATGAAGATAGATTGGGAGAAGAACCCCCTCATCCCTGCGATTGCACAGGATGCACAGACCAACGAAGTCTTGATGCTTGCCTATATGAATGAGGAGGCGTACCGCCTCACGCTCTCTACAGGCTACGCCCACTACTTTAGCCGTAGTCGTCAACGCATCTGGAAAAAGGGTGAAAGCTCTAACCACACCCAAGAGGTAGAAGATCTTCTACTCGATTGTGATGGGGATACCGTTGTACTCAAGATCAAACAGAATGGTGTCGCATGCCATACGGGACGCAAGAGCTGTTTTTTTACCTCTGTTATCCAAGAGAAGACCATCCTAGAGCAAGCGGTTGATACCACAGTGCTATATGGTGTCGTCGATACACTCTACCATACCATACTTGAACGCAAGCAGGCACCCAAAGAGCAAAAATCATGGACAAAAAGACTCCTCGATGATCCAGCCCTTATGCTCAGTAAGATCCGTGAAGAGGCAGATGAAGTCTGTGTCGCCATAGAGCAAGAGAGTGATGAACAGGTGATCTATGAGAGTGCCGATCTACTCTACCATACCCTTGTGGGGCTAGGATACCGTGATATCTCCCCTGATAGAGTCAAGCAGGAGTTGGCTAGACGATTTGGTATGAGTGGAATTAGTGAGAAAGAGAGTCGTACGAAAAAGTAGTACGACGGTGTGTTAAAGGGTGACTACGATAGGCACCCGCTTGGCGTGAACACTCCTTAGAGCGTCGCACTACAGCTAGGGCTTTTGTAATTGCCCCCTGCAAAATACTTCCCATCAAAACTTACCAATGAGTAGTTTCTATCCTCTCCCAGAGAGGCTTTGAGTCCTGCTATCGAGATAAACCCTAATGAGGTCGCACCGATCTTCTGAGCGATCTCATCTACTGAGTAGTTCGCAGAGATCAGCTCCGCTTGGGTGGGGGTATCGATACCATACCGACACGGGTATTTGATCTCAGGTGCTGCGATACGCATATGCACCTCTGTCGCACCCGCATCAAGCAACATCTTTACAATCTGTGTAGAGGTTGTCCCTCGCACCAATGAGTCATCCACAATTACGATGCGTTTACCTGCAATGAGATGCTTCACAGGAGAGAGCTTGAGCTTCACTTTGAGGTCGCGTATCTCTTGGGTTGGCTCGATAAAGGTACGCCCCACATAGTGGTTACGCACGATACCCATCTCAAAGGGTACCCCAAGACCCTCAGCATACCCCTTGGCAGCTGCCACTCCACTATCGGGGACGGGGAGTACCAAATCCACCTCAGCGGGGGACTCTTTGGCAAGGGTTTTACCCATCTGAAGGCGTGTCTCATAGACATTTTTACCATCGATGATAGAGTCAGGGCGTGCGAAGTAGATATACTCAAACGCACACGGGTGGTAGTCTGGCTCAAAGATCTGCTCAGATTTAGGCTCCTTGCCCTCCTCAAAGATCAGCATCTCACCAGGCTCAACATCACGCACAAAAGTCGCTCCGACCAGATCCAAGGCACAGGTCTCACTCGCGACAATCCACCCACCATCTTTGAGCCGACCAAGGCTCAATGGACGGATACCAAAACGATCACGAATCACAAACATCTTAGAGCGACTCTGTATCGCAAGACAGTATGCCCCCTCTATCTTAGTTAGCATATCTTTGATACGATCTACAAGGGCATCTTTTTGTGACTTGGCAATGAGATGGACGATATTTTCAGTATCCATCCCCGTCTGAAAAATCGCACCCTTATCGATGAGATCATTACGCACCTCATACTTATTGATCAAGTTACCGTTATGTGCGACTGAGATCTCTCCAAGCTTATACTTCGCAAAGACAGGCTGTGCATCAAGCACCGAATCCTCCCCTGCGGTGGAGTAGCGGTTGTGTCCAATCGCACAGCTCCCAGAGAGAAGCTCAAAGGTCGACTCATTAAAGACCTCTGTGACTAGTCCACGATTCTTGATCAGGTGGATTCGCTCACCATCAGCCGTTGAGATCCCCGTAGACTCCTGCCCACGGTGTTGCATCGAAAAGAGCGAATAGTATGCGACCTTAGACGCATTGCTTGCACCAAATACACCAACAATTGCACACATTAACAGACTCCTCGTAAATAAACTACTCTCATACTATATACCCAAACAGTCATTGATACTGTAGAATCCACTCTCTTGCAATACCAACCACTTTGCTGCTCGAATCGCCCCTTTGGAGAAGGTCTCTCGACTTGTTGCAGTGTGGTTGAGTTCAAGGTACTCACCGTCATTGTAGAAGCCTACGGTATGGCGACCGACGATATCCCCTCCACGCAGTGCCATCACGGCGATCTCATCTTTGGTTCTTGCTCCGATCTGTCCATCACGACCACTTACACGCACCGCGTCAAGATCCAATCCACGCCCTTTTGCCGCAAACTCCCCAAGGGTGAGTGCTGTACCTGAAGGGGCATCGACTTTATGCTTGTGGTGTTGCTCTACGATCTCAATATCAAAATCCTCAAGAGTCGCAGAGACCTGCTCTACAAGCTGTTTGAGTAGTGCAATCCCCGCTGACATATTGGAGGAGTAGAGTACGGGCATCTCCAGTGATGCCTCGGTCATGAGGTTTTGTTGATGCTCCGTAAACCCTGTCGTAGCGATGACTAGTGCGGTGGGGTTTTTGAGTGCTGCTTCACAGAGTGCTTGAGTCGCGACAGGAGCAGAGAAGTCAATCACCACATCACACGCCTTAAGGAGTACCTCCATACTATTGGTGATGAGTACCTCTGGGGGTACACTCACGCTTAGCTCATCATAAACATGAAGTCCTGCAAGCTCCAATCCCTCTGTCTCTAGTACATTTTGGATGAGATGCTCACCCATTCTTCCTGTACTCCCTACGATGCCTACTTTTGCCATATTATGCCCTCTCTTGAATATATGAAATCACCTGTAGTGCGGCAACCGCACCATCTCCTGCTGCTGAGACTACCTGCTTGGGTGCTTGGATACGCATATCCCCCACCGCGTAGAGTCCCTCTAGTGAGGTCTTCATACTCAAATCAACCACCACTTGACCCCACTCATTCATCTCGCAGATAAATGCACCTGACTCCTCTTTGAGGACTTCATTGTTGACCGTATGCCCCGCAAAGATAAAGACACCAGGGACTTCAAGCTGTCGGCTCTCTTCTGTTTTGAGATTTTTGAGTGTGACCCCTGTCACCCCCATCATATCCCCGACAATCTCCTCAATCACCGTATCGGTGATGATCTCAATATTGGCGGTTCGCTCTACACGCTCCACGGTCGAAGGAGAGGCTCTAAAGCTATCTCTACGGTGAACCAATATCACCTTCTCACAGATATTGGAGAGGTAGTGTGCCTCCTCAAGTGCGGTATCTCCACCCCCAAGTACGATGACGGATTTGCCTTTGTAGAAGAAGCCATCACAAGTCGCACAGGTACTCACACCCTTGCCCCATAGCTCAGACTCCCCTTTGATCCCTGTGCGTTTGGGGGTACTTCCTGTCCCGACGATGACACTCATCGCCTCAACAGAGTCACCCCCCTCAAAAGTCACGGTGAAGTGGTCACCCGTCTTGGCAACCCCGATGACCTTTTTCATCTCATGCACTAACCCAAAAGCAAAACACTGCTCTTGCCATGTATCCATAAAATCCATACCTGTTTTACCATGCTCATAAAACCCTGGATAGTTCTCTATCTCAGAACTCTGTGTAATCTGCCCACCAGGCATCCCCATCTCGAACATCACTACACGCTTCAGCCCACCTCTGGTCGCATAGAGTCCTGCGGTCAAGCCTGCGGGTCCTCCACCAATGATTGCACAATCTAGCATTTTTAATCCTTTAAATCATTAAACAAATAATTACTGAAATTATACACTTTAAATACTTGGTTAATAATTGTAAGGGGGTGATTTGGTAGAGTTAGAGAGAAACTGCGTAGAGGGGGGACGCCCCTCTAGCGGACAACTTAGAGTTGTGCGTTGATTTTTTCAGCGAAAGCATCTTTAGATGCTGCACCGACCATCTGGTCTACCACTTCACCATCTTTGAAGAAAAGAATTGCAGGGATAGAACGGATACCATACTTAACAGCCAAATCTTGTTGCTCATCTGTATTGACTTTAGCAATAGTTGCTTTACCCTCAAAATCAGCGGCAAGCTCTTCAATCACTGGAGCGATCATTCTACAAGGTCCGCACCATGGAGCCCAGAAGTCTACCATTGTAACACCTTCGTTGACAGTCGCATCAAAGTTCTCTGCTGTTAGTTCTACATATTTTGCCATATTTAATCCTTTATCAATGTAATAGCGAAATTATACTATAACTCCACCTTAAAGAGACACATCCACTGCCTAAAATAGAGGCTATTTGAGCAATTACCCCCGTATTGTTACACTTTTGTGATACAATCATTAGATTGTGATATTCTCAATAAACTCCACCTCATCCCCTCGCACGATCAACGCATCGATACTCAATGCCATATCTAACCCTTGAGATTTCATATAGTAGTGTGCCGAGTTGATCACCTTGCGTAGCTTGGCAGGGGTGAGGTTGTAGATCGGATCAAAGGAGTCTCGCTGGGCACTCTTCACCTCGACACAGTGGAGTACCCCCTCTTTTGTCGCGATAATATCGATCTCCCCTAGCTTGCGTGCAAAGAAGTTACGCTCCCTAATCACAAATCCCTCTTGTATCAAAAAAGCCTCCGCCAAGGCTTCACTCTGTTCTCCAAAGCGTCGTCTAGTTTGTAACATAGTGTAACTCCTCTATGGGTTGGTGTCGATGATTTAAGACCTATTCATCCATCTAGCTAGGCTAGAAAGAGAAGTTAGTATAGTAGCATTATTTTATTGTAAAGGTTTATCTTTATAGTTTTGATCTTACCCCACATTTTAGAGAGTTTTGAGGATTCGTTGGGTAGGATATTTTTCATAGCTAAGTCACTTTCTTGGTACTTTTTGTTGATAGAAAATGATACCCTGTATAGAATTTAATTTCAGCTATTGGCTCTCTTCAGTCATCAAACCTCTAACTACACGCCACCTCATCACCCACAGCAATCACCTCTACCTTCACTGACTTAAAGCGTGCCGTGAGGATAAGTTCATCACTCTCATCTCCAAAGAGGGCATTGATACGGCTCTTGGCGTGGTGAAAGGTACAGAAGAGGGTTTTGGGTTTGAGCTTGTCGGTGTAGACGACACTGAGGGCTTCACTCTCTCCCGTGGCACTCTTCAAGATCACCCTATCCCCAAACCGCCCCTCATCGGCTACTGAGGCATAGAGGGTATCTTCACTATGCTTCTTGAGTAGTCTCACCGTCTGCTTGGTCTGAGCAGCGTTGTTGTAGTGGGGCAAGGCACGCCCTGTGGTGAGGTAGAAGCCCTCTGTTGTCGTATCGTAGAACCGCTGCTCTACGATCTCCAACAGCTGCCCTCTCAGCATATACGGCTGATAGATATACCGCCCCAAGCCATCCTCAGTACGGAAATCAAGCAGATGAAGTATCGGTGTATCCTCATGGTAGATAGGCCACTGCATCCCCCGCTTACGGTGACGCTCTAGGCGGTAGTAGTCCGCCCCGCTAAAGCGTCTAGGGGCGATGGTGCGTACCTCATTCCAGACCGCTTCACTACTCTCAAAGTGAAAGTTCTCGCCATCACCTAGCTTCTGTGCCATCTGTGTCAACACCTCCCAATCATCAGGCAGATCACTCTTCACCAAGGGTTGGGAGAGGTGGAGTCGTCGCATCGCATTGACATAGACCCCTGTCTTCTCATAGGCGGACTTCACCCCGATGATGATATCGGCATACTGCGTCACATCAGTCATAAACAGCTCTTGTACCATACAGAACTCCAGCTTCTCCATTGCCTTGGCAATCTTGTCGATATGGGGATGGATATGGGTGATATCCTCTCCCATATTGAGCAACGCCTTGATACGCCCCTCCTCCATCGCATCGACGAGCTGTGGTGTCATCAACCCCACCGTAGGGGCATCTTGGTAGTCAGGGAGATAGTAGGGGAGGCACCCCATATCACACGCCCCTTGGACATTGTTCTGTCCGCGTAGAGGCATCAGCCCTGCTCCTGTCTTACCGATATTACCCGTCATGAGTGCCAAGTGAGTGATCGCCATTACCGCGTAGGAGCCATCGAGATGCTCTGTCACCCCAAGCCCCCAGAAGATCATCGACTTCTTCACCGCATACTCACGGGCGATATTGGGTACCATCTTGGCGAGATACTCATACCCCTCTATCTGCTTCAAAAACGCAGGATTAGCATAGGGGTCACTCAAAATCTTGGCTTTAAACGCATCAAACTCCTTGGTACGGTTGTCGATAAACCGCTGATCATATAGCTCCTCATCGATAATCACATACGCCATCATATTGAGGATAAGAAGGTTGGCTTCAAAGGGGATGATACAGTTGTACTTGGCAAGCTTCGCAAGCTTGGTCTCACGCACATCTATAACGGCGAGGTTGTTGTACTGTTTGGCTACGGCAACCATACGGTTGGCGATGATGGGGTGTGCCTCCATGGTATTGGAGCCAATCACCACCATAAACTCTGTCTCATAGATATCGTTGTAGGGGTTAGTTGCTGCTCCCTCTCCGATAGTAGACTTCATCCCTTTGAGACTAGGAGAGTGACAGACCCTCGCACAGTTGTCTACATGAGGAGAGTCCATCGTCTCACGACAAAACTTCTGAAACGCATACGCCCCTTCACACGAGGTTCTCGCTCCCCCAATCGCACAGAAGCTATCCCCTCCATAAGTCGCTTTGATCTCGGCTAGCTTACGACTAGCAATACTCGTAGCCGTCTCCACACTACACGACATAAACTCACTATCAAATGCCACCAGATCAGAGCGAAACGCCTCATAGAGAGCAGGGTTCTTCTCCAAGAAACTTCGACGCACCCGAGGCTCTCGGATACGCGATTTGGCATCGACAAAATCATACCCATACTTCCCCTTGATACAGAGCTTACCCTCTGAGACAATCCCATCTTTTTGGGCGTAAATTTTGGTGATGGTATTGGACTCTACGACAGCAGTGATATCACACCCTACTCCACAGTAGGTACAGACACTCTCTATCTCTTGTCGCGTTTTGGTATCGGTTTTGGTCGTCATGGTATGCCTTTTATCGTAATTGGGAGTAAATTTATCCTAATTATGCTTAAATCGTGAATCTGATTAATCTTTCTTGGTTATTATCACTCAAATTATACCCAAAGGATAACCAATGTTCACAATAAACATAGAAAAAGCGTGCGGATGTTTTAAGAAATCAGCGTTTGAAAATAACCAAAGTTTTGAGAGTAAAGATGATGCCCTTATCGAAGCGATGGCGATGGTCAAGACAATGAATGAGGAGTGGTGCCAGAAGCATGAGTTTTTGTTTAGTGAGGATGGAGAGCAGTTTCAAATAGCTGTCTCACCACGATCCAAAGCCCACTCAGGGTGCTGTGGTGGTGGACACTGCTCGTAGATGACTACTTGAAGTTCCCAAATACCAAGGGGGCTTTGAGATCCAAGGTCTTGACCTCTTGCATCACCGCTTGGAGATCATCGATCTTCTTGCCAGAGACGCGTACCTCATCCCCTTGGATAGAGGGAGTCACTTTGATCTTCATCGCCTTAATCGCTTTGACGATCTGTTTGGCTTCATCTTTGTCAATCGTATCGACGATACGGTAGATCACCTTGGTATTCCCCCCACTAATCCCCTCTGTCTTCACCTCTTCAAGTGACTTCCCTGCGATATTTCGCTTAATAAGCTTAGAGATAAGGATATCTTTGAGTGCATCGATTTTGCTATCGGTAGAGGAGCTAAGTGAGAGTGTCTTGGCTTGTTCGTTTAAGGTAATCTCCGCTTTGATACCCTTAAAGTCAAACCGTGTAGCCACCTCCTTCTCCGCCATAATCACCGCATTTTTCATCTCCATCATATCCAGCTTCGCCGTAATATCAAAATAGTGGTCTTTTGCCATTTCCGTCTCCTTTTTGAAGGTGTTTTATGGTGATATTGTACTATAAAGTTTACTAGAGCTTAGAGTCTTAGGGATCAAATACCTCTAAACTAAGATTATTACACTAAAATTTCAAAAACATTATTTGAATAGACTTAAAGGTTACGCAATGAAACACTTCTTACTTCTTACTCTCTTCACCCTTATGATTTTCAGCTTCAATGGGTGTGATCTCATTAACACCAAGACCCAGACCCCTCCTCCTGGTTCGACTACCCTTAGCTCAGATGATGCCCTCTTGAAAAGTGCTTTTGACCATAAACAGACAGATATACAAGTACATGGTAAGGGTAAGGTGACAAAACTGTTGGCAGACGACACCTCAGGGGATAAGCATCAACGCTTTATCCTTCAGTTACAATCAGGACAAACTTTGCTAATCGCACACAATATTGATATCTCTACAAAAATAGACACTCTTGCAAAAAATGACTCGATTGAATTTTATGGAGAGTATGTTTGGAATTCAGAAGGAGGATTGGTACACTGGACACATCACGATCCAAACGGATCACATAAAGATGGGTACTTAAAACATAAAAATATTACCTACGACTAAGATCAAAAAAGCTAGGAGTAGACTGACTACTCCTAGCCCTCTCTAAACGCTTACTTCTCAATCCGCATCATCGCAATCTCACCTTGTACCACAGCGAGTCTACCTAGAGCGGTGATCGCCTCTTGCATCTGACTCTCTTTACACTTATGTGTGGTGAAGAGGAGTTTGGCGATGCTCTCATCTGCGGTGGGTTTTTGGAGCATCGCTTCGATAGAGATACCAAACTCACCGAGTGTCGAGGTAACCTCAGCTAGGACACCACTCTGATCAGCCACTTCAAGACGGAGGTAGTACTGAGTGACGATCTCCTCTTTGGGGAGGAGTTTGAGGCGGGACTCTAGCCCTTTTTTGTACCCTAGCATCGGACCGTGGTTGCCTCGTACGATATCGACGATATCAGAGATCACCGCAGAGGCAGTCGCATCTCCCCCCGCACCAGGACCATAGTACATCGTCTCACCGACTCTATCTCCGATGACGGTGACAGCATTCATCACCCCATCGACCTTGGCGATCATACTCTCTTGTGGTATCATCGTCGCATGGACACGGAGTTCTACTCCCTCACCCACCTTCTTAGCGATACCCAAAAGCTTGATCTCATAACCAAACTCTTTGGCAAAGGCTACATCGGTCTGAGTGATGTTCTCAATCCCTTCGATAAGGATATCTTCAGGCTTAGCATCAATCCCATAGGCGATACTCGCAAGGATCAAGAGCTTGTGTGACGCATCAAAGCCCCCCACATCAAAGGTAGGATCCGCCTCTGCGTAACCTAGCTCTTGAGCCTCTTTGAGGATCGCATCATACTGTGCCCCCTCATTGATCATCTTGGTGAGCATATAGTTACAGGTACCATTCATAATCCCCTGCATCGACTCCACATGGTTGGCACTCAGTCCCGTACGCAACGCCCCGATGATCGGGATACCACCTGCGGTACTCGCCTCATACATCAGTGGGGTATCACCCGCTAGCTCTTGAAGCTCATAGCGGTGATAAGCAAGCAGGGCTTTGTTGGCAGTGACGACCGCTTTGCCATTGGAAAGAGCTTGCTTGACGAGTTGATACGGCTCTTCTACACCCCCCATCAGCTCCACCACGATATCGATCTCGGGGTCATTGACCACATCGAGAGGATTATCAGAGAGGAGGATAGAGACATCACGCTTCTTTGAGAGGTTTTTAACCACACCTGACTTGGCGATGATACTTCTCCCTGCTCTCGCTTCAATAATATCTGCATTCTCTTGGAGAATCTTCGCTACACTTGTCCCGACAGTCCCTACACCCAAAATACCTATCTTGACCATACTATCTACTCTCCTCTTCTACCTTCTTAAGAAACTTCTTGATACTCTTTGCTGCTTGGCGGATACGCTTCTCATTTTCGATGAGGGCGATACGCACATAGTTGTCACCATACTTTCCAAACCCTATACCAGGGCTGACGGCTACACCCGCCTCTTGGAGGAGTCGCTTAGAGAACTCCATACTCCTCATCGCTTCACAACTCTTGGGGATCTTCCCCCAGATAAACATCGAAGCACTCGGGGTTCCCATAGGCCAGCCTGCATTGCCAAACGCTTCAAGCATCACATCACGACGCTTCTCATAGCGAGGGATAATCTGCTCATTGGGTACATAGTAATGCTCATCGAGTGCAACCGTCGCAGCGACTTGGATCGGAGTAAACATCCCATAATCTAACCACGACTTGATACTCTGCAACGCCCCAATCAGCTTCTTGTTCCCGACGATAAACCCGACTCTCCACCCTGCCATATTGTAGGACTTGGAGAGTGTATAGGCTTCGACTGCGACATCTTTAGCCCCCTCGACCTCCATGATAGAGGGGGTCTTGTAGTCTCCAAAGGTGATATCCGCATAGGCGATATCGGAGATGATATAGAACCGTTTCTGCTTAGCTAAGGCGACAAGACGCTCATAAAACTGTGGCGTAACCGTCGCAGTAGTCGGATTGTGTGGGAAGTTGACCACAAGAAACTTCGCTTTAGGGATAGAGTTGTCAAGGTGTGTCTCCACATCTGCCAAAAACTTATCCTCATCGACCTCAAAGGTCTGCTCATCAAAAGTCAACTCCATCTTCTCAACATTGGCACCCGCAAGGATAAACGCCTGAGAGTGGATAGGGTAGGTGGGATCGGGGACGATGGCTACATCTCCAGGGTTGGAGATCGCTTGGACAAGGTGGACATACCCCTCCTTACTCCCCATAGTAGCGACCACTTCTCTATCGGGGTCTAGCTCTACATTGTATTTGCGTTTGTACCAGTTGGTCATCGCTAGACGCAACTTGTAGATCCCCTTACTTGCACTATAGCCATGTGTACGGGGTTTTTGTGCGGTCTCACAGAGCTTATCTATGATAGGCTGTGGGGTAGACGCATCAGGGTTCCCCATCGAGAAATCTATGATATCCGCTCCCTCTCGTCGTAGCTTCATCTTCAAATCATTAATCTCCGCAAAGAGATATTTTGGCAATCGGTTTATCTTCTCAAACTGTATCTCATCAAACATACGCTCTACCCTCTTGTTAGTTAGTCTCTACGACGGTGGTGCTGTTGTCATCCATTGTGACACTGCTCTCCTCTACGAGACTACTCTCGCTCTCATCTGCTACCACTTCACTCTCTGTAGTCGTTGTTGCGACCTCTACACT